>DATAVA010000056.1:0-9187 GCA_036267975.1 Steroidobacteraceae bacterium | reverse complement strand
TCCCAAAAAAGGGATGAGAGCAGCGTCGACTTTTTTTGGACAACGATCGGATAAGGAGGATTTTCTACATGGCCTCACGATTCAGCAGCACCTTGGTTTGTGCGTTGATTGCCCTCTTTGGATGCGCTCCCGTGTTTGCGGCTACAAAACCGTGTGATCGAGCCTGCCTCAAGAATTATCTGGATGAATACCTGAATGCGATGATCATGCATGACCCGTCTGCCGTTCCGTTGTGGGCAGGGTTCAGGGAGACGGAGAACGCTATCGTGGTGCATGCCGGCAACGGCGCCTGGAAGACCTTTACCGGGTTTGGTAAGGTTCAGAGGCGCTTCTTGGATCCGGTCGACCAATCAGCAGGTTATTTTGGAGAGATGGAGGAAGGCAACAATACTGACATCGTGAGTCTGCGCCTCAAAATTGACAGCGGCGAGATCACAGAAGCAGAGTGGGTGATCAGCAGGAACGTGCCGGATGACTTCAGACAAGACCCCAATAATCTCGAAGCCATGATGCCTCCCGATGTACCAGTTGCCAAGGAAGCGCGCACTCCCCGTGGCGTGATGGTCGCGGCTGCAAACAGCTACTTCGATGGAATCGAGACTCACGATACTTCCGTCCCCATGGCGACCGCGGATTGTATTCGACTGGAAAATGGAATCACCACAGCAGGAAGGCGGGTGCCCGTGCCGGGGCAGCCAGGTAAATTCACTGTGCCGCGCGGCTGCACCCAACAGTTTGAACGACTAGTTCAGGCCGGAACGCCCGCTCGCCGTTTCCCAGTCGTTGATGAAGAAGCCGGGTTCGTTCTGGGAATGACGCTTTTTATGCGGGCACCAGGCTCCACGACGATGAGAAACTTGCTCAACGAATGGTTTCAGATCGACCACGGGAAGATCATAGGGATCTATGCGGCTATGCACTACCTGCCTCAAGCGGCACCTGCGCCTAATTGGCCGCCCTACGATATGAATTGGCCAATGCCTGTCGCGTTTCCGCCAGCGGCAGTTCCAAGACCGACTTCGCCCGCCTCAAGTGCACCAACGCCCTCTGCCGGTCCATAGTCAGACGCTTCGAAACCGGTGTTGGGCAACGCAATACCCGGCGTGAGTGCAAGATCCCTGGGACTGGGCCGACCGGGTTTTGGGAAAGCATGCTCGACATTCGTGGCCGTTTTGCGGATAGGACGGAGTTGTGCTTGGAGCTACTGCCCGTCACCGGTGAAGCAAGTTGAGCTACCGAAGAAGAGCGGAGAAGTGAGAATCTTAGGAGTACCCACTGTCGCTGATCGGATCGCTCAGCAGCTCGTGAAGGCGAGGATCGATGGCGAGCTCGAAGGGCTCTTTCATCCGGACTCGTACGGATATCGACCGAAGAAGTCCGCCGTGGAGGCGATCGCTGTGACCCGTGAACGATGCTGGAAGTACGACTGGCGTGTCGAATTCGACATCCGTCGTGCGTTCGACGATCTCGACTAGGCGCTGCTGCGAAAAGCGATCCGGAAGCACCCTTTTGACTCTGGGCGCCTTTGCGAGGGTGTCCGGCCGGCAGCCGAGCTGTATTAGCGCATCCGCATCGGAAAACAGGGAGGCAGCCTCGGCCTCGTTGCGTACGCCTATGATCTTCACGGCTTCCCGCATTGCCTCCTGCAGCCAGCCCGGCACGAGGTCGCGAACCGGCCGGCGGGACTCCTGCAGCTGATATTTTATTTCTTTAGCGCGGCCGCCAGATTGACGCTCGATGCAGCTTGCTGAGCGCCTCCGACGGTCGAGGCGCAGGCGATTGCCACCACAGCGGCAACTCTGGGGACACAGAAGCGGTTGAAGAAGGTGAGCATCTTTGCTCGTGGTGCCGACGTACCCCCAATTTTGAGTAGCACCGGGCTTTAGAGTCTAAAAGAAAGTCTGGAAGGGTTGTTTCTACTTTGCATCGCTGCACCTGCCGCAGCACCGTGCAAACCAATAGCGGCAAAGCACAGAAGGAGTAAAGCAGAGGTAAAGTGTGCAATGCGGGCAGTGAAGTCCGCCGCCCGTTTTATAAAGCCATGAGAACTCAGGGATTTATTGGTAGCGGGGGCAGGATTTGAACCTGCGACCTTCGGGTTATGAGCCCGACGAGCTGCCAGACTGCTCCACCCCGCACCAGGAGGGCGCGCATTGTACGCACGGTGCCTGCCAACTTGCAATGCATAGTTTTGCTGCGGGATTTCGCGCCAAATCGGTTTCAAATCGGCATGGTTCGTGGCTTGAGCACTGAGGGGGCAGGCCATAGCTATACTTAGAGCTTATGCATTCACATAGAAGGGAGCGGCACCGCACCGGACGCCTGAGCTGGCTGCGGGCCGCAGTGCTTGGGGCCAATGACGGGATTCTGTCGACGGCCAGTCTGCTGCTGGGTGTTGCAGCCGCGCACGCCACCCGTGACTCACTGGTCGTGGCCGGCATAGCGGGGTTGGTGGCCGGCGCCGCCTCGATGGCTGCCGGAGAATACGTTTCGGTGAGCTCGCAGGCGGACTCGGAAGCGGCCGACCTGCGCAAGGAGCGGCACGAACTGGCGACCGACGCCGCCGGCGAACACGCCGAACTGGCGGCTATCTATGTGGCGCGTGGGCTGAGCGCGCCGCTGGCCGAACAGGTCGCCACGCAGCTTGCGGCCAAGGATGCGTTGGCGGCACATGCGCTGGATGAACTGGGGATCTCAGATCGGGGTCGGGCGCGACCGATGCAGGCAGCGCTGGCTTCGGCGATCTCATTTGCCTGCGGGGCAGGGCTGCCGGTTTTGGTGGCGGTACTGGCGCCCATGGGCTTCATGATCGCTGCAATCGGCTTGCTGTCACTGGCGGCCCTGGCGCTGCTGGGTGCCATCGCCGCGCAAGTGGGTGGCGCACGCGTCATTGTGGGCGTCATGCGGGTGATGGTGCTGGGTGTGCTGGCAATGGCGCTGACCCTGGGGATCGGCGCCATCGTGGGCCGCTTCGACCCTTAGAATTTCGGCGTCTTGCGGTGCGGCTTGCGCGGGCCGCCCGGCTTGAAGCCCCCCGCTTTGCGCGCGGGCGGAAAGGGCCGCCCGCCGCCGCTGGGGGCATGATCCTCGCGCGGCGCCCGGATAGGTGATCCGCCTTCGCGCGGCGGTTTCGCCGCGCGACTGATGCGCAGCGGGTTGCCGCGAATCTGCACGAGCTGCAATTCCTGGAAGATGTCATCGGGCATGCCAACCGGCAAGTCCACAAAACTGTGGTCCTCCCGGATGTCGATATGGCCGATATGTCGACCATCGACCCCCGCCTCGTTGGCGATCGCGCCGACGATATTGCCGGGTAGTGCGCCGTGCACATTGCCTACTTCAATGCGGAAGGTTTCAAGCGGCGGGGCGGGCTCGCGCCGGCCACGGGCCGCGGGCTCGCGATCACGTTCGAAGCGCGCGCCGCGTTCGGGGCGTTCGTCGCGCGCGAAGCGCTCCGGACGCTCGGAGCGTTCGCGGGGCGCGAAGTCCCGGTTGCCGCGCTCGCCGGCCGTGCCGGTTCCGCTGTGAGCCGGTTCGGGGCGATTTTCGAGCAGGAACGGCGTGGAGCCCTGCATCAGACTCGCCAATGCCGCGGCGATCTCGATTGCCGGCACATTCTGTTCGGACTCGAACTGTTCGAGCAGCGGCTGGAAGGCCTTCGCTTCGCCATTTTGCAGCGCGGTCGCGATGCGCTCCTTGAAGCGGGCGATGCGCTGATCGTTGACGTCCTTGATCGTCGGCAGGTTCATCGCCTCGATCGGCTGGCGCGTATGGCGCTCGATGATGCGCAGCATGTTGCGCTCGCGCGGCGCCACGAACAGGATCGCATCGCCGTTGCGACCCGCGCGACCGGTTCGACCGATGCGATGCGTGTAGGTCTCCGAGTCATACGGAATGTCGTAGTTGACGACATGCGAGATGCGTTCGACATCGATGCCGCGGGCGGCTACGTCGGTGGCAACCACGATATCCAGCTGACGGTTCTTCAGGCGTGCAATCGTGCGTTCGCGTTGTGCCTGGGGGATATCGCCGTTCAGCTCGGCGGCATTGAAGCCGCGGGCGCACAGTTTCTCGGCAAGATCGGTGGTTTCAAGCTTGGTACGTACGAACACGAGCATGGCATCGAAGCGCTCCGCCTCGAGCATGCGCGTCAGCGCGTCGAGCTTGTGCAGGCCGCTGACCAGCCAGTAGCGCTGGCGGATGAGCGGTGCGGTGCTGGTCTGCTGCCGGATCGTGATCTCGACCGGGTTGCGCATGTGCTTGCCGGCAATGCGCCGGATCGCATGCGGCATGGTGGCCGAAAACAACGCAATCTGCCGACCCGGTGGGGTCTGGGTCAGGATCCACTCGATGTCATCGACGAAGCCCATCTGCAGCATTTCGTCGCCTTCATCGAGCACGACGAACCGCAGGGTCGAAAGGTCCAGCGTGCCGCGCTTCATGTGATCCATGACGCGGCCCGGTGTGGCCACGATGACCTGCGCGCCGCGCTTCAGGCCCTTCAACTGCGGCGTGTAGCTTTGGCCGCCGTAGATCGGCAGCACATGAAAGCCTGGCATACGCACCGCGTATTTCTGGAAAGCCTCCGCGACCTGGATGGCAAGCTCGCGTGTCGGCACCATCACCAGGGCCTGTGGAGTGTTCTGTGAGACATCGATGCGGGCCAGCACCGGCAGCGCGAAGGCCGCCGTCTTGCCGGTTCCGGTCTGGGCCTGGCCGAGCACGTCTTCGCCCTTGAGCATGCGCGGAATGGTCTCGCCTTGAATGGGCGAGGGAGTCTCGTAGCCCACCGCGGCCAACGCCTCGAGCAGGAAATCAGGAAGTCCCAGCTCACTGAAGCTGGTCAATTTAGGGTCATCGGTCACTGTGGGAGGGTGCTCGGGGCCAAGGGGGGCGGGATTGTACGCTCATGCGGGCATTTTCGGCATGAAAGTCGCGTCAGTGATGCACCGGGAGGTCGAAATATGTCCCGCTGCCCCAACGGATCCGCACGGGGATCCGTGCATCCGCGATCGATTCGGCGCTGACATCGCCACCGGTGCCGTAATTGATCTGCCGGTCGGGGCGCTTGACGACGCCCAGCGCGATCACGATCCGGCTGCCCGCCTGGATTCGCCGGCCGAGCACGCGGTGCACCGTGACATCCAGTTGCTGCTCCTCGCCTGCCCGCAACAGGTGCCGGTGGGACAGATCCCGTGCATAGCTTGCCCGGAATTCAAACGGCGGATCGAACAGCTGCACGTAGTCCCCATTCGCCAGCTGTTCGTAGAGGGTGACGTACAGGTCAACGTCGAACTTGTTCGGCGTAAAGTCCAGGTGCAGCTTCGGCATGCCCACGAGATCCGTCGCGTGGCTCAGGGGATCGCTGACCAGAATCAGCGTGTCGTGTTCACTGAGCGCCTTCGTCACCAGACTGGCCGATGGCGTCAGGTCGGCATCCGTGCGGTCCGCCAGATTCACCAGCTGTGTCACCGGCTGTTTGCGGCTGCTGCGGTGGGGCAGTAACCGGTAGCGGCCTCCGTTCGCTGCCACGCGCTTGCCGGCGATTTTCGGCGCGGCTGGCTGTGAGCTTTCGGAATCGAGGAAATAGCGCAGGCTCCCATTGGCCAAGGAATCGAGCGTCGCGGCGTGCAGCCAGTCGTTGGCACCCGCGAGCTGGACATTGACCCGTCCCTTGACGAAGGCCGGCCAGGGTGCGCGGCGGAAAATCTGGTCGAACCACTGATAGCGCAGGTCATCCAGATCCATCTGTGCTACCGGGTCCACGGGCACTCCGCGCACCTCCGGCATCGGGCCGTTGTCGATGCTGCCGTCGGTCCAGGGTCCGATGATCAGGGTGTGGTTCGCCTTCGGGTTGGCCTTCAATTGCTGGTCGAAGTAATAGATCGAGCCGAGCTCGCCCGATGCGTAGTACCCCGTGATGCTCAGCACCGGAATCTTCACGCGCGCAAATTGTGTCCCGAAGGGCACCATGCCGCGCCAGTAATAGTCGTAGCTGGGATGGCTCAGCCAGCGTTGGAAAACAGGACTCGGACGCCCGGCAAGATGGTCCAGCTCCCGAAACGGTGCACCGCTGGTGTACCAGCGCTTTTCGAGCTGGTGCCAGGAGGCCTCCTCGCTGTCGCTCGCGTAGTCGGGTACTTCGGAGTTGGTCGCATCCTGGATCCAGCGATAGGCCTGCGATTTGAAGATGCCGCTGTCCATCGGAAAGTCGACGCCCGGCGCGGTCGCATCGGCGGTCGCGACGGCTTGCAATGCCGGCGGCAGCTCGCGCAACGCCGCCCAGGCGGCGAAACCGCTGTAGCGCATGCCGAACATGCCGACGCGCCCATCGCTCCAGGCCTGATGAGTGATCCAGTCGATGACCGCCGTCGCATCGGCGCCATCGTGCTCGAACACCAGCACCTCGCTGGGTGCGGGACTGCGTACGTACGCCATGATGGCGACGTAGCCGTGCGCCGCAGTCTCACGCAGGTCGCTGTTGGGGTCATCGCCCAGCGTGAATTCCAGCAGCGTCGGCAAGGTTGGCGGACCGCCACGTGGCCGGATGAGGCGCGCGGCGAGTCGCGCACCGTCCGGAGTCATGATGGTCACCTTGTCGTCCATTACATAGCGACGCTGGTCGTCGCTGCGGATCAGGCCGGTCGCGAGGGTCGAGAAGGTGCGATATGAATCAAAGTTCAAATAGGTCCAGATCAGGTCGATGGCGCGTTCGGTGCTGATGCGCGGCTGCTGGCGCGACTGGTCGAGCGCGCGCTGCAGGGCATCCCGGAACTGATAAACGGGGCGGGCGAGCCAGCTATTGAGGGTAAAGGCGTCGAGGTCCGACAGCGGCGGTACGACCTGCTGGTAGGCCTTTGCATAGGCCGCTGCAAACGGCTGTGACAGCGCCAGTTGTCGCGCACGCAGATACAGGTCGAATATAACGGCCTGGCGGATCGGTTTGCCGGCATCCTGGGCGCGGCGACGATCGAACAGCGACTGGCGCGTGTTCCAGGCGGAATCGACGCTGCCGGCGACCAGTTGCAGCGCCGAAAGATTGTTGAGGTACCGGTTGCCATCGGGATCCTGGTAAACGGGCAGCACCCTGACGGCCAGATCGCGCATTGCGGCCGCGAGGCCCGGATCACCGGTGCTGGCTGGCGCATGAAAATCCAGCTCCTGCGCCTCGGCGCCATTCAGCCACAGCAGCAGCGCCATGCAGGCGAGCAACCCGTGCAGCCAGCGGCGTATGCCGCGCGGAGCGTGCGGTTCAATGCGCATCCGGGGCCTCCGGCGTGAGCGCTTTGACTTCGGCGGTCTGCGCGGGCACGAAACCCGTCAGCTTCACCAGATGCACGACGCGGCGGAACAGCGGATCCACGGCGGCTGACACCGGCCCGATATGCACCACGCCGGTATAGCGAAGTTCATTTTCGAAGGCCTCCGTTACTCGCTCCAGGAGTTCATCCGGCATGGATGAAAGCGTGCCGTCCATCAGCACCCAGTTCGGCACGTGCACGACGACCCGGGCGAGGGCGACCGCGGTCTGTTCTTCCTGTCCGAGTTCCCGATCCCAGCGGTGTACTTCATCCAGCATCGGCACCAGGCGTTTGAGTTTCAGGCGACGCAGCGCCTGTTCAAACGCGTCTGCCTTGAAATCCGTAACCTTGGTCGGATAGGCCAATACCTCACGCAGCGTGCCGCGCGGCAGGTACGGTGAACCACGCGGCAGGAACAGCACCGGTTCGTCTCGCGGCCGGGTTACCTGACCCTGGCCCCAGGGCCACAGCCCCGCGAGCGCGCGGAACAGCTGCGTGCGGTTCGTGCCAGGAGCACTGGCGATGATCACACGCTCGCCGGCATGCACGACCACGTGTGGTTCCTGGATGCCGTCCTGCCCGGCGCTGGATTCGATGATCAGGTTATCGATGCTGACGATGCCCGGGTCGCCGTACGCGTACTGGATTTTCGAGGTGTAAAGCTGCTGAATGGCCGGCTTGATGAGCGCGTCGCGAAAACTTGCCACGCGCAGTAACGTGGCGCGCCAGTCCGCGATAGTGCTGAAATTGTCGACGAACCAGCGCAGTGACGACTGCGCCTGCGTAAAGGCCGCGGCGGCCATCATCAGGCCACCGAAGGAAATCTTGCCGGTGAAATACAGGGGCGCCGCGACCAGGATCGGCACGACGTTCGTTACCCAGCCAAAGCCTGCGGATACCCAGGTGATGTTGGTGAGGCCCGAGACGATCTTGCGCGTGGCTGCGAGGACGTTGGTGAGATGGGTCTCGATCCGACCCAGTTCATCCGCTTCTCCGGCGGCCAGCGTGATGTCATCCAGGTGCTCATTGACTCGCACCATGGCGACCCTGAAATCGGCCTCGCGCGCATAGCGGAAGGCGTTGCGCGCGATCAGCGAGCGGCCGACCCAGTAAGTGAGCAGTGAGCCGGTCAAGGCGTAGATGATCGCGGCCCAGAGCATGAAGCCGGGTACGGCGTAATCGTGTTCGCCAATCCGGAACACGAAGGCACTGGAGAGTACCCACAGCACGCCTGAAAAGGAGATCAGCAGGATGGTCGACTGCAGCAGGGCCATCCCTAAGTCGGCAGTCAGCTCGCAAAGATGGCGCGCGTCCTCGTGCATGCGCTGATCGGGGTTCTCGCCCATGGCCCCGGCGTTGGCCAGCCAGAAGGCGCGCCGCGGCTGCATCCAGTGCTCGAGCAGATCCTTGGCGAGTGCCTCGCGCATTCTCAGCTTCAGCATTTCGCCAACCCAGCGCTGCACCACATTCAGCACGGTCAGCCATGCGGCAAGCACGAAAAACACGCCCAGCTGCACCACGAAGTCGTGCAGGTCGCGGCGCGTCAGGGCGTCGTAGAAGGGCTTGTTCCAGATGTTCATGCGAATCTGGACGTACGCCGTGCCGGCAATGACGACAAATGCAGCCGTCATCAGCGCCACGATGGTTTTGCCGACCGGCCCTGCGAACGTGGCACGCGTCAGCGCGAGCTGCTGACGCACCAGGCCGGCATTGGCGTCCACCGGGTCCTTGTCGCTCTGCATCGGGCCATCCATGGGTCCGTATAATGCATCAGGACGCGGTTTACCGGCGTGTAGGACTTTCCGTACCGAGATCTACCACCCTGTCTGGTGGTATTTGCCGCGCAATCTTGTTTGCTTCAAAGACGTGGCCCGATGGGCGAAGCC
>DATAVA010000055.1:0-89595 GCA_036267975.1 Steroidobacteraceae bacterium | reverse complement strand
TTCCAGCTGAACACTTGAACGAGTTCCAAGGGGTAATCCTCAGTCCGGTCAACAATGGTCCGGATCAAACCGCAGCAAAGCTAAATGCCGTCGATAACCGCTCCTTGTTGGATGTCGTGCTCGATCCGCAGTTCTACATTCCCCAAAGCGGTAGGGGCCAGCTCGCCGAGTGGCCTTATTTCAATGCGGCCTGCGACACGGCGGATTTAGGCAATTCAACCTGGTGGGCAGACCGCTGTACGCAACTAGTCCGCATTGGCACACAGCTCGGCGTCAATTCAGTATGCTCGCCGGCGATCCTTCCAAGGACTTACGATATTGCCTACTACGAAGCAACGATCGCGTGTGCAGAGCAATTGGCAAGCGCCGCTCACGGCACACCGCTTTCAGTCCTCCTAACCGCTGTCGTGAGTTTTCGGGATCTCGCGTCGCCGGGTGCGGCCGACAGGATCGCCAGCATCCTGACTCGCACCTCTATCGGGCGCACTTACCTGATCTTTTACGACGAATTGACTGCAAGACAGCAGTGGACAGACACCGAAGCGCTTGTTGGCGCAATGTCGCTCGTCCGTGCCCTCGAGCGTGCTGGCACCCGCGTCCTCGTTGGATATTGCGGACTGGACGTGATGCTTTGGAAGTATTCCGGAGCCACCGCGGTAGCCACTGGCAAATTCTTCAACCTGCGCCGATTTGGCCCAGAACGTTGGCAAGAAGTGGAGACGGAGGGACGCGTTGTCGAATATTGGACTGAAGAGTCTCTGGTTACGTGGCTGCGCGAAAACGACGTTCTTCTACTACACACCCGGGCTCCGGCGTTGCTTTCGAATGACAGCAATCCATTCTCGCGGCAGATCCTTGCCGCCCTTGCGGCAACGCCGCGGGAACCGTGGCGCGCATTGTCTTGGCGGCAGTACCTGTGGTGGTTCGCGAAGGTCGAGAAAGAAGTTGCGGGCCGTCCCAATCGTGCTGTTGAGTTACTGCGGATGGCGGATAGAAATTGGGCTCAGGTCGAATCAGCGCCATTGCTGTTGTTCGATCGTACAAATGACGGATCCTGGATCCGCCCATGGCTAAATGCATTGTCAGGGCTTGCTAGGTGACCGGCGGAACACCAACAGCCTGCGTGCGGCGCTCAGGAGAGAGGGCGAGATAGAGCAGCGCCGTCACGACCAGCAGCCCGACATATTCCAGGAGCAGTGTGAACACATCGACCGTGGCCACGACCCGGCCCATCGAGCGCGGTGGGGTGAACAGCCATGCGTAACCGAAATTGCCAGACCCTGCTTGCACGACCACGTGAAACGGCGGGAATAACAGCATCAGTGCAGCTACGGTAGCCGCGACCACCAGCACCAGGCGCCGTCGCCCAACGCGTGGTGCAGCACGCGTCACCGATGCGACTGACAGCTGCGCCTTTCGGACGGCCTCAGCAACCTTGACCGAGTCATTCTCTAAGATGGCATCGATGATCTCCGATCCGATCTTCCCAGCGTCGGTGGCTGCCATCACGACATCCGGCTCCGGCCCGCTGGCGGGTTCTCGACGTTCGGGCTGCTCCCGGAATGCAACTGGGTGCACAAGAACTGCGAGATGGAGCTGCAGTCGAACCCCAGGCCTGCAGAGACGCCGCCCCGGCAAGCGGCACCCTACCTGCGCCTCGTAACCGACATCTCGAAGTAGCCTTCATGGCCCAGATCAAAGCCCGCGCCAACGCCAAAGGCGAACCCCGCTACACCGCGTTCATCCGCCTGTACAGCGGCGCAAAGGTGGTGCACCAGGAGTCTCGCACATTCCCCCGCCGCGCTCTGGCGATCGGCTGGGCGCAAACCCGTGAGGTGGATCTGGCGAAGCCCGGTGCGCTCGATGTGGCGAAGATGGGGGATGTGGCGATCGGCGCGCTCATCAAGCGCTACGTGGAGGAATTCGAGCACACGGCCCGATGGCAGCGCACCAAGGCGACATCACTGAAGGCGCTCCAGGAGATGGATATCGCCAAGGAGAACGCGCTCACCCTCACCTCTGCGCGTGCGGTCCGGCACGTGCGTGAGCGCCGCGCTGGTGGCGCAGGAGCGGCGACCGTCCTGAACGACATCGTGTGGCTCGGGGTGGTGCTGCGAGCCGCTAATGCCGCCTGGGGGCTCACGGCCAACGTGCGGGCGATCGAGGAAGCGCGCGAGGCGTGCCGGCAGCTGCGGTTGGTGGCCAAGAGCCGAGAGCGGCGCCGGACGCCGACCTACGAGGAACTGCAACAGCTCGACGCCTACTTCGAGCAGCAGGACCTGCGGTCACAGATCCCGATGCGACACATCATGTGGTTCGCGATCTACTCCGCGCGCCGGCAGGAAGAAATCACGCGACTCCTATGGACTGACAACGATCCGGAGAGGCGAATAGGGATCGTGCGTGATGCGAAGCACCCCACGGCGAAGGAAGGGAACCATCGCGCCTTCCGGTACACCCGGCCGGCGTGGGAGATTGTCGAGCAGCGCCTGCGTGGCGTCGAGGGCCGCATCTTCCCCTACAACGCCAGGTCCGTCGGGTCTCGGTTTACCCGCGCCTGCCAGGTGCTCGGCATCGAGGATCTGCGCTTCCACGACCTGCGTCACGAGGCGACGACTCGGCTTTTCGAGAGCGGCCTGAGTATTCCGGACGTCGCCGCGCATACCCTGCATGAAAGCTGGGGTGTCTTACGCAGATACACGCACCTGGTCAGGAGGCCGCGGCAGCTTCATGCTCCGTTCCTGGCGGCAATGACCCAACACACAGGCGACACCTCTGGGGGCACGATTGCATGAAAACCTCTACCTACTTCGCTCTCATGGCCGAGTTCGGCGCCGGCCAGGTGGAACTGGATCGCGTGTCCGAGAAATACTTCGGTCTCGCGCCCTCGGCCGCCAAGAGTCGCGCGGCGATGCACCAGCTGCCGGTGCCGGCATTCCGTGGCGCCAGCCAGAAGTCCCCGTGGCTCATCTCGATTGCCGACTTGGCTGTGCATCTGGACGAGCGTCGTGAAGTGGCCCGGAAGGACTGGGAGCTGTGCCAGACGAACTCAACACGGGGCGCGTGAGTGGACTAGTTGCCAGCTTCGTTCAGGCGCCCGGACCATCGCAGGTAAAACAGGAGGTATGGATTGGGAAGATCAAGGATTCCCTTTACTTCATCCCAATCCAGCACACGATCCGTAGGGAACTTCTCAGTTGCGAGCTTGACCATTTGCGTGCAAGTTCCTGAAACGCTCGACCCTACTGGAGGATCTCCCTTGCAGATCGCCACGGTTCGACCGAGGAGATTGTCATATCGAAATGCCAACAGCGGGGGATCAGCTGCCAATGCCTTGAGTACACAACGGTATACGTCCCCGCTTGATCCATCCCTGAATGTATATGTGATGCGCTTTGTCCCGCGCGTGGGTGGACCAGCTTCCAACACATCAACCAGAGACCGAAAATCAGATGTAGCGCTAGTGGCCTCGAAAATCTGATTCAATTGCGTGGCACTGATATCCCTTGGAATCGGAGGGTGGACCTGCTCCCGGTGGCCAGTCTGAAAACAGGCTTGAAGACATATGGACTGCATTAGCTGCGGAGATCGGGCCGCTTCATCAACAAATCGAGCAATCACAGAGTCATGAAGTGCTACGCCGAGCAGTGAAAATCCTGACCTGGCGATCGCAATGAGATCCGGCCTATCCCAGTATTGCATATCAACAGCTTTTACACGGCCTCGCAGCTCTGGAAGCGCGCGCAGAACATCGTCACCGCGATAATTCACCTGCGCGGTGATGACCTTGACCCCTAAGCGCGCCACTTCCTTCAATGCCTTGGCGACTTCCTCTTGTGCGTCACGCCCCATGTAATGGAAGTCATCCACTAACAGCGCGTACTCGCTGTTGGCAATCGCCTCGACGACTTGCGACATACCGCGTCGCTCAGTAGTCGAACTTGTTGTACCGGCAGTGGACCCTTGGGCTGTCCCCGTACCCTTTGCCTGTGCTTTGGCCAGCCCGAAGAGTGATACCCCTCCTCCCGCTTCGGCACTCACGGAGCCACCGATGGTATTGGTGCGACCCGAAGTCTCCGATGCCGGATAGCCCATCAAATCCAGCGCCCTGTTCCACAGATCATCGGGACTCTTTATGCCCGCACCAGAGACCGTGATCAGGGCATCCTGACCTACGACCTTCTCGACCAAAACCGTCTTTCCGCACTTGGATGGCCCAGACAATGCTATGAGTATGCCCGGCGTCCCAATTGCATCTCGAAGGCTTTCTTCCAAGCGCTCGCTCGCACGTTGAACATACGTATGCTTCGGGAAAGCGCCTGGGACAAATACCTCTTGTGCACGAAGCACCATAATTCCTCCCACAAGCAATAGACACCCTCGGCGTGGTAGGCAGCCGGGCTCATCCACCAGACTACCGCGTCGTGAGCTGGCACCAGCCCTTTCCAGTCGGGTGCGCTGCCCGGCAAAGCGAGCAGCGAAAGAATACGCCGGTTAACGCGTCGCGGGGGTAACTATGGGGGCAATGCCCGATTGCGATTTCGGATTATCCTCGCTGCACCAATAACTTACGTTCATTTTTCGACTCCGACCTCGGGCACCACTTTGAAGCCAAGGATCGGTGCGCTCATGAAGCGCGAAAGGGTGGATCAGATGGTCGCAAGGCATATCGCGTCTGTGGTTGCAGCGTTGGCGCTGGTTCTGCAATGCGGCATCGCAACGGCGGCCTGCAAGATGGAGCAGTTCCTGAGTATCCCGGTCACCATGGTGGGCTACAAACCGGTGGTGACGGCGCAGATCAATGGCATGGAAGTTCATCTGGTGCTCGATACCGGCGCCTTCTTCAGCGTGCTGTATCCGGAAGCCGCCAAGCGCGCCGCACTCAAAGTCGCCACCTCACCGCTGCTCATGCAGGGAGTCGGCGGCACCGTGCGGCCCGGTCTGGTGAACATCAAGGATTTCGGGATCGGCAATCAGACCATCCGTCACCTGGACATGCTGGTCTACGGCGACCGGCTCGCGCGCGGCGAGATGGATGGAATCCTCGGGCAGAACCTGATGCGTGCCGGTGATATCGAAATCGATCTGGCCCACGGCGTAGCCCGACTCCTGAAGAATATCGGCTGCACGGACTACAACCTCGCGTACTGGAGTGGCTCGGACCCGGTCAACGTACTGCGCATCTTTCCCACTGATAGGACGCAGCCGCATGTCGTGGCGGACGTTCACGTGAACGGCCATGAGATCCGCGCCCTCTTTGACACCGGGGCAGGCAACTCTGCCTTGAGTGTGGCGGCGGCAGGAAGGGCCGGTGTAACCCCTCACAGTGCGGGTGTGATTCCCGGCGGAATCAGCTTCGGCATCGGCGACCAGATGCGCGACTCGTGGATTGCACCATTCGAATCGTTGAAACTGGATCAGGAGGAGATCCGCAATACGCACTTGCGCATTTCTGACTTCGAGTCGCTGCCGCAGAATGCCGATATGCTGCTGGGGGCCGATTTTTTCCTCTCGCATCGCGTGCTGATTTCCTACCATCTGAACAAGATTTTCTTCACCTACAATGGCGGACCGGTATTTGATCTGAGCATTCATCGCAGCGCGGCACCTGCCGTCCCCATGACAGCGGCGAGTTCAGCGCCCGCAGCGGCCACGCCGCCGGATAACCCCCAAACGGCCCCCGCGGACGCACCCGAAATCGATCGCCGCGCCGCCGCCGAGCGCGACCGCGGTGAACTGCCGGCTGCCATTGAGGATTATGGCCGGGCGATCGCCGCGGACTCAGGCAACGCCGTTTATCACTTGCACCGAGGCGAAACGCTGCTGCGCGCCGGGCAGCCGCAGCAGGGCATGAGCGATATCGAGGAAGCGCTGCGGCTACAGCCCGATCTGACCGACGCGCTGATGGTACGGGCGCAGTTCCGCATCCGTAACGGAAACTTTGACGGTGGCCGCGCAGATTTTGCCGCGGCCGAGGCGAGCGCGCCGGCCCGCTACGAACTGCAGCTGAGCGAATCTGAAGCGTATGCCCAGACCGGCCACTATCCGCTGGCGCTGGAAATCCTCAACAGCTGGATTGCAGCGCATCCGGATGACGAGCGCCGGTACAACGCCCTGATTGGCCGTTGTCTGGTGCGTGGCATGATGGACAAGGAACTCGAGGCGGCGCTGCAGGACTGCAATGCCGCACGGCGCCACTTATCGAGCAACTCGGCGCTGCTGTTCGACCGAGGCATCGTGGAACTGCGCCTGAAGCAATACGACAAGGCGATCGCCGACTTCAACGACACCATCAAACTGCAACCGCGACTTGCCCGAGCCTTTTACGCACGCGGCCTTGCGCGTGCCGCAAAAGGCGACAGGGCCGGTGGCGATGCCGATCTGCATGCCGCGCTGGACATCGAGCCCAGGGTCGCGCGCCTGTTCCGGGACGTCGACCTCGGCCCCTGACTGATCGGTGCCAGCGATTCGGCTGGCGCCCCTTACGCTCTACAGACTGAAATCCACCAGCAGCGCCAGCTTGCGCGTATCACGCGCGATGGCGGCCGGCGTGCCGGCCGCGGCCGGTAGTCCGCCAGGACGATTGCAGGAGTGTAGCGTCCCCATTTGCGTGATATCTGGAAGTCCCACTCGGAGCCATAGTCGCCCGAGGTGCGCTGTGGTGCAAAGCTACGGTAGGTTGCCTTCAATGCAAGATTCCTGAACAGGCCAGGACTGGCAGACATATAGGCGAGGGACACATAACGATTCTCAAGCCCATTCACAGGCGTGGTCAGGAACATGTCGGCCCAGCCGTCGAAGGCGTGCGTGGTCGCCAGCGGAGTTGCGACGCCGACCGTACCATTGCCTTGCATCACTTCATCGCCGAGCGTGCCACTGAGCGGTCCGATACTCGCGGACAACTCCCTAAGATAATAGTAGTTTTCGAAGGTGTGCGGATTGTCGCCCCGCTGCTGCTGGGAGGCATACGTCGCGATATATCCAATCTTTACCCTGCCCACAGTTTGCTCGCCCGCGAACCGACCACCGTAAGTGCTGGTTGATGCAAGAGCCGGGTTGAGAGCCGCAGCGGCGGCCACGCTCACCCCCGGAAATTCGATAAGCGGATCGAAGCTCAACAGATAGGCAAACCCGGTGAGCTTGCCGATGGGCGTCTGGTAGGCGAGGTTCCCGAGAAACATGGGGCCTCGGTAGGTGCCCTGCAGCGAGTCCGCGGTGTACACCCGGTGCACCCGATCCACATACGTCATGTCGACTGTCAGTCCGGCAATCGTGCGGTTCACGACGCGTATGCCGTCAAAGGCTCTGCTCGTCCTGGCGCCAGGCGATTGAGCTCATGATCGCGGGGATCGGCCACCACGGGGTGCTGCACCGCGCTCGCGACCGCAGGATCCGGGCGATAATGATCATCCAGGGGTATGAGGAAGTTGCCTTCCGCCAGCAGCGCGGTGCTCCACACCTGCGCCGTCTGGAATCCGAGCCGGGCACGCAGCGTGACCGCCTTGGCAGGATCCTGCAGCGGCGCCTGATTCACGTCCTCAAAACGCAGTCGCAAATCCGCGATCGGCGTCCAGCCTGCAAGGAAGTCTCCGGTCGGCGCGGCAGTGTCTGCGCTCGCAGCGCAGTCGCACCAGAACGATGCCATTACCAGCGTGGTGCAAATGATGAAGTGGCCGCACCCGATCGAAATCCTTGCGTGGGTCGTCCTGTCCCCAGCTTCATTCCCTGGCCAAAAAAAAGCCCGCACCAGTAAGGTCCCGAATCTCGGGATTACTCGTGCAGGCGTCGTTGCCTCAAGCCCGTCATTGGGCGGTGTTCAGACGGATTGCCGTCCTGATTGCCTTGAGCAAGACCTGTGCCAGAGCGTGCTGGGTCGCCCTGAGGCTGGTAATGGAACCTGCGAATTGGCTGTTTTTGCGCAGCGACTGCCGCTGGACTCGCAGCAGGCCGTTCCGGGGCGACGGGGCGGCCTCAGCTGTGTTGCACTGGCATGTGACGCCCGCGATGCAGCGCAGCCTGGAACGGGTGCGCCGCTTCCGGCAAAGATTTTTTGAACGCCCTAGCGATCCGAGCGGAAGCCGATCTTGGCGTGCGTGCCATCGCAGAACGGCTTGGTCGAACTGCCTCCGCAACGGCACAGGTTCGCGGTCACCGTCCTGGCGACCACCCGGCCGGTGCCACTGACGATCTGCAGATTGCCGCGCAGCGCCAGTGGTCCATTCGGCTGTGGATCTATTGCCAGCGGGCCATCGACCTCGGGTATCGGATCAGCCTGGGTGGTCGGGGGCTCCCCCGTCGCGCTGAACTCCACGGCATGATGTGAGCCATCGCAGAAGGGTTTGCTCTTGGAGGCGCCGCAGCGGCACAGCGTCGCGCGGTAGCCGTGCTCTTCACCGTCGATGCGCAGCGGGGCGCGGAACGCGTAGGGTCCGCCCTCGCGGACCGTGGCCAGATTGACCGGCGGCGCGTGCTCCTGGGTGCCGCCGTCGAGCCGCCGATAACGGATCGCCCCCGACGGACACAGGTGCGCAATTTCGACCACCTCATCCACCGGCATCGCCTCCGGATGGATCCACGGCCCCTTCACATTCGCGAGAAAGACCTTGGGAGCACCGGTGACACAGAAGCGCGCGTGGATGCAGCGCCGCCCCTCGAACTGCACCTCGATACTGGAGGTGCGGACCGTCTCGATTCCCGCCACGACGGCCGTCTGGGTGGCAGCCGCGGCAGCCGCGCGCGAGGCTGCGGAATCGTCGAGCGCAGCGCTCGTTTTCGGAACTGACGGCGCGGTCGGTGCACCAGCAAGCTTGTGACTCATGTCGAAACCCCGCACCGCGCGTGCATACAGGTACGCGAACTGATCGCGCGCCGCGCGCACCCGCGGATCATCGGCATTGGGCAGTTCGTTTGCGGCCCGTGTGAAACATTCGAGGCGTTCCAGAAAGACGCGCCGCGCGGCCCGTCCGGGCGGCAGCGCCGAGGCATCGCGCAACGCCGTGAAGGACACTCCCGCATTGCATCCCGGATTGGACGGTCCGGCGGGCAGGCGCGCCGCGCGTTCGGCCAGTGGCGTCACGGCACGCATCAGGCCCACCGCCAGATCCACGGCCAGCGACTTCTCAGCCTGCGGACCGCGAATGACGTAAGAATAGGCCAGCAGCCGCACCATCAGGCCGTAGGCCGCATTCGCGAGGTCTACGACGGCAGTCGCCTCAGCGTCCTCGATCCACACGCGCCCCTCCGGTCGTGGCGGCTCGCGCAGTACCGGATTGTTGGCCGCGGGGAATGCCGGAACGAACTGCGGATTCGTGCGCAGCAGCTGCTGATACTCATTACGAATGCTGGTGAAGCGCTGATAATGTGAGTCGGTCGAGTCACTCGGGGCACCCTCGCCCTGCACGACGATGGCATCGAAAGCGGCGAGCGCGGTCTTCAGGCAGATGACGCGCTTGGCGGCCGGCAGCGCGACCTCGTGGGGGGACAGCTGCAACGCAGGATCCCCGTCAAAGGCATTGTCCTCGGTCTCGCGCGCGACCAGTGCGCACAACCCGGCGGACAGCGACGCATAGAAATCCCCGACGGTCGCATAGTCGATGCCCATCGGCGTGATGCGCGCACGGACGTTGCCGCGCCCATATGTGCGCGTGTAGGCAAAACCCTCGCCATCCGCTTCGACCGAGCCCTTGGGTCGTTCCAGGAAGATGAAATGCTGCAGCGTCGCCGCGTTGAACGGTGAGAGGCGCACGGTCACGCTCGCGGGCAGATTGCCAACGTCCAGCGGAAAATTTCCGCGACCGAAGCGCGGCGCGCCACCGAGCGCCGCGGTGATGTTCCACACCGCCGTCAGATGCCCCATCTCCTCGACCGACACTTTGATCAGCTCGCTGCGCCAGCGGCGCACCGCCGCGACTTCCGGCGCATGCAGCCCTTCCGCCTCGCAGTCCTTGAGACTGAAGGCCGCGTACAGGTACGTGCACATCAGGTTGTGCTCGAGTTCGGCCGCCTCGTACAGCGCGTGCAGGATTTCTTCGCGACTTTGAAATTGTCGAACCGTCGCGTTCATGGAACGCTCCTTGCTCCGGTGCCCTCGTGCAGCGCGATGAAGTCCTGGATGCACTCACCCAGGTACGCATCGCGCGTATTCAGGTGCATCGTGGAGGAGAGGTGGTTATGCCCCGTCATATGCACGAAATACGGCAGGCGGTGATTGTGTTTCAGATACTGGTTGAGCAGCACGAGGGTCTGGCGCTGAAACTCCGGCGGATCCATTTCGGTCAAGACCAGCAGCAGTGGAATCTTCGTCGACGTCAGGCCCTGCAGTGTCGAGCCCGAAAGATAATTCGCTTCATCATGGCCGAAGTACGCAATCTTCAACTCCGAGCCCGGCGCCGTCACCATGTCGTACAGCCCCGAGAGCAGGATCAGGCCGGCGATCCCCGCATCGTCGCCGGCGTGAAAACGCGAATTGACGGCATATGCGCCGGCGTGTGCCGCGCCCGCTGAAGTTCCCATCAGGTAGATTCGCGTCGGGTCACCGCCGTGCGCGGCAATGTGCGCGCGTACCCAGGCCACGGCCGCCCCCACATCCATCGCGCCGGCGGGCCATGGATGCTGCGGGGCCAGCCGGTAGGTCATGTTCACCCCGATCATTCCATGGCGCACCGCCCACAAGGCGACATTGTCCTGGTAGGGGGAGCCGGGCCGATGCTTGTCCCCGGCGACAAACCCGCCGCCATGCACAAACAGCAGTACCGGGCGTGACAGAGCGCTGGCCTCAGGTGCAAAGACATCGAGCAGGTGACGCGGATCGGCCCCGTAGGCCTCGTCGCGGGACACTTTCACGCCCTGGTAGGGCTCCCGTTCATGCTCCGGCCCATACAGCTTTGCGGTGCCGTCGATGGCGGCGGGCGTGATTTCATTGCCGAGGGCACGGACCTTGGTCGCCATGGCGAAGATATCCAGTGACATGCGTAACCTCTGCTGACGTGGCGTTTGGTGGAGGAGCAGCTTACCGCTGTCGCGGGAACAGGTGTGCAGGGTCGATGCGCGGCATGCGAATATCGAGGCCATGAACTTCTGCAACCAGTGCGGCCATCCGGTCGAGTTGCGCATTCCGCCGGGCGATCACCTGCCGCGGTTTGTCTGCCCCCATTGCGCAAGCATCCACTACGAGAACCCGCGGATCATCGCCGGCTGCGTCCCCGAGCACGAGGGGCGGGTCCTGCTGTGTCGCCGGGCCATCGAGCCACGCGTGGGCTATTGGACCTTTCCGGCCGGGTTCATGGAAAACGGTGAGACGGTGCAGCAGGCGGCCGCCCGCGAGTCGCTGGAGGAGGCTCGCGCACAGGTCCAGATCGGCTCACTGCTGGCCGTCGTGCATGTCATCGAGGCGCGGCAGGTACATATGTTCTTCCGCGCCACTCTGCCACGGGCTGAATTCGGCATTGCCCCCGAGAGCCTGGAGGTCGGACTGTTCGCTCAAACGAATATTCCGTGGACCGAAATTGCCTTTCCCAGCATCGAATTCGCGCTGCGCAAGTACTTCTCGGACCGCGCCGCGGGGCGCGAAGACCATCATTTCACCACCGCCGAGCGCCGCCCCCCGATGTAAGCGGGCTTCACGCACCGGTGCGGTGCGTGGCAGAATAAGGGGTTAAGACGCGTCGGATACGCGTGCAAGTCATCTGTGTCGGGGATAGCCAATGACCTTTGTCGTTACTGAAAGCTGCATCAAATGCAAATACACCGATTGCGTGGAGGTGTGCCCGGTGGATTGTTTCCACGAGGGCCCGAACTTCCTGGTGATCGATCCCGACGAATGCATCGATTGCACGCTGTGTGAGCCGGAGTGCCCGGTCGAGGCGATCTTCTCCGAGGAGGAGATTCCGGCTGGTCAGGAATCGTTCAAGGCGTTGAACGCGGATCTGGCGAAGAAGTGGCCGGTGATTGCCGAAAAGAAGGACGCACCGCCGGATGCCAAGGACTGGGAAGACAAGGCCGGCAAGCTCGAGCTGCTGGAGCGCTGAGCGTTGCGCAGCTGATCAGCCGCGGCCGGTTGATCAGCGATCGACGCCTTTGAGCTCCTGGACCAGATCTGCGGGCGCCAGGTACCCCGGCACCATCGCGCCGTTGCCCAGAATGAGGGTCGGCGTGCCCTGCAGGTTGAACTCCTGCCCCAGCGCATATTCCTTTGCCACCGGATTATTCGGGCAGATCTTGCCCGGCAGTGTCTTGCCCAGCTTAGCTTCGGTGAGCGCCGTCTTGCGATCCGCCGAGCACCATACCTGCTCGGCCTTGGTCCACGATGAGGTGTTGGGGCCGGAGCGCGGATACGCGATATAGCGCACCCGGATGCCGAGTTTGTTGTAGTCGTTGATCTGGCTGTGGAGCTTGCGGCAGTACGCGCAATCCATGTCCGTGAACACCGTAATGGTGTGCTTGGCATTTTCCGGCCCGAACACCACCATCTGCGCTTCCGGTATCGTCGCCAGCATCTTCAGCCGCTGGTCACGCCGCCGGTTTTCGGTCAGATCGTTGTTCGTGCCGGTCTCGTACAGGTCACCGAGAATGGCGTACTTGCCGTCCGTCGACACGTAGGCGGCATCGGTTCCGCGCAACAGCTCATAGATGCCGGGGATCGGGGTCGCATGCAGATCTTCGGCCTTCACACCCTGCATCTTTGCCGCAATGGCAACTCTGGGATCCGTGGCGGTCACGGCTGAGGTGGCGGCGGGTGCGCTGGGGGCCGGGATCGCGGCACGCAGAAGCGGCGCGGCCAGCAATGTCGCGGCAAGGAGCAGAGCGTAGCTGCGGAATTTCATGGCTTTCGGCCTCTTCGGGCGACACCCGTTGTACCGATACTATCAGAGGCCGAATCAGCCGCGCGGATGATGCTGCTGATGCAGCTCCTTCATGCGCTCGCGGGCGACGTGGGTGTAGATCTGCGTGGTCGACAGATCGCTGTGGCCGAGGAGCATCTGGACGACGCGCAGGTCGGCACCATGATTGAGCAGATGCGTGGCGAAAGCGTGCCGCAGGGTGTGGGGCGACAGATCCCGGTCCACGCCCGCCTTGCGCGCGTAGCGTTTGATGATGTGCCAGAAAGCCTGGCGGGTCATGCGATCACCGCGGCGCGTCGGGAACAGATAATCGGTCTGCCGTTCCAGCAGAATCTCCCCGCGCGCGGCGCGTGCGAACTCATTGAGCCAGCGCACCGCCTCTTCGCCCAACGGAATCAGGCGCTCGCGGTTGCCCTTGCCCATGATGCGGATGACGCCCTGGTTGAGATTGACCTGGGTGTAACGCAGGTTCACCAGCTCCGACACCCGCAGGCCCGTCGCGTACAGCACCTCGAGCATGGTGCGATCACGGTTGCCCAACGGGTCGCCGACCGCCGGGGCACCCAGCAGTGATTCCACTTCCTCTTCAGTCAGTGATTTCGGCAAGGATCGGCCGATCTTCGGCATGGCGATCTGGGCGGTGGGGTCATCGCGGATGACGGCCTCGCGCACCAGGTAGCGGAAAAAGCGGCGGAAGCTCGACAGCTGCCGCGCCGTGGAGCGCGGCCGTGCGCCATGCTCGACGCGAGCGGCGATGAAATCCTGCAGATCCGACTTGCTGGTCCGCGACATCTGGATCCCGCGCTCCCCCAGCCAGCGCGACAGCGCGGTGAGATCGGCGCGATATGCCGCCAGCGTGTTGGATGACAGGCCACGTTCCATCCAAACGGCATCCAGGAAGCGGGCCACGGCCGGATCAGCGGGTTCTGGCGCGGTCGCCGCAAGAGCTGTAGCGTGCTTGGACAAAATCGGCCTCACTTGGAACGTCGCATCTGCCGTGCGCGACCGTAGGGCTTTGAGGACCCTATGGACCTTTTCGGCGTCTGTACGGAGTATGCGGAGGACCGCCGCCAATGGGGAGTGACCATTATCACAACTATTGCGCCCGCATTACATAAAGAGAACCAGTTCACACAATACGGCCGGCGATCCTTCGAAACTGCACCGGTGGCCAAATCCGCAAAAAACCCCTGTCAACTCCTACGCTTACGCTAGATATGCGGCTGATTATCCAAATTCTGTACGGGTTATACGCGACGGTGCTGTTCCTGTGCGTGGCGCTGCTGGCGCTGCTGGTCATGGCCGTACTGCCAGGCCTGAGCCGACGCCGGCACGTGGCGCGCGGCGCGGCGCGCACGGTACTGCGTCTGGCCGGCATGCCGCTGAGCGTCGCGGGCCTCGAACACCTGCCCGCGGGGCCGTGCATCATCGTGGCCAACCATGCGAGCTATATCGATGGCCTGGTGTTCACGGCAGCGCTGCCGCCGCGCTTCGGATTCGTGATCAAACGCGAAATGGCCTCGGTACCGCTGGCCGGATTTTTGTTGAACCGGATCGGTTCGCAATTCATGGCGCGCGACAAGGCCGCGCAGACCACGATGGACGCACGGCGCGTGATGCGCAGCGCCGCGAGCGGACAGTCCCTGGTTTTTTTTCCCGAAGGCACGTTCAGCGAAGATCCGGGCCTGCTGAAATTTCACATGGGCGCCTTCGCCACCGCAAAGCGTGCCGGCTGTCCGGTCGTTCCGGCCATCATCCGAGGATCCCGCGTGGCGTTGTCACCGCGCGGCGACTTGCCACATCCGGTGCCGCTGCGGATCGAGATTCTCGAGCCGCTGATACCCACGACGCCGGAGGGTGGCGAGGCAGTGGCCGCGCTGTGTCGCCAGGCACGCAATGCCATACTGGGAAGGTTGCAGGAACCGGATCGGGAGGCCGCCTGAATGAATCTCAATGAAGTACGCGCAGTCATCACCGGCGGCGCATCGGGTCTCGGTTACGCCGTCGGCGAACATCTCATCACGCATGGCGCGCGCGTGACGCTGCTCGACATCCAGGACATACCGGGTCAGAAAGCCGCGCAGGCCCTGGGTGCCGCGGCGTGGTTCAAGCGCTGCGATGTCAGTTCGGAAAGCAGTGTGGATGCGGCCATGACCGCCGCCGCCGCCGCGATGGGCGCACTGAATGTCGTCGTGAACTGCGCGGGCATCGGCACTGCAGGACGCATTCTCGGACGCAATGGACCGATGCCGGTGGAGCAGTTCACCCGCACGCTGCAGGTCAATCTCGTCGGCACGTTCATGTGCGATCGCGCCGCCGCCGTGATCATGCAGCACAACATCCCCGGGCCCGACGGCGAGCGCGGCGTGCTGATCCACACCTCCTCGGTCGCCGCCTTCGAAGGACAGATCGGTCAGGTGGCGTACACCGCGACCAAGGCGGCGGTGGCGGCCATGACGCTGCCGATTGCGCGCGAATTGGCCATGTTCGGTATCCGTTGCGTTGCCATCGCGCCGGGAATCTTCCACACACCCATGCTGGCCGGCATGCCGCCCGAAGTTCAGGAGTCGCTGGGCAAGCAGATTCCATTCCCATCACGCTTGGGCAAGCCCGCGGAATTCGCGCAACTGGCCGCGAGCATCATCACCAATCCAATGCTCAACGGCACCACCATCCGTCTGGATGGCGGCATTCGCATGCAACCGAAGTAAGCCCGCTACAATCGCGGCATGAATACAGATGTTCTCGAGTACGACGCTGTCATCGTCGGGGCGGGCCCGGCGGGCCTGGCGTGTGCCATCCGTCTGAAACAGCTCAAGCCCGACATCAATCTATGCGTGCTGGAGAAAGGCGCCACAGTGGGCGCGCATTCCCTGTCCGGCGCCGTCATCGAGCCCGGACCGCTCGATGCGCTGCTGCCGCAATGGCGCAAAACCCCGCCCGGCATCTGTGTCCCGGCGAGGCGGGATGAGTTCCGGCTGCTGACCCGAACCGGCAGCATCCGCCTGCCGACCCGGCCGCATTTGAACAACCACGGCAATCTGATTGTCTCCCTCGGCCTGCTCACGGCATGGCTCGGTCAGCAGGCTGAGAATCTCGGCGTGGACGTATTCCCGGGCTTCGCCGCGGCCGCGCCGCTGTTTGATGACAAGGGCGCGGTTGCCGGCGTGCGGATCGGGGACATGGGGTTGATGAAGTCCGGAGAACCGGGACCGAACTATTCAGCCGGTCCCGAAGTGCGCGCGCCACTGACTTTCATTGCTGAAGGCGCCCGCGGCAGCCTCGCCAAAGTCCTGACACGACGCTTCAATCTGGATGCCAGATCGGGGCCGCAGACCTACGGCCTTGGCATGAAGGAGCTTTGGCAGCTCCCCGCGGGGCGCGTCGAACCGGGCCTCATTCAACACACCATGGGCTGGCCACTGGACACGGCCACCTACGGCGGCGGCTTCATCTATCACCTCGACCAGGAGCGTGTTTACGTCGGCTTCGTCGCCGGACTCGATTACTCGGATCCGAACTTCAGGCCGTTCGAAGCTTTCCAGCAGTTCAAGAACCATCCCGGTATCAGATCGTTGTTCGCCGGCGGGGAGATTCTGGCGGCTGGCGCACGCAGCATTGCCGCCGGTGGCTGGCAGTCGATTCCGCAGCTGGCGATGCCTGGCGCCGTGCTCATCGGCGATACCGCCGGCGGCGTGAACGTGCCGAAGATCAAGGGGGTGCACCAGGCGATCCGTTCCGGCTCACTGGCCGCCGAAGAGTTCGTCCGGACCGGGTCCATGCAGGGCTTCGAAGCGCGCTGGCGCCAATCAGCGGGCGGCCAGGAGCTGAAGCAGGTCCGCAACATCAAGCCGGGTTTCAAGCGCGGGTTGTGGCTGGGGCTGGCCAACGCGGCCCTGGAAACCGTGACGGCGGGCAGGTCGCCCTGGACGCTGCGGCACGAACCCGATCATGAGCAGCTGCATACGCTGCAGCAACAGCCGCCGGTGCAGCGGCATTGGCAGGATCGCACGCTGCCACCGCGCGATCGGCTCGCTTCGGTTTTCTTCGCCGGCACCAGCCACGATGAATCGCAGCCCGTGCACCTGAAGGTGCGCGATCCGTCCCTGTGTGCGGATCGCTGCGCCCGGGAATTCGGTAATCCCTGTCAGCGCTTCTGCCCGGCGAATGTCTACGAGATGGTGGACGACGGTCAGGGTGGCAAGCGGCTGCAGATCAATGCGGCCAACTGTGTGCACTGCAAGGCCTGCGACATCAAGGACCCATACGGCGTCATCGACTGGACCACTCCCGAAGGCGGTTCGGGACCGAACTACCAGGCGCTGTAGTGCTGGAGCTCTATCGCCGCGAACTGCGTGAAAACGGCTATCAGTGCGATCCCGCGCAGCTGGCGGCAGTCGCGGCCCTGTCGGACCTGCGCCAGCGGCTGATGCGCCGGCAGCGCGCGACGCGCACGGGGCTGAAGCTGCTGCGCACCGTGCTGCGGCGCGCGCCACCGCCACCGGAAACGGGTTTGTATCTGTGGGGCGCGGTCGGTCGCGGCAAGACCTGGCTCATGGACCTTTTTTACGAGAGTCTGCCCTTTGCGCGCAAGCGCCGCCGCCACTTCCATCGTTTCATGCAGGATGTGCACAACGGCCTGAAGGAGCACGCCGGACAGCCGGCCCCACTGGAGCGCGTCGCGGATGACATCGCGGCCGGTGTCGTGGTGCTGTGCTTCGATGAATTCTTTGTCAGTGACATCGCGGATGCAATGATCCTGGGAACACTGCTGGCGGCATTGTTCGAGCGCGGCGTGACGCTCGTGGCGACCGCCAATTCGCCACCGGATGAACTCTATCTCGATGGCCTGCAGCGACAGCGATTCTTGCCGGCCATCGAACAGATCCAGCAACACACCCGGGTGCTCGCAATGGACGGCGCCACGGACTACCGGTTGCGACGGCTGACCAGTGCCGGCACCTATCTTCTGACCACGAACCCGGGAACCGAGGCACGGCTGGCGGGCCTGTTCCGGGGCCTGACCCACGGCGCTGCCGCGCAGCCCGGCGAGATCGAAGTGGTCGGCCGCAAGATCCCGGTCGTGGCGACGAATCCACTCGCGGTCTGGTTTGAATTCCAGGCCATTTGCGAAGGTCCGCGCAGCACTGACGATTACATCGACGTTGCGCGCACCTGGCCCAGCGTGCTGGTCGCGCATGTCCCCGTACTGTCCGCGCAGGATGAGGATGCGGCACGGCGCTTCATCGCGCTGGTGGATGAACTCTATGACCGGCGCGTGAACCTGGTGGTCACGGCCGCCGCACCACTGCTGCAGCTGTATCAGGGCGAGCGGCTGCAATTTGAATTCCAACGAGTGCTCAGTCGGCTGACCGAAATGCAGACGCCCGAATATCTGTCGCAGCCGCACCGGCCCTGATCCAATACTGCGCACCGGGCGTATACTGCACGCCATGCCAGCCGAGATACCCGCGGCCCGCGTTCGCCTCATCGGCCGGATCATCGCTGCAGCGCGCAGCATGGCGCGCAAAGCCAGCAGCATTGAGCACGCGGTATTCTTGAAGCGCTATTTTGCCGGTGTCGCCGAGGCGGACCTGCTCGCGCGCGACCCGCCGTACCTGGCCCGTGCGGCCATGGCGCATCGGCGCGCCGCGGCGCAACGCGCGCCGGGACACCCGCTGGTGGCCATTCTGGATGATGAACTCGGCGCCGACGCAGCGCCGTGCCCACACACGCTGGTGGCAGTGGTCACTGCCGACATGCCCTTCCTCGTGGATTCGTTGCTGCTGGCCTTCAGCCGCCTCGGCATCGGCGTCCACCTGATCGTCCACCCGGTGTTCGAGGTGGCGACGCGACGCGAGTCCTGGCAGCTGTTCGAAGTGGATCGGCAGATCGATCCGGCGCGGCTGGAGCTGATCAAGGCCACGTTGCGCGCGACACTCGCCGATGTGCAGGCCGCTGTCTCGGCCTGGCAGCCCATGCTCAAACAGGCGCAGGCAGCCGCGCGTGAACTGCAGGGCGCGGGCGTGCCGCCTGAGGCCGACGCACATGAAGCGCAGGCCCTCATCGAATGGATGGCGCAGGGCCACTTCATCTTCCTGGGCTATCGTCGTTACCGGCTGCGCCGCGGCGCGCGGCAGGACCAGTTGGTGTGCGTGCCTGCATCGGGGCTTGGGATTTTGCGCGTCGGGCGGCCGGGAGTGGCGCCCCCGGCTCCCACAGTGCTGACTGGCGCCCTGCGACGTGAGGCGCGTGCGGCGCGCGCAGTGCTGGTGACGAAAGCCAACACGCGTTCGATGATTCACCGCGGCAGCTATCTGGACTATGTCGGGGTGCGCACGTTCGACGCGCGCGGCCGGGTCACGGGTGAACATCGCTTCCTGGGGCTGTGGACCTCCTCGGCCTACCAAAGCAGCCCGCGATCCATTCCCCTGGTCAAGGACAAACTCAACGCGGTCACCAGTGCGCTCGATGCCGCTCCCGGTAGCCACGATGCGAAGGCACTGGCGCACGTGCTGGAGACCTATCCGCGCGATGAACTGTTCCAGGCCAGCGTCGCCGAACTCGTGCGCAGCGCCCGCGGCATTGTCAACCTGTACGAGCGCGCCCAGGTGCGCCTGTTCGCGCGGCGTGACCCCTTCGGCCGCTTCTACGCCTGCCTGGTGTATGTGCCGCGCGATCGTTATGACGCGCGGGTGCTGGCGCGCATCGAGACATTGCTGCGGGCTGATCTGGGCGGGCAGACCGTGGAGAGCCACGTCGAGATTTCGGACTCCACTCTGGCGCGACTGTATGTCGTGGTACGACTCGGGCCCGAACCGCCCGCGCGGGTGGATCTGGCCCGCATGGAGCGCGCGTTGGCGCGCGCAGCGTCGACCTGGCAGGCCGGCCTGCGCGATGCGCTGACTGCAAGCATGGACGAAGCCGCCGCCCTGACGCTGTGGACGCGCTTCGCGCACGTTTTCCCGGCCGCCTACACCGAACAGGTATCACCGACTGCGGCCCTTGGCGATATCGCAGAATTAACGCTCCTCGGACTGCAGGCTGACGCCATGCGGCTGCGACTGCACCGCGCCGCGGGGGAAGCCGGCACCCAGCTGCACCTCACCGTCTACCGGCGCGCGGCGGCGGTTTCAATTTCCGAAGTCGTGCCGGTGATGGAGAACTTCGGCTTGCGCGTGATCGCCGAGCAACCGTATGAAATCAGATGGCCGGATGGCACGCACGCCAGCATCCAGGACTTTGAGCTGGCGCATGCGACGCCATTTGACATCGGCCGGCTCGGCGCTCGCCTGACGAGCGCCATCGACAGCGTCTGGTGCGGAGCCAGCGAAAACGATGGCTTCAACCGGCTGCTGCCGCTCACCGGGCTTGCGGTGCGCGAAATCATGGTGCTACGCGCCTGCGGCCGGTACCTGCTGCAGACCGGTCTGCCGTTCAGCCAGACCTACATGGAACGCGTACTGCAGGCCAATCCGGCCATTGCACTTAAATTGTTCCAGCTGTTCGAGCGGCGTCTGAACCCAGCGCGTTCCGCCGCCGTACGCCGCAATACGCAGCCGCTCGAGGCTGCAATTGCCCACGATCTTGAAGCGGTGACCAGTCTGGATGCGGACCGGATCCTGCGCGCGTTCGAGCACGTGATCCGCGCCACGGTGCGCACCAATTTCTGGCAAAGCGTCGCGGGTGCGAACCGGCCCT
This sequence comes from Steroidobacteraceae bacterium, assembly GCA_036267975.1. Lineage (GTDB taxonomy): Bacteria > Pseudomonadota > Gammaproteobacteria > Steroidobacterales > Steroidobacteraceae > DAIDKA01. Next base: position 69,055 of record DATAVA010000055.1, on the reverse strand, counting down.
GCCTGTCATTGAAGCTGGATTCGCAGGCGATTCCTGAACTGCCGCTGCCGCGACCGATGTTCGAGGTGTTCGTCTACAGCCCGGAAGTCGAAGCGGTTCACCTGCGCATGGCGCAAGTGGCGCGCGGCGGTATCCGCTGGTCCGACCGACGCGAGGACTTCCGTACCGAAGTGCTCGGCCTGATGAAAGCCCAGAACGTCAAGAATACCGTCATCGTGCCGATGGGCGCCAAGGGCGGATTCGTCGTCAAGCGCCCGCTTGCAACGAGCGCCGAGGAGCGGCAGCAGCAAGGCATCCACTGCTATCAGACCTTCATGCGCGGACTGCTCGACCTCACCGACAATCTCGTCAAGGATCGCATCGTGCCGCCACCGCTGGTTGTCCGCCGCGACGCAGACGATCCGTATCTGGTCGTCGCCGCCGATAAGGGCACTGCCAGCTTCTCCGACATTGCCAATGCGGTGGCCGCCGAATACACCTTCTGGCTCGGCGATGCCTTCGCCTCCGGCGGCTCCGCGGGCTACGACCACAAGAAAATGGGCATCACCGCCCGGGGCGCGTGGGAGTCGGTGAAGCGCCACTTCCGGGAGCTCGGTCGCGACATCCAGGCCGAAGCGTTTTCGGTCTGCGGCATCGGCGACATGTCCGGCGATGTCTTCGGCAACGGAATGCTGCTGTCACGGCATATCCGTCTGGTCGCCGCATTCGATCACCGCCATATATTCCTCGACCCGACGCCCGACGCCGCAGCCGCCTGCGCCGAACGCACGCGACTGTTTGCCCTGCCCCGCTCCTCCTGGGATGACTACTCGCGAAAACTGATTTCGCGCGGCGGCGGCGTTTTCCCGCGCGGCGCGAAGTCAATCGCGCTGTCGGTGCAGATGCGCGAACTGCTGGCGCTGGATGTGGCCAATGCCACGCCGGTTGAAATCATCCGCGCCATTCTCACCATGCCGGTCGACCTGCTGTGGAACGGCGGCATCGGCACCTACGTGAAGGCCACGACCGAAACGCATGCTCAGATCGGCGACCGTGCCAATGACGCGCTGCGCGTCAATGGCGCCGAACTGCAGGCGAAAGTGGTGGGCGAAGGCGGCAATCTCGGCCTGTCGCAGCTCGGGCGGGTCGAATACGCACTGAACGGCGGGCGCCTGAATACCGACTTCATCGACAATTCCGCGGGCGTCAATACCTCCGATGTGGAAGTGAATCTGAAGATCCTGCTCAACCCACCGGTGCACGCCGGCAAGCTGCGCCTCAAGGAGCGCGACCAGGTGCTGATGCGCATGACCGGGGATGTGGCGGCCCTCGTCCTGCGCAACAACTACCTGCAAAGCCAGGCGTTGAGCACTCTGCACAGCCAGGCCCTGTCGCGACTGCCCGAGCATCAGCATCTGATCCGGCAGCTGGAACGCAGCGGCGATCTGAAGCGCCGCATCGAGTTCCTGCCGGATGACGAGGCACTCGATGAGCGTCGCAAGCGGTCACAGGGGCTGACGCGACCGGAACTCGCGGTGCTGCTGTCCTACAGCAAGATCTGGCTCAGTCACCACCTGGTCGAGTCGGATGTGCCCGAAGATCCATATCTTTCGCAGGAACTCGAGCGCTACTTCCCGGAAGCGGTACGCACCCGCTTCGCGCGCGCCATCAGCCGGCATCGGCTGCGGCGTGAAATCATTGCCACGGCGACCACCAACAGCCTCGTCAACCGGATGGGCCCCACCTTCGTGATCCGCGCGCAGGAGGAGACCGGAGCGACGCCGGCCCGCGTAGCACGCGCCTACACCGCGGCACGTGAGGTCTTTGAGATGCGCGAACTGTGGGCGCAGATCGAGGCCCTCGACAACCGCGTGCCCGCGCCGACGCAGTACACCATGCTGTACGAGACCAGTCGGCTGCTGCGGCGACTGAGCTACTGGCTCTTGATGAACCGACCGGCCCTGTCGATTGAGGCGGCCGTGAGCGAGTTGCGCGGCCCGGTGCGCAACCTCACCGCGCACCTGGCCGAGGCACTGTGCGGCCAATGGCGCAGTGGCTTCGATGCCGTACGCGCCCGTTACGCCGCTGCGGGAGTGCCGGCGGGGCTGGCCACCCGCATGGGTCTGCTGGATGCGCAGAACAGCGCACTGGATCTGGTCGAACTCGCCTCGGCGAGCAAGGTCGCCATCACCGATGCCGCGCAGGTTTACTTTGGCCTGGGCGTGCGCCTCGGCCTGGATTGGATTCACGCGCAGGTCGAAACACTGCACAGCGATGGCAACTGGCAGGCGGTCGCCCGCGCGGGACTGCGCAACAGCGTGTTCGAGTCACAGCGCCTGCTGACGCGCGAGGCCTTGAGCCAGCCCGGCCGCATCAGCCCGGTCGGCCGGATCGAAACATGGGTCACGGCCAATGCCAGCAATCTTGCGCAATGGGAACGCATGCAGGCCGATATGCGCACGGCCGGCAACGCCGACTTCGCCACCTTGTCGGTCGGCGCTGACGCGCTGCGTCGCCTGACGGGCTGACAGCCGCGCCGACACTGCGCTACAGTACCGGGCCAACAGTCGATCTGGCCGGAGGCCCGCGCAGTTGCCTGGAAAACTCATCCTCGTCCGCCATGGCCAAAGCACCTGGAATGTCGAGAACCTCTTCACCGGGTGGCACGACGTCGATCTTTCAGAACAGGGCCGCACGGAAGCGCGCAGCGCCGGACAGCAGATCCTCGCCGAGAAGCTCAACGTCGATGTCGCCTTCACTTCAGTACTGAAGCGCGCCATCCGCACCCTGTGGTTCATCCTCGACGAAACCGACCGCATGTGGGTTCCGGTGGAACGCAGCTGGCGTCTCAATGAACGTCACTACGGCGCACTGCAGGGCCTGAACAAAAGCCAGACGGTCGAGAAGCATGGCGCGGCGCAGGTGCTGGTCTGGCGTCGCAGCTATGACATTCCACCACCGGCACTGGCGTTGGATGATCCGCGCCATCCCAGTCACGATCCTCGCTACCGCGATATCGACCCGGCACTGCTGCCGGCCACCGAGTCGCTCAAGGACACTCTGGCGCGAGTGCTGCCTTTCTGGAATCAGCGCATCGAGCCGCAACTGCTCGCCGGCCGCAATGTATTGGTAACGGCACACGGCAACAGCCTGCGTGCCATGGTGAAGATGCTGGACAACCGCTCCGAGGCGGAGATTGTCGAGCTGAATATTCCGACCGGGGTGCCGTTGCTGTACGAACTGGATGCGCAGCTCGCGCCCCTGTCAAGCCGTTACCTGGGCGACCCCGTGGCGATCGCGGCCGCTGCCGAGGCGGTGCGGCGTCAAACCGAGAAACGCTAGAGGCTGCGCGGGTTTTTCGGCACCACGGCGGCAGACCAGCCATCGTAGTGGCCGCCGTTGGCCTTGGCCAGCTCGCCGAAATGCTTGGTCAGATCGTGCATGCCGGGCACCGACAGGCGCATGGACTTGGTGGCGTGCAGACTGAAGGGATGATCGGCGGGATTGTCCGGCGCCGCGTGCACATCGACCCGATATCCCTCCGCTTCGAGGATCGCAGCCACGGCGTTGCCAGCCGCCTCCGATGGCATCGCCATGAAGAAATCCACTTCATGCGGCTGAAAAGGGTCCGAACCGGATTTGCGCAGGCGGTCGATCAGCCGCTCGTCCCAGTCCTTCACCGTCCGCTCTTTCATCTTGCGGATGCCGTAATAGATACGCCCGACGAGCACGGCACCGGCAAGAAACAATAATGTGAGTACCCAGTTCATTCGTCGGGCGCGATCGTCACGCGCAGGCCGGCCAGCGCATCGGTGAATTCGATCTGGCAGGACAGGCGCGAATTGGGTTCACGGTGTGCCAGGTCAGCCAGCAGTTCACGCTCATCGGACATGGCCGCGGGCAGCCTCGCGGTCCACTCAGGATCCACATATACGTGACAGGTGGCACATGAACACATGCCGCCGCAGATTGCCGCCACGCCATACTCCAGGTCGCGCAGTGTCTCCATTACCTTAAGGCCCTTCTTCGCCTCGACCTGATGTTCTACTCCGCCCCGATCAACCACTCGCAACAAAGGCATGAAACCGCTCCGGCAAATCACTTTATAAGGAAGGCGGCTAGTGTGCCGGTGGCAGGTGGCGGCGGGCAAGCTCCAGGCGCAGGTACCACACTTTCGACAAGAGGTGGTAGACCCAGGCCAGATCTTCGAGTACGGCCAGTGTGACCGATCCGGGCAGTCCACAGCGCCGCAGCAGGCGCGTTCCGTGGGCCAGCACCGGCGGGTAGTAGGCCGCCAGGCAGGCCAGATCCAGCAGCGGATCAGCCACCGCGGCATATTCCCAGTCGATGAGCCGCGGCTGGCCCGTGCCAATGATGTTCGCGTGACTCAGATCACCGTGCACGATGCATGCGGGCCGATCCGCCAGCGCTTGGCGCGCCAGAATTTCTGCGGCACGAGCCACCTGCGGCCGCAGCTCCTGCGCCGCAGCACCATCCCGCGCGGCGATCAGCGCCAGGTGGCGCTCCAGCAGCCCGGGCAGCTCAAGTCGCGGCACCTCCGGAGCGGGCAGCGCATGCAGTTCTCGCAAGGTCTGCGCCAATGACCATAAGCGGTTCTTGTCTGCCAGGTCGGCGGCGCGCCAGGGCGCCCCGTCCAGGAATTCGGTGACGAGGTAACCGCCGGCGGGATCTGCGGCCAGGATGCGGCTGGCGAGGCCGGCGGCAGCGGCAGCGGCATGCAGCAGCGCCTCACGTTTGCGGTCCACGCCCAGGTCCAGGGCGTAGGGCACATGCAGGCGCACCACGAAGCGCCCCGCCCGCGTCTGGACCCGGAACGTGGCGTTGGTCGTTCCGCCCGCCAGCGCCTGCACCTTGATGTCAGCGCCGGGCTCAGCACCCGGCACCTGACTCAAGGCCTCCTGCCAGATCGCGCCGGTTGGCAGATTCACGCGCCGACCGGGGCCAGGGCGGCCGCCTGCTCGCGCCAGATCCGCCACCACGAGCGGTGCCCGACGATAATGACGAGCAGCGTCGCCGCCGTCATCAGCCCCAGCAGGTACAGCTTCTGTTCAAAGAACAGGAAGGCCTCGACGGCATCAATGACGAACCAGTACGCCCAGTTCTCAAGTTTCACGCGCGCCACCAGCCAGGTCGTAAAGAGGCTTCCCCAGGTCGTGAGCGAGTCGAGATAGGGCCATGCGGCCTGCGTCTCGCGCTCCAGGTATTGCGCGGTCAGAACACTGACCAGTAGCACGGCCAGGGTACCCATTACATGCCAGCGCAGCGGCAGCAGCGACACTGGCGGCCGCGGAACTTCCGCGTCGGTCCAGCGCCAGTAGCCATAGACCGAAACGATCACGTAATAAACATTGAGGCCAGCCTGCATTGGCAGGCCCTTCTGCGCCGACAGCCAGATGACGATGGCTGAACTGATGCCGCCGGCCACCCAGCACCAGCGGCTGCGCTTGACGGCGAGCACCAGGTACACAACGCCGAGGATCACGGCGATCACCTCGGCCAGGGACATCGCCTGCAATGCGGCGATGATCCCGGTCATCACTGGATCAGGCCCGAATCGGTCAGCGGCCCGATAACTTTCATGACCACCACGGACTTGTCCACCTGGCTGAAAGTGGTGCGCAGCTCGCGAGTCAGCGCGGCGAAGACCAGATCGAAGGGACCGACCACCTGGGTACTGAGGCTGTTGGTGATGACGCGCACACCACCGGCAGTATTGAGGCGGTCGATGAAGTCCTTGATCTTCGGCACCAGATCCGGCTCCAGTGGATACAAGCTCAGCTCAACGGCGATATCCATGGAATTGTCCTCTTGCTCTCAGTGAAAGGAGTAGGAGACGGTCGCGCCGAATTGCCGTGGCGCGCCCAGCTGCACGAACTGCTGATACGCGAAATCCGGCGGCACGTCGCCGAAGTCAAAGCCGCGCACGGTGTAGTTGCGATCCGTGACATTGCGGATCCAAACATCGGCCGACCAGCGATCACGGCTCACGCCGGCTTTCAGGTTCAGCAGCACGTAGGCGTGACTGGAATACGGATCGAGCGCCGGCAGGTCGTAGTAGAAGCTGCCGCGTCCGGTCAGATCTGCGCGCACATACAGGCCCGCATGCGCATGCAGCGTTGCCGACAGCGATCCTTGCCAGCTTGGCGCATGCGGCAAGGCGCGATCCGGCAGTCCAGCGCCGTCGAGAGTCAGCCCGTGATAGCTGGAGTTGAGCGCTCCCACGGAGGCACCCAGCTCAATGACGTCCGCGGGCGTCCAGGCGAGATCCGACTCAACACCGTAGTTGCGACCACTGGGCGCATTGGCGGTGTACAACACGAAGTTGTTGGGATTGTCCGGCACCACCTGTTCCCCGGTCTGCAACTGCAATCCCGTGCGGCGCGTATAGAAAACGTCCGCGTCCACGCGCAGCCGGTGGGCCAGCAGATCCGCCTTGTAGCCAGTCTCAAAATTGACATCCGACTCCGGCTGGAACTGGAGCTGGTTCGCGGGCAGATCCAGTCCCAGGTTGAAACCACCTGCCTTGTAGCCACGTCCCACGCTCACATACAGGTTCTGGCCGGCATGCACCTGGTACTCGAGCGAGGCATTGCCGCCCCACAGATGATTCTCCGGCGCGAAGTCATGGTAGAGCGGACCGGGATTGTCCAGATCATTGCTCACATCGTGATAATCCGCGGAGCGCCGCTCGGCCCGCGCGCCCAGGTTCCAGTGCCAGCGCTGGCCCAGTGCCCCATCCAGTGCGCCGAAGATCGCGGAATTGACGGAATGAAAATGACTGTCCGTGATCATGAAGGATTGGGAATCATTCTGCGGATTGCTGGGATCGGCGTACAAGCCCGGCGCGGTATCATCGAGGCTTTCCCACAGATCCAGCGTGTAGATCCCCACCAGCCAGTTGACCGTCGCAGGCGTGGTGTTGACCAGGTGCGCCTCCAGGCTGTGAGTACGGCGCTCGCGCACCTGCGAGTCGGAATACTGGTAGGTGATTGGCGCCCACAAGGCGGGATTGCCGAAATCCGAATCATAAGAATATCGAATATGCGAATTGGCGAACGTCCCGATGAAGGTCAGCGTCATCGGCCCGAGCGCTGCGTACGTGACTTTCAGCGAAGCCGCCGCGGAGTCCTGTGCGTCCTGGCCAGGCTGATCGGTCTGCGTAATCCGGTTGTTGTCGATATCCCACGCGTCGAAACCGTCGTTGACGCGGATGTCGAACACCGTCAGATCCATGCGCAGATCGTCCGACGGTTGCAGCCGCCAGCGGGCGCGGACCGTGAGTTCATCATCACCGTCGGTGCTGTTGCGCCCAAGGTATTCATTGCGATAGAACCCATCGCTTGAATACTGCTGTATCGCGATCCGGAAGGCCGAATCCAGTGCCGTGACCGGGCCCGTGACCATGGCACCGTATGAGCGGGTGTCATAGTCAGCACCGCTCAAATCCACGCGCGCACCGAATTCATCGGCCGGTGCGGCGCTTTGCATGGCGATCAGCCCGCCCAGTGCGTTCGCCCCGTAGCGGGTGCCCTGCGGCCCTCGCAGTACTTCGATTTGATCCATGTCATACAGCGTGCCAACCGTGCCGATACCGCTAAAATCAACGTCATCGATGAGGAAGCCCACGGACGGATTCGGCGCGCCCTGGTACTCATCGAGCTCGCCGATGCCGCGTATCTGAAAGTATCGCGGCCGGTTGGTATCGCCCGACCAGTTCAGATTCGGCACCAGATTGATCACATCCTCAAAATGCTGCTGACCGGCAGCCTTGAGGGTTGCTGCATCGAGCACCGTGACGCTGGCCGGCACGCTCTGGAGGGGTTGATCCCGCAACAGTGTTGCGGAAACAACCACTTCTTGCAGAGTGTTACCGGTAGCATCGCCGGAGGTTTGCGCACGAGCCACCCGGCAGGGGGCCATGGCGCACCAGCCAAACGCGAGGAATGCGAAGATCGCACGAATATTCACACCTGCTCCCTACGCCGGCATTATCCGGATCAGGTTCAACGGGTTCGCAGGACCATCCTGCGTCTCAGGCTTTCGACTCCGGGCCAAGAAGGCCGTCGGGAAAAAGCCACCCCTAGGTTCTAGGGTGCGTATGTTAGTGACTGCGCCGCTGTTTGCAAGTCCGACGCAACCAGCATCGGCATACAATGTGCACCAGGGTTGGCGTCATTCATGCCCTGCGTTCACAGGAGCAGTTCCAGCATGCCCCGCACCATTCAGGTCCATCAGGTCGATGCGTTTACGCGCGTCAGATTCACGGGCAACCCGGCCGGCGTGGTATTGGACGCTGACGGGTTGACCGACGCTGAAATGCTGGCGATAGCCCGCGAACTCAACAATGCCGATACCGCATTCGTGCTCAAGGCGGACGCTGCGGATCACGATGTGCGCATCAGATTCTTCACTCCCCGGGTGGAGGCCGCCTTTGTAGGGCATGCCAGCGTGGCGGCCCAGTACGTGTTGTCCGCGGCCTCCGGCGGCACGCGGCGCCTGCGCCAGAAATCCCGCGCCGGCGTGGTCGAAGTTGAAATCCGCGGCAGCGATGCGCAGCGCCGGATCGCGATCCGACAGAACGCGCCGCCGCTGGGCCGCGAGGTCAATGATCGCGAGCGTCTTGCCGTGATGGATGCCCTGGCGCTGGCTTCCGCGGACCTGGACCTGCATTGCCCCGTGAAGGTCGTTGGCGCCAGCGGCACGCGCCTGATGGTGGGCGTGCGCGGTGCGGAGCAGCTGCGGCAGCTGAAACCGGATGTCTCACGGCTCACGACACTCTCGGCGCAGCTTGGCGCGCAGGGTTTTTTCGTGTTCACCCTGGCACCGGAACTGCCCGATGTGCTCGTCGAGTCGCGCATGTTCTGCCCGGCACTGGGCATTGCGGAAGATCCGGTCAGTGGTAACGCGCATGGCATGCTGGGTGTTTATCTGGCCCGCCAGGGGCTGTTGGGCCCGGCGGGCTCGAAGCTGAATTTCGCGGGTGCGCAGGGCCATCATGTCAACCGGCCCGGTCGGGTAGAAGTTGAACTGGAGCAGCAAGACGGCGCCGTCGTGGCGGTCTGGATCGTCGGCCAGGCCACGGCGATCTTCGAGACCCGGATCGAACTGTAGCATTGCGCGCCGCGAATCAGGTGTCGGCGGCTTCCGCATCCGCCATACCGCGGCCGTGCGAGCGCCAGATCAGCAGCGCGGCGGGTGCCGTAATGCACGCCGCGGCGATGAACGGTGAATTCGCCCCCCACAGTTCGAACAGCGGCACTCCGATGAACGGCCCGATCACCCGCGCCAGGCTCGTGGCCGACTGGTAGGTACCCATGACGGCGCCGCGATCACCCCCATGTGATTGGCGCGATGCGAGTGCCGAGGCGCTGGGACTGAAGGCACCCATGCCTGCCCCACAACACAGCAGCCCGAGCGCGGCAGCCATCAGACTGTTGCCGGCCAATCCCACCAGCAGCAAGCCGGCGACATAGCACACGATCCCGCCCTGTGCGAGGCGCCTCTCGCCCAGCCGCGGCACGAGCACACGCACCAGGCCACCCTGCATGACGACTGCCACCAGCGCCGCACCGAACAGCGCGAAGGCCACGGTACGCGGACCTGCACCGAAGCGACTCAGCGCCCACAAGGCGAAGGTGGCTTCCAGAATGCCCTGCGCCGTAGTGACCAGCAGTGCCGCGCCGGCAATGAACATCAGCCGCGGCCGCTGCCGCAGGAGTGCGAACGGCCCGACCTGCAGCAGCGGGGCCTCGTCGGTGCGGTCGGCGCCGCCGAGGACCGGCGCGGCATGCTTGATATGGCTTTCCGGCAGCAGGAACTTCACCAATGCCAATGCCACGAGGCTCAGGCTTGCCGAAACGATCGCCGGCCACAGAAAGTTGGCGCTCTGCGCATGATCGCCGGACAGAATGCCCCCGATGGGGATGCCGAGCATGAAGCCGATGCCGATGGCAGCGCCGACCATCCCCAATGACCGGGCACGCGCTGCGGGCGTGCTGATGTCCGAAGCGTAGGCGAATGCGGCCGACAGATTGCCGGCCATGAAACCGGCCAGCATGCGTGCCGCAAGCACAATCCACGGACTGTTCGCGAAGCCCAAGATCACATAGGACAGGCAGGCTCCGGCCAGACTGCTCATGAGAATGGGACGTCGGCCGTAGCGATCGCTCAGCCGTCCCCAGATCGGCGCCGCCAGCAGCTGGCACAGCGAGTAGCTGCCCAGGATGGCGGTCGTCAGAGTGGGCCCCGCGCCATACTCATGCGCCATGTAAGGTACGAGCGGGATCAGGACGCCGAAGCCCAAGACGTCGATCATCGACACCACGAACAGCGCCTTCAGTGAGGGCGCACGCGGGGCCGCGGATTTTTTAGCCGGTGCTGTCATCGGATCGGTCCACACCATACCGCATGGCCCGTGGCCAAGGCCAGCTCGTGGGTTGCGCCGAGCGGCCATTCCTCGCGGCTATGGGTGGCGATGACCACCGTGGTACCGGCGCCAATCAGTGCGTCCAGATGCCGCATCAGCGCGCGCCGGGTCGGTGCATCCACTCCGGAGTACGGCTCATCCAGCAGCAGCAGCGGGGGCTTGCCCACCCACGCGCGGGCGAACAGTACCCGACGCATCTGCCCGTACGACAGTTCATGCAGGGGGCGGGTCGCAAGATCACCGATGCCGAAGAAGTCGAGGGCGACGCGCGCCGCGCTACGGTCAGCGCTGCTCGCCGCTTCCACCAGCCCGATGCTGGCGTGCCGCCCGGACTGCACGACCTCGGCGACGCTGAGATGACGGGGATGGTCAGCCTGCAGATGCGGCGCCACCAGCCCAACCTTGCGTTTGAAGATTTCCAGAGGCACTCCGGGGACAATTCCGGCACGCTCGATGCGGCCGCCCGCGGCCACGCCATGATCGCCGTAAAGAGTACGGATGAAGGTCGACTTGCCGGATCCGTTATGGCCGTGCACGACCCAGCACTCGCCCTTGTGGATCGTGAGCGAGATGTGGTTGAGCGCGCGATGCTCATCCAGATACACATCGGCTCTGGTCAGACGCACCAGCATGCGCGTGCGCGCGTGCGCGCGACGCCGCGGTGCTGCGCGCGCCGTAGCGCCAGCCAGGCGTGACTCCCGGGCAAACCATTTGGCCAGCGGCGCCTGGTGGATCGGTCCGCGATAGACGATCCGTCCGGCCTCCAGGATCAGCGCATGAGTGGCGCTCGGCGGCAGGTCCTGTGGTCGATGCACGGACAGGATCCACGGCAAATGCGACCGGCGAGTCGCGCTCAGGAAGCGCAACGCGTTCGCGTGGCGGGCTGCATCCAGGCCATTGAGCAGTTCATCCATCAGCAGCAGCCGCGGTCGACTGGCCAGGGCACGCGCCAGCAGAACCAGGCGTCGCTCGCCATAGGAAAGTGTCAGGAACCGGCGTGACAGCAGCGGTGTGATTTCCAGGCGCCGCGCCAGCGCGCCGATCGCACGCTGGTTTGCCGCGGACAGCTCGTGCAACGGGATATCCGTACGATGGATGCCCGTGCCAATGACCTGCAGCACCGAGTGATTCCAGCCGTAACGCTCGTAGCGGTCCTGACGCTCCGGACCCACGTAGGCAATCTCATCCTGTGCCTCGTAGGGCGAGCTGCGCACTTCCCGACCCCAGCGATAGCGGCGCACGGGCCGCCGTTCCGGTACTGGCCAGACCGCCCCTGCGATGAGCTTCAGCAGCTGGGTCTTGCCCGCGCCGTTGGCGCCAACGAGTGCCCAGTGCTGGCCCGGCTTGATATGCCAGTCGATGTCGCGCAGAACCAGACGCTCCCCGCGTGATACGTAGATGCGCTGCAGACGCACTTCCAGATAGGCGTTCACGGCGCGCACATTGGACCGAACCGCCGCACGTGGCAAGATGCCGCATATGCCGATCATTTCCGGTGAGGAAAAGTCCTGTGACCTGCTCGTGGTGGGCGGTGGCATCAACGGGTGTGGCATCGCGCGTGATGCGGCCGGGCGCGGACTTTCGGTAATATTGTGCGAGCAGGATGACCTGGCCGCCCACACCTCCTCGGCCAGTACCAAGCTCATACACGGTGGCCTGCGCTATCTCGAGCAGTGGCATTTCAGGCTGGTACGCAAAGCGCTGCAGGAACGCGAAGTGCTGCTGGCCAGCGCGCCGCACCTGATTCGTCCGCTGCGCTTCGTCATGGCGCACGACGCGCACCTGCGGCCGATGTTTGAAATCCGTGCCGGACTGTTTCTGTATGACCACCTGGCGCGGCGCAAACGCCTGGCAGCCTCGAAGACACTGGATCTTCATCGGCATCCGGCCGGATCGGGTCTCAATCCGCGCTTCCGCAAGGGCTTCATCTACTCGGATGCCTGGACGGACGATGCCCGGCTGGTCGTACTCAATGCCCGCGATGCCGCCGAACGCGGCGCCACGGTGCTGACCCGCGTTCGCTGTGAGCATGCCGAGCGCCGCGCCGACGAATGGCGCATCCAGCTGGTTCCCACCCATTCTGGTGTTGCACCCACGATCGTGTATGCGCGTGCCCTGGTCAACGCCGCCGGGCCGTGGGTCGCGAGCTTCCTGCGCGAACACACGACTGTGAGCACGCCGCGCACGGTACGGCTGGTCAAGGGCAGCCACATCATCGTGCCGCAGATCTTCCGGCACCGCTTTGCCTATATTTTCCAGAACCCCGATCGGCGCATCGTGTTCGCCATTCCCTACGAACGCGAATTCACACTGATCGGCACCACCGATGTCGAGCATCGCGGGCGGCCGCAGGATTTGGATATCAGTGCCGCCGAGATCGAATACCTGTGCACGACCGTAAACCGCTACTTCATCCGCCAGATCAGCGCCGGTGATGTGGTACACAGCTATGCCGGCGTGCGCCCGCTGCTGGATGATGAGTCCGCGGATGCCGCCAAGGTGACGCGCGACTACGCGCTGGACCTCGACACGCAGGGCGCACCCATCCTCAACGTCTTTGGCGGCAAGATCACGACCTTCCGGCGCCTGGCCGAAGAAGCCGTCGATCAGCTGTGCCGGGCGCTGCAGCTCGCCGCCCCACCCTGGACCCGATCGGCCGTGCTGCCGGGCGGTGACCTGCCGGGTGCGAGCCTGGCCGTGTTTCTGCGCGCCATGGCGCGGCGTTTTCCATGGCTACCGGTGATGGTCCGCGAGCGCTACTGCCGCGCCTACGGCACGCGCATCGTCAAGCTGATCGGTGCCGCGCGCAATCTGGCCATGATGGGTGAGGAGGTCCTGCCGGGACTCTACGAACGCGAGATTGATTATCTGTGTGGCTACGAATGGGCCCAGGCGGCGCACGACATCCTGTGGCGCCGGAGCAAGCTGGGTCTGCATCTGCCGCCCGATAGCGCAGCACGATTGGATGCGTGGCTGGCAGATCGCGGCCTGGGCGCATCGGGCCAGTTCGTCTCACACCGGGGCAAGGTCTGATCCGTGGGCGCGCGCGCCCCTGTATTGGCCATCGACCAGGGCACGACCAGCTCGCGCGCCATCATCTTCGATCACGAGCAGCGCATTATCGGTCTCGGCCAGCGCGAACACCCCCAGGCTTACCCGCATTCAGGATGGGTGGAACACGATGCCACGCAGATCTGGTCCACGCAGTCGGCGACGATCGCCGACGCCCTGCGCCAGGCCGGCATCGGGGCGCGTGACCTTGCGGCGGTCGGGATCACCAATCAACGCGAATCCACCGTTCTGTGGGACCGCAGCACCGGCCAACCGGTTGCGCCGGTGATTGTCTGGCAGGACCGCCGCACGGCTGAGCGCTGTGCGGTCTTGCTGGCGCAGGGGTACGGGCCGCTGATCAGTGCCCGTACCGGATTGCTGCCCGACAGTTATTTTTCCGCGACCAAGCTCGAATGGTTGCTTGACCATGTGCCCGAAGCCCGCCGGCGCGCAACCCGCGGCGAACTTGCTTTCGGCACCATCGACAGCTGGTTGCTCTGGAACCTCACGGGCGGCCGGGCCCATGTAACGGATGTCAGCAACGCGAGCCGCACCTTGCTGTTCAACATCCACACCGGTGCGTGGGATGACGAGTTGCTGCAGCTGTTCGATATCCCCAGGGCCTGTCTGCCGCAGGTGCTGCCCTGCTGCTTCGCACCTGCCGATGAACCCCTGTGCGCCAATCTCGATGGCGTCGAGGTGCCGATCACCGGCATCGCCGGCGATCAGCAGGCCGCACTGTTCGGGCAGGCCTGCGTGAGTCCAGGCATGGCCAAGAACACGTATGGCACGGGCTGCTTCCTGCTCATGAATACCGGTGCGGCGGCCATGCAGTCGCAGCAGCATCTGCTGGCCACCGTGGCCTGGCGGCTCGGAGCCGGCGAACTGCAGTACGCCCTGGAGGGCAGTGTGTTCGTGGGCGGCGCGGCCGTGCAGTGGCTGCGCGACGGCCTGGGTGTGATTGCGGATTCCGATGCCGTCGAAGAACTCGCACGCCGGGTGCCGGACACTGACGGTGTGCACTTCGTGCCGGCCTTCACCGGCCTCGGCGCACCTTACTGGGATCCGCAGGCACGTGGCGCGCTGGTCGGCCTGACGCGCGGCACGTCCGCGGCGCATATCGCGCGCGCAACCCTGGAGGCAATCGCGTTCCAGAGTACCGATGTGCTGCTGGCGATGCAGGCCGATTCCGGCCGCGCTTTAAGTGAACTGCGCGTGGACGGTGGGGGCAGCCGCAACGCCTTGCTCATGCAGTTCCAGGCGGACCTGCTGGGCGCGCCAGTCGTGTGCGCACAGCACAGCGAGAGCACGGCGCGCGGCGCTGCCTGCCTCGCCGGCGTCGGCCTGGGGCTCTGGACGCAGGCTCAGGTAAGCGAAAGTTGGCAGGCCGGGCGCAGCTTTGTGCCGCGCATGAGTCGTGACGAGGCTGCTGCGCGCCTGCAGCGCTGGTCACTCGCGGTCGCGACTACCCGCAGCTTTCAGTGACCCGAGCAGCGAGCCCGGGCCCGGAACATCCAGCGCATCATCCGCGGCCGGTTCCACCCGCACGCAGTTGCGTCCCGAGCGCTTCGCGGTATAGAGCGCGATGTCGGCACGTGCCAGCATATTTCCCGCATCGTCCGCGCCGGCAGTCGACAGCGTCAGGCCGACGCTGGTAGTCACGCCCGAGTGGCCCGGAATCGCGACGCGGGTATTGATCGCGGCGACGCTCCGACGCAGTCCTTCGGCGAACCGTTTAGCCCCTGCCAGGTCCGCATCCGGCAATACGATCAGAAATTCCTCACCGCCGAGGCGCCCGAAGAAGGCCGGCGGCTGTACCGTTTTTCGCACCGCTTCAGCCACCAGCTTCAGCACTTCATCGCCCGCGGCATGGCCATACTGATCATTGATGCGCTTGAAGAAGTCGATATCCATGATGAGAATGGCGCACGGCGCGAATTCGGGTCGTTTCAACAATCGATTGAACATTGCGAGCACCGCCCGGCGGTTCGGCGCCTGCGTCAGCTCGTCGGTCATCGCGAGGCTCCCCATGCGCCGCGCACGCCCGCGGTTGAGGAGCAGCAGCCAGATGAGTATCGCACCCAGGGCAATGCCCAACGCGATCACGACACCCTGCAGCTGCCGCACCCGGCGGGACTGTTCGAGCGCACTGCCGGTGGCGGCATTTTCACGCAGTAGCGCGCGATTCTCCTGATCCCGTGCAGCCGTGTCATAGGCGACCTTGAGGATCGCAAAACGCTGCCCCAGCTGATTCGACAGCAGCTGCTCCTGCTGCTGCGCCCCTTCGGATTTGTCTACATAGGCCGCATGCCATTCACCCAGCGCAGACTCGACCACTGCCAGCTCAGTATCGGTGTCGACCAGTTCCACCGCGGCGCCGGCAGACTTGAAAACACTACGCGCCCGCTGCAGCGCCGCCACGCTTGCGGGAAGAAGCCCGGCAAGACGCAGGGCCCGCCCCTTCTCCAGGTTGATCTGTGCACCGAGCCGCGCATCGGGGGTCCCGCTCTGCAGGGCCGTGGCGCGTGCCAGATAATCCAACGCACTGGCAGCATCATTGTGTGCAACTTTCACGGCAGCAAGGCCGCGCAATGCATAGGCCTCAACACGCGGATACTTCAGGCCGTGGGCCAGATCGAGCGCCTGGGTGAATGTCTGCTGGGCAAGATCCCATTGCCGCGAATCCTCATAGGTGCGCGCCAGATTGTGCAGCGTGACGGCCTGTTCGCGGAGCATGCCCGCCTGCCGCTGGATGCGCAGTACCTCGGCGTACAGATGCGCAGCCTCGGTGTCGTCGCCCAGGCGACTGTAGAGCGTCGCGATGCTGTCGCGACAGGACAGTGCATCGTACTGACGCCCCAGTCGGTCGTACAGGTTCTGCGCCCGACGCAGGTCCACCAGCCCGGTCGCGTACTCGCCCTGAAGGCCGAGCAGGTAGCCGCGTGAGTACAGCGCAGTGGCGAGCTTTTCGTCATCGTGTGCGCCTGTGGCGACCGCCACGGCCTGGGTGAACAGCCGCAACGCCTGGCCATTGTCGGCAACGGTTTCGCGCGTCTCGCCCTGGCACACCAGCAGGCCGGCGCGCAGACCCGGATCATGCGCCTGCGGCAACAAGCCGAGCACGCGTTGGGCCTGATCCCCGGCCGCGCTCAGATCGCGCTCCGAGTCGTAGTCACACAGAAGCAAGCGCGTGCGGATCTCCAGATCCGGATCAGGGGTGCTGCGCAGAGCCACGAGTGCCGCCTGCGCATCGCGATGCAGCGCTTCGGGATCCGTATAGCCTTCGTGCTCGGCCCGCGTGACCAACTGCTGGATTTCCGGCACTCCCGCGAGCAGTCCCGGCGCCGGCAGCAGCGACAAGCCAATCAACAGCAACGCTGCACACCCTGCCGCTCGCACGCCACGACCTCCATCCAGACGAAAACCGGAAGCCGCGCATTATCCCGTATCACTGCGGTCGCGTGCGGTTGAATTGCGGCAGGGCGTGGTGCGAATGAAACACCTCGGTGATTATTGTCTAGCGGGCGCAATCCTGCATGAACGATGTTCGGCACGAAAATCATGCAGCTGTGACGACTCGCGCGGTACGCTCCTGCTACGATGAGCTCCAATTCAAGACTTCCCACTTTCTACATCCCGCATGGCGGCGGGCCATGCTTCTTCATGGACTGGCCAGGGCCGCCGCCGAATCCGTGGACGCAGCTTGCCGAGTGGCTACGGCAGCTTTCCGCAACGCTGCCGCGCCCGCCCCGCGCGGTGCTGGTCATCTCAGGGCACTGGGAGGCCGACCCGGTGGCGGTGAACGTACAATCGCAGCCGCCGCTGCTGTTTGACTATTACGGCTTCCCCGACCATACCTACCAGCTGAAGTACCCCGCGCCCGGAGACCCGCAATTGGCGAGCGATGTGCGGGCGGCGCTCACCACAGCCGGCATCGCCAGCAGCGAGGAACGCGTACGCGGCCTGGATCACGGCGTGTTCGTGCCATTCCTCCTGGTCTACCCGGGCGCCGATATGCCCATCGTGCAGCTGTCCCTCAAGCAGGGCCTGTCCGCGCCGGAGCACCTGCAGCTCGGCGCCGCGCTGGCGCCCCTGCGCGATCAGGGAGTGCTGATCATCGGCAGCGGCATGAGCTTTCACAATCTGCGCGTGCGTTCCATGGATAACGCGCTGATTCCCGGATCACAGCTGTTCGATGACTGGCTGGGCCAGACGGTGTGCCAGAACGATGTCCAGGCACGCAATAGCGGGCTGGCGAACTGGTCGCAGGCGCCTGCCGCGCGCTACGCGCATCCGCGCGAGGAGCACCTGCTGCCACTGATGGTGGCCGCGGGCGCTGCCGGCACTGACCTCGGGGTGCGAACATTCAACGATGTAATGATGGGCTGGCGAATTTCCGGATTCCGGTTCGGGTAAGTCACGCGCGTTGCTGGCGTCGCAGATCCAGTGCCGCCATGAGTTCACGTACGCGTTCGCCGATCAGCTCATATACGGCCCGATTCGAGTCCGTCATCGCCTCAGCCGTGGGCAGAAACGACAACGCTCCGTATTGCCGCTGCACCAACACATGTACCGGTGCTGCCGTGACCTGCAATCCGGTGGCGAGAAATTCCCGCGTCGCGCGCAACATGTGAGGACTGCTGGTCACCAGCAGGATCGAGTGCACATTGGCAGTGCGCAACATGGCCGCCGAATTACGCGCATTCTCAAACGTGTCACGCGATTTCCACTCCACCCAACGCGCTCGCACCTGGAAATCGCGAGTCAACACCAGGGCCATTGCCCATGCATTGCCGTAGTCAGCCGTGACCAATATCGGCAAATGCGTACTGCGCGACAGCCACGCACCGTAGTCCAGCCGCTCCAGCAAGTCCAACGATGCCGCGGGCTGACGACCCGGATACTCGGGTGCCGGATAACGCGCCACTGCACCGCCCAGAATGACGATCGCCTGCGCATTCGTCCGACTTGCCGGATCAAACGCGGGATACACCTCGGTCAGACGCGTGAGTTCTTCGGCAACCACCGGCAGCGACAACAGCCACAGTGCCGTCAGGCCCGTGACCAGGCAGCTCCAGCCAGTACGCCGGTGCCGCAGTGCCAGCAGCACAGCACCGAGTACCGTCAGGATCAACAAACCGGCGGGGGGCAACAGCACCGCGCGCGCAAGCAGCTTGAATGCGTAAAAGTGCATCATGATGCCGGTGACCCTTCAGGGCGCCCGGCCAGGCTCCGTGATTATTCAGTACGCGTACGATCGACGATCAGCGATTTGCCGTCAATCACTGGCCTTTGCTGAGTCGGCGATAGTACTCGGCCACCGCGTCCTGATAACCCTCCGGCACGGGTAACGACTCGGCGTTGCGAACGATACCGCGATTGTCGTCGGCGGGATCATGACCCAATTGCAGCTCCAGGCGGTCCACGCCGCTTCTGACCTCCGCGAACAACTGATCCACCTCCTGCGGGTTTCCGGGAAACCGGCGCGGATCCAGCTGCTGCATGGAGCGGATCAGTTCATCGACCTGGCGCTTGGCCGCCGGATCATCCCCCACGGCGCGGCGCGCGCTCTGCAGGTCCGCCAGACCCTGATCGAAGTTCTTTTCACGGTCCGCAGGCGTCGCACTGGTGTCGCGAGGTGCAACCGAGCGCGACCCGTGCGCGTTATTGCCGGTGTTCCAGCCGCCATCAATGAACCCGCCAGTGCCGCCGCCCGCACCGGTAACCTCGCCGCCGCGCAATGAGCCATTGCCGGCATTGAGACCCTGACCTTGATTGCGGCCCTGTCCCTGGCCCTGGCCCTGGCCCTGATTCTCGCCCTGGCCGTTGCCCTGTCCTTGGCCCTCACCCGGGTTCTGGCCTTTTCCTTGGCTCCCGGCTGCGCCTCGCTGGCCGGCATTATCCATCTGCGCCAGCCGCGCGCGGAACCGTTGCACGGCGCTGAGCGCCTCGTCCGTGGCCGCCCCGTTCCCGGACGCCCGCGCCGCCTGACGCACCGCGTCACCCAGGCGCGCCAAGGCATCGGGGATGTCACTTTCCGATGAATCAGCCGCGGGGTTGTAGCCACGGCGCATGAGATCGGCGCTGCGCTGCAGGCGGGTCTGAACATCAGACTCATCGAGGCTGCTCAAGGAATCACGCAGTTTGGCAGCCGCGTCACGATTGCCCTTGAGCGCTTCGCGTTCTGCGTCGCGCAAGGACTGCTCCAGGCGACCCACGTCATCCGCCAACTGCTGTCGTGCATCGATCATGGTGTCCGCAGATTGCGGGCGACCCGGGCGGCCCGATCCGAGCGGATGAGCAATCATGTCCTTCAACTGATCCTGTTGCTGCCGGGCGCGACTGGCCAGTTGCTCTGCTTTTTTGCCCAGCTCATCGACCTGATTGGCCGAATCATTGCGCTGTAGCCCGCCCAATGCGGCCATTGCATCGCGCAGCCCCTCGGCAGCGCGTCGCGCGCCCGCGGTGTCGCGCTGATCGACGGCCCGGCGCATCGATTCCTGCGCCTCGCGCAGTCGGTTCATCGCCTGACGAATAGTGTTGGCCGCATCGGCATCACTCTGGCCCTTGCTGCCATTGTCACGCGTCGCCCGTCCACCGGCCTGGCCAGCCTGGCTCCCGGACTTTCCAGACTGTGCTGATTGCCCCGACTGACCGGATTGGCCCGACTGACCTGATTCGCCCGGTTTACCGGACTGTGCACCCGATTGCGAGCCGGATTGACCGTTGCGGGCCAGCTGCTCGAGCTGGCGCTGCAACTCTTCGGCCTGTCGGCGTAGCATTTCCTGCTGCCAGCGTTCACTCGCCGCGTCGGCGGCATTCGGATGTTCCTGCGCGAGCGCTTCCTCCTTGCGCGCCAGTTCATCAAGCTTGCGCAGGGCATCGTCAATTTGCTGATCACGCTGCTGCGAGGGCGAAGCCGATTGCGCGGTCTCGTATTGATTCTTCTGGGTATCCAGCTCCAGATCGGACAGGCTTGCCAGATCCTGTCCCATGCTGCCGCCACCGCCACCGCCGCCCGCGCTGCCGAAGGCAACCTGGATCTGGCGGAATGTGGCTTCGGCGCGCAGCAGATGCTGCAGGGCCTTCTGCTCATCGGGTAGCGCCTCGCGCCACTGCAACTGCGCCAGCTTGGTGGCGGCCGGGGTCATGGCCTCGGCTGCCGCAGTCATTTCTTTTTCAAAGCCACTGAACTGCTCATTGGCATCGGTGAGCGCGCGCATCTGCAGGCGGCCGGTCAGCGACATCGCCTGACCGCGCAGCGTTGTCTGGACATCGGATAGAAACTTCGCCTGCTCAGCCTGGCGCGCCGCCGCAGCGCGGCCATCCACCTGCGCAAAGGTGCCGGCGATGATCTCCTTCTCACGGCGCGATATGTCCATCTGGTCATTGGCCCCGCCGCCGCCGCCGCCACCGCCGGCCTGCTGGGACTGCGAGAACTCACGCTCGTAAGGGTCCGCCTGCACGAAAATCATCTGCGATCGCGACTGGGCCCGCGCGTCCGCGGCTTCGGCATAGACACTGACCAGATCGCCCGGCACCAGCTTCATGTTCTCCAGACTGATGACTGCCCCACCCCGCGCCTGCAGTGTTCCGGCGTGCGGCAACAGATTGATTCGCTGATCGGGGCCGCCGTTTACCGAGTAATGCAGCGAGAACTCGCGCAGCCCGAAGTCATCGGCCGCCTGCGCGTTGATGCTGACCTCTTCGATCGGACTGGCGCGATAGTCACCGCCCGGCTTGACGATGGCCACCTGCGGCGCATTCGGTTCATTGGCCTCAATGAAATAGTCCTCGGTGATGCGGGTGGCACGCCCGACGTCCAGCGTCGTCAGGTGATAAGCCCCGTCCTTCTCCAGTGGCACGGTTGCGCGGTAGGTGTTGCCGGTGCCGGCGACCAGCGGCAACTGATGACCATCATCCAGCACGAGCGCACCTTGCACCAACGGCTGATCGGTCTGAATCGAAAGCTCCGCACGCGTGCCCTGCACCGCCCGCAGATCACCCCCGTGTTCGTCGGTGCGATCCGGCAACTGGGTCCACGCCGGGTAGTGATAGGTCACCTGGATGCGTCGCACCTGCGCGATGTCGGCGACGCGCACATTGAAATGTGTCGATGCGAGCGGTCCGGCCTCGACGTAGTATTCGGCCTTGTCCGGCAGCGCAGACAGCAGGTAGCGGAAGCCACCGGATTGCGGCTGTGGCTGCATCGTCACCTGCTGCCAGGCAGCATTGCCGATCCTCACATGCAGCTTTACGGCCTGCGGCGTCAGGCCCACGAGACCGGCGGTCACGAGCAGATCCGAATGCCGGCGCACGGTCGTGTCACCAGGCGCGACATGCAACTCGTAGATAGGCCCGGTGCGGGGCACCGACCACAGCAGCGCCGCGCCGTAGCCCATGTAACCTGGCCCTGAGCGGATCAACCAGACCAGCAGCCCTACGCACACTACGCCGCAGGTCACGAGTCCGGCGAGCAGCGTGGTGGACACCAGCGATGCAGGCCGGGCGCTGTCCGCCACGCGTAGCGTGTCTGCCGCCAGCAGTTCACCAAAGGCGTCGCGGGCCGGTCCATTCCCGGTGCCCGCTTCCTTGTCATCGCGTTGCACGAAGGTGCGCAGTCGCTCCTGAAACTGCGGAAAGGCGGCCTCTGCCCGGTGAAGCACGCGCAGCCGGTTCAGACGCCACAACGGTATGGCCAGTCCCGCCAGCGCGCCAACGGCCAATGCCAGCAGCAGCACCGCGCGCGAGCCGTGAACACTGGCGGCGGAGAAGGCGAACTGATTGGCGAAAATCACCAACAGCGGGGTCACGCCCAGCGCAATGCCGCACACGATGGCTGCACCGCGCGCGATCGCACCGAGGCGCAGCCGCGTGTGCAGGCGCTTGACGTATTCCCGCAGTTCCTCGCTCGGCTTCATGAGGATTCCCGCAGCGTGTTGAGATATCGGCTGGCCAGCAGGGATTCGGCGATCACTGCCACGAGCAGCAGACACATAGCGTACCACCACAGGTTGTGAACGGATTCTGCCGGTGCTGCCGTGATCGCCCCGGACGGTGCGGGCATGGTGGCGGCAGCCGCGCCTGGGCCGCCGCCGGTGGCCTGCCAAAGCTTGAGCTTGTCGGCACTGGCCGGCGTCAGATCCGACTCCAGGCGCGAGACATTGGCGGCCACCAGGTCATGCCGTGAATCGGCCAGAGTCAGGGCGTAGAAGCCGGCCGCCGGCAGCGGCCAGCTGCGTACCCGGGCCGCCTCGCGCAGATCCAGCGGATGCGTCCCATCCGGCGCCAGGACGTCGGCGCTGCCGCGCACCGCCGGATCGGGTCGCAGATCAACCGAATCCCCGACGCTCAGGGCGCTGACGCGGTTGGTACGACCGCTCAGGTAGCTCCCGAGCCGGTCCACGAAGGCGACGAACTGCGGGTGCAGCGGCAGATCGGTGGTGAGACGGTCGAACCCGGATGCAAACAGCAGGACGCGGCCCTTGCCGAGACGCTTCTCGAGCAGCAACGGCGTCTGATCGGCCAGGCGCAGCGCGACCTGCGCCTGGGGCGCATCCACCCGGGTGACGTAGAAGATTTTTATGCCCAGCCAGCCCGGCAGAGTGCCCGCCGGCGCATAGGCGTCGTCCACGCTCGCCACGGACGTGAAGCGGCTGTCGTCGCGCGTGTAATCATGCGAGCCCAGGATCGGCGCATCAAACACCGGCAGCCGCCGTTGCTGAGCCGCCGCGGTGCCGGCGCTGAGCAAGGCGCGACCGCCCGCCTTGACCCAGGCCGTCACGCGCGCTTCGACCGCCGGCGGCAGGCCCGCGACATCGGACAGAACGATGAACGCATAAGGCGCAAGGTCGCGGCCGCGCAGCTGCTCCGGGCTGACCTCATCCAACACCACCGCCGCATCGGCGGCCGATTCGAGCGCCGAGCGGAAGTACAGGCCGGTCGAGCTGTCCGAGCCCTGGTGCACGAACAGCCCATGCACGCGCTCGCTGCGCTGGATCACAAAGTCATAGCGATCATCGGCGCTGAGCGCATCGGCGCCGTCGATCTGGACACTCGCGCGTACCAGTCCATAGGGAATATCCGGCCCGGCAAACACCACCGAAGCGCGTCCCGCCGCGGGTACCTTGATGCTCTGACTTGCGGCCGACTTGCCGTTGATCAACAAGGTGACCGTACGGGTGGCGGCCGGCGTGCCAAATCCAGCCACGGTCGCGACGATGCGGGTCTTGGTCGGGTCCCACACCTGCGGCGGCGCGCTGACGCTCTCCACCGTCCAGTTCGGCGACATCGAACCGACCGCATGCAGCGTCAGGGTCACGTTGTGCGGCAGGCGCAGCTCATTGAAATCCGGCGGCAGGCCGGTCGCCTGCATGTCGCTGAACAGGTGCATCTCGATGGGCATGTGCGTGCCAGCCGCAAGCGTGCGCGCCATGCTCGTCAGCAGGCCGAAGCTGCCGCGCGCATCCGTTGGCTTGATGGCGCGCAGCGCCGCGCTGAGCACCGCGGCATCCTGTACCTGCTCGGTCAGAACAGCTGCCCGCGCGCCCAGGGCCACCACCTGCGCCTGCGTATTCAGCGGCTTCGCAGCGACGATGGCCAGCGCTTCGCGACGCGCATCTGCCAGGCGCGTGCCGACCTGCATGCTGAAGGAATCGTCCACCACCAGTACCAGCAGCTTGTCGGGCGCCGTGCCCGGCAGATGGCCGCGTACATAGGGTTCGGCGAAGGCCGCCGCCACCAGCAGCAATACCGCGACCCGCAGCAGCAGCAGCAGCCAGTGATCGATACGGCGACGGCGCGTCGTGCTGCGAACCTGCGGCTCGAACAGCATCAGCGAGCTGAACTGGCGCGGCTGACTTGCGCTGCGCTTGAGCAGGTGCAGCCACACCGGCACGGCGATGGTCAGCGCGCCCAGCAAAAATCCCGGTGCCAGCCAGCCCATCAGTCCCGCCCCGTGCGCAGCCGCAGATACTGCAGCAGCGCCTGATCGAGCGGCTGGTCGGTCTGCAACAGGTGATAGCCGATGCCAGCCCGGCGCGCCTCGCGCTGCAGGTTCGCCACGTGCGCATCAATGCGCTCGCGGTAGCGCCCCTGCACATAGTCTTCCGACACTTCAAGCTGTGCTCCGGTCTCCAGGTCAATGAGCATGGACGAGCCATCCACCGTCGGCCGCAGTTCCTGCGGATCCAGCACCTGGAACAGCACCACTTCATTGCCATGGATGCGCAGCGGCGTAACGGCCTTGACGATATCGGCGGGCGGCGCGTAGAAATCCGACAGCACGATCACCATGCCGCGCCGGCGCAGAAAGGCCTGCAGATGGGTCAGGGGTGCGGCATAGGAGGTGTTCGCCTGCGGCTGCGCCTGCATCAATGACGCCAGCACGCGTTGCAGATGCCCCTGGCGCGAAGCCGGGGGTACGAAATCGCGCACCGTATCACCGAACACGACCAGTCCGGTCGCATCGCGCTGGCGACGCGTCGCCAGGTACGCCAGTGCCGCAGCGATGAAGCGCACGTACGCCAGCTTCGAGACCGCGTGCGAGGCAAAGCCCATGGAACTGCTGGCATCGACCAGCAGCATCAACTGACTGTTCGTCTCGCCGTCGAACAGCTTGATATAGGTCCGATCCGAACGGGCGTAGACATTCCAGTCGACATGTCGCAGGTCATCGCCCGGCGCGTAGGCGCGGTATTCGGCGAATTCCTGGCTGAAGCCAAAGTCAGCGGAACGATGCAGTCCGGCCACGAATCCATCGACCACGGTGGCGGCCACCAGGTCCAGCCCGGAGATGGCATTGAGGACGGCCGGATCGAGCAGATTCTGCACAGGATTCCTCTAGCCGCGCGGTGCCTGCGCCAGCATCTGGCGCAGGATCTCGTCGGCTTCGACTCGATCGGACTGCGCGTGAAAGTTCAGCAGGATGCGATGGCGCAATACCGGCAGCACGTACGCATCGACATCGTCGAAATCGACATGGTAGCGACCGCGGGCAAGGGCGCGCGCCTTGGCGGCCAGGACGATGAACTGCGCGGCGCGCACACTCGCGCCATAATTCACGTAGCGACGGATGATCTCCGGAGCTTCTTCGGACTTGAAACGCGTGGCGCGCACCACCCGCACGACGTAGCGCGCGATTTCATCGCTGACCGGCACCATGCGGATGAGCTGCTGGAACTCGAGCAGCTCGGCGGCGGAGGTCACCGCGGCCACGGTGGCCGCCTGCGTACTGGTGGTGCGCGCAACGACCTGCAGTTCGTGCTCCAGGCCCAGATAGTCGAGCACCGTGTTGAACAGGAAACGGTCCAGCTGCGCTTCGGGCAGCGGATAGGTTCCCTCCAGCTCGATCGGATTCTGGGTCGCCAGCACAAAGAACGGTGCGGGCAGCTGATGGACGGTGCCACGCACGGTGCAGGAGTGTTCCTGCATGGCCTCCAGCAATGCCGATTGCGTTTTGGGTGGCGTGCGGTTGATCTCATCAGCCAGCACGACATTGCCGAACAGGGGGCCCGGGGCAAAGGTCCAGCGCCGCCTTCCCGTCGTTTGATCATCTTCGATGATGTCCGTGCCGGTGATGTCCGCCGGCATCAGGTCGGGGGTGAACTGGATGCGACTGAACGCGAGCCCCAGGGTTTGCGCAATGGTGCGCACCATGAGGGTCTTGGCGGTGCCCGGCAAGCCCGTGATCAGACAGTGTCCGCCGACCAGCAACGCCGTCAGGATCTGATCCAGGACTTCGTCCTGGCCGACGATCACCCGGCCAACCTGGCTCAGGATTTCTTCACGTACCGCCCTGAACCGCTCCACGCGCGCCGCCAGCGCCGTGGCATCCAGGCTCGAAATGTCGGTTTGCGTCATGCGTATTCTCTTTGCGGTTATTGACCAGTAAGTTCCAGCAGCAGTTTTTGCGCAGGGCGGAAATCGGGAGCGACTTCCAAGGACGCCAGTACGGCGTTCATCGCACACTCGGCATCGCCCGCGGCATGGCAGGCACGCGCCAGATCGAAGTTGGCCTGGGCCTTATCTATGGGATGTAGCGCCAGCACCGCGGCAAACTCACGCCGCGCGCCGCCGAAGTCGTGGCTGTCCATCAGCAAATCGCCGAGATGACGGTGCGATTCGGTATCGAAGAGCGGATCGATCAGATTGATCTTCTTCAGGGTCGCGATCGCGGCCGGCTTATCGCCCGAATCCTGCTGCAGCTTTGCCAGCTGTTCGAGGGAAGCCGGATCGCGCCCGCGGTGCTGCACGTACGCCATCAGTGCCTTGCTCGCGACGGCAGTCTTGTCCTGCGCCAGCGCCGCCTCGGCCAGCAGCTGGTAGGCATTGCCCGCATACACGTAATCCGGGTACAGGGCGATCACGGTATCCGCGTGGGCGAGCACTTCGTCATAGTGCTTGGCGCGGGCGGCCGCCACCAGCGACTCAAGCTGCTTGTGCCAGGCATCAAAACCCGCCACCAGCGCCGCGGTGTCCTGATACAGCCACCCTTGGAACTGTGCATCGAAGGCCGTGGGCTCCATGCCGAGTACCATCCTGATGGCATCGGGCGTGCTGCGCGGAATCGCGAACTGCTGCACGAGGTCCAGCAGCTTCTGCTGACCCCAGTGATCCTGTATGTAATCGCACATGCGCCCCGCTTCAAAGTACGACACCAGCACCTGGGTGTCATATTCCGGATGAATGAAACCGCGATCCAGGTCAGCCACCGGCAGCAGCTTGTGATCGCGCAGCGCGACGATGATTTCCGGCGTAATGGAATCGCCCCATTCGGGTGATGCCTCGGTCTCCTCGTGTACTGCCAGTCCTTCCGTAAACCAGCGCGGCACGCGATGGTGCGTGGCCTTGAGGATGAACACGTGGCTCATCTCATGGCGCAGGGTGCTGGCCCAGTGAAACTCGCCGGGCTTGCGTCCCGACGGGCTGTCCATGGCCACGACCTGACCGAAGGTCACGCCCAGCGCGCCGAGCCCCGGCATGCCGAGGGTGCGCACGGCAAAGTCTTCGTGATCCGGATACACCTCGACTTGTACCGGACCATCGAGCTTGATGTGATACTTGGCCTGGTAGTCGTTGATGGCCTGCGTCAGCACATCATGAAAATAGGGATAGAGCAGGTCCGATTCCTTGCGGCTCAATTTCAGGATGGTGGTGGCATCAGTGAAGGTCGCGAAGTCCTTGAGCGTGTCCAGCAGCCGCAGGCTGTTGACGGTCGCATCGTTGCGGTAGCCGTTCTGATAGCACTGCGTCAGCTGTTCGCGAGCCTCGTCAGCCTGTCCCAGGCGCATCAGGTTGATGCCCAGCTGCGAGCGCGCAGACCATAGTTTCGGTGACACTTCCAGCGCCTTGCGATACAGCGCGACACCGTCGTCGTAGCGGCGATTGAGTATCAGTTGTTCCGCGGCAATGGCATAACCCTGCCCATAGACCGGGTTAATGGCGTGCAGGCGGCCCCACCACTGATCCGGTGAACGATCGGCGAGGATTTCGATGACTGCATGAATCGCGAGGGCATCCAATGACTGCGGATCAAGTGCGAGGGCCGCGTCGGCCTCCTGGGCAGCAAGTTCCGGATGGTTGTCCTCCAGCGCGAGACTGGCGAGCAGCTCGTGCGCCGCGGCCAGCTGCGGATCGGCCACGAGTGCCTTGCCAGCCCAGCTCGCGGCGAGATTATCGAAGCCATCCGCACTGACTCGCGCGAGGCCCAGCATGGCTTGCGCGTCCTTTGGATCGCGCTGCAAAGCTTCGTTGAACAGCCCTACCGCATCGACGTTGTTGAATCGTTCATGCAGCAGTTCGCCCCAGCGGGTGCGGTACAGCGCATTGCCGTCCGCCTGGGTGACGGCCGCGCGGAACTCGCTGTTGGCGGTATCGTAGTCCGCCAGCCCCCAGGCGCCTTCCGCCCGCAGATAGGGCGCAGCGGCGCGCGCGAGACCTTGGAAACACTTCTGTGCTGCCGACTCCTGCCCGTGCAGACGCTGCTGCAGGCACGCGCGTACTTCGGCCGGTGGCGCGGCGGCGCGCGCAACGGATGTTGCGGCGAGCACCATGCCGGCCACGACCGCGGCACGCAGCGCGACACTCGCACCGTACCTGCGACTCACTTGTCCAGCTCCTGCTGCACTTTCGCCAGCGCGACCAGTGCCTGACTCAGGAGACGGCGGTACTCCTCCGGCGACATCGCGGCGCGCTGATACTTCAGCAGGTCGATCTTCTGCTCCAGCTGCTCCTTCTGCTTGAGCAGTGCAAGCTTCGCCGGGTCATTCGCCACCTGCGAGCTGCCCCCTAAGCGCACCATGGCAAAGGATGCGAGCATGCGCCCTGCCTCGCCGTCAGCGGCCGCATCGCGCACCGGCGCGGTCTTGCCGCCTTCCTCGAAGACGGCATGCTCGGTGGCCAGACGCTTTTCGGTTTCATAGAAGGCCGCGGTCTTGCGCGTGGCGTACTGGAAAGCCTCCAGGCCGGTGATGATCTGATTCTTGTCGGTGTCGGCGCCGGGATCCTGCAGAGCCTCAACCCAGTAGCGCGCGAACACGGTTGCATTCTTCTCGGTGCCGGCCTTGGTGGCGGCGATCACGACCCGGTCGTGTCGCTGCAACGCCTTGATCGAACCACCACTGGCGCTGGTGGTGTTGATGACCAGCTGTCGCGTGGCGGCGATGTGATCGCACCAGGTTGCGAGCTGCTCGGCCGCTAGATCCGGACCGGGCAGGTTGAACTTGTACTGCGTGCCGTCGAAGGATCCATGTCCCACCAGCGTGACGACCAGCACATCATCGGCGCGGGCCTGCCCCGCAATATCGGCGAAGGCCTGCTGCAGATGCTCACGTGTGGCCTGCGGACCGGACAGTGTGACCACATGCGCTGTCGCACCCCCCGCGCGAGTGATGCGATCCAGGTCCGCCGCGAGCGCGACGAAATGCTGTTCGTAGTCCGGCTCACCGCCCAGGCCGGCGACATTCACGTAATAGATATCGGCGTGCGCAAGCGCCGCGCTGAGCAGGGCGGCCAGCGCCGCGCAGCATGCCACCCAATATCCGGTGCGGGTCATACCACACCCCAACGGCGCCGCAGCAGCCATTCGGTGATGGGCAGCATGATCAGCAGCAAGAACACGGCAGGCATGTTCCACAGATCCTGGAACTTCTGCACCGAGACTCCGGCATTTGAAAACGGGATGGCCCGGGCCAAACCGTCCAGATCCCCCGGTGTCCAGTAGCGTCCTCCGGTATCGGCAGCCAGCGACTTCAGCAGGGTGACGTTCTGCCCGGTGTGGAAATTCTCGGCCACTCCGTCCTGGCGCTGGAAGGCGATGGTGTCACGACCGGCGCTGAGTGCGCCTTGATTTGCCGATATATCCGCCACGTACAGGCCGACCGCCGGAGCAGTCCAGTCAGCCTGGTACCGGCCCGGAATGCCGGGCACGGCGCGCAGGGACACATCCGCCTGCAGGCGATCCGGTCCGATCAGGTGGGCATTGACGATGGCGTCGGCGGCCGGCAGGTAATTGCGATCGCGCACGTCGGCCTGCAATTGCACCTGGCCATCATCCTGCAGAATGCCGCTGGACACCTGCGCGCTGAGCTGACCGCGCGTGTCCGATACCAGCCAGTGCAGCAGCTGATGCCAGAACACCGAGTGCGTCGGATCGCCAAGCGGCAGGCTCATCTGCCAGCGCCACGTACCCCCGGTGGCCAGCACCGCAGTGCGGCCGCGTCCATAGTTCTCCGTCACCAGCAACGGCATGGTGCGGCCGCCCACATGCATCTGTGCCAGCTCCGAGGCACCCGGCTTGCTCCGTCCGGGATCCTGGAAATCCATCAGATAAGGCAGCTTGGCCCAAAGCGCGATATTTGCCGCGCGATCGTCGACCAGGCGCGTGATCGCGCTGTCCGCGCCGAGGCCCGTCAAACTCACGGTCGCAGGTTCCCGATGAAAGGTGCCGGTGCTCAGCGGCAGCGTCACCGGCAGCAGATCATTCAGCTGTGAGCCGCCCCACACCCCATCCGCGAGCGATTGCCGCCCGCCCAGCAGCAGCAGTCCACCACCGCGCCGATCCACGAATTCGCGCATCAGCGTCTGTTGCGCGGCCGTAAAGTATCCGGCATCCACCGAACCGATCACCAAGCCATCATATCCAAACAGGTCCTCGGGTTTGGTCGGGAAACCCTGCGCCAGCTCCAGCGCATCCTTGACCCCCTGGCGGTAGATCTTGTTCTCGGTGGTACGCAGCATGGACACCAGCTGCACTGCCGTATCGTCCTCTTCGGCGCGCCGGATGAACTTGTATTCCCAACGCGGCTCGCCCTCCACATAGAGAATCCGCCGCGGCCCCGCCTCGACATTGACCAGGCGGCTCAGCTCATTGTTGCGCGTATTGGCTTCACCCGGCAGTGGCGTCACCTGGAAGCGCAGCACGCGCGGTCCCGCATCGGGCAGATCAAACGTCAAATCAGTGCGCACGGTCGCCCCATCACCACCCAGCACCAGCTCGCGGGTGGCCAGTAACTTTTCGGCGTCCCTGACGCTCACACTGACGTGGCGGTTGGCGAATCCGGACTGCATCACCTCGACGACGGCCGTGACTCGCGAGTGCGCCAGGGCCCGCGCAGTCAGCGCAGCGCTTTCGATTTCGACATCCTGCGGAACCCGTGTCGAACCAAACCCGACGGTGTGCACCGGGATGCGGCGCTGACGCAGGACTTCGATGGTGTTCCGGTCGATGCGCCCGCTGTTGTCACCACCGTCCGACAGCAGTATCACGGCGCCCAGCGGTACACTGGCCGTATCGCTGGCGAATTGATTCAGGACTGCATTGATGTGCGTCGCCGGCCCGCTGGCCGTCAGCACCGGCGCCGGTTCGCTCATTCGCACCAGGCCCGAATCAAACCGGTACAGGCGGGTCTGAAAGGTACGCCCGAGGCGCGCCAGCCAGCTGCCGTGCAGCGCCTGCGACGCCTGCTGCAAGCGCGTGGTCCCGTCCTCGGCGATGCCCATGCTGCGGGAGTCATCGACCAGGACCGCGATGACGTTGGCCTGCGGCACCAGCTCGCTGACCGCAACGGCCGGCCGCCATAACAGCAGCATGACCAGTGATGCCATGCTCCATTGCACGAGCCAGATCATCGGCAAGCGCCAGCGCCCCGTCAGATGGCTATCCGCGGCCCGACGCCCGCGCAGCGCCCAGGCCAGCAGCAGCCCGATGACGATCACACCCAGCACCAGCAACCAGCGCGGCCACGCACTGCGCAGCAGCAGCTGGCCGTGCAGGAATACCGTCAGCGGATATTTGAACAGCCATTCAAACATCGACGTCAATGCGTCATGCCGTAGACGATGTAGTTGATGCCGACGCGAAAGGCCATCGAGGAGAAGGCTTCCGGATATTCCGCGATGTCAGCCCATTCCCAGGCATCTCCCAGATGCATGTTGTGGCAGATCACGACCATGATGCGGCCCTTGTCATCGCGGATGGCGCGCCACTTGGGCACGTAGCCATCCTTTTCGTAGGTGCGACCGGTATTCACATACTGCTCGCCGGGGATCTGCATGCGATCGGACAGGTCATACAGCACGTGAAAAATTTCATCGCCGTCGGCGAGATCCTCAACCGGGCGATCCGGCAGGACCTGGCGCATGCCGGCCATGAATCTTTCCCAGTCATCGGTGCCGTGGAAGTCATCCACCATCAGGAAGCCACCCTTCAACAGGTACTCGCGCAGGCGTTTGGCTTCTGCATCAGTAAAGGTCCAGTTGGCAACCTGTACTGCATATACCCACGGGTAGTTGAAGATATCATCGCTGTCGAGATCGACCACCTGCTCATAGGAGCGCATCTGAATGCGGGTGAGCCGTTTCAGGGCTTCGAGAAACTGCCGATCGGCCTTCGGGTAATCGCGCGACCAGCCGGAGAAACTGTACCCATAGCCGAAGCCACGGCCACCGCCCCCGCCGTAATCATTGGCGGAGGTGTAGCGCAGGCGCGACCAGTAGAATTCCGCCTTCTCGCCGGCATCGCCACCGGCCTCCAGATCCTGCTGCGAGCGGGCGTAAGCCACCCACAGGCAGCCACACAACACGGTTGTGAGGAGCACAATTGGCCGCCATGATTCTCGAATCCGCATGATCGCCGCCCTCGCTGTGAGCCTGCGCCACCAGTGTAGCGACTTGGCCCCGACAGCGGTGCGCTTCGCACTGCGCCCATCGGTCACAAGCCGCTTGTCGGCGCGGTCATGACATGCCACCATTTTTGACCTGACAACCGCCTTGCACCGCACATGAAACGCCGCGACTTCGTAACACTGGCTGCAGCGACAATGGGCCAGGCCGGCGCCGGCGACCTGTGGGCGCAGGCCGGCGGCGCGGCCGCCATGGACATGGGTGCCTCCGACCCCGGCCCGCACGCGGCGCCCGCTGATTTCACGCTGCGGATCGCGGCCGTGGCCGTGGAGATCGCACCCAGTCATTTCATCAGCACCGTGGGCTACAACGGCACCTCCCCCGGGCCGGTACTGCGGATGCGCGAGGGCAAGCCGGTAACGGTCGACGTCATTAATGATTCCGATGCCCCCGAACTGGTTCATTGGCACGGTATGTTCCTGCCATCGCAACTCGACGGAGCAGAAGAGGAAGGCACACCCGTCATTCCGCCGGGTACCCGCCGCCGGTACCGCTTTACACCGCGCCCGGCCGGCACCCGCTGGTACCACTCCCACGCCATGGCGATGGGTGACCTGCATCGCGGTGCCTATACCGGCCAATACGGATTTGTCGTCATTGATTCAGGCCACGATCCGGGAGCCTATGACCAGGAAGTGTTTCTCGCGCTGCGCGACTGGGAGCATTTCTATACCGATCAGTTCGTGGACATGGACGACCAGGACGCGCCGGGACCGCAACCGGAAAAGCCCGCAAAGCTGGACACCCGTCCGAATGGGCTTGAAGTCATGAGTCAGATTTATTCGATCAACGACAAGGCACTACGGGCCGGAGAGCCGATCCGCGTGCGGCCGGGTAGCCGCGTCCTGATGCATCTGCTCAACGCCAGTGCCGTGGAGAACCGCACCGTCGCCCTGCCCGGCCATCAGTTCAATGTGTTGGCCCTGGATGGCAACCCGGTTCCGAATCCCAAGTCGGTCAAAGTACTCACCCTGGGGCCCGGCGAACGTATCGATGCGGTCGTGGAAATGAATCAGCCGGGCGTGTGGATACTGGGCGCCACCGACGACGCGACCCGCCAGAGCGGCCTGGGCGTCGTCATCGAATACGCGGGCCAGCACCGGCCGCCACAGTGGGTCCCGCAACCGGGAATCTTCTGGGATTACACCGTGTTCGGCGGCACGGCCAGCGCCAAGGCGCCCGACCAGACCATCGAGATGGTGTTCGAAAAGATCCCCGGCGGCGCTCGCCCCTTCAATCTGTTCACGATCAACGGCAAGCCGTATCCGCACGATCGCGAGTTCGTCCTGCAGCAGGGACGACGCTACCGGCTGCTGTTCCGCAATCGCACCGACGATGCGCACCCCATGCATCTGCATCGCCACCTCTTCGAGCTGGTCAATGTCAACGGCAAACCCACCAGCGGAATACTCAAGGACACGGTCATCGTGCCCATGTACGGACGCGTGGCGGTCGATTTCACGGCCGACCAGCCGGGGCTTTCGCTGTTTCACTGCCACATCCAGCAGCACATGGACTACGGCTTCAAGGCCCTGTTCCGGTACGCTTGAGTGTTGCTGCACTTTGTACGGTAAAGTAACGCCACATGACTCTGACACGTAAAACCGCGCGGGCCGTGCTGCGCGCCCTCGCAGGGGGCAGCCTGTTCTTCGGTCTGACGCATGCATGGGCCGCACCCTGGGCCGAGGTCGGCGATGCCCAGCTGCGCTCCGACATCGAAACACTGGCCATGGCCGGCGTCATCGACAATCTCACCACCCAGTGGCCGGTACCGTGGAGCCGCATTCTTGAGCATCTGTCAGAGAACGGTGCACTGGCCGGCCAGCCCAGCTGGGTCGTGGACGCGGCCGAGCGCATCCGCCGCCAGGCCGCGGACCAGATGACGCCCGACACTTCAAGCTTCTCGGCCTACTTCGATGCCACCAATGCGCCCGAAGTGGTCCGTGGATTCGATGCGCTGGGACGTCAGAATGTACAGACCCAGGGCACGCTGTCCTGGAATGGCGAGACCACCTTCATCCAGCTCTCCGCCGGGGCGCAGTCGCATGATCGTCTCGACACCCAGACCGTGCTGCTGGATGGCACCTATATCGCCAAGCAGGTCGCCGGCACCGCGATTTACGCCGGCTACCTGACCCACTGGTGGGGGCCGGGCTGGATCTCGGCACTGTCCCTGTCCAACAACTCACGGCCCATTCCGCAGATCGGAATCTCACGCATCGACAGCAGCCCGTTCAAGACCAAGTGGCTGTCATGGATGGGCCCATGGCAGGCTGAGTTCTTCGTCGGCATGCTCGATGGCGACCTGATTCCCACGCACACGCTGGTGGATGGATTGCGTTTCAACTTCAATCCCGCGCCGGGACTTGATATCGGCGTGGAGCGCATGGATGAATCCTGCGGGCATGGCCACCCCTGCAATCCGCTCAATTACTTCGACCTCAGCAACAACAACGCTCATCCCAGCAAAACCAACGATCAGGGCGATTTTGACATCAAGTATTCACGCGAGCTGGGCGCAGTTTCGCTGTCTGCATATGTGCAGCTGATGAACGAGGACTCGAACCCGTTCTGGCACTCCGGAACCAGCCATCTGTTCGGGCTTACCGGCTGGGTGCCGGTGGGTGCAACGCGCGTACGCATCACCGCGGAGTTCACCGACACCATTCCGACCACCAATATATTCAATTTTGGCAGCTACGAGTACGGTTTCGCCTATAACGACTATAAGTATCCGGGCGGTATGCGTTACAGGGATCGGGCCCTCGGCTTCAGTCTGGACACCGATTCGAAGCTGGCGACGCTGCAGGCAAGCTGGCTGGGCCCGCATGCAGTGACCTGGACGCTCAGCTATCACCACGCGACCATCGATGCGCAAGCGCCTGCAGATGCTGAAGTTTACAGCACCATCAGCTATGTGAGTTCCGCTGCCGTACCGATCGACATCGGCGAAGTGCGTGCGAGCTTTCCGTTACTGGATCACTTCACCGTGGATGCCGCGGTTCGATATTCGACCGATCAACCACGGCCCGCGCATGGCTCGCAGGGCGCCGGTGAACTGCGCCTGAAATACTCGCTGTGATCTATGGCTGCTTCACCGGATCGGTGAGGACCTGGTCCCAGTACAGGCCGTGTCGCGCACCGTGTCCAGCCGCCAGCGCCAGCCCCATTTCGGCGAAGCGCGCGTCCATGATGTTCTCGCAGTGCCCGGTACTGTGCAGCCATCCGGCCACCACCTCTTCCGCTGAGGCTGGACCATAGGCAATGTTTTCGCCGACGAGTTTCTCGCGATAGCCGCTGGCACGCACGCGCTCGGCGGGAGTATGCCCGTTCAGATCGACGTGTTCGAAGTAATCGTGGCGCGCCATATCCGCGACGTGTTCGTACGCGACGCCGTCCAGAGTGCGCGACTCCTGCAGCGGCGCCGCCGGACCGTATGACTTCTCACCACAGCGCGTCCCGGTGGCACGCACTTCATTGACGAGCTGCAATACGCGCGGCGCCGATAAGGACGTCCGCGCGATGACCGGCACCGATTCGGCGCGTGCGCGTGCGGCGACCAGCACCCAGGTTTCAACGCCATTGCGGTAGACACCGATATCGCGCCATGACTGATCGGCAACCTCGCGGCAATGCGTCTTGCGCAACGCGCGCAGTACCGCATCGTCAGAGCCGCGCAGGCGCAGCCCCGCGGCCTGGGCCGCCTGATAGCCGGTTTGTCCGGCCGCCGTCAGCGGCGAGCCGCCCGAGGCCCACAACGCAGCCGCCCGATCCAGCTGCCGATTGATTTGCAGCGGCTCAACGGCTGGCAGCAGCCCCCCGCAGCCGCTGACACGCAGCAGCTGCACGACCGCCACCGGGTCCGCCCGGCAGTCGTGCGCGCAAGGTGCACAGATCAGGATCATCAGACAGCCAAGCCGGCCCAGTGCTCGAAGGTTCAACGACATTCATCCTTATGTCTTTTCGGTACTTGCCTGACAGAACGCTCGGGGATGGGATCGGATGACTCCCCGGTGCGGAACCGCATCACACTCTATTATCCGGCGGTTGCCTCGTTGATAAGTCAAGTTCCCAATATCGCCCTTGCGTCCGTTAATATAGCTATGTAGACTTACGATTATGGGTAAGAAAGACAAGGCGGTCCGGATGTCTCTGCAGACGCTGCGGGTTCTGGAGGCGTTCCTCGAAAATCCGACGGACGAGCTTGCCGGCGCTGATGTGCAGAAGCGTGGCCAGCTCGCCTCGGGCACTTTGTACCCGATCCTGCTGCGCCTGGAATCGGCTGGATGGTTTGTCAGCCGCTGGGAGGCGGTGGATCCGGCCCACGTCGGGCGACCACGCCGCCGGCTATATCGGCTTACGGCAGGTGGCCTTGCCCGGGCGAGTGAGGTATTCGCAAGTTTTGGTCAAGGAGTTACCGCATGAATACGCGCAACGACAAGACCGATCTGGCGCAGCGACTCATCGTGCGTGCGGCACAGCGCGCACCGGCGGCGCTGTCGCAACGTCTGGCAGAAGAATGGCTGGCAGACCTGGGCTCGCGAGCGGCGCCGCTAGCACGTCTGCGCCTGGCACTGGGCTGCTGCTGGGCCACCGCGGTCATCACGCGCGACTTTCGCGTGCCCCAGCTTGCAGCAGCCGCGGGTACGTCGGCCGCACACAAGCCGCTGTGGGGCGAACACCGCTATGACCTGCCGCTGCTCTCGCGACGCACTGTGGTATTCATCGCGATCGCAGCGGTGCACGTTCTGATCATTTATGCGTTTACCACCGGACTCGCACAGCACGTCGTGGCGTCGATTCCGACCTTCATGCGCGCGACCGTGGATGAGCAGCCCGAGATTCAGCGTCCCGTGCCCGCGCCGCTGCCCACGACTTTCAAGCTGACGAGAATCACGGCTGACCCGGGGGTCCCCGCAGCTTCGAAGTTCAATTTCGCAGCAGAAACCGCAGCGCCACCGTTGGGCCGGCCCAACGCGCCCGATGGCGGCGGCCAAACCGCGCCACCCCGGGCGGTGCAACGAACAGTCGGCGGGCCGGGCAAGGATTTTCCGAACACCGATGACTACTACCCTGCAGCTTCGCGACGCATGGCGGAGACCGGCGCGGCCACCGTTCAGGTGTGCATCGACAGGCAGGGTCGACTCAGTGGCGAACCGACTCTCACGCAAAGCTCCGGCAGCAGGCGAATTGACGCGGGCGTGCTGAATCTCGCCCGGGCAGGCTCCGGACATTATCGGCCGAGCCTGGAGGACGGAGCGCCGGTGAATTCCTGTTTTCCCTTCCGGATCCGCTTCAGGCTGGCGAACTGACAGCGGCGCCGCGGCAAGGGCGCGCTACCGATCCTGTTCGGCCAGGCAGGTCATCGCGAGCTTCTCGGCATCGACCCAGTCAAATGGAATGCCCTCGAGCCGCTCGAAGAATTCCTGGCCAACGACGCCGTTGCGACGTGGCGGAGTGCTGAAGGCATCACTGTCGTCAGTACCCGAGAGCGCCAGTGCCGCCACCAGTGCGGACAATGTGTTGAAGCGCGTGACGCCAACCAGTTCGGGGGTATGGTGGTGCGCAATCGCCTCCACCAGGGTATTGGGCATACCCCACAGTCCGAGCAGGTAAGCTCCGATCTCGGCGTGGGATGTGCCCAATACGCATCTTTCCGCCTCCTGCATCGGAATGTCTCTGGCCACGGCCAACGCTGCGGCCTGGTCAAGTTGTGCCGGCCGCTCCTGAACGAGCACCCAATAGCCGATGTCGTGCAGAAATGCCGCCAGCACTGCCTCGTCGCGGCACACGCTGCCGGCCGTCAGCGCCGCCGTGACGCGCGCCACGCGCTGCACGTGTGCCTGCATGGCATCCAGATCGAGGTCGCTGCGGGCCGTGCCGTGCCAACCGGCCAGCACCTCCGCGCACATCACCAGATTGCGAACCCCGAGGAAGCCGAGGCGAACGAGCGCCTGTTCGATGCTCTTGATGCGCTCCCGTTCATGAAACATGGCACAGTTGGCCAGCTGCAGCAGCTTCGCGGTGATTGCCGCGTCGGCCTCGATAACCGCGCATATTTTCTTTGGCGTGACGTTCTTGTGGCTCATCATCACCTGCAGCCGTGCAAACGTCCGCGGCCGCGGTGGCAACCGATGGACACTGCCGATGACCGCGCGCAGTCCGGGTTGGGACAGCAGATCCTGCAGCCGCAGGCAGCGTTCGATTGCCTCGTGGAACTCACTCACCGCGGATTCGCGGAAGACGTATTGATGCGCCGCGGGAAATGGTACCTGGTATGCCCTACTGGAGCATTCGAGGCTGCCGCAAAGTGCGATCCGTGAAGTACTCGGCCAGCGCTCGCTGATGGCACACAGCAAGGGCGCCGCCTCTGCGGCGCAGACTTCCACATCGGCGATCACCACATCCTGCGGCCGACGTTCCAGTTCCAGCAGCGCCTGCGGGCCGCTGGCGGCCACGGTGACGAGCCACTGCTGGGCGGATGGCAATAGAGGCGAGTCCTGCAGCCGCCGCGCGTCATCGCCAACTAACAGAATGTTCCGTGACATGGGAAAACCCATATCACCTGCATGTCGCCGCTCTGTCCGGCATCACGTCACAGTCTGGACTGGGGGGTGCGACCACCCGCGTTCCCGATCAAGTGCTTTTCCCAAATGGCGCGCCCGGAGAGATTCGAACTCCCGACCCTCAGGTTCGAAGCCTGATGCTCTATCCAACTGAGCTACGGGCGCTTACGGTCCGGACGAATGCCGGAGCTCGTATAGGCTACCGAATTCCAAACCGGATTGGGATCGGTCTGCAGATGGGGCGGGCCAGGGTTTTGAAGGGCTGATCCCCGCCATGGTGACCGGCGGCGGCCATCGCCCGGGGTGGCAGCAAGGTGCCATGGACTCGGCCTGGGCTGCGGTCCGGACATCGACGCCCGGGTCCGTGCTGAAATCGCTTAATATGGGCACCCGGGCACAGGGTGCTCAGGGGCGACAAATTCTTACATTGTTAGGGGGGTTCCCAATGAAGTTCCGTTCCACCGTGCTGGCCTCCTCGCTGGCGATTGCTGCCTTGGTCGTCGCAACTCAGGCGTCGGCCGCCTGTAGCTACCCGAAAGCACCGGACAAGATTCCGGATGGCACCAAGGCCACCAAAGAGGAGATGATTTCCGGCATGAAGAGCATGCGCGCTTACAACGACATGATTAAGCAGTACACGGACTGCCTGAAGTCGGAGCGCGACGCCGCGGTAGCCAAGATTGATGCCGGCCCGGCAGGCGACGATGCCGCGCAGAAGAAGAGGAAAGATCAAAAGGACGATCTCGACAAGGTGCTGGCGCAGAAGAATGACGCCGCCGTCGATGAAGCCTCGGCAGTGACCGGTCGTTTCAACGATCAGGTCAAGGCCTACAACGCCGCACACAAGAGCTGACCGGCCGCACCGCTACAAGCCCGCGCGCCAGCAGTGAACACACAGGCACCCGGGCAGAGTGACTCGACCGCGCCGGGACTTATCGTCCCGGCGCAGGCGGATCGACTGATCAGCGAGAATCTGCGTTGTCTGCCGATCGAATCGCTGCCTTTGGTGCAATGTTCCGGCGCCGTCCTGCGCGAGAACATCTATGGCGAGCGCGATCAGCCACCCTTTGACCGTGTAGCCATGGACGGCATCGCGCTGCACAGTTCGGCGGTGCACGCCGGCCAGCGCAGTTTCGCCATCGAGGCGATTCAGGCGGCGGGCGACGCCCAGCTCACACTGGGGCAGCGCGGTGGCTGCATTGAGGCCATGACGGGGGCAACCCTGCCTCGCGGCTGCGATACCGTGGTCCCGGTGGAGGAGATCGCAATCGCCTCCGGCGTTGCCCGCCTCAAAGATGGGGTAAACGTCGAGGCTTGGAACCATGTCCACCGCCGCGGCACGGATTCGCGCCAGGGCGCCTTGCTGCTGGAGGCGGGCACGCGTTTGAGCCCGCCGGAAGTTGCGATCGCGGC
Source organism: Steroidobacteraceae bacterium (assembly GCA_036267975.1). Taxonomy (GTDB): domain Bacteria; phylum Pseudomonadota; class Gammaproteobacteria; order Steroidobacterales; family Steroidobacteraceae; genus DAIDKA01. The sequence goes on along the minus strand of DATAVA010000055.1, from coordinate 28,417 downwards.
CAGTGCGGGCATGGCGCGGGTGCGCGTGAGTGCGCAGCCCATGCTGGCCGTGGTGTCGACCGGCAATGAGCTCATCGAACCCGGCGAGTCGGTGCTGCCGCACCAGATCCGCCGCTCCAATGTGTATGGCGTCATTGCCGCCCTGCGCCGCCACGGCTTCCAACGCGTGGCGGATGACCATGTGCACGACGAGCCCGCCGAAATGCGCGCCCGTCTGAAGCAGCACCTGGACACGCACGATGTGCTTATTCTCAGCGGTGGCGTGTCCATGGGGCGCTTCGACCTGGTGCCGGGCCTGCTGACCGAGCTGGGCGTGCGCATGGTGTTTCACAAGGTCGCGCAGCGTCCCGGCAAGCCCCTGTGGTTTGGGGTCGCGACTTCCGGACCCGCGGTCTTCGCGCTGCCCGGCAACCCGCTGTCGACGCTGGTGTGCCTGAGCCGCTATGTCATACCAGCGTTGCTCGCGGCCATGGGTGAAACGAACCCCACGGTACGCAAGATCCCCCTGGCGGCGCCCGTGACGGTGACCTCAGGATTCATGCAATTCGTGCCAGTACGCACCGAAGTCGACGATTGGGGGCGGGATTGGGCGCTGCCGCGCCTCACCAATGGCTCGGGCGATTTCACCTCGCTGGCCGGCACCGACGGCTTTGTGGAGCTCCCGGCCGGACCGAACACCTACCCGAAAGGCTTCGTGACGCGCCTGTTCCGCTGGTAATCGGCCCATGACGCCCAAATAATGGCGGCATGGCAGGCAAAGAAGTCATCGTCCCGCTCAATGCCCCGCGCCCGCGTGACCGGTTGGATCGCCCGCTGCGGGACTTGCGCATATCGGTCATGGACCGCTGCAACTTCCGTTGCCCCTACTGCATGCCGCGCGAGCAGTTCCATGAAAGCTACCGCTTTCTGAAGTCCTCGCAGCGTCTATCGTTCGAGGAAATCCTGCGGCTGGCGCGCCTGTTCGTCGCCCAAGGCGTGCGCAAGATCCGCCTCACCGGCGGCGAGCCGTTGCTGCGCGCGAATCTAGCCGACCTCATCGGCGATCTGACGAGCATCGCCGGCATCGAGGAAGTCGCCCTGACCACCAACGGCATTCTGCTCGAGCGTCATGCGGCGGAACTGAAAGCCGCGGGACTCAACCGCATCACGGTCAGTCTGGACAGCCTTGACCCTGAGGTCTTCGCCCGCATGAGCGGCGGCTTCGGCGGCGTCAACGAGGTTCTGGCCGGGATCGAGGCCGCCAGGCGCGCTGATCTTACCCCCATCAAAGTCAACGCCGTGATTCAGCGCGGCGTCAACGATCATACCGTGCTCGACCTGGTCGAGCGCTTTCGCGGCAGCGGCGTAATCGTACGTTTTATTGAATATATGGATGTGGGGAACCGCAATCACTGGGAAGCACAGCGCGTCGTGCCCTCCAAGGAGCTCGCCGGTCTCATCAATGCGCGCTGGCCCATCGCTGCGCTGGAACAGAATTACCGCGGCGAAGTCGCGCGCCGCTATGGTTTCAAGGACGGCGCCGGCGAGGTGGGCTTCATTTCCTCGGTGACCCATGCGTTCTGCGGCGACTGCTCGCGCGCGCGTCTGTCCTCCGATGGAGCCCTGTACACGTGCCTGTTCGCAGCACACGGCATCACCTTGCGCGATCCGCTGCGGGCCGGCGCCACGGACGATGAGCTGGCGCAGCTTATCCGTCAGGTGTGGTCCGGTCGGGAGGACCGCTACAGCGAGTTGCGCGCGAACCTGCGCGAAACCAGTGGCGATCACACCAAGGTCGAGATGTACTACATCGGCGGTTGAACATGGCATCGGGACTCACACATCTGACGGCGCGCAATCAACCGACCATGGTCGATGTCGGCGACAAGGAAATCACGCGGCGGGTTGCGAGTGCCGAAGCACGCATCCGGCTGCCGCGCGCCGTGCTGCTGGCGCTGCGCAAGAGCGGCCATCGCACCAAGAAGGGTCCGATCTTCGATACCGCGATCATCGCCGGCGTCATGGCTGCCAAACGCACCTCGGAGCTGATTCCGTTCTGCCATCCCCTGAGTCTGGATAACTGCAAACTGGAGGTGGGGCCGGCCGCCGGTGGCATTCGCATCCTCTGTACCGCCTCGGTTCAGGGCCGCACGGGGGTCGAAATGGAGGCCTTGACCGGCGCCACCGTTGCCGCCTTGACGGTCTATGACATGTGCAAGGCGCTGTCGCACGATATTCAGATCACCGGTATCCGGCTGCTGGCCAAAACCGGCGGAAAATACGATTTCAGCCGCGGTTCGACCCGGCGGCCCTCCCGGTCGTAAAATCCACCTATGGCTCCTCCCCTCTATGGCCTGTTACTGGCTGGTGGCCGCAGCACGCGCATGCGGCGCGACAAGGCCACCCTGCGCTACCAGGGCCGAAATCAGCTCGACCGCGCCATGGAATTGCTCGATTCCGGCGTGGAACGCGCCTTTGTGTCGGTGCGACCCGAGCAGCGCTCTGACCCGGCGCGTGCGCACTACCCGCAGGTGGTGGATACGCATGAAGGTCTGGGTCCGATTGCCGGCATTGCTGCCGCCCAGGCCCTTGCGCCTGCCGCGGCCTGGCTGGTGCTGGGCTGCGACCTGCCGTACGTTGACTCAGACACCCTCACGCACCTGATCAGACATCGGGACCCGGCGCGCATCGCAACCGCGTACAGGTCCAGCCATGACGGCCTGCCGGAACCCCTGTGCGCCATCTATGAGCCGCGCAGTGCCGCCGTGATCCTGGAGCGCATCAACGCCGGCAAGTCCTGTCCACGCAAATTCCTGATTCAATCGGGTGCGGATGCCCTGATACTGGACCAGCCAGATCCACGCGCACTGGACAATATCAATACGCCCGAAGAGTACTCCGCGGCCAGCGGCTCCCTCCTCGCGGCGCAAGGAACGGATTCGATGCAGATCAAAGTACAGTACTACGCCATCTTGCGTGAGCAGGCGGGGCGCAGCGAAGAGACCGTCGCGACGGCGGCACGCACGCCACGCGACCTGTACAGCGAGCTGCAGCGACGCCACCCCTTCTCCCTCGGCGCCGACAGCTTGCGCGTTGCCATCAATGCCGAATTCAGCGACTGGTCCCAGCCGTTGGTGGAGGGTGACGCCGTGGTGTTCATTCCACCCGTGGCCGGCGGCTAGCCTTCGCAGCCAATTCATCGTGCCAGCCTTCAGCTTCGCCAAGACACCCATCGACACCGACGTCGAACGCCAGCGGGTCATCGATCCGGCATGCGGCGGCTACGTCTCGTTTGAAGGCTGGGTCCGCGACCACAACGAAGGCCAGCAGGTGCGGCATCTGGAATACGAGGCCTTCGAGCTGCTGGCGAACACGGAAGGCGAGCGCATCATCGCTGAGGCCGTGGAACGCTTCGGCGTCGAACACGCCGCTTGCGTACATCGCGTCGGCGACCTGCAGCTGGGTGAGATGGCGGTGTGGGTGGGGGTGAGCGCGCAGCACCGGCAGGAAGCCTTTTTGGCATGCCGCTACATCATCGATGAGGTCAAGCATCGCGTCCCGATCTGGAAGAAGGAGCACTACCGCAACGGTGACTCCGGCTGGGTAAACTGCGAGCGCTGCGCGGCGGTCGCGCACGATCATGCACCGGCTGCGGGCCACGATCACAATCATGGACCTGACGAGTCTGCCGCGGCCCGCTCGGGGGCCGACTACTCACGCCAGCAGGCGTTGAAGGAAGTGGGCGCGGAAGGCCAGGCCAAGCTGCGCGCCGCGCGCGTGCTGGTCGTGGGGGCCGGCGGACTCGGCGTGCCGGTGCTCAGTTACCTGGCCGGCGCGGGGATCGGCCGCATCGGCATCATCGACGGTGATCGCCTGGAGGCCTCGAACCTGCATCGCCAGCCGCTGTACAGTTTCGATGCGGTCGGCCAACCCAAGGCGCAGCTGGCGGCGACGCGAATGCGCGCGCTCAATCCCGATGTGGAGGTGCAGGTGTATGGCCTGCGGCTGACCGCAGCCAATGCGCCCGAACTGATTTCAGCCTGGGATCTCGTCATTGATTGCACCGACAACTTCAGCACCAAGTTCCTGATCAACGATGCGTGCGTGAGCGCGCGCAAGCCGGCCATTCTATCCAGCATCTACCAGTACGAGGGCCAGCTGCAGGTGATCCGCCCGGATGCGCATGGCGCCTGTCTGCGCTGCATCTGGCCGGAGGCCACGCGCGATGGCCTGGTCGGCAATTGCGCCGAGGCCGGGGTGCTGGGACCGGTACCCGGTGTGTTCGGCAGCCTGCAGGCACTCGAAGCGTTGAAGATCCTGCTGGGACTGCCTGGACAACTCGGGGACGAATTGCTGGTGATGGACCTGCTGACGCTGCAGATTTCACGCATGAAGGCGCGCCGCGCGAGCGTGTGCGCCTCGGGCCGCTGCGCGCGTATCCCGGCCGCGGCGACACTGCGCGGCGCCGCGCCGGAGATCGAATTTGATTCGCTGCAGGCGGCACAGGCGGCGGGCTACACGGTGATCGATATCCGCGAACCGGACGAAGTGGCCGAGGAGGCGTTGCCCGGTACCGCAGTGCGTCTCATGCCCATGCAGCAGCTGCTGCGCAACGATACCAGTCTGTCCAAGAACGAACGCTTCGTGCTGGTATGCGCCACCGGTCGCCGCAGCCTGGCGTCAGCCCAAACCCTGCACGAGCGTGGCTTCACGGAGGTGGTATCGCTGATCGGTGGCCTGCGCGGTCTGCTGGCCCACCAACACTAGATTTACGCTCGCACCTGACCGGTACCGCGTACGACGTACTTGTAGCTGGTCAGCTGTTCGACTCCCACCGGCCCGCGGGCATGGAAGCGATCGGTCGATATGCCGATTTCAGCCCCCATTCCAAATTCACCGCCATCGGCGAACTGCGTCGAGGCGTTGTGCAGCACGATGGCGCTGTCCACCCGCGCGAGGAAGCGGGCGGCCGTCGCGGCATTACCGGTCACGATCGAATCGGTGTGCGCCGAACCGTAGCGGGCGATATGCGCGATGGCCTCGTCCACTCCATTCACGACACGCACGGCGATGATCGCATCCAGGTACTCGGTATACCAGTCCGCTTCGGTCGCCGCGCGAACCCGCGCATCGACCTGCTGCACGGTGGCATCGCCGCGCACCTCGCAGCCCGCGTCCAGCAGCTCCTTGACGAGGGGCTGCAGGTGCGACGCGACACCGGCGCGATCCACCAGCAGGGTTTCGGCCGCGCCGCAGATGCCGGTGCGGCGCAGTTTGGCATTCAACACGATGGCGCGCGCCATGGCCAGCTCCGCCTCCCGGTCAACGTACACGTGGCAGTTGCCCTCCAGATGCCCGATCACCGGTACGCGCGCCTCCTGCTGCACCCGCGCGACGAGGCTCTTGCCGCCGCGCGGCACGAGCACATCAATGAATTCCGTCATGCCGGACAGCATCAGTCCCACCGCCGCCCGATCCGTGGTCGGTACCAGCTGGATGCACGCCGCGGGCAGACCCGCCGCCGTCAGTCCCGCCACCAGGCAGGCGTGAATGGCGCGATTGGAGCGCTCGCTCTCCGAACCGCCGCGCAGGATGACCGCGTTGCCTGACTTCAGGCACAGCGCGCCGGCATCCGCAGTCACATTGGGGCGGCTCTCATAGATGATCCCGATGACGCCCAGTGGCACGCGCACCCGCGAGATGTCGAGACCGTTCGGCCGAATCCAGTGCGCCGCAACCGAGCCGACAGGATCGGCCAGCCCGATGATCTCCTCCAGGCCCGTGGCCATGGACTCGACCCGCTTGTCATTCAGTTCGAGGCGCTCCAGGAGCGCCGCGGTGAGGTGCCGCTCGCGCGCCCGGGCCAGATCCTGCGCATTGGCGCCAAGAATGTCGGCCTGGTGGGCACGGATGGCCGCCGCCGCGGCGGCCAGCGCCTGATTCTTGATCTGCGTGCTGGCAAGACTGAGCTGCGCGGAAGCCGCCAATGCCGCCTGGCCGATCGTGCGCATGAGTTCAGTCAGCATCTCAGTGGGCGCGGTACTCACGAGGCCTCCTGTGCGGGCTGCGCCTGCCAATCCTTGCGCAGGATCACCAGATCATCCCGGTGCACCACGGCATCCCCGCTGCGATAGCCCAGGATGCTTTCAATTTCTGTGGACTTGCGACCCATGATGCGGGCCACATCGGCATCCGCATAGGCGCTGATGCCCCGCGCCACCTCAGTGCCGTCGGCGGCGAGGATGCTGATGGTGTCGCCCTGGTCAAAGCGGCCCGCCAGGCGCACCACGCCGGCCGGAAGCAGGCTCTTGCCCGCATTCAATGCCTTGAGTGCGCCCGCGTCGATGCTCAGGGCGCCGGCCGGACGCAAGGTCCCGGCGATCCATTGCTTGCGCGCCGCCACCGGCGTCTCGGAAGGAACGAACCAGGTGCAGCGGCCACCTTCCTCAAGCCGCCGCACCGGGTGCGCGGGGTGTCCGGCCGCAATGCACATGTGGCAACCCGCAGCGACCGCGATCTTGGCAGCCAGGATCTTGGTGGTCATGCCCCCGGAGCCCACCGCGGAGGCCGACCGGCCCGCCATGGCTTCGATCTCCGGGGTCACGGCCGTGACCCGCGAGATCAACCGCGCATCCGGGTTGCGGTGCGGATCCGCCGTGAACAGACCCTCGACATCGGACAGCAGCACCAGGCAGTCCGCGGCCGCCATCTGCGCGACGCGGGCACCCAGCCGATCGTTGTCGCCGTAACGGATCTCGGCCGTGGCCACCGTGTCGTTCTCATTGATGACCGGCAGCGCACCCAGGGCCAGCAGCGACTCCAGCGTCGCCCGTGCATTCAAATAGCGCTGCCGCTGCTCGGTATCCTCAAGTGTCAGCAGCACCTGCGCCACCGTGACACCATGCGCCCCCAGCAGTTCCTTGTAGGCATGCGCCAGCCGTATCTGACCCACGGCGGCGGCGGCCTGGCTCTCATCCAGTCGCAGTACACCCGGGGCAAGCCCGAGCTCACGTCGGCCCAGCGCGATGGCGCCGGAGGACACCAGGATGACCCGCTGGCCGCGCTGCCGCAGACGCATCAGATCCTCTACCAGACCAGTCAGCCAGCCCCGGCGCAACTGGCCCGTTTCCGGGTCGACCAGCAACGCCGAACCCACCTTGACGACAATTCGTCGGGCGGCAAGCAGCGGGGACACGACATTCTCACCTGTGGCGCTCATGGTAAAAACTATACGGGATCGGCGCCGGGTGGGCGAATCCGACGCCCGGCGGCGTTGCCTCCCGCAACAATCCCCCCTTAAACTGACGACCGCCTTTAACAGTTGAGCCCCCGAGGACCAAAGCGGTGAGCAGAGATTACGAACCGACATCAGGACAGTGGTACCAGAACATCGAAGAAGAGGAATCCTTCCGCGTGCTGTCGGTGGACGAGGACTCCGAACTTGTCGAGATCGAATACGTCGACGGGGATATCGAGGAACTCGACATCGAAGCGTGGCACGAGATGGATCTCGAGAAGACCACCGCGCCGGAGGGCTGGTCCGAATCCGAGGAGGAGGAGGATGAGGACGAGGATGAAGACGAGGACGATGACGATGACGACTGGGATGATGATGACGAAGACGATGACGACGAAGACGAGGATGAAGACGAGGACGAGTGACCGAGCCGGCCGCTAGCGCAGCGTTGCTCGCCCCCCTTGCCGTCCTGCTGGGGCCCGACTGTGTCCGCACCGATGCAGGTGAGGTTGCCCCGCTGCTCGTCGATCATCGCGGCCTGTATCACGGCCGCGCCGCGGCCCTGATCCTGCCGCGCACCGTCGCGCAGGTCGCGACCACCCTGGCGTTCTGCAACACACACCGCGTGGGTGTGGTGCCGCAGGGCGGCAATACCGGCTACTGCGGCGGGGCCACCCCGGATGCCTCCGGGAGTCAGGTCATCGTTTCCCTGAGCCGGCTGAACCGGATCCGCGCGGTTGACCCCCTCAACTACTCCTTGACGGCGGAAGCCGGCTGCCGGCTGGTCGAAGTCCAGCAGGCCGCGGCAGCTGCCGAGCGCTTCTTTCCCTTAAGTCTGGGATCGGAAGGCAGCTGCCAGATCGGCGGCAATCTGTCCACCAATGCCGGCGGTACCGGTGTCCTGCGCTACGGCATGATGCGCGAGCTGGTGCTGGGACTTGAAGTGGTGCTGCCCGACGGCCGGGTGCTCGAGCGTCTGACGAGCCTGCGCAAGGACAATACCGGTTACGATGTGAAGTCCCTGTTTCTCGGAGCCGAAGGCACTCTCGGCATCATCACGGCTGCGACACTCAAACTGTTTCCCGCGATTCGCAGCAGCGCGACCGCATTTGTCGCCGTGGCGAGCGTGCAGGCCGCGGTGCAGCTGCTCAGTGTGCTGCGCACTCACAGTGGCGACCGGGTCAGTTCCTTCGAACTCATGCCGCGGCTGGCGGTGGATCTGACCGTGCAGCACATCCCTCCGGCGGTCGATCCACTGTCCGAGCGCCACGCCTGGTACGTGCTGTGCGAACTGAGTTCGCCACGCGCCGACGAACCGCTCGACACCGTGCTCGAGGAGGTCCTGTCACAGGCACTTGGCGCGGGGCTGGTGCAGGACGCCGCGATCGCGCAAAACGGCCGCGAAGCCGCCAGCTTCTGGTTCCTGCGCGAGAACATTCCGCGCGCCCAGCGCCTCGATGGCGCAAGCCTCAAGCATGACATTTCCGTCCCCGTGGCCGTGTTGCCGCAGTTCGTTGAGCGCGCCGCGGCCTGGATCACTCGCCACGTGTCCGAGGGCCGGCTGATTGCCTATGGACACGTCGGCGATGGCAACCTGCATTTCAACCTCAATCAGGATCGGCGGGTGCCGGCAGCCACCTTCCTGGCCCGTGCCGATGAGGTGCAGCGGGCAATCCATGAACTGGTGCATGAATTCGGCGGCAGTTTCAGCGCCGAGCACGGCATCGGGCAGGCGAAGGTCGCCGAACTGGAGCGCTATGCACCGGCGGTCGAACTTGAACTGATGCGCTCCATCAAACACGCCTTCGATCCCAACGGGATCATGAATCCCGGCAAAGTCCTCAAAGCCAGCGTCAGCGCCTAAGTGAAGACGTACCGCGTGCTCGCCTGGACCCTGGTGGCCACTGTCGCCGCCTGCGGGTCCACCCATCCTGCCGCAGTTCCCCCCGCCGCTTCATCGCCCACTACCGCCACGCGGTTTGCCCCCTCGACCGACGGCGTGGCGATCGCCTGGCGCGAATACGGCATGGGTGAACCTGCCGTCGTGCTGATTCACGGCTGGGCCACCAACTCGTCGATCTGGCGCGATCAGCTGGCGCCCCTGGCGCGTGAGTACACCGTCGTGACGCTTGATCTGGGTGGCGCGGGTGCCTCAGGAAACAATCGACAGACCTGGTCTGTGGCGAACTTTGCACAGGATGTCGCCGCAGTGGCTGCGAAGCTGCCCCAGGCGCACATCATCCTGGTGGGCGATGGGCTGGGAGGCCCCGTAGCCCTCGAAGCGGCGCCGCTCATCGGTGCGCGGGTGGCAGGCATCATCGGGGCGGAGACTTTTCGCACCATCGGTCAGCCAGCGCTGCTGCCTTCGCAGATCAATCAATACCTGCAGCCCTTCCGCAACGACTTTGCAGCCGCCACCCGGCAGTTTGTCGCCGGGACACTGTTTCATGCGCAGACTGATCCGGCCGTGGTGCGCGGTGTGGCGGACATGGCCGCGCAGAGCGCTCCTGAACGGGGCCTGGCGATGCTCACCGAGTTGAACAAATTCGACTACGCGTCGATCCTGCCGACGGTCAGAATCCCGATCGTGGTCATCGATTCGGATCTGGGCGGGGCAGTAGACGAGGCGCGTCTGCATAAAGTTGTGCCGCAGCTGCGCGTGCTCACGTTGCACGGCGATGACAGCTTTCCGATGCTCGATGACAGCCCGCGCTTCAATACAACATTGATGCAGGCGATAGCTTCGCTGGTGCCGCGATCGGACCACAGCGCGCGTCCATGACTTTCATGGACGCCGTGACCTGGTGGGCGAAGGTGGGAGTCCAGCTGCGCACCGTAGCGCCACCCGGCGCGAGATCCTGGAGAATCAGCATCAGCGCCTGATTGTTGGCGTCGAATGGCCAGTCATCGCTGTGCAGGATGAGGCGGAAGGCGCGGCCGTCGGGCAGTGAAAAATCGGCGCTCCCGCCATGATCAGCTACGTCGACCGTCAGCAGTGGCGACAGATCGGCCGGCTGGCCGGTTGCCGACCAACGGATCTGACAGCTGTACAGACGCGCCAGATGCAGCTCCGGCCAGTCGTAGCCGGCGCTCTCCTGCACCAGCGCGTCATCTTCAAAACGAAACAGGCGCGTGCGAAACCAGTACTGTCCCGCCCCCACCTGCACACTGTAGTCCACGTAGCGCTGTGGATCCGCCAGCGGCGACACGCAACCGCGGCCGAGAGTGCCGCCGTGAAACTCATCGCCGTCGCGCCTGAGCAGCAGGTCACAACCCGGCAGCGTGTCGATATCCGTGCGCCGCAGCGTCTGCTGCGCCTGGATATCGGCGAAGAACCCGCGCCACTGTCCGGGGTCTTTGAAAGTGTACTGTCGCACCCGGATGCGTTGCGGGCGCAACTGGGTGTCGATCGACAGTCGCAGCAGTACCTGGCGCCGCGGCGCGCCCGGGACATCGTGCAGGGTTTCCTCCTCGTACAGTACGGTCGGGCCGAGCCATGGCAATTCGACCGGCTCAATCACGGTACGCAGGCGCGACACGTCCGCCGCGGCGGCCTGCGGGGAATGGTCATCCAGGATGACCTGCACCGCGCTGTCGTGGACACCGGACCACAGTCGCATCAGGTCGGAGATTTCGACCGGGGTGGTATCCGCAGCCGCTTTTGGCGCGGGGACCGCCGCCAGCGCCGCGCCCGCAAACAGGCACGCCGCCATCGCAGCGATGCTGCGACTCACGGCGGCGCAGCCATCAGGCGCACGAGCCCTTCCTGGGCCGTGCTGGCCACCAGCGTGCCATCACGCGCGAACACATTGGCGCGGGCAAAGCCGCGCGCCCCTGATGCACTGGGGCTTTCAACGTCGTACAGCAGCCACTCATCCACCCGCAGTGAACGATGAAACCACATGGCGTGATCGATACTCGCCACCTGTGCCCGGCCGCTCAGATGCGAAATGCCGTGCGGAAGCGTGGCAGTCTCGAGCAGATGGAAGTCCGAGACGTAGGCGAGCAGACAGCGCTGCAAGGTCTGATCTTCGGGCACCGGCGCGACGGCCCTGAACCATACCTGGCGCGACGGCGCGTGACCGGGCGCAGGCGGCGCACCGATGCGACCGACCGCGCGGAATTCAAACGGGCGTGCCGTCTCCAGCAGGCGCCGCACCCGCTCGGGCAGCTTTTCGAGCAGTTCCGGCGCCACACGCGAGGTGTCGGCCAGCCCTTCCGGGCCCGGCACAGCCGGAATGAGCACCTGGTGCTCCAGGCCCGACTCTGCGACCTGGAACGAGCACGTCATGTTGAAGATCTGTTCCCCGTGCTGGATTGCGACCACACGGCGATTGGAAAAACTGTGCCCGTCGCGACTGCGATCCACCTGATAGATGATCGGCGCGGTGAAATCCCCACGGCGCAGAAAATATGCGTGCAGGGAGTGCACCATGCGGCCGCTGACGGTGCGCGAAGCGGCATTCAGGGCCTGGCCGAGGACCTGGCCGCCGAACACCTGTGGACTGCCTATATCGCGGCTTTCGCCGCGAAACAGGTTGACTTCAAGCGTCTCGAGCTCGAGCAGGCCCAGCAGATCAGCGATGCGCTGATCCATGTTCTCAGCCGAACTTCAAGACACCCTTCATGATCACGTAGTGACCGGGGAAGGTGCACAGGAAGGTATAGTCGCCACCCTTGGTCAGCTTGGACGTCGGGAATGTGACCGAGGTGCTCTGCCCACCGCCGATGACCTTGGTGCTGGCGATGACGCGCGGATCATTGGGAGTCAGGTAGTTGTTGGCCAGACCGGCCGACATGCCCGCATTGGCCACCGCGGTGACATCCGCGGTCTTCACCAGCACCCAGTTGTGGCCCATCGCGGCCGCGGGCAGCTTGCCCGTGTGCGTCAGGGTGAGTTCGACCTGGGTGCAATCCGCCGCGACATCGAGTTCCTTTTTGTCATACTGCATGGCGTCATTGCCGGCAATCTCGAGCTTGCAGCCCTTGTCGGCTGCGAACGTGGCGTGAGTGCCTCCTGCCAGGAACACTGTGGCGAGCGCCAGCGCGGCCAGAACAGAATGTCTACGAATCATCGGTGACTCCTTAACGGAAACAGATCGTTTATTGGATGCGTTAGCATAGTTCAATCCGGGACGCCCAGGCGCTTGTGCATGATCGGACTGGTGGTCGTGTACTGGAGAAATTGCTTCTTCTGCGGAAACAGATAGTGCTGGATGCCAAAGGCCGCCAGCGCGGCTTCGTGGAATCCGGACAGGATGAGTTTTTTCTTGCCCGGGTAGGTGTTGATGTCACCCACGGCAAAGATGCCGGGTACGCTTGTTTGAAACTGCTCGGTATCGACTGCGAGCGCCTTGCGCTCCAGGGCCAGGCCCCATTGCGCGATGGGACCGAGCTTCGGATGCAGGCCGAAAAATACCAGAATCTGGTCGGCATGCACCTCGTGCGCGATGCCATCGTTGCCCTTGATACGCACGCCGTGCAGCGCGTTGCCATCATGGAGCAGCGCCTCGGCGATCCCTTCGATGTGTTGGATCGAGCCTGCGGCCTGCAGTTCCCGCAGGCGGGTGACCGTGGCCGGTGCGCCACGGAAGTGTTCGCGCCGATGCACCAGAGTCACGCTTCGGGCCACCGGCGCCAGCGCCACCGCCCAGTCCAATGCCGAATCGCCCCCGCCAAATACCAGCAGGCGCTGCCCGGCCAGCTGCTGCGCATCGCGCACCCGGTAGTGGATCTGCCGGCCCTCAAACGCCTCCGTCCCCGGCACCCCCAGACGACGGGGCTGAAATGCGCCCAAGCCGGCCGCGATGACCACCGCACCGACGGTTATTTCAGTACCGCCCGCCGTGCCCACCTTGAAGCGGCCCGCACCATCCGGCAGCAGGGTCGTCACTTCTGCGCCGAGGTGGAACTGGGGCTTGAAAGGGTGAATCTGCTGCATGAGTCGATCCACGAGTTCCTGCGCAGCGCAGACCGGCAGGGCCGGAATATCGTAGATCGGCTTGTCCGGATACAGCTCGGCGCACTGTCCGCCCACCACCTTGAGTGAGTCGAACACATGCGCCTGAATCCCGAGCAGGCCCAGTTCAAATACCTGGAAGAGGCCGCAGGGACCGGCCCCGATGATAGCCACGGACGGGGCCGGATCGCCCTCAGGCGCGTCCGGCATTGGCGTCAGTCGGGGTGTGAAAGTACTCGCTCTCCGCTGCCAGCTGGTCCACGAGGCGTTTCAGCTCGGCCATCCGCCCTTCCGCGGTACTGATGGGCATGCAGTCCTGGCAGCGCGGGTCGCCACAGGGCTGACGGGAATACAGCCAGTACTGCAGTGCCCCGGCCAGCAGCCCATCGGCGATGTCCCACAGGTCGGCGTCCTTATCCTTGTCTGCCAGGCGATTGCCCAGGTCCACTGCCTTGGCAAAGGCTGAATCGAAAGTATCCGCAAGTTCTGTCATATGGCGAGTATAAAGCAACTGACACCGGGATCTGCCAAACGCGCGGCCGCCACGCAAGGGCGACTTCTGCGATGTCTGCCACGGACCTGCCGGCGTGCATGAGGCAGCATGGGCGTCTTGGCATAGGTCCCGTAATCATTGGTTACAGCCTTATGTCTCATGCTAGGGAAGAGCCTGATGCACTCGGACCTCGCCGTGACCCCCGATCCCAATCCTCGCCGCCATGCCTGGCGGCTGGGCGTTGGCGCGCACCTGGTACTCGGCATGGCGATCATGGGCGTGGTGGTGCTCGTCGGCCAGGTGGTCACGAACCGGATTACGCACACGGCCGTCGAGGCGGTCAGTTCCCTGCAGGTGCGTTACGAGCCGGAGGCGCGGCGCGCCGGTGCCATCATCGAGAAACTGGCGGCCTTTGACCGCCAGGTCGAAGAGTCGCTCGGGCCGGAAGGCAGTTCGAATGAGGCCAAGCGCTCCGATCAGGCTGACCTCGAAATGGCAACCACCGATCTGCGCCAGGCCATGAATGCCTGGTTCGAGGACCCGGAAGGTCACGGCCAGTTGCAGCTGAAGGAACAGATCCTCGCGCACATTACGGCTGGCCGCGACCTGGCCGGCAAGTCCGGACAACGCCAGCGGTGGCTCACTGAACGTCATCAGCTGCTCGAAGCCGAAGCGCGGCGTATCGAGAAAGCGGGCGGCGCCGGCCTTTCGATCGACAACACCCGGGTCGTGGCGCGCAAGTCGCTGGTCGAACTGTCGCAGGCTGCGGCGGCGCTGCGGGCGGTCGTGGACCTCGGCGAAGCCAGCGTGCACGCCGAGCATGATTTCGCCGCGGCCCTCGATCGCAACAGCGCCGAGCTGATGCGCTCGCCGGGCGTAGCCTGGATGGAGATCATCCGCGAGGACTTCAAGGATGCAATCAACCTGCGCAATGCTGTCAATCGCTTTGATGCGAGCAACGAGCGCAATCGGCATGAGTTCCTGCGCGATGGCGCGCAGCTGATCAGCGACGCCCAGACCCTGCTGCAGGCGCCAGCGCGCAATGCGCTGGCAGCCGCGGCGCAACGCGCCGCACAGGCCGCGAATAACGCACAGCACGCACTGGTCACGACCGGCGTCACTGTCGAGCTGGTGGTCGTGCTGGTGTCACTGGTGCTGGCGCTGCGCATCTCAGTGCCGGTCAAGAGGCTCACGGTGGCCACCCGGCGCCTCGCAGCCGGTGAGCGCGCCGTCACCGCGCACAGCAGCGGTTCGGCCGAAATCGCCGAACTCGCCGACGCCTTCAATGCGATGGCAAGCAAGATCAGCGCCGCCGAAGGGGGCTTGCGCGCCCATCAGGCAGTGCTGGAACAGCATGTCGAGGATCGCACCCGCGCCCTGCACCATCTTGCGCATCATGATCCGCTGACCGAACTGCCCAACCGCCGCCACCTCGCCGCGCGGCTGGCGGCGGCACTCACCGCCGCCTCGCACGATGGGACGCGCATTGCCCTGCTGTTCGTGGATCTGGATAACTTCAAATCCGTCAACGATACGTTGGGTCACAGGTTCGGCGATCGGGTGCTGCAGATGGTGGGCCTGAGATTGCAGGAGGCGTTGGGGAGCCAGGCCTTCATCGCGCGCCTGGGCGGCGATGAATTCACGGTGCTGATCGAAGATGCCTTGAGTGCCGATCACGTCTGCGAGCAGGCCGCGAAGGTCATCGAGGCGCTGCAGAAGCCGCTCGCCGTGGATGGCCGGCAGTTGTCCACCAGTGCCAGTGTCGGGGCGACCATCTATCCGGATCATGCGCGCGACGCCGATGCATTGCTGCGCACGGCCGACGTAGCGCTGTTCCACGCCAAGGACCTCGGTCGCAACCGGTACGCGCTGTACACACCGGAACTGTACGACGTGGCCGCGCACCGCTTCCGGCTCGAGCAGGCGTTGCGGCGCGCCGTCGAGGCCGGTGACCTGCTGCTGATGTACCAGCCGCAGGTGGCACTGCATACCCTGGAGGCTTCAGGTGTCGAGGCCCTGCTGCGCTGGCGCAAGTCGGACGGACGCATCGCCAGCGCCAGTGAGTTCATCGAAATCGCCGAAACCACCGGCCTGATGCGCGAACTCACCACCTGGGCGCTGCGCTCCGCCACCTCCACCGTCAAGGCCTGGCGGGCGATGGGCTGGCACAACGCCTGTGTGGCCATCAATGTCTCAGCCATGCAGCTGCTGGATGGCAGTTTCGTGGATCATGTCATCGAAGCACTGTCGGTGACGGGCCTGCCGGGCAATGCATTGGAGGTCGAGATCACGGAGACCGTGATCCAGACCGGCCCGGCAACACTCGTTGCGCTGCAACGCCTGCGAACCCTTGGCGTTGCCGTGGCACTGGATGACTTCGGCACCGGCTACTCTTCGCTGGCTTCGCTCGCGCAGCTGCCCATTACACGCGTGAAGCTGGATCGGACCCTCATCGAAGGTATTGACCGCAGCCCGCGCTCCGCCGCCATCGCCCGCTCCGTCATCGCCCTGTGTCACGGACTGGGACTGGAAGTGGTGGCTGAGGGCGTCGAGCGCCCCGGACAGCTGTCCTTGCTTGCGCAGTGCGGACCCATCACGGCCCAGGGCTTCCTGCTGTCCGAAGCGGTCGAAATGCAGATCGCACCGCAGACCGCGGAAGGCGCCGCCAGCAAGGCCCGCCTGCTGCTGACAGGGGCCGTTGATCCTGCCAGCGACAGCACGCGCGCCGCGGACGGATCGTTGCTGTTCGTCGGCGCGAAGAGCCGCCGTCGACCCTAGGAGGGCTCGCGGGTCATCAGCAGTGCATCGCGCGTGTGCACGCCGAGGATCGGCTGGTCGACGAAGACTCCATCCAGGCCCGCCTTCAGATAGGGGATCAGTTCGCCGGCGAGATCGCCGAGATCCAGCGGATTCGCGCCCCGACGCAGCGGTGCGGGCAGAAAATGGTTCTCGGCGCGGAAGGTCCAGGCATGTACCAGCAGACCTTGCGCATGTGCATCGTCGACGAGCGCGGTGGGCGATCCGAGCGTACCGTGTGCGGTGCGCGGAATGACCAGTGTCTTCTCGACTCCCAACGCATCGGCGTATTGCGCGACTTGCGCCAGTCCGCGCCGCGTGATCATGCCGGCGTAATTGCGCGCGTCGCCAGCGAGGACCCAATCGAAGGGGGCACCGGCCGCCGCCACCAGCTGCACCAGCGCAGTGTCCGTCAGACTGCGTAACTGCTGCAGATTGCCGGTCTCAAAGGACTGGATGAACACCGGCGCGTCCCGGCCCTCGTAGCCGTGGCGGCCCAGCGTTGCCAGCAGCGGTTCCTCCAGCGCCAGCCCGATCCTTGCAAAATAACTGGGATGCTTGGTCTCAGGATAGATACCGATGCGCCGTGGCGACGGCTCGTGGCATGCGCGCGCCGCATGCGCGCGCGTCACGTCGGCGCCATGAGCTAGGTCGAGAATCTCATCCAGTGTCGGAATTTCGAGCTGACCATCGAAACGCGCATTCGCCGGCCGCAACTGCGCGATGCGCTCGCGTACCCGCAGCGTCTTCAGTTCCGCGAGCGTGAAGTCCTCGGTGAACCAGCCCTCGATGCTGGCCCCATCGACGACCTTGGTGACGCGCCGCTCGGCGAACTCCAGATGCTGTTCGACATCGGTGGTGCCGCCGATCTCGTTCTCATGACGCGCGACCAGCACCCCATCGCGGGTGCTGACCAGGTCCGGCTCGATGAAGTCCGCCCCCTGCTGGATGGCGAGGAAATACGCAAGCAGGGTGTGTTCGGGAACATAGCCGCTGGCACCGCGGTGGCCGATGATGACCGGCACCAGTGCACGCGGCGCGATGGTCTGCCCAGTATCGGTGCTTTCGCTCATTGCCTTGAATGCAAGTTAAGGAAATCCTACAACAATAGTCGATTCTGCAATGGCCCAACAAGCCATCCAACAGTGTACGATCAAACGCATGAGCGAACTCACGCAGACCGATATCTACCACTTTCGCGAGGGAACGTTCTTCCGCGCCTACGACAAGCTGGGAGCGCACCCGAAGACCGTGGAGGGTATCGAGGGTACGCGCTTCGCGGTGTGGGCGCCGAATGCCGCTGCCGTGCACGTGATCGGCGACTTCAATGCGTGGAGCCACGACACGCACCCGATGCGCGTCCGCCCCGATGATTCGGGAATCTGGGAACTGTTCATTCCGCAGGTCGGCAAGGGCACGGTCTACAAGTACTTCGTGCGATCACGCTATGCCGGCTACGCGGTGGAAAAGAGCGATCCGTATGCCTTCATGTGTGAAGAGCCACCGCGCACGGGTGCGGTCGTGTGGGATAACGGCTACGAATGGAAAGACCTCGAATGGCAGCGCAATTGCGCGCGGGTCAATGCGCTCGATGCGCCGTGGTCCATCTATGAGGTGCATCTGGGTTCCTGGCGGCGCGTCGTCGAGGACGGCAACCGCTCGCTCAACTATCGTGAAATAGCGCACGAACTGGCCGAGTACGTGGTCGATATGGGATTCACCCATGTCGAACTGATGCCGGTCATGGAACATCCGTTCTTCGGCTCCTGGGGCTACCAGATCACCGGCTACTTCGCGCCCTCCTCGCGTTACGGAACTGCGCAGGATTTCATGTACCTGGTCGAGCACCTGCATGCCATGGGCATCGGCGTGATCCTCGACTGGGTGCCATCGCACTTCCCGAGCGACCAGCATGGCCTGGCATTCTTTGATGGCACTCATCTGTACGAACACGCCGATCCGCGCCAGGGATTTCACCCGGAGTGGAACAGCTCGATTTTCAATTACGGGCGCGCCGAGGTGCGCAATTTCCTCGGCAGCAATGCGCTGTACTGGCTGCAGAACTATCGCGCCGATGCGCTGCGCGTAGACGCCGTCGCCTCCATGCTCTACCTGGACTACGGCCGCAAGGCCGGCGAGTGGGTGCCGAACATCTTCGGCGGTCACGAGAATCTCGAGGCCCGCGACTTCCTGAAATCGCTGAACGAGGCCATCTATCGTGATCATCCCGGGACCCAGACCATCGCCGAGGAATCCACGGCGTGGCCACAGGTCTCGCGGCCGGTGTACCTGGGCGGACTGGGGTTCGGCCTGAAGTGGAACATGGGCTGGATGCACGATACCTTGAAGTTCTTCCAGACTGACCCGCTGTTCCGACGCCATCATTTCAATCAGATCACCTTCTCGATCTGGTATGCGTTCACCGAAAACTTCGTGCTGGCTCTGTCACACGATGAGGTGGTGCACGGCAAAGGCTCGCTGCTCGGCAAGATGCCGGGGGATGAGTGGCAGCAATTCGCCAATCTGCGCCTGCTGTTCGGCTACATGTGGGGCCATCCCGGCAAGAAGCTGCTCTTCATGGGGTGCGAGTTCGGCCAGAAGCGCGAATGGCAGCACGACGGCAGCCTCGAATGGCACGTGCTGCAGTATCCGCTGCATGCGGGCGCGCAGCGCTGGGTGCGCGATCTGAACCGCTTCTACCGCGAAACACCAGCACTGTACGAGCAGGACTTCGTCGAAGATGGATTTGAGTGGGTCGACTGCAATGACGCGGATTCGAGCGTGCTGTCGTTCCTGCGCAAGGACCGCACGCGCGGCACGATCGTCATGGTCATCTGCAATTTCACCCCGGTCGTGCGCCGTGACTACCGGGTCGGCGTACCGCGCGGCGGCCCGTGGCGTGAATGCCTCAACAGCGACGCCACGGACTACGGCGGTAGCGGCCAGGGCAATCAGGGCCTGGTGCTGGCGGATGATCTCAGCACCCATGGACGCCCACACTCGCTGACGTTGACCCTGCCACCTCTGGGCGTGCTCTTGCTGTCCCCGCAATGACGGCGGTCTGGCCCGGGAATCCCTATCCACGAGGCGCCACCTGGGATGGCGAAGGCGTCAATTTCTCGCTGTTTTCGGAAAACGCGACCAAGGTCGAGCTGTGCCTTTTCGACGCGACCGGGCGCCGCGAGCTGCAGCGCGTCGAGCTGAACGAATACAGCGATCAGGTCTGGCACTGCTACCTGCCCGAGGCCCGCCCGGGCCTGTTGTATGGCTATCGCTGCCACGGGCCTTACGATCCGGAGCGCGGGCAGCGCTTCAACCCGAACAAACTGCTGATCGAACCCTATGCGAAGCTGCTGGCGGGGCGCATGCGCTGGAGCGATGCGCACTTCGGGTACGCGGCCAAGGATCCCCGCCTCGATCTCTCATTCGACACGCGCGACAGTGCGCCGGGCACACCCAAGTGCCGCGTGATCGATCCGGCCTTCACCTGGGGCGATGACCGCGCGCCGCGTACGCCCTGGCACGACACGGTCATCTACGAAGTGCACGTGCGGGGCATGACCATGCGCTTCCCGCAGGTGCCACCGGCGCTGCGCGGAACGTACGCAGGGCTGGCTACCGAGCCGGTCATCGACCACCTCAAGCGCCTCGGCGTCACCGCGGTCGAGCTGATGCCGGTGCACGCCTTCCTCGATGACCGCCACCTGCTGCGGCAGGGCCTGCGCAACTACTGGGGCTATAACACCATCGGCTTCCTTGCACCCGAGATGCGCTACAGCGCCAGCGGCCAGGTCGAGGAGTTCAAGACCATGGTAAAGAGCCTGCACACGGCCGGCATCGAGGTGATCCTGGACGTGGTCTACAACCACACCGCCGAGGGCAATGAGCGCGGCCCCACTTTGAGCTTCCGCGGCATCGACAATGCCGCCTACTACCGGCTGGTGCCGGACAGTCCGCGCCATTACATGGACTTCACCGGTACCGGCAACACGCTCAATCTGCAGCATCCGCGCGTGCTGCAGCTGCTCATGGATTCGCTGCGCTACTGGGTGCAGGACATGCATGTCGATGGTTTCCGCTTCGATCTGGCCTCCGCGCTCGCGCGCGAACTTTTCGAGGTCGACCGTCTCGGCTCCTTCTTTGACACCATCGCGCAGGATCCGGTGCTGTCGCAGGTCAAACTCATCGCCGAGCCGTGGGATGTCGGCGAAGGAGGCTACCAGGTCGGAAATTTTCCGCCCGGCTGGAATGAGTGGAACGACAAGTACCGCGACAGCGTGCGCGCCTACTGGAAGGGTGATGGCGGCCTTATCGGCGAATTCGCCCAACGTTTCACGGGTTCCGCGGACCTGTACGAAGCCAGCGGCCGCAAGCCGCACGCGAGCATCAATTTCGTCACCGCGCATGATGGCTTCACCCTTGCCGATCTGGTCGCCTACAACCAGAAGCACAACGAGGCCAACGGCGAGGACAATCGCGACGGCAGCGACAACAACCTGTCCTGGAACTGGGGCGTCGAAGGCCCGAGCGACGATCCGCAGATCAACGCACTGCGCGAGCGCCAGAAGCGCAATCTGATCGCGACACTGTTGCTCTCCCAGGGGGTGCCGATGCTGCTCGCGGGAGATGAACTCGGTCGCACCCAGGCGGGTAACAACAACCCCTACTGCCAGGACAATGAGACCTCCTGGATCGACTGGGAGCTGGACTCACAGCAACGCGATTTCCTGGAGTTCGTCGAAAAGGTCATTGCGCTGCGGCGCAGTCATGCGATTTTCTCGCGCCGCCACTTCCTCACGGGCAAGCAGGTGGCAGGGGAAACCTTCAAGGACATCGCCTGGTTTACGCCGGCCGGCACCGAAATGACCGACTTCGACTGGCAGCAAGGCTTCGCCCGCTGCCTCAGCGTGCACCTGTCCGGTGCCGCAGTTCACCGTACCGACCCGCGCGGCCATCCGGTGCGCGATGAGAACTTCACACTGCTGTTCAATGCCCATCACGACACGATGCCCTTCGTGCTGCCGCCGTTGCCGGCCGGCCGGCGCTGGCGCGTGGAGCTGGATACCGATCAGAAAACGGGCCAGCTGCCGGACCTGAAAAATACTCACGGTGGCCGGAGCAAGGCCGCGCTGCTGGCCGGTCGCAGCACGCGTACCCTTCCGGCCCGCTCCATCGTGCTGTTGATGGAAGTCAGCGCCCGCTCATCCTTCGGCTCACAGGCTCAACGATAGCCGCGCGCCTGCAGGGCGAACAACGCGGCGTAGTGCCCTTGCAGGCGCATCAGTTCCTCGTGACTGCCGCGTTCGAGGATGCGTCCATGTTCCAGCACTGCGATCTGATCGGCCATGCGCACGGTGGAAAAGCGATGCGAGATCAGGATCGTCATCCGGTCAGCCCCCAGCTGCCGGAAGCGCTCGAACACCGATGCCTCCGCGCGCGCATCCATGGCCGCGGTCGGTTCATCCAGCACCAGCACATCGGCGCGGATGCGCATGAAGGCCCGCGACAGGGCAATCTTCTGCCACTGTCCACCCGATAGCTCGCGTCCATCCTTGAACCACCTGCCAAGCTGGGTGTGGTACCCGCTGGGGAGCGTCTGGATGAAATCCGCCGCCTGGCCCTTGTCCGCGGCCTCCTGCCAGCGTGCCTCATCCAGGAAGAAGGGTTCATCCCCCGCGCCGACGTTCTCTCCGACGAGCATCTGGTAGCGGGCAAAGTCCTGGAAGATGACCCCGATGCGCTCCCGCAGGCGGCTTTCCTCCCATAACTCCAGATCCAGTCCGTCCAGCAGCACGCGACCGGAGGTGGGTCGATACAACCGCGTGAGCAGCTTGATCAGCGTGGTCTTGCCCGAGCCGTTCTCGCCGACCAGCGCGAGACTGCCGCCGGGGGCCAGGTGCAGCGAGACATCAGCGAGCGCCGGTTCGGTCGTGCCGGGATAGACGAAGCTGACATTTTCAAAGCGGATCCCATCTTCGGGATGCGGGCCTTTGAGCAACTCACCCGGGATTTCGGGTACCGGGGTGTCGAGATACTCATACAGGGTCGACAGGTACAGATTGTCCTCGTACATGCCGCCGATGGAGGACAGTGCGGCGGACACGGCCGACTGTCCCTGGCGAAACAACCCCAGATACATGGTCATCTTGCCCAGGCTGATGAGGCCGTGAACAGTGGCGAGTGCGACCCAACCGTAAGCCAGATACAGCGCGACGGTTCCGATCAGGCCCAGGAAAAAGCCCCACACATCGCGGCGGATGGTGAGCGCGCGATCCTCGCGGTACAGTTTGGTGAAAATGCTGCGATAACGATCGAGCAGCCTCGGCCCCAGGCCAAACAGCCGCACCTCCTTGGCGTGCTCCTCGCGCCCCAGCACGGACTCCAGGTACAGCTGCATGCGCGTTTCCGGGGAGCGCCAGCGGAACAGGCGGAACGCATCGCCGGAGAAGCGCGCTTCGGCGACGAATGCCGGAAGTCCCGATAACAGCAGCACGACCACCGCCCAGGGCGAGAAATGAAACAGCACGCTGCCAGAACTCACCAGCAGGATCGCGTTCTGCGCCAGACCGAAGGTGCGCATCACCAGGCTCAAGGGACGGCTGGAGGCCTCGCGACGCGCCCGCGTGAGCTTGTCGTAGAACTCCGAGTCCTCGAAGTGTGCAAGCTGCAGCGTCAACGCCTTCTCGAGGATCATGACATTCACGCGCTGGCCGAGCTGGGCCCGCAACAGCGACTGGCTCAGCGACAGGCCCCGCTGGGCAGCGGCCATCACGGCCACCAGCACTGCCTCGAGCACCACGAAATGCAGGACGCGGTGCGCATCGCCATTGCCGACACGAATGGCGGCCACGACCGCATCGACCAGTTGCGATGTCACCCAGAAGATGGCGGTGGGTACTATGCCGGCGATCACCGTCAGCAGCGCCAGGGACAGGGTCAGCCGCCCGCTGGTGCTCAGCACCAGTACCATGGCCTGGCGGCTGTAGCGAAAAACGCCAAAGAAGCCGGCCAGCGTGGAGTCCACGGTGGTCGGCGGCGCGGATGCAGATCTGGTCTTGGCCAAAGGGATCCTCGTCAGGGCGATGCCCGGCAATCATCTTACCGTGGCAAACTGTGGGTATGGCCCTGACACCCATCCTGTCTGCCGACGTTGCGCACATCATCCAGCTGGCCGTCGCGCCGGTGTTTCTGCTCTCCGGGGTCGGCGTCACGCTGACCCTGTTCACGAATCGGCTGGCGCGGATCGTGGATCGTGCGCGCGTTCTCGAGGATCGACTGACGGCCGATCCTCGTGTCGATCTGCACGAGTCGCTGGCGGTGCTGGCACAGCGTGCCCGTTACATCAATTACGCCATCGCGCTGGGCACGATTTCCGGACTGCTGGTGACCACCACGGTGATCCTGCTGTTCGCGACCGCCCTGCTCGGCAACAACCTGACGGTGCTGATCGCGGTGATCTTCAGCGCGGCCATGCTTACGCTCACCGCGTCGCTCCTGGTGTTCTTCGTGGAAGTCCGTTATGCGACCAGTACCCTGCGCATCGGCGGCCGGCGGCGCGGCTGAGCGCGCCACCTTGAAGGCTTGCAGGGCGACATAAGCGGCCCAAGGGGCTGTATCAGCTTGTTTTCTATGGGCTGCAGCAATCTTCTGGTACTCTTCGCGACCCTTTCGAGACCATGTAGAAGCCCATGAACCGCCCCATCCGCAATATCGCAATCATCGCGCACGTCGATCATGGCAAGACGACGCTGGTGGATTGCCTGCTCAAGCAATCCGGAACCTTCGAAGCGCATGAGAAGGTGGGCGAGCGCGTCATGGACTCCAATGACATCGAACGCGAGCGTGGCATCACCATCCTCGCCAAGAACTGCGCCATCGAGTATGGCGGCACCCGTATCAACATCGTCGACACCCCCGGACACGCCGATTTCGGCGGCGAGGTCGAGCGCGTGCTGTCCATGGTGGATGGCGTGCTGCTGCTCGTGGACGCCGTCGAGGGCCCGATGCCGCAGACGCGGTTCGTCACCCGCAAGGCGCTGGGGCTGGGCCACAAGGCCATCGTCGTCGTCAACAAGATCGATCGGCCGGGCGCCCGTCCGGGCTGGGTCGTCGACAAGACCTTTGAACTGTTCGACCGGCTCGGTGCCACCGATGCGCAGCTGGACTTCCCGGTCGTCTACGCTTCGGCCCTGCAGGGCTGGGCGAGCCTGGACCGCACCGAGCGCCTCCAGGACATGACCGCACTGTTTGAAGCGGTGCTGCAGTACGTTCCGGCCCCGCCCAGCGATGCGACCTCCCCTCTACAGCTGCAGATCTCCACCCTGGACTACAACTCCTACGTGGGTCGTATCGGCATCGGTCGCGTGCGTCGCGGCACCATTCGCACGGGCCAAACCGTCGCGTTGCGCAATGGCGATGAGAATCGCGGTGAAGCCAAGATCGTGCAGGTGCTGACCTTCCAGGGCCTGCAGCGCCAGCCCGTGCCGGAGGCCATTGCCGGTGACATCGTCGCCGTGACCGGCATCGACGATGTGAACATCGGCCTCACCATCTGCGATCGCGAGAACGCCGAAGGCCTGCCGCCGATCAGCGTCGATGAGCCCACCCTGCAGATGAATTTCCAGGTCAATACATCCCCCCTGGCCGGCCGCGAAGGCAAGTACGTCACCAGCCGCCAGATCCGTGAGCGCCTGTACCGCGAACTGCAGAGCAATGTCGCGCTGCGCGTCGAGGACACCGCGGAGCCGGATATTTTCCGCGTGTCCGGCCGCGGCGAACTGCACCTGACCATTCTCATCGAGAACATGCGCCGCGAGGGCTATGAGCTTGCGGTCGGCAAACCGAAGGTGCTGTATCGCACCGTCGATGGCGTGCAGCACGAACCGTACGAGGCGCTGACCATCGATATCGATGCCGAGCATCAGGGTGCAGTGATGGAGGCCATGGGCGTTCGCAAGGGCGATCTCACCGACATGATCATCGATGACATGGGTCGCGTGCGTCTCGAGTACCGCGTGCCGGCGCGGGGCCTCATCGGCTTCCAGGGCGAGTTCATGACCATGACCCGCGGCAACGGATTGATGAGTCATATTTTCGACGGTTATGCGCCGCTTAAGGGCGACATTCCGGAGCGTCACAATGGCGTGCTGATCAGCAATGAAACGGGCGAGGCCGTGGCCTATTCACTGTTCAACCTGCAGGAGCGCGGCCGCATGTTCGTGCATCCGGGCGAGAAGCTGTATCCCGGCATGATCATCGGCATCCACAGCCGCGAGAATGACCTGGTCGTCAATCCGATCAAGACCAAGAAGCTCACCAATGTCCGCGCCGCCGGCAAGGATGATGCGATCCTGCTGACCCCGCCCATCCAGATGACGCTGGAGTATGCGGTGGAGTTCATCGACGAGGACGAGCTGGTGGAAGTGACTCCGGAATCCATCCGCATTCGCAAGCGCTTCCTGAGCGAGCATGACCGCAAGCGCGCCTCGCGCGGCTCGGAGAGTGCACTCAGCTGACGGCGCGTGGCCTCACTGCAGCGCGCGCAAACCCTGCTCGATCGTGCGCTGCCACTGCGCGCGCTGCGTGCTCACCGTGGCCGGTGCCTGGTTCGCAGCGCCGCTCCATGCCTGAACGGTCGCCTGTGCTCGTTCGAAGGTCGCGCGTGCCGGCGCCGAATTGTCGGCTTTCGCTTCGACCTGCGCGAGCGTGATCAGATTCGGCGGATAACCCGAGTCGCGCTGCACCGCACGCTGCGCGGCGACCCGCGCGCCATCCACATCCCCTGGGCCGAGCGGCCACGGCGGCGCCCGCAGCAGCACCAGGGCCGTGAGGCGGGCCGGGCCTGCGTGATCGAGCGCGGGATCCAGGCCTTCCGCCATCATCAGGAAGGTCAGCATCTGCTTGAGCAATGCCGCCGCCTGAACGGGATGTTCGCGTGCGGTAAGACCGAGCACCTGCGCCTGCGCGTACTGGCACGTCGCGTTATCGGCGGACAGCGCCAGGCATTGCTGCGCACTCAGTGTCGCTGCGGCCAGCAGCGGCGCGCGCTGCGCGGAGTCCTTGGCCGCGTCGATGCCATCCGCGTCGGCCTGCACGGCCGCCAGCAGCTGCGCGGGGGAAAGCTGCGTGGCAGCGCTCGGGGGCAGCGGTGCGGCTGGACGCGGCACGGCACAGGCGGCCAGTAACAGCACCGCCAGCAGGCCGAGCGTGCGCACGCCGGCGCTCATGACCCGGGATTGGGTAACCGTGGCTGCGCAAAGCCATTCAGTTTCAAACGTCCCAGGATGGCCGCGCCCTGCGGCGTGCCCGACAGGTGCAGCAGCGCCTGAGTGAGTTCCTGCGCCCGGGCCTTCGGCAGCCGGCCATCCACTGCGACGATCAGTGCGACGGGCACCGCAGCGGAAGGTCCAAATGTCGCAAGATTCGCGGCGAAGGGCAAACTGGGGAGGGCGCTGGCCTGCTCCTGGTCGAGCAGTACCGCGATGGGATCGCCATTGGCCGCGCGACGCAGCGCCGACAGCACCTGACCGGTTGCCGTAATCGTGGTATCCGCGGGCACCACAGCCAGCTTGTGCACGGCATCGCGCACAAAGTCCGGTGCGTAGCCGGCGGTACTGACGATCGTCAGACCCGCCAGCCCGGCCGACGGCGGCGCGTGGCCTTTGTGCAGGACCAGCGTCCAGCGCTGCTGCAGGCCCGCGGGCTGAACATCAGCCTCTACCAGCGGCACCATATGCAGCTGCGCCCCGTGCTGCACATAGAATGGGTATGGTACGAAGGCCAGGTCCGCCTCCGGCGCCGCCAGCCGCGTCAGATCACTCTTGTCGCTGGCATCGTAGACCGCCGTCAGGCTGCCGGCGGCCCAGCCGGCGGCCGCGACAACCGCGGTGGCGAATTCTCCTACAAGCGGTTGCGCATCGGCACTGGTACCGGGGTAGCCGGGCGCACAGAACACTAGTAAAGAAGCGGCGGCGGCGATCAGTGTGCTCATGCCAGTAGGCTATCATTCCGACACATGAAGTGCCTCGCCGAAAGCCTGCAGCGGGCGCCCGGACCGACGCCGTGAGCGTACCGGCATCCCCGGCCGCCGTGCGTGTGTTCGCGCGCGTACTGGCCGCACGGCACGTCATTTTGATGGTGTTCGTGGTGCTGGGCGGCTTTGGGATCTACGGTGCGACCCGCATCCCGGATGACAACGCCATCGGCAGCCTCTCGGTGGCGAACGACCCTGACGCCCAGGCCACCATCGCATTTCAAAAAATGTTCCCCGAAGGCAGCCATGCGCTGCTGATGCTGGAGACTCCCGATCCGCTCGGCCTCACGGCGCTGCAGGGTGCCGCCCGACTGGAGCACACGCTGGCGCGGATTGCCGGGGTGGACCCGCAAAGTCTGCTCACCATCTATCGCTCCGCCCACCCCGGTACGACCCTCGGGCGCGACGATGCCAGGCGCCTCCAGCAGTTCGCCACGGGCACCCGCCTGATCACGCGCGCGGGGCTGCTGGGACCGCACTTCCTGGGCATCGCGCTGGAGCTGCACCTGCGCTCACCCGCCGATCGGGACCGGATGCTGGCCGCCATCGATGCCGCCACTGAACCGCTGCTGCGCAGCCACGGCGGACCCTTCGAGCGCATTCGCCGCGTGGGTTCGCCCTGGCTGGATGCATGGCTGGAGCACGAGACCCAGGTTGCGACACAGCGCTCGATGCCGCTGTTCGGCCTGTTCCTGGTCGCCCTGGTGTTCGTGCTGTATCGCTCCTGGCGTACGTTGCTGGCCATCATCATCACCCTGGGCCTGGTGGTAGCCATTGCGATGGGACTGGCCGCGCTGACGGGCTGGACCCATACCATCGTCTCATCCCTGGTGCCGCTCACCGTGCTGGTCACGGCCACCGCCACCCTGGTGTACATCCACTCCCGCTATATCGATCGGCCCGGCAGCGACGATCTGGCCA
>DATAVA010000054.1:0-37952 GCA_036267975.1 Steroidobacteraceae bacterium | reverse complement strand
AGTGTTCGCCACGAATAATTTCTCCACGAAGTCTTCGTCCTTGACCGAGGTGGCCGAGCGACCGCGCCCTCCGCGGCGCTGAGTCTGGTACTCGGTCACCGGCTGGGACTTGGCATAGCCGGCATGTGAAAGCGTGACCACAACATCCTGAGGCTCGATCAGATCCTCGGTGGTCAGGTCCAGGTGATCGCGATTGATCTCGGTGCGACGCGCATCGCCATAGGCTTCGCGCATCTCAAGCAGTTCCTCGCGCACCACCTGCGTGAGCCGCTCGGGTCGGGTCAGGATGTCGGTGAGATCCTGGATCGCCACCAACAGCTGCTTGTATTCCTCAATGATCTTATCCTGTTCCAGCCCCGTGAGCCGATGCAGGCGCATGTCGAGGATCGCCTGGGCCTGCACGTCGGAGAGCCGGTAGCCGTCCGCCGTCATGCCCAGCTCCGGGGCGAGGTTGGCCGGCCGGGTGGACAGCGCCCCGGCGCGCACCAGCAGCTCCGGCACGACACCGCCCGACCAGGAACGCGACAGCAGTCCCGTTTTCGCTTCAGCCGGCGAGGCCGCGGCGCGAATCAGCGTGATGACATCCTCGATGTTGGCCAGCGCCACCGCGAGCCCTTCGAGCACATGGGCGCGGTCGCGCGCCTTGGCCAGATCAAAAATGGTCCGGCGGGTGACGACTTCACGCCGGTGACGGATGAAGGCATCGAGCATTTCCCGCAGCGACAGCAGCTTCGGCTGGCCGTCCTGCAGCGCCACCATATTGATGCCGAACACCGTCTCCATCGGCGTCTGGGCATAGAGATTGTTCAGCACAATCTCGGCGACCTCGCCGCGCTTCAACTCGATGACCACGCGCATGCCGTCCTTGTCGGACTCATCGCGCAGCTCTGAGATACCGTCGATTTCCTTGGCGCGCACCAGGTCCGCAATGCGTTCGAGCAGGCGCGCCTTGTTCACCTGATACGGCAGCTCGGTGACGATGATGGCCTGACGACCCTTGCCGTCGATATCCTCGACGTTGGTGCGGGCGCGGATCGAGAGCCGCCCGCGGCCGGTGCGGTAGGCGGTGGCGATTTCCTGCGCGCCGTTGATGATGCCGGCGGTGGGGAAATCGGGTCCGGGAATATGCTGCATCAACGCGGCCAGCGTCAGCTGCGGATCCGCAAGCAAAGCGATCAGTGCATTGATGACTTCGGTGAGGTTGTGCGGCGGTATGTTCGTGGCCATGCCCACGGCGATACCGGTCTGCCCGTTGATGAGCAGGTTCGGAACGCGCGTCGGCAGCACCGCCGGCTCGTTCTCCGACTCGTCGTAATTCGGCGTGAAATCGACCGTTTCCTTGTCGATGTCGGCGAGCAGTTCGTGCGCGATGCGCGACATGCGCACCTCGGTGTAGCGCATCGCCGCCGGGGCATCGCCGTCCACCGAGCCGAAGTTGCCCTGGCCGTCGATGAGCATGTAACGCATCGAGAACGGCTGCGCCATGCGCACCATCGTGTCGTACACCGCGCTGTCGCCGTGCGGATGATACTTGCCGATCACATCCCCGACGATACGGGCCGACTTCTTGTAGGGCTTGTTATAGTCATTGCCGAGCACCCGCATTGCATACAGCACGCGGCGGTGCACGGGCTTGAGGCCATCGCGCACATCAGGTAGCGCGCGACCCACGATCACGCTCATGGCATAGTCAAGGTACGACTGCCGCATCTCATCTTCGAGATTGACGGGCAGGATTTCACGGGCGAATTCTGTCATTTAGTCGATCAGCTTTTAGGCCGGCACAAAGTCGAAATTTTAGCATAATGCAGCCGCGTTCACCCCATTTGGACAGGAGCTTGCAACCATGACCGTACCGGGCGCCAAACCGGGTCCCGCGGGCAACGCAGACCACGCGGAAATCGGCAAATTTGATGCCATCGCGCATCGCTTCTGGGACCCCCACGGGGAGTTCCGGCCCCTGCATCTGATCAATCCGGTGCGGGTGGGTTACGTGGCGGAGCGCTGTCAGCTCGAGGGTGCCCGGGTTCTCGATATCGGCTGCGGGGGCGGCCTGCTGTGTGAAGCTCTGCAGCAGTTGGGTGCACAGGTCACCGGCATCGACCTCGCTCCGGCCATGCTCGACAGCGCCCGTCTGCACGCGGCCGAGCGCGGCGTTGCCATCGACTATCGAATGCTGGCGGCGGAAAGCCTGGCGCACACCGAACCGGCGTCGTTTGACGTCATCACCTGCATGGAGATGATCGAGCACGTGCCCGATCCGGCCAGCATCGTGCGCAGCATTGCGACCCTGCTGCGTCCCGGCGGCGCGGCGTTCCTTTCGACCCTGAACCGCACGCCGAAATCTTTCGTCCAGGCCATCGTCGCGGCCGAGTACCTGTTGCGCCTGCTGCCGCGCGGCACGCACGAGTACGAGCGGCTGGTGCGGCCTTCAGAACTGGCGCAGTGGGGACGCACTGCGGGGTTGACCCTGCAGGACGTGCGCGGCCTGGCATTTGATCCGTTCACCGCCCAGGCAAGCCTCAGCCGCGACGCCAGCGTCAACTATCTTGCCCATTTCAGTCGCGAGACCTGCAGCGGCCTTGAGCCTTAAGTGGGCAGTCGCAGTCCATTGACGAGGGTCGGCAGCAGTTCGGACACAGTGGGGTGAATCGGCACCGCCCACTGCAGGGTTTGGTACGGCTGGTCCGCGTTCATCAGATCCAGAATGCCGTGGATCGCCTCATCGCCGTTCACACCGAGTATGGCCGCGCCCAGGATACGCTGGGTCTGCGCGTCGACGATGATCTTCATGAACCCTAAGGTTTCACCCTTTTCAACGGCGCGCCCGACCCGCGTCATCGGCCGGGTGTTGACCAGCAGCGGCCGGCCGCGGCGCTGCGCCTCGGTCTGCGTCAGGCCGACCCGCCCGAGCGGCGGATCGATGTACAGCGCATAGGCGGGAATGCGCGCGCTGACCTTGCGATGGGCGGCCTCGAGCAGGTTCGCCGCCACGATCTCGAAGTCATTGTAGGCCGTGTGCGTGAAGGCGCCGCGCCCATTACAGTCACCCAGCGCCCAGATACCCGCGACATTGGTGCTGAGTGAGTCATCGACCTCAATATGGCCCGCGGCGCTGCACCGAACCCCGGCAGCCGCCAGATCCAGATCATCGGTATTCGGCCGGCGACCGGTCGCCAGCAGCAAATCGGATCCTGCTATTTCCGTTTCGACCCCGGCGGCGCGCAGGCGCACCGTGATGCCGTGCTGGGCCTGGTGGGAAACGGCAACGACGCTGGCGCCGGTGTAAAAGGTGACGCCCTCGGCTTCCAGGATCGCACGGATCGCCTGTGAGACATCGGGGTCCTCACGCGCCGCCACCAGCGGCGCCCGCTCGATCACGGTGACCGTGCTGCCAAACCGGCGGTACATCTGCGCAAACTCCAGGCCGATGTAACTGCCGCCGAGAATGATCAGATGCGCCGGCACCCGCTCGAGCTCAACGATGGAACTGTTCGTCAGGTAAGGCACGTCCATCAGGCCCGGAATGTCCGGCACGATGGCGCGCGCGCCGACGTTGATGAAGATGCGCGGTGCGCTGAAGGCGCGTTCACCCACGCGCAGCTGCGTCGGACTTTCGAAGCGCGCCTGACCGCGCACCACCGTGCACTGGCGCATCTGCTGCAGCCACTGCTCGACGCCGTGGCGCGCATTCAGCGTCACCGTCGCCGCACGCTGCCGGACCACGCGCATGTCGATGCGCATGCCGGCACCGATTTCAACACCGTACTGCGCGGCGCGACGCGCCAGCTGGGCGGCGTATGCACTGGCCACCAGCGTCTTGGTCGGCATGCATCCGGTGTTGACGCAGGTGCCCCCGAAGAGCTTGCGCTCAATGAGACACACGCTCTGACCGGCGGCCGTGAGACGCTCGGCCAGCGGCGGCCCCGCCTGCCCCGCACCGATGATGAGCGCATCGAAAGTTTCGGCAGCATCCATGGCCGGCACTCCGGGATCGGTCAGGGCGTGACCTTGACGCCTTTCCAGAATGCCACGCGGTCCCGGATCGCGGCAGCCGCCGCGCTCGGCTGCGGGTAGTACCAGACGGCATCCTGGTTGATGCTGCCATCGACCTGCAGCGAGTAGTAACTGGCCGTCCCCTTCCAGGGACATACCGACGTCGTCGTGCTCGGCTGCAGATACTCACGCTTGAGTGCGGCGGCCGGAAAATAGTGATTGCCTTCCACGACAACGGTGTCATCGCTGTCCGCAATCACGGCATTATTCCAAATTGCTTTCATGCTAACCTTAAGCTGTGTTGACGCGATCAGTCTGGCGTCCCCGCAGACTAGCAAGCCGCCCACAAAAAGCCACATGATCTCCCCATTGGAATTGACGCTGATCGGCGCAACGCTGCTGGTCGGGGTCGCACTGGGCTATCTGGGCGCCCAGTTGCTGGCCGGCCGGCGCCGTGAAGAGCAGCTATCGCAGCTGGTGTCGCCACTGCAGGCGGCGCTCGAAGCCACGCGCTCCCAGGCGCAGCGGCTCGATGCGGATCATCGTGAAACCCAAGCCAATCTGCGCGGCCAGATCGAACTGCTGGCACGCGGCCAGGCGGGACTGGAACGGGAAACCCGCAATCTCGTGACGGCCCTGCGACGCCCGGAAGTGCGGGGGCGCTGGGGAGAACTCACTTTGCGGCGCGTCGTCGAACTGGCGGGACTCGTCGCTCAGTGCGACTTCACCGAGCAGCTCCAGGTCAGCGGCAGCAGCGGCGTCGCGCGCCCGGATCTGGTCATCCACCTGCCCGGCGCACGCGAGCTGGTGATCGACGCCAAGGCGCCGCTCGACGCCTATCTTGCCGCGCTCGAGGCACCGGATGATGCGAGCCAGCGTCAGCACCTGCAGCGCCACGCGCAGCAAGTGGGCGCGCGCATCCGCGAGCTGTCGGCCAAGGCGTACTGGTCGCAGTTTGCGCGCGCGCCGGAGTTCGTGATCCTCTTCATTCCCGGTGACCAGTTTCTGGCGGCGGCCCTGGCGGTGCAGCCGCAGCTCATCGAGCAGGCACTGGCCGACAGCGTGGTGCTGGCGACGCCATCGACGCTCATGGCCGTGCTCAAGTGCGTCGCGTTCTGCTGGCGGCAGGACCAGGTCGCACACAATGCCCAGCAGATCCAGGAGCTCGGCGGTGAATTGCACGCGCGGCTGGCCACCTTCCTCGCGCACCTGGTGAAGGTCGGCCAGCGCCTGGGCAGCACCGTTGAAGCTTTCAATGCGGCCGCCGGCTCCCTGCAGCGGCAGGTCGTACCGCAGGCACGGCGACTGCGCGATCTGGGCGCCACGGCCGATATGCCGCTCGATGGCCCTGCCGAAATCGATGCCGCACCCAAGGACATCCCGTGAATGCGCAGCTCGCGGGCACGCCGCGCTATTTTGCGTGGCTATACAGCGACGCGCGGATGCAGGCGATCCTGGAGCCCCTATTCGGTATCGAAGCCGAGATTGCGGCCTCGCTGCAGCCGGGTCTGGAACACAGCGTGGCGCACGTGCGCGTGGGCTGGTGGGCTGAAGAGGCGCAGCGCCTGCGCGGCGGCCACGCGTTGCATCCGCTGACCCGCGCGCTGCTGGCACAGCGCCCGGCCGCCAGCGCCATGGCCGATATTTCCGGCCTGACGGATGTCGCGACCTGGGACCTCGCCGCAGCGACCTTTGAAACGCGCGCGGACTTGGCGGCCTATTGCGATCGCTGGGCCCGCGCGGTGCCACAGCTGGCCGCGGCCTGGGTCGCGCCCGACCTGCCGGCGCAGGTCCCGCAACAGTTCGGCTATGCAGTCGGTGTCGCGCTGTGCGAACTGGATATGCTGATACACCTCGAGCGGTCCGCACGGCGGGGGCGCCTGCGCGTACCCCTGGAGGAACTCGGCGCCCTCGGCGTCGCGCCCGAGGCGTTGGCGCACCCACCGTGGCCCGCGGCACTGTGCGCGCGACTGCGCACGCGACACCAGGAGCTGCGTGCGACGCTCACGGCCAGTTGCGGAGTGCTGCAGGCGCCGGGCCACCGTGCCGCACTGCGCGGCCTGCTGGTGTGGGCAGCAGTCATGCTGCAGCACTCGCGGCGCGCGCAGCGCGCCTTGCCGCGCTCCTGGCAGCGCAGTCGCTGGAATGGCATCGGCGATTCACTGGGTGCGTGGCGGGCCGCCCGGCGCGCGCTGCACGCCCGTTCAAATGAAACTCAATTCGCGGAGCATCCATGAGCGAGAATTTCGATCCACGCAGCGCGCCAGTCGCCCAGGACGAACTGCGCGAGCGCGTCATCCTGATCACCGGCGCCAGCTCCGGAATCGGGCGCGCGGTAGCCGTCAGCTGCGCACAGCATGGCGCGACCGTGCTGCTGCTGGGGCGCAATGGGCGCCAGCTCAGTGAAGTGCACGCGCAGATCACGGCCGAGTGCGGGACTGAGCGCGCCGCGATCGTTGAGTTCGATCTGGAAAATGCGTTGGCGCGCGACTACGACGCGCTGTTCACGGTCATCGAGCAGCGCTACCAGCGCTTGGACGGCCTGCTGCACAACGCCGGGATGCTCGGCCAGCTCACCCCGATCGAACACTATGACGTTCCCACCTGGTGCCGCGTGCTGCAGGTGAATCTGACCGCCGCATTCGTGCTCACGCAGATACTGCTGCCGCTGCTGAAACGTTCGGCCGATGGCTCGATCGTCTTTACCGCAAGCCAGGTCGGCCGGGTCGGCCGCGCCTACTGGGGCGCGTACGCGGTATCCAAGTTTGCACTGGAGGGCTTGAATGAGGTGCTCTCCCAGGAGCTGGCCGGCACCACGGCGATCCGCGTGAATTCGCTGAATCCGGGCGCAACCCGCACCAAGCTGCGGCGCCAGGCCTACCCGGCCGAAGATGTCAGCCTGCTGGCCACGCCGCAGAGCATCACCCGCCCATACATCGCGCTGCTCGGCCCGACCAGTCGCGGCGTCAGCGGCGGCCGCTTCAATGCACAGTAGCCTTACGGCGCCGCTGGTGGGGGATCGGCCGCGGCGCTGAGCGCCGTCATCAGCAGCGCGGCCTCCGCATCATCCAGCAGGCGCGAGCGACCGCGTGCCAGCGAGCGATCGAGCGTGACGGTGCCCAGCCGTGTACGCAGCACGCGGCTGACCATGGCACCCTGGCGTTCGAACAACTGGCGAATGTCCTTGCCACTGGCACCCACCGCCACGAGGTTGTACCAGCGGTTGCTGCCTTCGCCGCCCGCTGCATCGCAGCTGTGCACGACCACGGTGGTGCCGTTATCGAGTCGGCCCTGCAGCACCCGCTCCACGCCTTCCGGCGACAGCTCCCCGTGCACGCGTACGCTGAAATCGGCGGTCAGATGGCGCACGCCGCGCTGCAGGCGCTCGGCGGTCTCGCCATCGGAACTCACCAGCTCCAGTCCCCCGTCGATCGCCGGCATGGGACTGACGGCAACAAACCGCCGCCCGCCGCTGCGCGGCAGCTGCTGTACCAGCTCGCGCATTTCGACGCCGGGCGAACGATGGACCACGAATACCTTGATCGCGCTGCCGACCCGCTGCCGCACCAGCCGGCCATCGAGACGGACCTTGTCGGCGGCAACCACGCGCATCCCCAAAGTGGCCGGCTGGCCGTTCACGGTGAGTCGACCGGCGCGGATCCAGGTCTCCACTTCGCGACGCGAGGCGAGGCCCAGATGCGCGAGCGCCTTCTGCAGTCGTTGACCCGCCGCGTCAGTCATCAGCCCAGCGTCGCGGGCCCATCGGGGGCAGCAGCGACCAGTCCTGCTGCATCGCCTTGGCCATCGGTCGCATCCAACAGCGGGTCGCCTTCAGAATTCATCTCTTCGGCTTCGATTTCAGCGTCGGACTCGACCATGACCGGTGGGGCGGGCAATGCCGGCACGGCGGCCGCCGTACCCGTAAACTCCAGCTGCCCGTTCAGGTCCGTCAGCGTCTTCAATTCCGCCAGCGGTGGCAGCTGATCGAGCTTCTGCAGGCCAAAATAATCCAGGAACTCGGCCGTGGTGCCCAGAATCTCCGGGCGGCCCGGCACATCGCGCGTGCCAATGACCCGCACCCAGTTGCGCTCCAGCAGGGTCTTGATGATGTTCGGATTCACGGCGACGCCACGCACCAGCTCGATCTCCCCGCGCGTGATCGGCTGTCGGTAGGCAATCAGGGCCAGTGTTTCGAGCAGCGCCCGTGAGTACCGTGCCGGTCGCTCGGGCCACAGCCGGGACACCTCGGTCGCGTAATCGCCGCGCACCTGGACGCGCCAGCCGCTGGCCGTGCGCGCCAATTCGAGCGCCCGCGTGCTGTATTCGGCCTGCAGGCCCGTCAGGATTTCGGTCAGCTCAGCATCGGTCGGCCGCTCCTCGGCCGCGAATACCTGCGCCAGGTCATCCAGCTGCAGCGACTTGCCGGCAGCCAGCAGTGCCGCCTCAACCACATTTCTGCGATACGACTCGCTCATTGAAGCTCAACTCCCGGATCCGCCTCATCGTCATCATCGTCATCATCGAACGCCTCATCCAGGCCGGCGTCATCGGCGCCGGGTGCAGCCTGTGCCTCCGGCACCTCCTCGGCCCCCGGCTCATCCGACACGACTCGCAACTTGCGCGCGGCTGCCGCTGCGCGCACATGCAGCGGAGCGAACGGCTCCTGCTGCACGATATCAATCAGTCCCTCGCGCACCAGCTCCAGGATGGCGATGAAGGTGACCGCCACGCCCATACGACCCTCTTCGGGCCGGAACAGTTGCATGAACTCCAGGAAGCTGGCGTTGCCCAGCCGCGCCACGATATCGGTCATGCGCTCACGAACCGAGAGCGGCTCGCGCTGCACATGGTGATGCGCGAACATCTCATTGCGCATGACGACATCGCGGAAGGCCAGCAGCATTTCCTGCAGCGTGACCTGCGGTACCAGCCGCACGACTTTGCGGTCCATCAGCTCCGCGCCCGCGCCCCACACATCACGGTCCAGCCGCGGCAGCAGGTCAAGATTTTCGGCCGCCTGCTTGAAGCGCTCGTATTCCTGCAACCGGCGCACCAGCTCCGCCCGCGGATCGGCTTCCGAGTCGTCCTCCTTGGAAGCCCGCGGCAACAGCATCCGCGATTTGATCTCCGCCAGCGTAGCCGCCATCACCAGGTACTCACCGGCGAGCTCAAGTTGCAGGTCCTGCATCAGCTCGATGTACTTCATGTACTGGCGGGTGATTTCCGCCAGCGGGATATCGAGCACATTCAGGTTCTGACGCCGGATCAGGTACAGCAGCAGGTCAAGCGGGCCCTCGAAGGCATCGAGAAAGACCTCGAGCGCCTGCGGCGGTATGTACAGGTCCTTGGGCAGCTGCGTGACCGGCTCGCCATTGATCATGGCGAAAGGCATCTCGACCTGTTCGGGCACTGTCTGCGACCCCGGGGGCAATCCCTGGGGCGTCGGTGACTCGTTGGACACCACGATCTTGAGCTCCGGTTGCACTGTGTCGATCCGCCTGCAGAGTCAGTCTGCGCGCAGGTGCATGACGCGCCGAACTTCGTCCAGCGTCTGGCGGGCGGCTTCGCGAGCCTTCTCCGCGCCCTCGGTGACTATACTGCGAACCAGCTCGGGCTGACCTTCGAATTCCTGGGCACGCTTGCGCATGCCGCGGATCTCCTCGACGATCTTTTCGATGACGGGTTTCTTGCAGTCCAGGCAACCGATACCGGCGCTGCGGCAGCCCTCCTGCACCCACTGCCGCGTCGGCTCATCCGAGTAGATCTTGTGCAGGTCCCAGACCGGGCATTTTTCCGGCTCGCCCGGATCCGTGCGGCGCACGCGGGCCGGATCGGTCTGCATGGTGCGCAGTTTCTGCGCCACGACGTCCGGGTCCTCGCGCAGCCCGATGGTATTGCCGTAGGACTTCGACATCTTGCGGCCGTCGGTCCCGGGTACCTTCGGCGTCGCGGTCAGCAGCACCTGCGGTTCGGGCAGGATGCTCATGGCGCCGCCTTCGAGATAGCCGAGCAACCGCTCGCGGTCCGCGACGGTGATCCGGTTATTGCCCTGCACCAGCGCGCGCGCCTGCTCCAGCGCGTCACTCGAACCGGTTTCCTGGTAGCTGCGGCGCAGCTCCTGGTAACGCGTGGCGTTGCGGCCGCCCAGACTCTTGACCGCTTTCTGCACACGCACTTCGAAGTCCGGTTCGCGGCCGTAGACGTGGTTGAAGCGTCGGGCGATTTCGCGCGTGATTTCAACGTGCGCGACCTGGTCCTCGCCGACCGGTACGAAGGTTGGCCGGTACAGCAGGATGTCCGCGCTCTGCAGCAGCGGGTAGCCCAGAAAACCGTAGGTCGCCAGATCCTTTTCCTTCAGCTGCGCCTGCTGGTCCTTGTACGTTGGAACGCGCTCGAGCCACGCCAGCGGGGTGATCATCGACAGCAGCAGATGCAGTTCGGCGTGTTCGGGGACCTGGGACTGCACGAACAGCCGCGCCACTCCCGGGTTCAATCCGGCGGCGAGCCAGTCGATGAGCACTGCCTGCACGTACTCCTGCAGCCGCCCGGTATCTTCGTAACCCGTCGTCAGCGCATGCCAGTCGGCGATGAAAAAGTAGCACTCATACTGATACTGCAATTCCACCCAGTTGCGCAGCGCACCGTGAAAATTGCCCAGATGCAGCGGCCCCGTGGGCCGCATGCCGGAGAGGACCCGGCGGGTTTGCGGATTGGCACTCATGTGTAAGCTTTGCAGTATACCGTAAGGGTGATGGCCCTTAAGGCTACAGGCCCAGCCGGGACAGGTCTCCGGTCCCGCGCCGCAGGATCACCGGCGGATCGACCGCCAGGTCCACGACCGTGGTCGGCTCGATGCCGCAGTGGCCGCCATCCAGCACCGCGTCGATCTGATGTTCCAGCCGCTCGCGAATCTCGCGGCCGTCGGTCAGCGGCAGCTCGTCACCCGGCAACATGAGCGTTGAACTCATCATCGGTTCTCCGAGCTCGGCGAGCAGCAGTTGCGGCACAGGGTGATCGGGAACACGGATGCCGACGGTGCGGCGCTTTTCATGTTGCAGGCGTCGCGGGGTCTCGCGGGTCGCCGGCAGCAGGAACGTGAACGGCCCCGGTGTGCAGGCCTTGAGCAGACGGAAGTGCGGAGTATCGATGCGGACGAAGCGCGCCGCTTCACCCACGTCGCGGCATACCAGCGTGAAGTGATGGTTGCGATCCGCCTGGCGAATGCGCCGCACCCGCTCCAGGGCGTCCTTGTCGCCGATGTGGCAGCCCAGTGCGTAGCAAGAATCAGTGGGATACGCAATGACTCCGCCCGCGCGGATGATTTCGACGCCACGGCGGATCAGTCGCGCCTGGGGCGTGACGGGATGTAGCTCGAAATACTGGCTCATGGGCTATCATACACGGCTGCTTAAACCTGTCGGTTCAGGGCCGTTTCAATATCCAAAATGCTGTCTGTGCTGGAGTTTGCCCCGGTTGTCGTGTTTGGTGTGACCTACTACATCCACGGCATTTACACCGCGACCGCGGCCCTCATGATTTCCATGGTGGTGCTGCTGATCGTGGATTTCGCGTGGTTGAAGCGCGTTCCCACCATGCATGCCGTATCGGCGCTGCTGGTGTTCGCCTTCGGTGCCGCCACCCTCATTCTTCACAACCAGCGCTTCATCCAGTGGAAACCCACCGTGCTGTTCTGGCTGATCAGCGTCGCTTTCCTGGGCAGTTTCTGGATCGGCAAACGCACGCTGACCGAACAGCTTCTGGGCGCCGCGCTCGGCGACAAAGTTGCCATCGCGCAGCGCCAGTGGCGCCAGCTCAATGCGCTGTCAGTGGTGTTTTACGCCCTGCTCGGCGGCCTCAATCTGCTCGTCGCCTTCAATGCCAGCGAGCGCGCCTGGGTGAATTTCAAGCTGTTCGGCCTGACCGCGGCCACGCTCGTCTTCGCGGCCCTGCAGGTGGCCTGGCTGGCGCGGCATCTGCAGCCTGAAGCCTCCACATGACCGCCAGCGAGCGAGTCGAAAAACTGCGTCGGGCGCTCACCGCACGTCTGGCGCCGGTGGCGCTCGAGATCCGCGATGACAGCGCCAAACACGCCGGGCATGCCGGCGCGCGCGAAGGTGGGCATTTCTGCGTCATCGTGGTGTCAGAGCAGTTCGCGGGTCGCACGCGTATGCAACGCCATCAGTTGGTGTATGAGGCGGTCTCGGAGCTGATGCGCACGGACATCCACGCGCTGAGCATCGAGGCGCGCACACCGCAGGAATAGATCAGATTATAAAAGTCGTTTAACTATTTGAGAAATCACATGAAACTCATCAGAATCCTCTTCCTCAGTGCGACCGCGATGAGCCTCGCGGCCTGCCAGCCGAAAACGGCCACGGCCCCGGCGCCGACCGCCACCGCCAACACCGTGGCGACGGTCAATGGCACCGCCATCAGCCGCGATATGTACAACGACTTCCTCAAAGGCGCGCTGCAGGGCAAGGATCCGTCGACCCTGACGCAGGCACAGAAGGAGGAGGCACTCGATAATCTGGTGCGCGCCGAACTCGTCGTGCAGCAGGCCGACAAGAACGGTCTCACGAAGCAGCCGCAGACCCTCGACATGATCGAACTGGCGCGCATGAATGCGGTCGAGCAGGCCTTCAGCGACAACTTCGTGAAGGAAAACAAGCCCACCGAGGCGGAGCTGAGAAAGGAATACGACGTCCAGATCAAGCGGCTCCCGGACACCGAATATCATGTCTCGCATATCCTGGTATCGAACCAGGATGCCGCCAACAAGATCATCGCCGATCTGTCGAAGGGCGCGAAGTTTGACGATCTGGCGAAGAAGAACTCCAGCGACAGCTCGAAGGATCAGGGTGGAGATCTGGGTTGGACGACCAAGGATCGCATGGTGAAGCCGTTTGCCGATGCGATGGTGGCGCTGAAGCCGGGCGAGTACACCCATCCACCGGTGCAGACCCAGTACGGCTGGCATGTCATCAAGCTGATCGATACCCGCCCGCTGAACCCGCCGGCGTATGATGCGGTGAAGGATCGCGTCGAGCAGATCGTCCTGGGCGAGAAGTTCAAGGCCTACGTCGATGGGCTGCTGGCAAAGGCGCAGATCGACAAGAAAATGTAGGGCGTGGCCTAGGGCGTCTTCAGCAGCTCGAGAAATCCCGCCTCATCCAGCACCGGGATTGCGAACTCCTGGGCTTTCTTGAGCTTCGAGCCGGCGTCGGCTCCGACGACGACGCCGGCGGTCTTCTTCGACACACTTCCGGCTACCTTCGCACCCAGCTCGACCAGCGCGGCGGTGGCCTGCTCACGCGACATCGCGGCCAAAGTCCCGGTCACCACCCAGGTCTGGCCGGCCAGCTTCGCTCCTGCCGTGACGCGCCGCTGCAGCGGCGGCCACTTGACGCCCAGATCGCGCAGCCGTGCGATCACCGCCGCGTGCGCCTTGGAGGCGAAGAACACCGCGACGTGCGCCGCCACCACCGGCCCGACATCCGGCACCTGCTCGATCTGTTCGGGCGTTGCGGCCGCCAGCGCCTTCAGGGTCAGGAAGTGCTGTGCGAGTGCCAGCGCGGTCGCCTCGCCCACATCGCGGATG
Organism: Steroidobacteraceae bacterium; assembly: GCA_036267975.1. Lineage (GTDB taxonomy): Bacteria > Pseudomonadota > Gammaproteobacteria > Steroidobacterales > Steroidobacteraceae > DAIDKA01. The sequence continues at coordinate 24,355 of DATAVA010000054.1, read as the reverse complement.
CCCAGCGCGAACAGGAACCGTGGCAGCGTGGTATCGCGGCTTTTCGCAATCGCGGCGTGCAGATTGGCAGCGGATTTCTCGCCCATGCGCTCCAGGCCCGCAAGCTGCGCGGCGGTCAGCGTAAAAATATCCGCCGGTGATTTGACCAGATCGTTTTCGACCAGCTGCTCGATGAGCTTCTCGCCGAGGCCCTCGATATCCATCGCCCGTCGGCTCGCGAAATGCCGGATGCCCTCCTGGCGCTGCGCCCGACAGGTGAAGCCGCCGCTGCACCGAGCGATGGCTTCACCTTCGGCCTTCTCGACCGGTGAGCCGCAGATCGGACATCGGTCCGGCAGCCGTATCGGCGCGCGCACCGCGTGCTCGGCATCGATGACCACACGCACCACTTCGGGAATGACATCACCGGCGCGACGGATCACGACCGTGTCACCGGCCCGCACATCCTTGCGTGCCACTTCGTCCATGTTGTGCAGCGTCGCGTTGCTGACCGTCACGCCGCCCACGAATACCGGCTGCAGGCGTGCGACCGGCGTCAAGGCGCCGGTGCGCCCAACCTGGAATTCGATCGCCGTCAGCACCGTGCTGGCCTCCTCGGCCGGAAACTTGTGCGCCAGGGCCCAGCGCGGCGCGCGCGATACAAATCCGAGGCGCTCCTGGTCGGCGCGGCTATCCACCTTGTAGACCACCCCATCGATCTGATACGGCAGCGAGTCGCGGCGGGCGCCGATATCGCGGTAGTACGCGAGGCACCCCTCGATACCCAGCACGGCGCGCGCCTCCGGACAGGTCTTCAAGCCCCAGTCGCGGAAGGCCTGCAGCAGTTGCGTATGATGCTCCGGCGCCGCGCCACCCTCGATCAGCCCGACCGCATAGAGAAAGATATCCAGCGGGCGACTCGCGGTGATGCGCGGATCCAGCTGCCGCAAACTTCCCGCCGCGGCATTGCGCGGATTGACGAACACTTTCTCGCCGCGTTGCTGGGCCTGTTCATTCATCTGCGCGAAGCCTGCGAGCGGCATGAAGATCTCGCCACGCACTTCGATGAGCGCGGGCGGTGAACCGCGCAAGACCAGCGGCACGCCGCGGATGGTGCGGACGTTCGCGGTAACATCCTCACCATGCACGCCATCGCCGCGGGTGGCCGCTCGCTGCAGTGCGCCGTCGCGATAGATCAGGGATACCGCCAGACCATCCAGCTTCGGCTCGGCCGAGTAACTGATGGGTTCCGACCTCTTCAGCCGCTCGTGCACGCGCCGGTCGAAGTCACGCACGTCCTGTTCGCTGAACGCATTGTCCAGTGACAACATCGGTACGGCATGCAGGACCTCCGCAAACGCAGCCGCCGGTGCGGCGCCGACGCGCTGCGTCGGTGAGTCGGGTGTGATGAGCTGCGGATGCTGCGCTTCCAGCTGCTTCAGCTGCTGCATCAGTCCGTCGTATTCGGAGTCGCTGATGCTCGGATCATCCAGGACGTGGTATCGGTAATCGTGCGCGAGCAGTTGTTCGCGCAGTTCCGCGATGCGCGCCGCAGGCAGGCCGGCGCGCGACGGACGCGCCGCCTTGCGTTTCATGGGGGCGCCGCGGCTGCCGTGTTGCGCATGACGGCGGTGCGCGCCGGACTCAAGGGTCGTCCGGTCTCATCCTGCAATGCCGCGCGCAAGCGCTGTGACAGCACCTGCGCACACACCAGCAGCTCATCGACCGCCGCCGGGCCCGGCACCGGGCCGGGAAGAACCGTGAACAGATTCAAGCCGCCGTAGCGCTGCAGGTCGATCGAATGCATATCGAAAGTGCCGGGTTTGTTCAGACTCGCGATACTCAGCAGTGCGCGCCCGTCAGGGGCCGGCTTGTGGAAAATGGAGAATTTGCCGAGTACGAAGCCCTCGGCGGCCAGCGCCATGCGCACCGCCCGGCCCGAGAATTTCTCCCCCGTGCACACCAGCCGCACGGCCAGCACCTGGCTGTCCTGGGCCGCGGGCCACTCGACCATCACGGGCCCCGTCGGCACCGCGGCGGCGCTCACTGTCGTGACGAACGGGGCCGGCTCCGGCTCCGGGGTCGCTGCAACCGCGGGTGCGTCCCAGGGCTCATCGCTGATCGGGGGATCGGCGGCCTGATTGCCACCCAGTTCGTCGAGCAGTCCGTCCACGCCGTCCGTGGCATCCGGTGGCGGCGATTCGTCGCTCACCGGCAGCGGGGCAGTCGTCTCGGCATGCGCTTCCAGGGCGGCGAAGTCGGCCGCACCCAGCTCGACGATGGGCAGTTCGGCCTCCGGGTCACGGGCGCTCATGCGCGGCAGATCCAAAGGCGGCAGGTCCCACTCCGACGCGCGCTCGGGCGCCCGTTCAGGCCCCGCCGGCTCCAGCGCCGGGCGCGCCAGCTCGCTGCCACGCACCTGGCGCGAGCGGCGTAATTCCCACCACGCGAGGGCGATCAGGAAGATCCCTCCCACCACCATCAATGTCACGCGCAATTCCGGCATGCGGCAGATTCTATCTCAAGCTCAGACGGCCGCGAGGCGTACCGCCTCTTCGACATCGACCGCAACCAGTCTTGAAACGCCCGGCTCGGTCATGGTCACGCCGATCAGCTGCGAGGCCAGCTCCATCGTCGCCTTGTTGTGGGTGATGAAGATGAACTGCACGCGCTGCGACATCTCCCGGACGATTTCGCAGAAGCGTCCGACATTGTGCTCATCCAGCGGTGCGTCCACCTCATCGAGCAGGCAGAAGGGCGCCGGATTCAGATCGAATATCGAAAAGACGAGAGCGACCGCGGTCAGGGCCTTCTCGCCCCCCGAAAGCAGATGGATGGTGCTGTTGCGTTTGCCGGGGGGCCGCGCCATGACGGCGACGCCGGCGGCCAGGATGTCATCGCCCACCAGTTCGAGATAGGCGTGGCCACCGCCAAACAGCCGCGGAAACTTCTCCTTCAAGCCGGTATTGATCTTCTCGAAGGTGTCCTCGAACCGGGTGCGCGTCTCCTTGTCGATCTTGTGCATGGCCTCCTCGAGCGTGGCCAGTGCATCGGTCAGGTCGGTGTGCTGGCGATCCAGGTACTCCTTGCGCTCGGTTTGTTCCTTGAGTTCATCGATCGCGGCCAGATTCACCTGGCCGAGCCGTGCCACATCGGCGCGCAATTCATTGACCTTGTCTTCCCAGGTGGCGACATCCGCCTGCGCCGCCAAGCCCTGAGTGATTTCCGACAGGTCGTACTGGGTGGCCACGAACTGCTCGGCCAGCGCCTCGCGCCGCACCCGGCTTTCCTGGGCGGCGAGCCGCGCCTGCTCGATCGCATCGCGCGCTTCGGCGACCCGGGCCTCGGCAGCGCTGCGCTGCTGATCCAGTTCGTGGATCCGGGCATCCGCCTCCTCCAGGCCGCGCCGTGCCGCGTCGAGCTCACTTTCGACTTCCAGCCGCCGCGACAGCAGGACATCCAGGCGGCCCTGCAGCTGCGTGATCGGTGCATCGCCATCGGCGAGTTCCGCGTCGAGCTCCGCGCAGCGCTGTGCTACCTGTGCACGCTGATCGGCCATGCGACCCAGGCCGGTCGCGATGGAGCCTTCCTGTGACCGGCGCGACTCGATGCGGATCAGCAGGTCACGCGCGGCCACCTGCGCACTTTGCGCGCGCTGGCGGGCGTTCGTGAGCGCCTCGCGTCGTTCGTCGCGTTCGGTTTCCAGCTGCGGGCGGCGTGACTCCAGTTCGGCCAGCTGTCCTTGTGAAATACTCAGCGCGGCGCGCGCGCCTTCGACCGCTTCGTGCGCCGCCGCACGCTCGCGCGCGAGCTGCGCCGATTCATGTTCGAGCCGCGTGCGCCGTGCCTGCAGTTCCACGGCACGCGCACGCGCCGCCTCCAGTTGGCTGCGGGCATCGGAGTGTTCCCGATGGCCGGTGTGGATGGCGGACTGCAGCTGCTCGCGCCGGGTTTCCGCCTCGGCCTGGGCGCGCCGCAGGGTGCCCAGATTGCCGTCGATCCTTTGCAGATTACCCTCAGCGTGCGCCAGATCGAGGCGCAGCGTCTTCAGTCGATGCTCGCGTTCGATGACGCCGGTATGGGGGTCCTGACCGCGGCTGACGCGGATCCAGCCCTTGCCGACCCACTCCCCGGCGCGAGTAATGATGGACTGGCCGGGCTCGAGGCGGTCGCGCATGCGCAGCGCATCACCCAAGGATTCACCGGCCAGCACTCCGGCCAGCTGCGCGGCAATCGCCGCGGGTCCTTTGTGGATTTTCGCGGCCAGCGATTCGGCGCCATACGTCGCGGCGTCGGTCGCTTCCTGCTCCACCAGCGCAATACGGCCTGCCGACAGTTTGCCCAAGTCCGCCTCGACATCCTCGAGGCGCTCGACACAAACGGCTTCAAGGTAGTCGCCCAGTGCGGTTTCGACGGCGCGCTCCCAACCGTCGGCGACGTCGAGCTGCTGGGCCACCCGCTCGCGGGCGGCCAGACCGCTGGCATTCAGCCACTCGCCGGCCCGCGGCGCATTGTGACTCAACGCGGCCTTCTGCACCGCCTCCAGGGCCACCAGCTCCCCGCGCACCTTCTCGCGTTCGATCCGCGCGCCGTCGAGCTGACTCTCGGCGCTGTGTTGTTCCTGCCGCAGGGCCTGGACGCGTTCGGCCGCCGCGCTCTGCGCGCGACCGAGCTCTTCATTGCGGGTGCGCGTCTGCGCCTCCGCCTCGACCAGTTGCGACAGCTGCGGACCCGGGTCCTGGGCGGACAGCTGCTCCTGCTCGACACTGAGACGCTCGCCGCGCGCGCCGTGCAGACCCAGCTGGTTCTCCAGCTGTTCGATACGAGCACTCTCGACCTGCGTGGCCTGATTGGCCGCGGCCAGCGCGTGCATGAACTGATCCCAGCGCTGCTGCCATTGCGCCAGTTCGTGCTCGCATTGCGCCTGGTCAGCGAGCACGACCTGCTCGAGGCGCGCGGCCTCGGCACCCTGGGGCTGCAGCGTCGCGATCTCGTGGCGCAGCGCCGCGAGCTGCTGTTCGTCGCGCTCGATGAGCGCGGCAAGTTCCGCCAGCTGCTCGCGCGCCTTGGTCAGGTCGTTGCGCTGGCGCTCGCGCATTTCGCGCGTGTGCTGCAACGACTGGCCGGTGCGGGTGATATCGGCGCCGATCTCATAGTGCCGCCCCTGAACCGCGGCAAGACCTTCGGCATGTTCACCATGAATGGCGCGCTGCCGCTCAAGCGCCGCCTCAGCGCCGCGCTGGTCGGCGAGCGCCGCCTGCATGACGACATCGCGCTCCCGCAGTGCGCTGTCCTGGATCTGCGCGCCGCTGTCCAGATCCCGTATCTTCAGTGCGAGCAGCTCGGCGAGCGCCCGCCGTTCCTGATCCTTGAGGGCCTGGTAGCGCCGTGCCGCACCCGCCTGGCGCTGCAGGTGACGGATCTGGCGATCGACTTCATCACGCACGTCCTGGAGCCGTTCAAGGTTCTCGCGCGTGTCGGCGACGCGCGCTTCGGTCTCGCGCCGACGCTCCTTGTAACGCGAAATGCCGGCGGCCTCCTCGATGAAGGCGCGCATGTCCTCGGGCTTGGCTTCAATGACCCGCGAGATCATCCCCTGCTCGATGATCGAATAGCTGCGCGAGCCCAGGCCGGTACCGAGGAACAGCTGGGTGATGTCGCGGCGCCGGCAGCGTGCGCCGTTGATGTAGTAGTTGGAGCTGCCATCGCGCGACACCAGCCGCTTCAACGACACTTCGTTATAGCCGGCATACGCCCCGCTGATGCGCCCGTCGCTGTTGTCGAACACCAGTTCAACCGAGGCGGAGCCGACCGGCTTGCGCGCGCTGGAGCCGTTGAACACGACGTCGGCCATGGAGTCACCGCGCAGGTGCTTGGCGGACAGTTCACCCATCACCCAGCGCACCGCATCGATGATGTTCGACTTGCCGCAGCCGTTCGGGCCGACAACCCCGGTGAGGTTGCCGGGAAATCCGACCGAGGTCGGATCGACGAATGTTTTAAAGCCGGCGAGCTTTATCTTGGTCAGCCGCATCGTATTAAGACTCGAGGTTCCTGGAGGACAATGAACTCATGATAAAATATATGGACACACTATGCCTTCAAGTCCAACAACAGATCTCACAACCTTCCCGAATCCGGCCATTGCACGCGACTTCACGATTCGCATGACCCTACCGGAGTTCACCTGCCTGTGCCCGATGACCGGGCAACCGGATTTTGCGACCCTCGAGCTCGAATACGTACCCGATCAGCTGTGCGTGGAGCTCAAATCCCTGAAGCTGTACATGTGGTCGTTCCGCGACCGCGGCACCTTCCACGAGGCCGTGACCAATGAAATCGCCGACCATATCGTGTCCGCGATTGCTCCCCGCTTCCTGCGCCTGAGCGCGAAATTCAACGTCCGCGGCGGGATTTACACCTCCGTCGTGGTTGAACACCGCCTGCCGGGCTGGGCGCCGGCACCCCTCGTCGCCCTGAGCTGAGCTCGCGGGGCCCCTTTAGCCCATCTGAGGCCTGTTGGACAGACTTTCCGGCCACAAAGCGGCGGCCCTGTACACGCACGGGCGCGCCGGTATAATCGCGCGTCCTTCGCCAAGGCAGCTGCTTTTGAGGAATGACTGATGCCGGCCAAGAAGACCGCGGCCAAGCCCGCCAAGGGCAAAAAGGCTGCAAGCCGCCCCGCCGCCAGAAAGGCGGCGTTACGCAATAAGCCCACGGAACGGGTGAAGACCACTATCCACCCACGTTCGCCCGTGGCCGCTTCGGTTATCCGCAAGCCGGTCCCAGGCGCCAAAAGCACTCCAACCAGCGCGGAACCCGTAGAAACGATGCGACGACCAGCAGCAGAGCGTAACGAGTCCCCTTCGACCAAGAAGCCGACCCCGGACACCAAGGCAGCCGTGCCGCCGCGACCGGCGGTGGCAGCACCACAAGTGGCTGCCAACGAAGCCGATGAGGGCGATGCACCGGAGCCGGGCAGCCTGCTGGCCGGGCCGCGCAACGTCCAGCCGTACATCGTCAAGCGCGGCGAGCAGTACATGAGCAAGGAGCAGGCGGAGCATTTCCGTCAGATCCTGCAAACCTGGAAGCGCGACCTCATGGAAGAGGTGGACCGCACCGTCACGCATATGAAGGACGAGGCAGCCAACTTCCCCGATCCCAATGACCGGGCGACCCAGGAGGAGGAATTCTCCCTGGAGCTGCGCACCCGTGATCGGGAACGCAAACTGATCCGCAAGATCGACGAGGCGCTCAAGCGCATCGAGGACGGCTCCTACGGCTACTGCCTGGAGACCGGCGAGGAAATCGGCATCAAACGCCTCGAGGCCCGACCGGTGGCGACGCTGAGCATCGAGGCGCAGGAGCGCCGCGAGCGCCGTGAACGCCAGTACGGCGACCGCGACGACCGCTACCGCTGAAGCCCTACACCGGCCGTTTTGCACCCTCGCCGACCGGCCGGCTGCATACCGGTTCGGTGCTGGCGGCGCTCGGCAGCTTCCTCGACGCCCGCCATCACGATGGACGGTGGCTGGTTCGGATCGAGGACCTCGACACCCCCCGTGTCGTGCCGGGCAGCGCTGAGGAAATCCTGCGCACCCTGCAGCGCCTGAACCTGTTCTGGGATGGAGCCATTACCTACCAGTCCGCCCGCCTGCCCCTTTACCAGGCGCGCCTGGAGCAGCTGCGGGACAGCGGCCGCACGTATGAATGCAGCTGTTCACGCCAGAGCCTGGCGGCGCAGGGGGAGGCCGGCTACCCCGGGATCTGCCGCGCCGGGCCGCGCCGCCCGGGACCCACCGCCACGCGTTTTCGCATCCGGGATGGTGAAACGGTCGAATTCACCGACCGTTTGCAGGGCCTGCGCAGGCTTCGCCTGGACGCACTGGGTGATGTGGTCGTGCGGCGGCGGGACGGCATATTCGCCTACCAGCTGGCGGTGGTGATCGATGACGCCGAACAGGGCATCAGCGATGTGGTCCGCGGCGCTGACCTGCTCGACAGCACGGCATGGCAGATCGAGCTGCAGCGGGCACTGGGCTGCAAACTGCCGGATTACGCCCACCTGCCCGTCGTAACGGCCCCGGGAGGCGGCAAACTCGCCAAATCCCGTTGTTCCGTGCCTCCGGATCTATCCAATCCCAGTCAGGTGCTGCACCAGGCGCTGGTGTTGCTAGGACAACAGCCCCCGGTGGATCTGGCGACGCTGCCGCCCCGGGAAGTTCTGGAGTGGGCAGTTCCGAACTGGAAGCCCGCCCGGCTGCGCCGGCTCGCCACCGTGGCGGTACGCTAGCGCCCGCCTCGCGCCCGGCGCTAACACTTGTCAAATCAATTCAACAATTGCCCTTGGCTCCACGGTTGTACTAAGGTAGCCGCTGAGGGACGGCAGAAAACACCGGCCCGCCGCCGTTAATACGGCAGGCGGAGTGGGCATAACTAATTACGGGGGCTTGCAATGAGCGAACCGAGGGTCATCAAGAAGTATCCGAATCGACGGCTGTACGACACAGTCGAGAGCCGCTACATCACATTGGCTGATGTACGGAAGCTGGTCGTGGAACGCATCGAGTTCATGGTCGTTGACAAGAAGAGTCAGGAAGACATCACGCGCAGCATCCTGCTGCAGGTGATTGCCGAGCAGGAGCACGCCGGCGAACCGCTGATGAGTCGCGACTTTCTCCAACACATCATCCGCTCTTACGGCGGCGGGATCATGCAGGGCGTGGTCGGTTCCTATCTGGAACAGAGTCTGAAGCTGTTTGCAGCTCAGCAGCGCGAAGTGCGCGATAAGGCGCAGAGCTTCACGGCGGGAGATACCGACGGCGCGGTTGCCGCGGTGACGCAGCGCAACTTCCAGCGCTGGCGGACGGTCCAGGACGAAATATTCCGCACCCTGATCGGCAGTGCCGCACGCACTCGCGGACCAGAGGAAGATGCAGCGTTAGCTGCAGCCGCGAAATAAAGTCCGGCGGTCAGGCATGAAAAAAGGGCGCACTACCGTCAGGTAGCGCGCCCTTTTCAGTCGTTCCCTCAAGCCTTAAGCAGCGTCCACGCTGCGCATCGACAGACGCACGCGACCCTGGCGGTCCACTTCGAGCACCTTCACGCGCACCACATCGCCTTCCTTGAGCTTGTCGCTGACACGCTCGACGCGCTCATCGGAAATCTGTGAGATGTGCACCAGGCCGTCACGACCCGGCAGGATGGTGACGAACGCACCGAAGTCCATCAGGCGCGCAACGCGTCCCTCATAGATCCGGCCCACTTCCACATCGGCCGTAATCAGCTCGATACGGCGCTGGGCTTCCTTGCCCGCGGTGCCGTTCACCGAGGCGATCTTCACCGTGCCATCGTTCTCGATGTCGATGGTGGTGCCGGTCTCTTCGGTGATCTGGCGGATGACCGCACCACCCTTGCCGATGACGTCGCGGATCTTTTCCGGGTCGATCTTCAGGGTGATGATCGATGGTGCCCACTCGGACATCTTCGCGCGCGGCTCGCTGAGCACCTTGTTCATTTCGCCCAAGATGAACAGACGGCCGGTGCGCGCCTGATCGAGCGCGACCTTCATGATCTCGGGCGTCACGCCCTCGACCTTGATGTCCATCTGCAGCGCCGTGACGCCGTCCTTGGTTCCGGCGACCTTGAAGTCCATGTCGCCGAGATGGTCCTCGTCGCCGAGGATGTCGGTCAGCACCTTGAAGCGGCCGCCATCCAGCACCAGGCCCATCGCGACGCCGGCAACCGGTGCCTTCAGCGGCACGCCGGCATCCATCAGCGCGAGACTGCTCCCGCACACGCTGGCCATGGAGCTTGAGCCGTTGGACTCCAGAATTTCCGAGACCACGCGGATCACGTACGGGAAGGTAGCCATGTCCGGCATCATCGCCGCCACACCGCGGCGCGCCAGGTTGCCGTGGCCGATTTCGCGGCGCTTCGGCGAGCCCATCATGCCCGTCTCACCGACCGAGAACGGAGGAAAGTTGTAATGCATCATGAACGGCTCGCGGCGTTCGCCGGCGAGAGCATCGATGATCTGCGCATCGCGGCCGGTGCCCAGCGTCACCGCCACGAGCGCCTGCGTCTCGCCGCGGGTGAACAGAGCCGACCCGTGGGCGCGCGGCAGCACGCCGGTCTTCACGGTGATCGGTCGAACCGTGCTCACATCGCGGCCGTCAATACGCGGCTCGCCATTGAGAATGCGCTGGCGGACGATGTTGCTTTCGAGCTTGAAGAACTCATCGTCGACCTGGTCAGCGGTGTACTTGGGGCTCTCACCGCCGCTCAGCGCGGCAATCGCGGCGGCCTTCACTTCGGCCACGCGGTCACGACGCTGCAGCTTCTCGGTGACCGCAAACGCCTTGGTCAGCGCCGTCTCCGCCTGACTGGCAAGCGCCGCGGACAGCTGCGGATCGGCGGCGGGCGCCGCCCACTTCCAGCGCGGCTTGCCGGCCTGCGCAACCAGTTCGCGGATGGCGCCGATGGCAACCTGCATTTGGGTGTGACCGAAGACCACCGCGCCGAGCATCACCTCTTCTGAGAGGCCCTGCGCTTCGGATTCGACCATCATGACGGCGCCTTGGGTACCGGCGACCACGAGGTCCAGCTGCGAACCGACCATTTCGGTGCCGGTCGGATTCAGCAGGTACTGGCCATCCTTGTAACCCACGCGGGCGGCACCGATCGGTCCGCTGAACGGAATGCCGGACAGGGTCACGGCCGCCGAGGCACCCAGCAGCGCGGGGATATCCGGATCGATGGCGGGATCCAGCGACAGCACGGTCGCGACCACCTGCACATCGTTGTAGAAGCCATCCGGAAACAGCGGCCGCAACGGGCGGTCGATGAGGCGCGACGTCAGGGTTTCCTTCTCGGAAGGACGACCCTCGCGCTTGAAGAAGCCGCCGGGAATCTTGCCCGCGGCGTAGGTCTTCTCGATGTAGTTGACGGTGAGGGGAAAGAAATCGCGGCCTGGTACCGGCTGCGTCTTCGCAACGCACGTCACCAGGACGACGGTGTCCCCCATGGAAACCTTGACCGATGCATCGGCCTGACGGGCGAGTTCGCCGGTCTCGATCGTTACGGTCTGGCTGCCGTAAGCAAAAGACTTTGCAAAAGCACTCACGCTCTTATCCTCGTATAGGGAGATTGCGGCCAGGAATGGCCGCAATATTGGGCGTCACCCTCGGTCACGCCCGGAATGTTCAGCGGCGCAGTCCCAGGCGCTCGACGAGCTCCTGATACTTCTGCGGCTGGGTCGACTTCAGGTAATCGAGCAGCTTGCGGCGCTGATTGACGAGCTTCACGAGCCCGCGACGCGATGAGTGGTCACTCTTGTGAGCAGTGAAGTGCTCACCTAGTCCATTGATGCGCTCGGAGAGCAATGCGATCTGGACTTCGGGTGAACCGGTGTCTTTGGCATCACGACGGAACTGCGCGACGATTCCGTCCTTCTGTTCGGCTGATAGGGTCATTTGCGCGAATTTTCCTAAGAACTAGTGTTGATTGGGTCCGATTTTGAAGCGCGGCATTCTACCCGTACGCCCTTGAGGTCTCAAGGAAAAGTGCTCATGAAGAGGCAAACAGTCGTCGCGGCTGAACCCGCCCCTCGGCATCGGCTTCCCCAAGACCCATGAAGCGGCCCTGAGCGTCGTACAGGCGCACCTTGCCCGGCGCCGTACCCCCCGCCACCACGACTGCCTGGCCATGCGCGAGCCGTCCGGCGAGCTTCGCAGGCAGATGCACGGCGGCCATTCCCGGCAGTGCCGCATCGGGCGCGATCATCGGCAACGCGGTACCGTCCCGGCACGCAGTCTCCACCTCGGGCAGCGTATGCATCGGCGCCTGGTCGAAGGGCTCGACGTACAGCCGTCGCAAGGCGATCACATGGCCGCAGGTGTCGAGCCACCTCGCGATATCCTCGGCCAGGACGCGGATGTAGGTTCCCTTCGAGCACAGCGCCGTCAGTTCCAGCTGCCCATCGCACAGCTCCAGCAATGACAGCTCGGTGATTTCGATATGCCGCGGCTCCCGCTCCACCGTGATGCCGGCGCGCGCCAGCTTGTACAGCGGCTGGCCATCGCGTTTCAAAGCGGAGAACATCGGCGGCACCTGCGACTGGTTGCCGCGGAAATGCGCCAGTGCAAGCTCCACCTGAGCCATGCTGAGAGGCGGAACCGCGGCCTCTTCCACCACTTCGCCCTCGAGATCCCCCGTGGCGGTACGACGCCCGAGGCCAATGGTGAACTGGTAGCGCTTGCGGGCGGCCGTGATGTCGCCGGCGACCTTGGTCGCCTCCCCTAAGCAGATTGGCAGCATGCCGGTCGCCAGCGGATCGAGGCTGCCGACATGACCGGCTTTGTCGGCCCCCATCAGGCGCCGGACTCGCTGCAGGGCTGCATTGGAGGATAGCCCGCTCGGCTTGTCCAGCAGCAGGATGCCGTTCACGTCTCCTCGGGCTTCGCGGTGGTGTCGGCGGCGACGGCCCGATCGATCAGTTCGGTCAGGTGCAGGGCCTTGTCCAGCGTGTCATCGAAAACAAAGGCCAGGCGCGGCGCATGACGCAGTCCGAGCTGCCGCCCGACCGCACCGCGCAGGAACCCGCCGGCACGCGCCAGCCCCTCGGCCACCTGTTCCGGGTCATGGCCGCCGGCGAAGGGCACGAAGTAGATCCGCGCCGTCGCCAGGTCCTGCGCGACCTCGACCGCCGTGATCGTCACATTGCCGACGCGAGGATCCTTGACCTCGCGGCTGATCAGATCAGCGAGCACCCGCTGCATCTGCGATTCGATGCGGCTGTGACGGCCCCCGGAGGGTTGGTGCTTGCTGGGCATCGTCGCGGTGACTACACCGTTCGGGCGACTTCGGTGCGGGTGAAGCACTCGATCTGGTCGCCGACACGGACATCCTGGTAGTTCTTCACGCCGATGCCGCACTCGGTGCCGGCACGCACTTCGCCCACGTCATCCTTGAAGCGCCGCAGCGATTCCAGTGCCCCTTCGAAGATCACCACGCTCTCGCGCAGCACGCGAATCGGGTTGTTGCGCTTGACCACGCCTTCGGTCACGAGGCAGCCGGCCACGACACCGAACTTGCTGGAGCGGAACACATCGCGCACCTGGGCGATACCGACGATGGTCTCCTTGACCTCCGGCGCGAGCATACCGCTCATCATCGCCTTCACGTCATCGATGGCCTCGTAGATGATGCTGTAATAGCGGACATCGACACCCAGTTCCTTGATCTGCTCGCGAGCACCCGAATCGGCGCGCACATTGAAGCCGATGATGAGGGCCTTCGAGGCGCCGGCCAGCTGTACGTCCGAGGCGGTGATGCCACCGACGCCGCTGGATATGACCTTGACCCCGACTTCCGAAGTCGACAGTTTGGTGAGGGCTTCACGCAAGGCCTCCTGGCTGCCCTGCACGTCGGCCTTCAGCAGCACGACCACCACGCCGGCTTTTTCCGAATCCAGCTGTGAGAACGCATCTTCAGCGCGCGTGGCCGTCTTGGCCAGCTTCACGTCGCGGAACTTGCCCTGGCGATACAGCGCCACTTCGCGTGCCTTGCGCTCACTCTCCACCACCAGCAGGTCATCGCCCGCCTTCGGCGCGCCCGACAGACCCAGCACGGCCACCGGAGTGGACGGCCCGGCCTCCTGCACCGCCGCGCCGGTTTCATCAAACATGGCACGGACACGGCCGAATTCGGTACCCGCCAGAATGAAATCACCCATCTTCAGAGTGCCTTTCTTGACGAGCACGGTGGCCACCGGACCGCGACCCTTCTCGATGCTCGATTCGATGACGATGCCGGCGGCGGGACCGGTGAGGGTGCTGGACAGCTCGAGTACTTCGGCCTGCAGCAGGATCGATTCGAGCAGCTGATCAATGCCCTCGCCGGTGCGGGCCGACACATTGACGAACATGTTCTGGCCGCCCCAGGCCTCGGGGATGACATCGTACTTGGCCAATTCATTGCGCACGCGCTCCGGATCCGCATCCGGTTTGTCGATCTTGTTGATGGCCACCACGATCGGCACGTTGGCGGCACGCGCATGCTCGATCGCCTCGATGGTCTGCGGCATGACGCCATCGTCGGCCGCGACGACCAGGATCACCACATCCGTGGCCTTCGCGCCGCGCGCACGCATGGCCGTGAACGCCGCATGGCCCGGCGTATCCAGGAATGTGATCACACCCTTGGGTGTCTGCACCCGATAGGCGCCGATGTGCTGGGTGATGCCGCCGGCCTCCCCGGCCGCCACCTTGGCGCGGCGGATGTGGTCCAGGAGCGAGGTCTTGCCGTGATCAACGTGGCCCATGACGGTGACGACCGGCGGCCGCGGCACCCCGGCATCCTCGCCGGTTCCGGCGCCCTGCAGGTCATCCTCAATCTGGTCTTCACGCTGCAATTTCGGCGTATGACCCAATTCCTCGACCACCAGCACGGCGGTCTCCTGATCCAGCGGCTGATTGATCGTGGCCATGATGCCGATATTCATCAGCACCTTGATCACCTCGGTCGCCTTGATGGCCATCTTCGCGGCAAGTTCGGCCACGGTGATGGTTTCGCCCAGTGCCACCTCGCGCTTCTGCGGCGTCGTGGGCATCTCAAATGCATGCCGCGCATCGCTGCCCATCGCCACCGGGCGCCCCTTGACGCGCCGCTTCTTCTTGTAGCGATTGCTGACATCACCGGCGACGTGCAGCTCGGCGCGACCATAGCGCGTCGGCTGTGCGCGGTCGGGCGCCGCAGGCGGCGGTACCTGCGGCGCAGCCGCGGGCCGGCTGACTTCCGGCCGTTGCGGCACGGCGGCGCGCGCCGGGGCGGCAGCCTTCGGCTGCGGTGCAACCTTCTGCGCCAATTCGCGCGGCTCGGTGGGGACGTGGCGCTGCTGTTCGCGCTCGCGGCGCTCCGCCTCCTCGCGCGCCTGCTGTTCGGCGGCGCGGCGCGCATCTTCCTGCGCCTTCTTGCGGTTCTGTTCTTCCTCGATGCGGCGGCGGTTCTCGGCCTCGACCCGCTCGTTCTCGGTACGCTCGGCCTCGAGCCGTTCGCGTTCGCGGCGCTCGGCCTCCTCGGCCTCGCGGCGCTTGGAGTCGCCGTCCTCGGAGTTCAGGCGATTCTGTTCCTCGAGCACGTCGCGCTTCACATAGGTGCGGCTGCGCCGCACCTCGACATTGACGGTGCGGGCACGACCCTGCGTACTCGCCAGCTTCAGTTCGCTTTGAGTCTTGCGCTTGAGCGTGATCTTGTTGGGCGAGCCGCCGATCTGGTCCTCGCTGCCGTGCGACTTGCGCAGGTGCGAGAGCAGTTCGAGCTTGGCCTCGTCGCTGATGCGATCGTCGGGCCCTTCGACCTTGATGCCGGCCTGATCGAGCTGCACGATCAGACGGTCCACCGGCACTTTCAGCACCTGGGCAAATTGCGAAACAGTTACATCAGCCATCAGTTCGTTCCTCCGCGTCCGGCTTCAAACCACGGCTCGCGTGCGGTCATGATCAGCTTGCCGGCCGCGTCGCCGGACAGCCCATCAATGTCGGACAGGTCGTCAACCGACTGCTCGGCCAGATCCTCGCGGGTCCGCACGCCGCGGCGCGCGAGGGCGAGGGCTAGGTCCGGGCTCATACCGGTCATGGTCAACAGATCATCGGCGGGCATCGCCTGATCGAGGGTTTCCTCGCTCGCGATGGCCTGCGTGAGCAGCACGTCGCGGGCGCGATTGCGCAACTCCTTGACGATCGTTTCATCGAACTCGGCGATCGCCATGAGCTCGGCCTGGGGGACGTATGCGACCTCTTCAACCGTGGAGAAGCCCTCCTGCACCAGGATCGTGGCGACATCCTCGCCCACATCGAGCTGCTTCATGAACGTCTGCACCAGGTCGCGCGATTCGGTATCGCTCTTGGCTTCCGCATCCGACTCGGTCATGACATTCAGTTCCCAGCCCGTGAGCTGGCTGGCGAGGCGGATGTTCTGTCCGCCGCGGCCAATCGCCTGCGACAGCTTGTCCTCGGCGACCGCGATGTCGATGCTGTGGGATTCCTCGTCCACGACGATCGACATCACCTCGGCCGGCGACATCGCATTGATCACGAACTGCGCCGGATTCGCATCAAAGGGAATGATGTCGACGCGCTCGCCGGACACTTCGTTGGATACCGCCTGCACGCGCGAACCGCGCATGCCGACGCAGGCACCGACCGGATCGATGCGCGGATCGTTGCTGCGCACTGCGATCTTCGCGCGCACGCCCGGATCGCGGGCGGCGCCCAGAATCTCGATCAGCCCCTGGCCGACTTCGGGCACTTCGAGCTTGAACAGCTCGATCAGGAACTCCGGTGCGGTACGCGTCAGGAACAACTGCGGGCCGCGCGGCTCGGAGCGCACTTCCTTCAGGTATGCCTTGACGCGATCCTGTGGCTTCGCCTGCTCGCGCGGAATCATGTCGGTGCGCGGCACGAAGCCTTCGGCATTGCTGCCCAGATCGATGTACAGGCCATTGCGATCGACGCGCTTGACCAGGCCACTGACCATGGTGCCGACACGCTCGCGATACGCATCGACCACCTGCGCACGCTCGGCTTCGCGCACCTTCTGTACGATCACTTGTTTGGCCTGCTGGGCCGCGATTCGGCCAAAGCCCACCGATTCCATCGGCTCCTCGACGAAGCCACCGGGCTCGATTGCGGGGTCCAGGTCGCGCGCATCATCCATGCGCAGTTCCCGCTCCGGGACCTCCAGTTCCGTGGATTCATCGGCAAAGACCTTCCAGCGACGGAACGTCACATAGTCGCCGCTCTTGCGATCGATCGCGACGCGCACGTCCCACTCTTCGCCGTGCTTCTTGCGGGTGGCGGAAGCGAGCGCGGCCTCAAGCGCATCAAAGATGACCTCTTTGTCAACGCCCTTCTCGTTCGAGACGGCATCGACGACCATCAGGATTTCCTTGTTCATCTCTTATAGCTCCTCACATCCCGCACGCCGGTCCCCTAAGTCAAAGGGGCCAGTCGCGTTTTCGCAATCTCGCCAAATGGCACTTCCACGCGCTGGCGGTCGACCTCCAGGGCCACTCCAGTCGCGGATACTTCCTGCAACATTCCCGTATAACGCCGCCGCCCAGCGCGGGGCGCAACCAACTCAACCAGCACCCTCGAGCCCTTGAACCGCTCGTAGTGCGCGGGGGTCCGCAGCACCCGGTCATCACCCGGAGAGGACACTTCCAGCGAATAGGCGGTCGGGATCGGATCCTCGACATCCATCAACGCCGACACCTCCCGGCTCACGCGCTCACAGTCGCTGATGCCAATGCCCTCGGGACGGTCGATGAAGAGCCGCAGCGCTCCACCCCGATGACCCGGCGCAAACTCCAGCTCCACAAGCTCGTAGCCCAATTGAATGAGCAGCGGCTCGAGCAAGGAGATGAGGCGCTCACGCAGTGCCGCCATGTGCCACTCCTTCTCATCAGCCCGTGAACCCAAGCGTCAAAAACAAAAATGGGCCCTACGGCCCACTTCCCCCTGCAATCGGGGACCCCCAAAAAACGAAAAGCCCCTCGGGGGGCTTTACCATCAAGCAATGCGGCTGATCCAACCGCACATGCAGGTACGGACAAATTCCGTCCGGACCCACCGAGGCCGCGCATTCTACGGCAGCCGGGGCAAGGCGTAAACCTTAAAAGCGGCCGGGGCAGCGCCCCGGCAACCTAATGCGCCAACGACAAAGAGTTGCCTAACCGATTGACAAACTAATAAATTTGCCGGTCGATCAATGCATGCGCTGACGCGCCTGGCCCTGTTGGCGCCCCGCGCCGCTGCCACGGCCGCGACCACTGCGGCCACCGCCATCGCGGCGCTGACCCTGCGTATGGTTCGGGCGCGCCGCCGTATTGACACGCCGGGGGTCGGCCGCCGGCCCGCGGTCGGTAACCGGTCCGAGGGCCATGTTGATCTCGAATGCGGGCACCACCCCCACCTGCACCGGACGCTTCAGCAACCGCTCGATGTCGCGCAGCAGCGGCGCCTCATCCGGTGACACCAGCGACACGGCCTGGCCGGTCAGCCCGGCGCGTGCAGTACGGCCGATACGGTGGACATAGTCCTCCGGAACATTCGGCAGCTCATAGTTGACGACATGCGGCAGCTCCTTGATGTCGAGGCCGCGCGCGGCCACTTCGGTCGCCACCAGCGCCGTGATGCGATTGTCTTTGAAATCCGCGAGCGCCCGAGTGCGCGCGCCCTGGCTCTTGTTGCCATGAATGGCTGCCGCCTTGATCCCCGCACCTTCGAGTTGCTGCGTGAGGCGGTTGGCGCCGTGCTTGGTACGCGTGAAGACCAGGACCTGAAACCAGTTGCCATCCTTGATCAGATGGGCCAGCAGATGACGCTTGTGATCCTTGGGCACCTTGTAGACCGATTGATCGACACGATCGGCGGTGGCATTGCGGGCGGCGACTTCAACCGTGACCGGATCGTGCAGCAGACCATTGGCGAGCTGACGCATGTCCTCGCTGTAGGTGGCCGAGAACAGCAGATTCTGGCGACGCGTCGGCAGCAGCTTGATGATGCGGCGGATGTCGCGGATGAAACCCATATCGAGCATGCGATCGGCCTCATCGAGCACCAGTACCTGCACGTTGCGCAGGTTCACGGCTCCTTGCTGCGAAAGATCGAGCAGGCGCCCAGGCGTGGCGATGAGCAGATCGCAGCCGCTGCGCAGGCCGCTGATCTGCGGGTTGATGTTGACGCCACCGAAGACGACCTGGGTGCGCACCGGTGCGTATTTGCCGTAGGTGCGCGCACTTTCGGCAATCTGCGCGGCAAGCTCGCGCGTCGGAGTCAGCACCAGCGCACGGGGCGCACGCCGGTCCGGATTCACCCCGCCGATCGGCGTTGTGCTGGTGCCCAGCCCTGCCAGTTTCTGCAGGATGGGAAGGACGAAAGCGGCTGTTTTACCGGTGCCGGTCTGAGCGCCCGCCAGCACGTCACGCCCATCGAGGACGGCCGGAATGGCGCGTGCCTGGATGGGAGTCGGTTCGGTATAGGCGTTCTCGGAAACGGCGCGAAGCAGCTCGGGAGCAAGCCCGAGATCGGAAAATGACATGTTTGAAGGAAACCTTGGGTAAGACTCGCACGGGGCCATTGGCGCCGCGGTCAGAAGCGAGGGGAAAAATTGAAGATATCGCTTAGGTCTCACGGAGGGAGACCGGACGAGCAAGATGGGACGCTGACCGCGCAACCCACTTCAAGCGAAGAGTACTTTACAGAAAATGCTGCCCTGCGTCCAATCGGGGTTGTTCAAACCGCCGACCAGGTCCGCTTCTTCGTACACTAGGCGCCATGACATTACTGAATCTTCGCGATGGGCAGCTTGCCTATGGCGACTTCCCGCTTCTCGATCATGCCGAGCTGTCCGTGCAGGACGGCGAGCGAATCGGTCTCATCGGCCGCAATGGCACGGGCAAATCGACGCTGCTGAAGGTGCTGACGGGCGCGGCCGTGCTGGATGACGGTGCGATCGAACGCCAGGACGGTCTGCGCATTGCCTTCGTCGAGCAGGAACCGGTGCTGCCCGCACCACCGGCCGAGCATGACTGGAAGCTGGCGATGTACCTGGAGCGCTTCGAGGTGGACCTGGTGCGTGCGGCCGCGACCGGTTCCGGCGGGGAGCGCAAGCGCGCGGCCCTCGCCGCCGCCTTTGCCTCGCAGCCGGACCTGCTGCTGCTGGATGAACCCACCAACCACCTCGACATCGGCGCAATCGAGACGCTGCAGGATCTGATCCCGGAAGCGCGCGCCGCGCTCATCATCACGCACGATCGCGAATTCCTCGATCGGATCGCGACCCGGATCGTGGAACTGGATCGCGGCGTGCTGCGCTCCTATCAGGGCAATTTCGCGCGCTATCAGGAGCTCAAGGAGGCGGAGCTGGCTTCGGAGAGCGCCTCGAACGCTCGCTTCGACAAGCGCCTCGCGCAGGAGGAGGTCTGGATCCGCAAGGGCGTCGAGGCACGACGCACGCGCAATGAAGGCCGCGTCGTGCGCCTGGAGCAGTTGCGACGCGAGCGCGCGGCGCGGCGCGAACGGGTCGGCCGGGTCAATCTGCAGGTCGACACCGGGGAACGCTCGGGCAAACTGGTCGCCGAGCTCGAGGATGTGTGCCTGAGCTTCGGTGAGCGCAAACTGATCGACAGGCTCTCCGCGCGCGTCATGCGCGGTGACCGGGTCGGCCTCATCGGCGCCAACGGCGCGGGCAAGTCGACTCTGATCCGCCTGATCCTCGGCACGCAAGCGCCCGATTCGGGCACCGTGCGCCTCGGGACCAATCTCAACATCGCGTACTTCGACCAGATGCGCGCGGCGCTGGATCCGGAACGCACCGTGGCGGACACCATCAGTCCCGGATCCGACTGGGTCGAGATCGCGGGCCAGCGCAAACACATCTCGAGCTACCTGCAGGACTTTCTGTTCTCGCCGCGGCGCGCGCAGTCCCCGGTGCGCATGCTTTCCGGCGGGGAACGCAATCGGCTGCTGCTGGCGCGCCTGTTTGCGCGCCCCGCCAACCTGCTCGTGCTGGATGAACCCACCAATGACTTGGACATCGATTCGCTGGAACTGCTCGAACAGACGCTGGCCGAATATCCCGGCACGGTGCTGCTGGTGAGTCACGATCGGCGCTTCCTGGACAACATCGTCACGCAGACGATTGCCGCGGAGGGCCACGGCCGCTGGCGCGAGTATGTCGGCGGTTACTCGGACTGGCTGTCGCAAAGGGCCGCCTCGGCGGCCGCGCGCGCCGCGGGCGCACCCTCGGCATTTGCGCCGGTGCGCCCCACCCCCCTCGCAGCCGCGAGCCGCGCACCGCTGCCGCGCGCGAAGTCGCGGCTGGGCTACAAGGACCAGCGCGAACTGGAAGTGCTGCCCGGACAGATCGAAACCCTGGAAGCCGAGCAGACCGCACTGCTGGCGCGGATGAGTTCACCGCAGTATCACCAAAGCAGCGCCGAGGAGATGCGCGCCGACAGCGCCCGCGCGGCTGCCATCGAGCAGGATATGGCGCGCAAATTCGCCCGCTGGGAGCAGCTGGAGCAGATGCGCCTTAAATCCGGTTAACGTTCGACCTGCAATTCACTGCAATTCATGACGCCCCGGGGCGACACCGTTGCAGCGAATGGGCTGCTTTCAAGCGCCGCGTATGACATAGAATGCGCTACCGCACGGCAGCATGCCGGCGGCAATCATCTGGAACGCGACCCACCATGCGACTTCTTCCCACCGCATCGCTGCCCGCCCTTGGCCTCGCCCTGGCTGGCGCGCTGGCGGCCGGCTGCTCCCCGACGCCCACGACCTCGGCACCGCAGAGCCCGCAGGTCAATGTCATTCGCGCCAAGCCGCAGGTACTGCCGCTGACCCGTGATCTGGTCGGCCGGGTATCGGCGATCCGCTCAGCGGATGTGCGCGCGCGGGTGCCGGGCATCCTGCTCAAGCGCCTGTATCGCGAGGGCTCCGAAGTGAAGGCCGGCGAGGCATTGTTCGAAATCGATCCGAAGCCTTACCGGGCGGCGCTCGATGCAGCGCTGGCCTCGCTGGCCCAGGCGCAGGCCACCGCCACCAACGCCGCCGTCAACGCGAAGCGCACCCGCGACCTGCTGCCCAGCGGCCTGGTGGCCCGTTCCGATGTGGACAACAACAATGCCACCGAGCGCTCCTCGCAGGCGCAGGTGAAGCAGGCCGAGGCGAACGTCGAGACCGCCCGCATCAATCTGGGGTATGCGACGGTGACGGCGCCGATTTCGGGGCGCTCCGGCCAGCAGCATGTCACCGAGGGCGCGCTCGTGGGACAAAGCGAGGCGACGCTGCTCACGACGGTCGATCAGATCGATCGCCTGTACGTGAATTTCGATCGACCGGCGGATGAGATCCTGAAGCTGCGCGCCGCGCAGTCGCGCGGCGATGTGACCTTGTTTGATCACGACCAGGCCACTTTGCAGATAATCCTGCCGGACGGCACCCCGTACACACCGCAGGGCACGCTGGATTTCGACGATGTGACCGTCGATCCGACCAATGCCGCCCTGGCCTTTCGCGGCATCGTGGCCAATCCGCAGCGCCGGCTGCTGCCGGGGATGTTCGTGACCGTGCATCTGACGCTCGGCACCCTGAACCACGCGTATCTGGTACCGCAGGCGATCGTGCGCCGCGATGGCAACGGCGCCTTCGTCGAAGTCGTGGGAGCCGATGACAAGGTGGTGCAGAAGCACATCCAGGCCGACACGATGATGGGCATCAACTGGCTCGTTACCGGCGGCCTCAACGACGGCGATCAGCTCATCGCGACGAGCGTCGACAAGGTCCATCCGGGGATGCAGGTCAAGGTGCTCGCCGGCAACGCTTCGGGAAGCTGAGCGGCCATGGCGCGATTCTTCATTGATCACCCGGTCTTTGCCTGGGTCATTGCCATTCTCATCACGATGGCGGGCATTCTGTCGATCACGCGTCTGCCCATCGAGGCCTATCCCGACATCGCGCCCCCGCAGGTGCAGGTCTCGGCCAACTACCCCGGCGCCGACGCCGAAGTGATCGAACACACGGTCACGCAGATCATCGAGCAGCAGCTCACCGGCATCGACCACCTGCTGTACTTCACGTCCAGCTCCAACTCGAAGGGCAACGCAAACGTCACGCTGACCTTCGATACCGGTACCGACCCGGATACCGCACTGGTGCAGACGCAGAACCGCATGGCGCTGGCGACGCCACGCCTGCCCGCGGAGGTGAATGCGCTGGGCCTGAGCGTGCAGAAGGCCTCCAACAGCAATGTCATCGTGCTTGCACTGCAGTCCACCGACGGCAGCATGAACTCCTTTGAGTTGAGCAATCTGCTCGCGACGCGGGTGCTGGATCAGATTCAACGCATCAACGGCGTCGCGAACGTGCAGCAGTTCGGCTCCGAGTACGCCATGCGCATCTGGCTGAATCCGGACCGGCTGCATGCCTACGGGATTTCCCCGGCGCAGGTGTTGGCGACCGTACAGAGCCAGAACGTGCAGGTGGCCACCGGCTCGATCGGCGCCGCGCCCACGGTGCCCAATCAGCAGATGTCGGTCAACGTCAGCGTCCCGGGCCGATTCACCTCGCAGGAGCAGTTCGAGAACATCATTCTGCGCACGGATCCGAACGGCACCACGGTGCGCCTGCGCGACGTCGCCCGGCTGGAGCTCGCGCCCTACGCCTATGGCCTGGACGACAAGGTGGATGGCAAGCCCATCGCCGGCTGCGGCATTGCGGTGTTGCCCGGCGCCGATGTCCTGAAGGTGGTCCAGGCCATCCGCGATCGCATGAACGAACTGCAGCGCAGCTTCCCGCCCGGCGTCACCTGGATCACGCCGTTCGATGCCACCAAGTTCATTTCGGTGTCGATCCGCGAAGTCGTGTACACGCTCGCGGGCTCCGTGTTCCTGGTGTTTCTGGTGATGCTGGTGTTCCTGCAGAACATCCGCGCCACACTCATTCCGACTCTGGTGATGCCGGTGGCCCTGCTGGGCGCGTTCGTCGGCATCTATGCGGTCGGGTTTTCGGTCAATACGCTGAGCCTGTTCGGGGTGGCTTTGGCCATCGGTATCGTGGTGGACGATGCCATCGTGGTCATCGAATCGGTCGAACGCATCATGCGCGAGGAGCATCTGCCGCCGAAGGAGGCCACGCGCAAGGCCATGGGCCAGATCACCGGCGCCATCGTCGCCATCACGGTGGTGCTGGCAGCCGTGTTCGTGCCCAGCGCCCTGCAGACCGGCAGCGTCGGTGCCATCTACCGCCAGTTTGCACTCACCATCGCCATCTCCATGCTGTTTTCGGCGTTTCTCGCACTGAGCTTCACGCCCGCCCTGTGTGCGACGCTGCTGCGTCCGGGGCACCTGAATCCGAACCTGCTGTTCCGCGGCTTCAATCGTGCCTTTGAGTGGAGCCTGGCCGCGTATATGCGCCGCGTGTTCCAGTCGGTGCGCCACGCGCCGCGCTGGATGATTGCCTTCCTGGTGCTGGTCGTGGTGGGCGCGTGGCTGTTCGTGCGCATGCCCGGCGGCTTCCTGCCGGAGGAGGACCAGGGCTATGCGTATGTGATCGTGCAGACGCCGCCCGGCACGACACTCGATCGCACCATGCAGGTGATGGAGCGGGTCGGCACCTTGATGCACCAGAGTCCCGATGTCGATGCGGTCATGGAGATCGCCGGCTTCAGCTTCGTCGGCCAAGGCGAGAACGTCGGTCTGGGCTTCGTGCGACTGAAGCCCTGGGATAAGCGCAAGGACACCGCGGCCACCTTCATCAGCTGGGCGAATCGCACCCTGTCGCGCAATATCCACGACGCGCAGGCCTACTCC
>DATAVA010000053.1:0-23459 GCA_036267975.1 Steroidobacteraceae bacterium | reverse complement strand
AGGTGATCATCGACATTGCCGATAGCGGCGTTGAAGACCATGTGTCGGTACAGCGCTGCCAGGTCATCGGCAGGGGAAGCCGAATGTTTGCGCAGCACCTGAGCGAGATCCGAATAACTGTGCACGTAGAGGCCGGGACGCGGCAGCGAGACGTTAATCGACTTGCGGCGATTGCCAGTCCATCAGGTGCATGATTTGCCCCTTTTTACGTGCTGCGTGCAGATACCGGTCATCCGCCGTGATCAGAATTCCACTGGGGGTTTCGAGCGCGAGAGCATGGTAGAACGTATCGAACAAATGTTGCTTGAGCCCTATTGCCAGTTCGACTGCGCGTCGCAGCACGAGCGGCTCATCGATTTCCGGAAGCTCCAGGGCCTGCAACATCATTACATCGTCAGCCGCGGTGGCTGGACTTTCTCGTGCCAGCACCGCTGCGACCTCCAGGATCCAGTGCGTCGGCTGCACAACCGGCTGCTCGCCTTTGAGCACCGCGTCCATGAGGTTCGTCGCTCGATCGGTACCGGCTTCGCGCTCAGGGTCCTGCAGTAGCCACTTGATGACGATACTCGCGTCGATGATGACGGTCACGGCCTGCCTGTCGTCCGTGCGGCCCGCATTTGGGCGTCCGACAAGGACGGCCGTTCTGCACGGCGCTGCGTCAGGATTCGAAAGATATTCTCGCGCTGTTTACGTCGCTTTACCTCGGCAACGGCCTTACGCATCAGATCGGCAATGACGGCGCTCTTGTTCTGGCCGCCAAATGCCTTGTCAAACTCCGCTTTGATATCGTCCGGTACGCTGAAATTCACGGTAGCCATGTGCGGATTCCATTGTTGAAAAGTTCAACAATGCGCATGGTACTGTGGAATGAATGGCGGTCAAATGGCATTTGGCCCCGTAACCGTGTCGAATGGGCAGCAGAATGCATAACATCATGATTACGATGATATTTAAACCGCCAGTGCGACCGGTATGATTGGGTCCAACCGCGCCTGCAATGTGGCAGCCCTCGGACAGTTCCTGTACAACCCCGCGACCCCCACCATGGCAAGGGATCTACGTAAGATATGTCATCACTGAAGGGCATCATCCTGGCCGGCGGCTCCGGGACGCGGCTGCACCCGGTCACGCTCGGGGTGAGCAAGCAGCTGCTGCCGGTCTACGACAAGCCCATGGTCTATTACCCGTTGTCCGCATTGTTGTTGGCGAAGGTGCGCGACATCCTGCTGATCTCGACGCCGACGGACCTGCCGCTGTATCAGCAGCTGCTGGGGGACGGCAGTCAGTGGGGCGTCAGTCTCACTTACGCCGCGCAGCCGCGGCCTGAAGGGCTGGCGCAGGCGTTCACCATCGGGCGTCGCTTCGTCGGGCGCGATCCCAGCGTGCTGGTCCTCGGGGACAACATCTTCTACGGCCATGGGCTGCCCGAACAGATGCGCGCGGCGGCGGCGCGCACGGCGGGCGCAACGGTATTTGCCTACCGCGTGCGTGATCCGGAACGTTACGGCGTAGTGAGCTTCGATGCGGCCGGCCGTGCACTGGATATCGAGGAAAAGCCCGCCAAGCCGAAATCGCATCATGCCGTCACGGGACTGTACTTCTACGACAACGACGTGCTCGATATTGCGGCGTCCTTAAAGCCCTCGCCGCGGGGCGAACTGGAGATCACGGACGTGAATCGCGCCTACCTGGCGCGCGGCGATCTGCACGTGGAGCTGCTCGGCCGCGGTACCGCCTGGCTGGATACCGGCACCCACGAATCGCTGCTCGAAGCGGCCATGTTCATCCAGGCCATCGAGAAGCGGCAGGGACTCAAGGTGTGTTGCCCCGAGGAGATTGCCTACCGCGTCGGGTTCATCGATGCCGCGCAGCTGCAGAAGCACGCCGCGGGGCTGGCGAAGTCCGGCTACGGCGCCTATCTGCTCGAAGTTCTGAACGAGGATGTGCGGGATGGAATTTGAACCCACCGCGATCCCGGACGTCATCCTCATCAAGCCGAAGGTGTTCAAGGATGCGCGCGGCCACTTCTTCGAGTCCTGGACCGAGCGCAAGTTTGCGGATGCCGGGCTCGATCTGAAGTTTGTCCAGGACAATCAGAACCGCTCCGAACAGCATGTGCTGCGCGGCCTGCACTACCAGTTGACGAAACCGCAGGGAAAACTCGTGCGGGTGGTCACCGGCGCCGTGTTCGACGTGGCGGTGGACCTGCGGCGCCGCTCGCCCACCTTCGGGCACTGGATTGGCGCGCACCTCACCGCCGACAACCACCACATGCTGTGGGTGCCGCCAGGGTTTGCACATGGCTTCATGGTGCTCAGTGAGTCCGTGCACTTCCTCTACAAGTGCACCGAATTTTACTACCCGCAGGATGAGCGCGCGATCGTCTGGAACGATGCCGATCTGGGCGTGAAATGGCCGCTGCCGGCGGGGGTTGCCCCGGTGATCTCGGGGCGCGATGCGGCGGCCCGCGCCTTTCGAGACGCGGAATACTACCCTTGAAGGTGCTCATCACCGGCGCGCACGGCCAGGTCGGCCGATGTCTGCTGGCCAGCACACCGCCCGGTGTGACTGCGATAGGCCTGACGCGGGCGCAGCTTGATGTCGGTGATGCGGAAGCCGTGACGCAGGCGCTGCGGACGCATGCGCCGGCCGTCATCATCAATGCGGCCGCCTACACCGCGGTCGATCGGGCCGAGACCGAGATGGAGTCCGCGCGCCGCGTGAACGGCATGGGACCGCGCCATCTGGCCCGTGCGGCCCGCGCCTGCGGCGCACGGCTGGTGCACATTTCCACGGACTTCGTGTTCGATGGCCGCTCCAGCGTGCCCTATGCCCCGAATGCCCCCACAGCGCCGCTGGGGGCCTACGGGCTGACCAAGCTCGAAGGGGAGCAGGCGATACGCGAGCTGGCGTCAGACACCTCCGTGGTGCTGCGCACGGCCTGGGTGTACGCCGCGCACGGCGCGAATTTCCTGCGCACCATGCTGCGCGTCATGGCTGAGAAGCGTCAGGTGCGCGTCGTCGCCGACCAGATCGGCAGCCCCACTTCGGCGGATTCCCTGGCGGGGGTACTGTGGGCACTCGCGCGGCGCCCCGACATCACGGGCGTGCAGCACTTCACCGATGCCGGCGTCGCCAGCTGGTACGACTTTGCGGTGGCCATCGCCGAGGAGGCCACCTTTCTCGGGCTGTTGGCGCCGGACGTACGGGTGTCGGCCATCGCCACGGTGGACTATCCCACGCCGGCGCGTCGGCCCGCCTACAGCGTGCTGGACAAGCGCGCGCTGCTGAGCGCGCTGGCGCTGGAGCCGGACCATTGGCGCGTGAGCCTGCGGCGGGTGCTAGGGTCGCTCCCATGCTGATACCCGTCATCCTTTCCGGCGGTGCCGGTACCCGACTTTGGCCCCTGTCGCGGGAGTTGTATCCGAAGCAGCTGCTGGCGCTGCTCGGACCGCGCACTATGCTGCAGCAGACCGCCGCGCGGGTGGAGGGTCTGGAGTGCGCCGCACCGGTCGTGGTGTGCAATGAGGCGCATCGCTTCCTGGTGGCCGAGCAGCTGCGCGCGCTCAACGTCACCCCGCGAGCCATCGTCCTGGAGCCCTTCGGTCGCAATACCGCGCCGGCGATCGCCTTGGCGGCCCTCGCCGCGCTGCGCGATGCGGGCGAGGTCGATCCCCTGTTGCTGGTGCTTCCGGCCGATCACGTGATCCGCGACACGGCCGCGTTCCAGCACGCGGTCCACGCGGCGCTGTCGGCGGCCGAGCACGGACAGCTGGTCACCTTCGGCATCGTGCCGGGTGCACCTGAAACCGGCTACGGCTACATCCAGCGCGGGGAGCCGCAAGGCGCGGTGTACCGCATTGCCCGTTTCATCGAAAAGCCGGATCTCACCCGTGCCCGGCAGTTCGTGGACGCCGGGGACTATTACTGGAACAGCGGCATGTTTTTGTTCCGCGCGGGCCGCTACCTGTCGGAACTGGAGCGCCTCGCGCCGCCAATCGCCGCCGCCTGCCGCGCCGCCTTCCTGGGTGGGCATGCGGATCTGGATTTCACGCGCCTGGGTACCCGGGCCTTCGAGAGCTGTCCCAGTGATTCCATCGACTACGCCGTCATGGAAAAAACGACGGACGCCGTCATGGTGCCCCTGGATGCAGGTTGGAGTGATGTCGGCTCCTGGTCGGCATTGCATGCCGCAAGCGATGCGGACGCGGACGGCAACGTCATGCACGGGGATGTGCTGCCCGAGGATTCATCGGGCTGCTACCTGTATGCGGAGAGCCGCCTCCTCGCCACCGTCGGGCTCACGGACCACGTGGTGGTGGAGACCAAGGATGCGGTACTGGTCGCGCCCCGCAATCGCGTGCAGGACGTGAAGAAGCTGGTGAACCGGCTCAAGGAACAGGGACGCTACGAGCACTCCTTGCATCGTGAGGTGTTCCGTCCCTGGGGCAGCTACGATCGCATCGAAAGCGGTGCGCGGTTCGTGGTGAACCGCCTGCGCATCAGTCCGGGCGCGAGCCAGTCGCTGCAGCTGCACCACCATCGCGCCGAACACTGGGTGGTGGTGTCCGGTACGGCGCGCATTACGCGCGGCGATGATGTGTTCTTGCTGGAAGAGAACCAGTCCGCCTTCATCCCCATCGGGGTGACCCATCGCATCGAGAATCCCGGCAAGATACCCGTGCACTTGATCGAGGTGCAGTCCGGCTCATATCTGGGGGATGATGACATCGTGCGCCTCGAGGACCAGTACGGCCGCCAGGATGGCGGGAAGCCTTAGATGCGCAAGCTGAGCGCCTTCAAGGCCTACGACGTGCGCGGTCGCATACCCGATGAAATCAACGAGCCGCTGGCCTACGACATCGGTCGCGCCTACGCCGGTTTCGTGCGGCCGCGCACCGTGGCCGTGGGCTATGACATCCGCCAGACCAGTCCGGGCCTGGCGCGCGCGCTGACGCGCGGGCTCACCGAGTCCGGCGTGGAGGTCCTGGACATCGGACTGTGCGGCACCGAGGGCAGTTACTTCGCCACCGCGCAATGGCAGCTCGACGGCGGCATCATGGTGACCGCCAGTCACAATCCGCCGGACTACAACGGCATGAAGTTCGTGCGCGAAGGCGCCCGTCCGATCAGCGCCGACACCGGCCTGAAGGATATTGAAGGTGCCATTGCCGCAGGGACCTTCCCGCCGCGTGCGCCCACGGCCGCAGCGCAGCGCCCGCTGGACATCCGCGAGCGTTACATCGAGCACCTGCTCGGCTACATCGATCGCAGCCGGCTCAAACCGCTGAAGGTCCTGGTCAATGCCGGCAACGGCGGTGCCGGCCTGATCGTGGACCTGCTGGAGCCGCACCTGCCGTTTCGCTTCATCAAGATGAACCATGAGCCCGACGGCACCTTCCCGCACGGGGTACCCAACCCGATGCTGGAGGAGAACCGCCATGCCACCCGCACCGCGTTGCTCGAGGCGGGTGCCGATGTGGGCCTGGCCTGGGACGGCGACTATGACCGCTGCTTCTTCTTCGATGAGGCGGGCGCTTTCATCGAGGGCTACTACCTCGTCGGGCTGCTCGCCGAAGTATTTCTCAAGCGCGAGGCCGGTGCGCGCATCGTGCATGACCCGCGCCTGACCTGGAACACCATCGATGTGGTGACCCGCGCCGGGGGTGTCCCGGTGCTGTCGAAATCCGGGCATGCGTTCATCAAGCACAAGATGCGCGAAGTGGATGGTGCCTATGGCGGTGAGATGAGCGCGCATCACTACTTTCGCACTTTTGCCTATTGCGACAGCGGCATGATTCCGTGGCTGCTGGTGCTGCAGGTGATCTGCGAATCCGGAAAAACCCTCTCACAGCTGGTGGGTGATCGCATCCGACTGTTCCCGGCCAGCGGCGAGATCAACACGCACCTGGAAGGCGAAGCGCGCGCGGTCATCGGCCGCGCCCACAAGGTGTATGCCAGCGCAGCGCTGGACGTGGATTTCACCGACGGGCTGTCGGTGGAGTTCGCGCAATGGCGATTCAATCTGCGCGGTTCGAACACCGAGCCGCTGGTGCGCCTGAACGTCGAAGCGCGCGGCAGCACCGCCTTGATGCAGGATAAGACCGAGGAACTGCTGCGATTGATTCGCGCTTGAGCCGCTCGTGAATATCTGGGCCCGCAAACCCGTCGAAGAGCTGTGCTCCGAAGCCGGCGTCGATGGGGAAGTCACGGCCCTGCCGCGCAGCATCGGCGTATTCGCCCTGACCTGCATCGGCGTCGGTGCCACCGTCGGGGCCGGTATTTTCGTCCTCACCGGCAGCGTCGCGGCCGAGCATTCCGGGCCGGCGGTCGGCATCTCCTTGGCGCTGGCGAGCATCGTGTGCCTGCTGGCCGGACTGTGTTACGCCGAACTTGCCGCCATGATTCCGGTGGCCGGCAGCGCTTACTCGTACACCTATGCGACGCTGGGGGAAGGGATCGCCTGGACCGTCGGGTGGTGCCTGATGCTCGAATACCTGTTCTCCGCCTCGCTGGTCGCGATCAGCTGGGCCGGCTATGCGCAATCAACGCTGCACCAGATCGGATTCGACCTGCCGGCGGCGTGGCTGGCGGCGCCATTCGATGTGAAGGACGGCTGGCATCTCTTCCGCACCCCGACGTACGTGAATCTGCCGGCGGTGCTCGTCACGGCGGCGTGCACGCTGGTCCTGCTCGGCGGCCTGAAGACCTCGGCGCGGGTGAACAACGTCATGGTGGTCGCGAAGGTGATTGCGATCCTGGTGGTGGTTTTCGTCGGCGCCGGGTATGTGCATACCGCGCTTTGGCATCCCTACATCCCGCCCAATACGGGTCAGTTCGGCGTGTATGGCTGGTCGGGCGTCCTGCAGGGTACGGCCATCCTGTTCTTCGCCTATATCGGCTTTGATGCCGTCTCGACCATGGGTCAGGAGGCACGTGATCCGCAGCGTACGGTACCCATCAGTTTGCTGCTGGGGTTGGCCATCTGCGCCGTGCTGTATATGGCGGTGAGTTTTGTGGTCACCGGCCTCGTGGGCTACAAGGACCTGGGGGTGCCGGACCCGATGTACCTCGCGCTGGATCGGGCCGGACCGGCGGTGCTGTGGGCCAAATATCTGGTGGGCTTTGTCGCCGTGGTCGGTCTGGTGTCGGTGCTGCTGGTGACCCTCATGGGCCAGGTGCGCATTTTCTACGCGATGGGGCGTGATGGCCTGCTGCCGGCGGTCTTCGCGCGCGTGCACCCGCGCACCCGCACCCCCCATATCGGTACGATCGTGACCGGCATCGTCTCCTGCGTTGCCGCGGGGCTGTTACCCCTGGGCCTGCTGGGTGACATCATTTCGATGGGCACGCTGCTGGCATTCGGGATCGTCTGTGGCGGAGTGCTGGTGCTGCGCCGGACCCGCCCGGACCTGCATCGGCCCTTCAAGGCCCCGGGCGGCCCGTGGGTGCCGTTGGCCGGCGCACTGTGCTGCGCAGGCCTGATGGCGACGCTGCCGCGGCTGGCCTGGATCGGCTTTGTTGTCTGGCTGGCGCTCGGCGTGGCGGTCTATGGCCTGTACGGGGCAACCCGCTCGAACCTGCAGCGGGCCGCCCGTGCGTGAGCGTGCCTATTGGTCGCCGAGCTGTCCGATCTGCGCCTCAATGCTGAAGGTCCCGGGGGTAGCCGCCAGATTCTTGTACCACACCGCTCCGGTGGCATCCGCCACGACCAGGTCCAGCAGGCCATCGTGGTCCAGGTCGCCGATGGCGATGGATACCGGCTGACCGGAGCCTGCGTACGTCGCGGCGCCGCTGATGAAGGTCCCGGGATTGGCGGGATCTTGGAAGAGTGTGCCGATGTCGCCCTGGCCCTGCGGATACAGGCTGGTCATCGCGATGTCCGGGAAGCCATCATTGTTCAGGTCGCCAATTGCCAAACTGATGGCACCTTGAACCCCCGGATAGATGATCGGCGTGGCAAAGGTGCCGGGGCTGGCGGAGTTCTGCAGGATGACCATCGCGCCGAACTGGGCTTCCTCGATCGCCACCTGGCCCAGCGGGTTACCGTCGGTGACGGCCGATACGTCCGCGTCGAGGCCGAGCCCCTGGCAGGCAATGATGATGTCTTGTGAACCATCGCCGTTGATATCCGCGATCCGGATCTGAGAGGGTTCGCCGTAGGCGGTGATGACGGTCGGGGTTGGCAGGAACGTGCCGGGACTGCCCGGTTGCTGGAAGTAAATGGTCACCAGGCCGTTGTCGCCGCTCACATCAAAGCTGGTGACGGCCAGATCCATCAGGCCATCACCATTCAGGTCGCCCACCGCCACCGAAATTCCACGATTGGTGACCGGCAGGCTCACGGCCGCCAGGAAAGTGCCGGGGCTGGCCGGGTTCTGCAGCAGGTAGGTCACCTTGCCGGTGTCATCCGCGACGATCAGATCCGGAAGGCCATCCCCGTTGATGTCCGCCACCTGCACATCGTTGGGGTGACCGCCCACGGTGATGGTCACCGCGTTCCCATACGCACCCGAGGTCGGGGAGGTTTCCTTGAACAGCGAAAGGGTACCCGCGTTGAAGTTCGCGACCACCAGATCGTGACTGCCGTTGCCGACCAGATCCCCCTCGGCCAGTCCCGAGGGCGGGGCGCCGGAGGTCTGATGCGAGACCACACCGGCGAAGTCGCCCGGCGTCGAGGCGCTGTTCAGCATGATGCCCAGCAGGCCGGGCGGCTGCGTGAGACCAGTCTGGTCTATCTGGGCCGCGACGACCGCTACATCCGGCTCGCCGTCACCATTCAGATCCGCCACCACGACCGAATTGGGCACGGTGATCACCGCCCCCAAGTTGTCGTTGCCGCAGCTGACCAGCGCGAGCAGTGGCAGGGCCAGCAGCACGCGGCAGGCGGGTCGACGAACGGGAAATCTGAACATGGAAACTCCGGCATCGGGCGGTGGGCGGCAATGCTCGCAGCACTGGTGGTTGCCGGCAAGCCCAATTTGGCGCTTTGAACTTCTCCGGCGGGAAGCTGTCACCCCTGCGCGGCCGCATTTGAGTACTACTGATCCGGAGAGTAGTATATCCGTTACAGGAGAATCACATGGCTGCACTGACTTATCCGGAATCGCGTTACGAGCCCTCGCCGCTGGTGGATCTGAATTCCCGCGCCGAACGTGAGCGCCTGAGCGTGTCGGGCCTGAAGGCGTTCTTCAACATCATGGAACGATGGCAGGTACGGGACGAGGACGCGCGGGCGCTGTTGGGTGGCGTCAGCAACGGGCCGTACTACGAACTCAAGCGCGCCGCGGCGGGCAAGGTGCTGGAGGCGGACCGTCTGCTGCGCGTGTCGTATCTGATCGGCATCTTCAAGGCACTGCATATCCTGCACTCGCGCGCATTGGCCGATCAGTGGGTGCAACTGCCGAATACGAACCGGCTGTTCGCTGGCGTCGCGCCGCTGGACTACATGGTCCGCGGCGGGGTACCGGCGCTGCAGACGGTGCGGCGCCTGCTCGATGCCCGGCGGGGCGGCGTGTGAGCCGTACCGGCCTGGCGTTGCCGCCGGTCACGGTGGTCCGCCGCTACGACACCCATCGACTCATTCCCTCGCAGTACAGCGAGCCGGGCAGCGTCCTGGGACTCATCGCGGATGACGAAGCGCATCTGGCCGACCTGTTCGATCTGGATCACGCCACCAACGATCGCCTGCTGGCCGAGAACCAGCGCTTCCACGGCATCGGCGTGCATGAGCTGGTGTTCGGCGTGCCCCACTACCGCACGGTCAATGCGGCCTTCACCCATGCGCATCCGTTCGGCAGCCGCTTCAACGGCCCCGAACGCGGTGCCTGGTACGCGGCCTTTGAGCTGCGCACCTCGCAGGCGGAAGTCGCCTTTCACAAGTCGGTGCAGCTGGCCGAGATCGGCTGCCTCGTAGATGAGGTCACCTATGACGATTACCAGGCTGACATGAGCGCGCCCCTGCATGACCTGCGCGCGGCCCCCGCGTTCGCGAACTGTCTGGCGCCTGACAGCTATGTGGCCTCGCAGCTGCTCGCCGAACGGCTGCTGGCGGCCGGATCCATGGGTGTGATCTACCCGAGCGTGAGGCGCAGCGGCGGAACCTGTCTGGGGATATTCAGGCCGGCGCTGGTGACACACCTGCGCAAGGGTCCGACCTGGCGTTTTCGCTGGCAGGGCAAAGCCATGCCGGTGATCGAACCGGCCGTGTGAATTACAGCGCGGCGATGCCGGCGCGCGCGATTTCGGCGTCTTCGGCCGACTTGACGCCAGAGACGCCCACCGCCGCGATGACCTGGCCCTCGACGAGGATGGGGACGCCACCTTCGAGCAGGCCCTGCAGCGGCGCCGTCACCAGCGCCGTGCGGCCCTGGTTGATGACATCTTCAAAGGTCTTCGATTCGCGGCGCCCGAGGGCCGCCGTGGTCGCCTTGGCCACCGCCATCTGGGCCGTGAAGGGGGCGGCGCCATCCACGCGCTCGACGCGCAGGATGTGACCACCGTCATCACAGATACAAATGGTGACCGCCCAGTTCTTGGCGCGGGCATGGGCGACTGCAGCATCCATGATGCGCCGACAATCGTCCTGGACAAGGTAGCTCTTCGTCTTCATCACGACGATCCATCGGGTCGAAAGATATGATCACGGGCTTCCGGAAGTGACCCCAAAGGGTTTTCCGGAAGCCCGCAAGCGTTGTGCCTCGGTATCGAGGCGCAGTGCTTAGTAGCGGCGACCGCCGCCGCCACCACCGCCGCCACCGCCGCCGCCGCCGTAGCCGCCGCGGTTGCCACCGCCGCCGCCACCGCCACCACCGCCGCCGCCGCTGCGCTCACGCGCCTGGGCCTCGTCGATCTTCAGGCTGCGACCTTCGAAGTCGGTGCCGTTCAGCGCCGACATGGCGCGGGAGGCATCGGCATTGGCCATTTCCACGAAGCCGAAGCCACGCGGACGGCCGGTCTCACGATCGGTGATCAGGGCGATCTTCTCGACCGTGCCATGCTTCTCAAACAGGGCGCGAACCGCCTCTTCAGTTGCAGAGAAGGGGAGATTTCCAACAAATAATTTGGTCACTAACAGTTACTCACGAAATGAAAATAGAACATCCGGCAGGAAGGCCTGCCTCCTGGTTCGCGGATACTTTGTTTGAGGTGCGGCTTCTTGACGGGAAGCAGCGCCCGCCTGGGCGCAGCCGATTGTCGATTTGACTGAAGGTCGGTGTGGACAAAGGTCATTGCAAACAAGGCTTAAAGATCACGAGCCGGGGCGGAGCATACACGAGTGCCCGGGCAGGCGCTTCAATTGTTCAAGGCCTGGATGGGGGCCGGGAAACGCCCGCCCCGGCGCACGAAGTCCCGGCTGGACTGCCGGTGCACCGCCTGGCCGGGGGCCGGAATGATGCGCACGGCGGTCGTTTTACGGTTGATCATGCCGATATCCTCGCTGACGGGCATGAGGGCCCCCGAGAGGCCGCCGACCGTCTACCCATGGGTGCCGACCTGCGCTGCAGCTGCACCTTCAGCGCATCCAGACCCATGGGCACGCAACCGCTTAGCCCGTTTTGCTGGCGCCCTGCAGGAGCTCCGCGAGTTCATCGGCGTGCGCTTCCTTCACCGCGAGAATGCCTTCCAGCATGCGCCGCGTGGTCGGATCATCTTCCCTAAGCTGCGCGATCAGCTCGCGATAGCTGTCGAAAGCGCTGCGCGCGGCGACCAGGTTTTCCGTGATCAGATCGATAATGGAAGCAGCGCGCACGCACGGCGCGCGGCTTTGCTGCAGCAGCGATGCGGGCGAATAATCCGGTTCCCCGCCGAGCGCTACGATGCGATCCGCGATCAGGTCCGCATGCGACAGCTCTTCGTCCGAGTGCACCAGTAACTCATCGCAGATGCGCCGGGAGGCCAGGCTGCGCGCCATGAAATGATGGCGCCGGTAGCGCAACGCACCATCCAGCTTGGTCGCCAGTGCCGCATTCAGCAAGTCCAGCACCGCCGCACGATCGCCGGGGTTGGCGTCCTTCGCTGCGCCTTGTTCGGGCTTCGCCCGCACCGTCCGTCGCCGGCGCTCACCATGGCCGAAGTCCAGGACTGCAGTGGTGCGTTCAGCTCCTTTCATGCGATGGATCCTCAAGCTGTGGGTGGCTGCTCACCGTGCGGATGGTGCCGCGGGCCTCGGCGCGCGCCTGTCAGTGCGCATGCCCGTGGCGCGTAGGCGTTCGCCACGCGGGCGCGCGTAGGAACATGACTACGCCGCCTGCCGCTTTGGATACGCAGACCGGTCCGGCGCGCATCGCTACGCTCGTGACCCATGCGCAATGACATCATCAAGGCAGTGGTCGCGGCGGCGCTGCTGGCCGGGCCCATCATCGCCGTGGCGGATGACTCGGTGATTACGACCAAGATCAAGGCGCGCCTGGCGGCAGAGCATCTCACCAGCATCGCGCGCATTCATGTCGATAGCGACGCGAACGGCGTGGTCTACCTGAGCGGGACCGCCCAATCCCAGGACGCGATCGACACCGCGATCCGCCTGGCACGCGATACCGAACACGTCCGCGATGTGCACAGCGATCTGACCGTGCACCAGGACAACTAGTCCCCCCCTGAGGTTTCGCCACACGCGAAACCAATGCCCGCCAACTCCTCCCTCGGACCGGCGGGCATTTTTTTGCCTACAGTTCGCGCCGCACGGGCAACCAGGCCAGCAGCTTCACGAGCAACCGGCGCCACGGGTTGGGTGCCGGTTCGGTGTGGTAAACGACCTGCACGCCGTTCTCGCGGGTGGTCCATTGCAGATGGCCGGCGTGCGCCGCGGGCGGCGTGATGATGGACGGCTCGTACGCGTTCTGCAGCTGCGCCATGTCGTTGAAGCGCGCCGCGGTGACCGCCGCCAGGTCCGGACTGTCGATGATCAGCCCGATTTCAGTGTTCAGGTGGCGCGAGCGTTCATCGAAGTTCATCGAGCCGATGAAGATGCGCTGGCGATCGAACACCATGAGCTTGCCATGCAGGCCGTAAGTGCCGAAGCGCGAAATGCGCGCGCTCTGTCCGCTCCCACGCGTGCTGCCGAGCTGCGCGCGCACCTCGTAGAGCTGCACCCCCTCCTGCAGCAGCGCGCGGCGCGAGTCGATGTAGCCCGCGTAGGCCAGCGGATCGAGCGTGGATTGCAGCGAATTGGTGACAATCCCGACTCTTACACTGCGCTGACGCAGCTCCTGCAGCATCGCCGACTCACCCTTGGTCGGAACGATGTAGGGATTGATCATGAGGAATTCGCTCGTGACGTCGCGTGCCGCGGCGAGCACCGCCCGTGCCATGATCTGTCCGGGTGCGCCCGCGTCCGTCTGTTTCTTGTCCGGGCTGTCGCACAGCACTTCGGCCGGGGCCCACACCAGCGGAATTTTCCCATCCAGAAAACTGGCGAAGGGTTCACCACTGGCGATGCGGGCGGTGTAGTCAATGCCGCCCACACGTGCCCGGGGCTTGTGCCTGCCGATCCGCTCGGCCGCGTCATGCGCGAGCGCCGCGGCGGGCACTGCGAGGTCACTGTTCCAATATTCATCGAAGCTAGCCGAGAGGGTGTGAACCAGCGGACCTGCGACGAACACATCATCGTCGGCGACCTGGAACTGCGGATCGATCTGGAAATACTCATTGCCGATGTTGCGGCCGCCGATGAGCGCCAGGCTATTGTCGACGACGAGCAGCTTGTTGTGCATGCGGTAGTCAAGACGCGCCGAGTTGCCGACAAACTCCAGGGCGCGCAGCAGGCGATTGTGGCCGCGATACCGAAAGGGATTGAACACGCGCACCTGGGCGCCCGGCTGGGTGCGCAGCGCCAGCACCTGCTCATCACCCTGCGCCGTATCCCCATCGTCGACCAGGAGCCGGATCGCCACGCCGCGCGCTGCCGCGCGGGTGAGCGCATCGAGAATCAGGTGGCCGGTCGTGTCGCCGCGGAAGATGTAGTACTGCAGGTCGAGGCTTTTCTGGGCCGCATCGATCATCTGCACACGCGCCAGCAGCCCATCGACGCCGGCGGTGAGGATGTGGAAGGCGGAGGCGCCCGCGTGGGCCCGTGCGAGGGCATCGAAGCGCGACCCGAAAGCCGTTGTTTCCGGGTGCGCGAGCGCCGTGGAGGCCGTGCGCGGATAGTCCCGTCCGGGCTGAACCGTCGCGCACGCCGACAGCAGCAGCAGGGCCGCGCATAATGGGACGGACAGCAATCGCGGACGCAAGGCAGACTCCGAAAGGCTCAAGCCCCAGTCTTACAGATCCTGCTACGCTCACGTGCACTACGGGGCCGACTACGCTGTCAGACTTGGCTTACGCACGCGTGCGAACCAGCCAGGCCGCCGCGCGGGCCGCCCGGGGTATATTGAACGCTGCATTGCGATGAGTGCGGGTGGGGAATCCCTGAACATGGAGCCGAAAAATCCAGCCGCCGCGGTGGCGGAGAACTTGGATGAGCGCGCCACCGAATTATCGGAGCTGGCGGCGAACCTGCAGACCATCGCCGAGGCGGAGAAGATCCTGCTCGCGCGCCAACTGCACGATGAGCTGGGTGGTGCGCTGGTCGGCGCCAAGATGGACCTTTCGTGGTTGCGCCGGCGCATTGGCAGCACCGATCCGGAGATCCTCGCCCGCTGGGATCGCCTGGAGCGCGCCCTCGAGACGGGCATCGCCTTCAAGCGGCGCATGGTCGAGCAGCTGCGACCCACGCTACTGGACAATCTCGGGTTTTACGCGGCCGCGCGCTGGCTGATCGAAGAGGCCTGTGCCGAGGCGGGACTGGAGTGCGAGTTGGATCTGCCGCTGCCGGAGCCGCTGCTGACGAAGGAGGTGGGCATCGCCTTGTTCCGGATTCTGCAAGAATCGCTGCAGAACGTCGCCCAGCATGCCCGCGCCAGCCGGGTCACGATCAAGGTGCGGACGGATCGGCCGGAACGGGCGCTGTCGCTGTGTGTCGCGGATGATGGCGTGGGGATCAGCGCGGAGCGCCTGCGCACCCTGGGCAGTCATGGCCTGGGCAGCATGCGCCATCGAATGAGTGCCATCGGCGGGCAGTTCCAGGTGCACTCCACTGCGGGGCACGGGACCGAAATTGCCGTCATGGCCCCCATCATGGAAGCCATCTAGGGGGATCGCCGCCTCAGGAATGCGGCGCTAGTGCCAAGGTGCGGATGACTTCGGGCAGCCGTTCGAAATCCAGCGACTTGTTCAAGAAATACTCCACGCCCAGCTGCTCCGCACGACGCCGATACTCCGGTAGGGCGTAGTTCGTGAACACGATGATGGCGGGCCGGTTGGGGCCCAATGACCGCAGCACGCCGAAACCGGTGCCCTGCTTGAGCTGCAGGTCGAGGATCAGCACATGGATGTTGCGCTCGCGGGCCATGTCCACCGCGGCCCGTTCATCCACCACCGTGCCCACCACTTCGACTCCGCCGATCTGGCCCAGGACTTCGCGTAAGCGTTCGGCCAGCAGCTCCGAATCCTCGACCAGCAGAATGCGCAGCGCACCGGGGCGCCCATTCTGGGAGGGGAGGATGGTGCTGGGATTTATCACGCAACGAGCATAGCCAACGGGCAAGACACCGGTATCCGGCGCCGTCCTACATTGCCGATTATTGCATCAGGCCATTGCGTAACGCATATGACGTAATGTCAGCGTTGCTGGTGAAGCTCATCTTTTCGAGCACGCGGCTGCGGTAGGTGCTGACGGTTTTCACCGATAGACACAGTTCCTCGGCGATATCCGACACCGATTTACCGACCGCAATCTTGCAGAAGATCTGGAACTCACGCTCCGAGAGCTGCGAATGAATCGGCTGCTCAGAGTCGACGTCCAGATCATTGACCAGCAGCTCGGCGAGTGAGGCGCTGACATAGCGGCGCCCCTGGATCACCATTTTCACGGCCCTCACCAGCTCCTCGCTGGCGGCGTCCTTGGCCAGATAGCCGCTCGCGCCAGCGCGCAGGACATTGCGCGCGTATTGGCGCTCGGGGTAACCGCTCAGGACCAGGACGCGCGTGTCCGGGAAGCCTGAGCGCACATGCTTGAGAATATCAAGGCCGCTGCGGTCCGGCATGTTGATATCCAGCAGCAACAGGTCCCAGCGACTCTCACGCAATTTATCAAGCGTCTGCTCGCCGGTCGCCGCTTCACCCATTTCGCGAATCGAGCGATCTTCCTGCAGCAACTGCATCAATCCGGACCGGATCAACGCATGATCATCTGCAATGAGTACGCGTACCATAAGCGCTTCTCCCGATCGTTCGAACTGGCGGAATTCTAGCAGAGCAACCGGTCTGGACCGCCTTACATATGCGGTCGTTCCGGCCCTTTATCGCAAGCGTAGCCTGCACACCATTGCGCATCGGCACCGTCAGCCGGCCGCCGCCCGGGGTTGTGGGATTCGTCTGACAGGGTCAAGCGCTTCGGTGACTTGGCCTTGGGGTAAGCCACCTCTGACGCTGCAATGCCCTGTTTCGCTGGCAGGGCCTGCTCCGCCGGCGGGCCAATCTTGGCTTTTAGAGCAACCTTCACTGGAGATCTGGCGATGACATCAATGACAGCAGGCCGTGCCGGCCGCGGTAGCGCGAATCGTAGAAGTGCCGGCGCCAAGGCGGCCCGGGCCAGTCGACAGGCGGCCCTGGAGTCTGCCAAGGACTTCCATTCGCTCATTTCCGACGCCGAAGCGCTGCTCAAGAGCACCGTGGATGTCATGGGCGACCAGGCCGCCGAGGCCCGTTCGCGGCTGCAGAAATCCCTGGCACAGGCCCGTGATCGCCTGGCGGACGATCTGGAAACCATCACCGAGCATGGACGCGACGCTGTGTCGGCCGCCGACGAATTCGTGCATGAGCGGCCCTGGCCGGTGATCGGCGTGGCGGCGCTCGTGGCCGTCACCGCCGGATTCTTCCTGTCGCGCCGTTAGCAAAGCGATCGGACGGCAAACCACCACACCGCGGTGCCGTCAGGTACCATCAGCGGGATTCAGCGGAGATCCCGTGACGGTCGAACCCACCCCTGCCGTGCAGCCCGTGCGTGTGGCGATTGCCGACGACAGCGATGACCTGTGTCTGATGCTGGCGGAGCTGGTGAATGCCAGTCCGGGGCTGCTGTGCGTGGCCAGAATCACCGCCCAACGTGATCTCATTACCACCGTTGCTGCCAGCCAACCGGATGTGCTGGTACTGGATCTGCTCTTCGGCGGCATCAGCAGTCTGCCGCTGGTGCCGCAGTTGCGTACGGCCAGCAGCAGGACGCGCATCGTGATCCATAGCGGCTACGACATTGACCCGCTCGCCGCACACGCACTGAATGGCGGCGCTGCTGCCGTCATTCCCAAAGGTGGCGATCCTGATGAACTGATCGCGATGATCCGGCGCGTCGCGCAGGATTGAGAGCGCTCCGCATGCCGCCGATGTGCCTGGACAGCGGAAATCCGGTCCCGTTCATTGATCCGCTGCTGTTGACGTGCACACGCATCAGCACCTTTGACGGCAATACTGGCCTGACCTCAGCGACCGGATTCTTCCTGGTGCGCGATCGGCGCCTGTTTCTGGTGACCAGTCGGCACGTGTTCATCGATGCCGAGGGCAAGCACTTTCCCGACCGCATCACGATCGAGGTGCACGTCAACCGCAATGATATGGGTGAGTCTGTAATGATCGGCATCCCGCTGTACCGCGGGCGGCTGAGCCTGTGGCGGCAGGCCGTGGACTCGGCCGGGGAGGTCGATGTGGCCCTCATCGAAGTGGATGAGACGGCGTTGCCGGCCGATGCGGTGTACTGCGCCTTCACCCCCGAACACATCGCCGTCGATGAGCAGCTGATCGAAGTCGGCGCACCGCTCCTGGTGATCGGCTTTCCGCTGGGCTTTCATGACGCGCTGCATCACATGCCGGTGGTGAGGCGCGCCTCCTTGGCCTCGTCTTACGGGCTGCGTTTCCAGGGCATGGGTTACTTCCTCACCGATGCCAGGACGCACCGGGGGACCAGCGGCGCGCCGGTGGTGATCCGCGTACCCGGTGCCGGCGCCGGCCACACAGGCGTGTCCTGCCGCCTGCTGGGCATTCATTCCTCGCGCTTCGACATGGTGACGCGCGACCCGATCGAGGATGAGGCGCTGGGACTGAACTGCGCCTGGTACGCCGATATCCTGCTGACCCTTACGGAAGCCTGAAATGCGGCCCCGTAGGGGCCGGTCTAGGCGACGCTGCGGCTGTGCTTCTCGTTCGCGCGGGCACGCCGCGCAGACATTTCGAATTCGGCGCGACGCATCTGCCAATCGTACAGGCACTGGCGATTGCGCAGCTGCAGGTAGTCGAGCACCGCCGGCTCATCGGTCTGCGATTCGAATTGCCGGGTGCGCTCAATCAGCGTGTTCCGATACGTCATCGAAGTGTTCCTTTTGCCTTCCTGACGCAGCAATGATCGCAGGCCATGGGCGCAGTCCCATTCGGCGCAGCCCAAATGATGCAGTAAGCCCAGTCCTACGCCGCCGAGCTTATGTATCAACAGGTGGCCCGTTATTTCGCGGTTGTCTTACCTGCCGTGGGGGCAACTGCCGACGGGAATGTGCCGCGCACCAGTACAAGGTGGGCCTCAATTTCAACCCAGAGTGTCGGCCATCATGCCCCGGCGACGATTGGTTTTTATCTATGTGGCGACGGCGATCGCCGGGTTCTTTGCGGTACTCGTGGCGCTCGTGCTGTTCATGGACTGGGACCTGCTCAAGGGGCCCATCGCCCGCGTGGTCAGCACCAAGACCGGGCGGGCGGTCTCGATCACCGGCCATCTGCATGCGCAGCTGTGGTCCACCACCCCGACGCTGACCGTGGAGGGCGTGCAAGTGGCCAACCCGCCTTGGGAAGTGCCGCGTCCGTTGCTGCAGCTGAAGCGACTGCAGGTGCAGATCGAACTG
This sequence comes from Steroidobacteraceae bacterium, assembly GCA_036267975.1. Classification (GTDB taxonomy): domain Bacteria; phylum Pseudomonadota; class Gammaproteobacteria; order Steroidobacterales; family Steroidobacteraceae; genus DAIDKA01. The sequence goes on along the minus strand of DATAVA010000053.1, from coordinate 4,530 downwards.
CGGCCGCTCTTCACCGGGCATCTGATCCTGCGACGCGTGGAAGTTGACCAGCCGGACCTGTACCTGCACCAGGAAAGTTCGGGCCGCGCCAACTGGACCAACGACAATACCGCCCCGCTGAGTGCCACCCGGAAGGCTGCAAAACCCTTCAATCTGCCGGCGATTCATGAACTGGTCATCGAGTCCGGAACGCTCGCGCTGCTCGATGATGCGCGCAAGCTGCGCATCAAGGGCATCATCGAGGCGCACGAACACTCGGCGGTCGAGGATCCCAAAGCCATGCACCTACTGGCGCATGGCACCATCAATACCCGGCCGTTCTCGCTGGAGGTCACCGGCGGCGCGTTGCTCGCCGTCAACCCTGAACATCCCTATCCGTTCAAACTCAGCATCAAGGCCGCTGACAATCAGATCGATGCCGGTGGCCGGATCCTCAAGCCCTTTGACTTGGGTCAGATCGACCTGCAGGTCGCCGCGCACGGTCCGGACTTGGCCGAACTGTACTACCTGACACAGCTCGCATTGCCGAACACACCCCCGTATCAGCTGCAGGCGCAGATCAATCGCGATGGCCAACACTTCGTCGTGCGCGATATCAAGGGGAAGTTGGGGCGCAGCGACATCGGCGGCAGTATCGATATCGATGCCGCGCATAACCGCCCGATGGTCACCGCCAACCTGGACTCCGACCATCTATACCTGGCGGACCTGGGCGCGGTGACGGGCAATCGTGCCGGCGCCGGTGGCGCATTGGATCGATCCAATCCTGCCGCGCCCGCCGCGCCGGTGGCCACGACGTCAAAGGGCAAACCGACGATGCTGTTTCCGGATGCGCATCTGGAGACCAACCGCATCCGGGCCATGGACGCCGATGTGCAGTTCAAGGCGACCTCGATCGAGGCCGGCAAGGTGCCGTTCAAGCAGGTAAGCCTGCACGCGAAGCTCAAGGACGGCGTGTTGGCGCTCGACCCGGTGCAGTTCGTCATGCCCGAAGGTCACGTGAGCGGCGTCGTGAATATCGATGCGCGGCAAAATGTTCCGCAGGTGCGCATGGATGTGCGGGCGACGGACATCAACCTTGCGCAGCTCAAAGGCTCCGGTCCCGCCAGTGCCGCGCCCCTCACCGGAATCTTGCAGGCCCGCGCCGTGCTCAAAGGTCGCGGCGACTCCGTCCACAATGTGATGGCGGATGCTGACGGCAGTTTCGCGGCCGTCATTCCCCACGGCGACATACGCTCAGCCTTTGCCGAATTGACGGGTATCGACCTTTCAGGCCTGGGCCTGCTGCTGACCAAGAACGAGAAGCTGGCGCCGATCCGCTGTGGTGTGGCCCGGTTTGATGTCGCGGACGGAACCGCGCAGGCGCAGAGCATCGTTCTGGATACCCAGAACGTCCTGATCACCGGCAGCGGCAAAATAGATCTGGGCCACGAGCGGCTCGATCTTACGATCAAGGGTCAGCCGAAGAAATTTCATCTGGTACGCGTGCGCGCGCCGATCGATATCAAAGGGTTGCTGAGTAAGCCTTCATTCCAGCCCGACAAGGGCCAGCTTCTGAAGCAGGGCGGTGTGGCGGCGGCACTGGGCACGCTGCTGACGCCCGTCGCAGCCATCGTCGCCTTCATCGACCCGGGTCTCGCCAAGGACCAGGACTGCAGTCAATTGCTGGGCGCCGCTTCCCAGTGATACTCGAATGATAAGGCCAGCACCCGCTGGGTCCGGGTCTCGACAATGGGGCTGCGCGCCGGCGCTCCGCGCACCTGGCTGATGGCCGCATCAAGATTGATCAGCAGATGCGAGCCGATGAACTTCGTGGCGCTGAAGCCGACTCCGGCGTCGGTGGTGCCGGCACTGTTGATCAGATATTCCGGGTGGCCCGATAGGATCGACTGCTGCTCGCTGACACCATAAAGGGTCTGCATGTAATGGCGCGTGGCCATGGTGATCGAAGGCCCGGCGAACATGACGAATCGCTCCGAGCTGCCCGGCAATGGCAGATACACCGATGCATTGCCCACGGCGCCCTCGGCGCCACCGATGTACTGCCGCGCAGAAACACGCAGAATCATCGGGAATTTTTTCGACAGGACCACCGAACCGTACACCTTGCCGACGGGTGCCGCGGAAATGTCACCCATGCCATTCAGGTCTCTGCCATCCAAATGCTGTGTTCTGCCCAGATCGTAGGTAAGACCCACTCCAATCTGGTAGTGGTCGCCGCGCACGACGTTGTAACCGAAACCCTCGCCGGTCGTGAAATACCAGCGGTCGCGATAATAAACATTGAATACGGGGCCGCCGCTGATCTGGTAGGCGCGCGCCCCGTCAAAGACCGGCTGACCCTCGGCGGCGAGGCCGGCAATGACCCGCCACTGCGGCAGGTTCGGATCGAACAGGCGCGCGAGAATGACACCGCCCGAGTACTGCCATTCCTGCAGCGGCGAGGCACTCTGCGCCCACGAGGTGTGCGGCAACCCGGCGGTGGTTAGCAGTGCCAGGCAACAAATCGACCGAAAAAATGGGAACTGTTTGCTCAACTGATGCGTACTCCAAGCAGGGGTAATGCCGTCACAGGCTACCGCGTGCCATGCGCGGACCCCTCCCGCATATCGGCTCAGTGCGCGTAGGAGCAAGCCGATAGCCTGCTAAGAAACGCGCTCCAGGAGCTCGTCCAGGACGCGCGGGTCCACCGGCTTGGTGAGATGACTGTTGAAGCCCGCTTCATGTGAGCGGCGCCGGTCGGACTCCTGACCCCAGCCCGTGAGCGCCACCAGCACCATGTCGCGCCCCCAGGGCTCATCGCGAATCCGGCGCGCGACCTCGTAGCCATTCGCGTGGGGCATGCCGATGTCGAGCAGGGCGATGTTCGGGCGGCAGCGCTCGGCTTCCTGGAGCGCCTCACTGCCGTCCTGCGCACGAAAGACCTCATGCCCGCTCATGGACAGCAGGATCGCCAGGCTTTCACGCGCATCCGGGTTGTCGTCGGCGACCAGGATCCGATGGCGCGCCTTCGGGCGCGGCGGCGCCACGGCGTCGACCGTAGCCTGCGCATCGGCTGCATCGTCCTCGCGCTCAATCGACAGCGGCAGCCGGATGAGAAACTCGCTTCCGGTGCCGGGGCCCTGGCTTGAGCCGGTCACCGTGCCGCCATGCATTTCGACCAGCCGCCGCACCAGTGCCAGTCCGATCCCCAAGCCGCCCTGGGGCCGGCCATTGGGTTGGTCGATCTGAGTGAACAGATCGAAAATACAGGGCAGCACCTCCGGCACGATGCCGATACCGGTGTCGCGCACGGAAATTTCCACATCCCGCCGCCGCCGGCGCGCCCGTACCGTGATGTGGCCACCCGCGTCGGTGTACTTGGCGGCATTGCCGAGAACGTTTCCCAACGCCTGTGTCAGGCGCATCGGATCGCCGTAGATCGCGAGCGGCCGCTCCGGGACCTCGACCTCCAGGGTGTGGCCGCGTGCCTCGATCGCCGGGGTGATGGTCTCGACCGCCCGCTCCACGAGTTCGTGCAGCTCGACCCGCTGCCGCGTCAGGTTGATTTTTCCGCGCGTGATGCGCGACACATCGAGCAGATCATCGACCAGTCGCGACAGCTGGATCAGCTGCCGATCGATGATGTCCCGGGACAGCCGCAGCTGGGGATCCTCCAGCGGCTTCATCTTCATCAGATGGACCGCATTGCGGATGGGCGCGAGCGGGTTGCGCAGCTCATGAGCGAGCATCGCCAGGAATTCGTCCTTGTGGCGATCGGCCTCCTTGAGCGCCTGCTCGGCGCGGCTGCGTTCGGCAACCTCGCCCTGCAGAACGATGTTGGTGCGCTCCAGATCGCGATTGGCCTGCTGCAGACTTTCGTTGAGCAAATGCAGCTCGCGGGTCTTCTCGGCCTGCAGGGCAGTATTCGCCCGGGCGAGCTGTTCGTTTGCCTCCGCCAGGTTGCGATTGAGGTCAACGAGCTCGCGTCGCTTGCAATACAGCTCGACCAGCACGGCCACCTTGCCGCGCAGGATTTCCGGCACCACCGGCACCGACACATAGTCGACGGCGCCGAGCTTGTAGCCGCGCAGGCGATCCAGCTCCGACATGTGTACGCCGGTGACGAAGATGATCGGCGTGCGCACGAAGCGCGGATGCTCGTGGATCAGGCGCGCGGCCTCGAAGCCGTCCATATCCGGCATGCTCACATCAAGCAGCACGACCGCGAACTCGGTGCGCATCAGTTGGTCGAGCGCCGCGAGGCCCGAGGAGACCGACACCAGATTCTGGTTCAGGTCGGCCAGAACCGTCTGGTAGGTGAGCAGTCGCGCCGGCTGGTCATCGACCAGCAGGATATTGACCTTGTCCGGGCTTGCGGCCGTCACAGCGCGGCGCGGGCCCGTTTTCGGGTCTAACGGTGCAGCCACAGACGCACCAGCGACAGCAGCTGATCGGTATTGACCGGTTTCGCGACGTAATCCGATGCTCCGGCTTCGAGGCATTTTTCGCGATCACCCTTCATGGCCTTGGCCGTCAGCGCGATGATCG
>DATAVA010000052.1:0-38088 GCA_036267975.1 Steroidobacteraceae bacterium | reverse complement strand
TTCAGTGTTCACAGCTGAGTGGGCGCTTACGGCAGAAATTCGGCGCCGGGCGGCTTGCCGTCAATCCACAGCGGCGAAGGATCCCAGTGCTCGGCAATCAGGCCTTTGTCGTTGAGACGAAACATGTCGAACCAGGTCGTGGAATAGATGTGCTTCGGATCCTTGGTGTCGCGCATCTGGCGCACGGTGCTGACCGTGACAAACGGTCCATCGGCGACGATGTTGATGACGTGCATCTTCATCCGCGGTTGGATGGGCAGCGGCGGCCCGACTTTGGTGAACAGCGCTACGAATGCAGCGCGCCCCGAAGTCACATTGGGATTGTGCTGGACGTAGCCCTCATCCATGTACTTGGGCGCCTGATCCAGGTGCCGCCCTTCGTACACGATGCGCCAGAAGTCGAACACGAATTGCTTATTGCGCGCCAGGTGCGGGTTGGCGTCCTTGAGCATGGACAGCTGGTCGGGATTTTCGGTTGGCGCCACCTGCGCCCGCACGGCACTGAAGGGGGTTCTGATCAGGGTGGCCAACAGTACTGCGGTCAGGATGCGTGAGATGTTCACTTCGTAGACTCCAGCCGGATTGGGACGCCGACTGGGGATTCTACCGGTTGACGGGTCAATCCAGTACTGCCCTTAAACGCTGGTAGCCGCTGCGGGACATGGGCACGTGGTTGCCATCGCTCAGGAATACCTGCCAGCTGTCCTTGGCATACGGTTCGATGCGCGCGATGCGCTCCACATTGATCATGAATGAGCGGTGGACGCGCACGAATCGGGACGGATCCAACTGGACTTCGAGCTGGGCGAGTGTCTGCTGCTTGCGGTAGCGTTTGGCGCCCGCAGCGAGCACCAGATAGTCGTCCTGCGCCTCGATGAAGTCGAGGGTGTGGGCGCCCAGCACATGCACGTGCGTGCCATCGCGGATTACTACCCGTTCGAGCCATTGCCCCGGCGGCCGGGCCGTGACCGCAACTTGGGCAGTGACCGCGACCCGGTCGGGCGTCGGGTCGCGCAGCCGCTCGCGGGCGCGCTGCAGTGCCTGCTGCAGGCGCGCCGGCTCCACGGGCTTCAGCAGATAATCCACGGCATGAATCTGGAAGGCATGCACGGCGAACTCGTCATGCGCGGTGACGAAAATCACGGCCGGTGCACGTGCACCCAGCAATTCCATCACCTCGAATCCTGACAGCTTCGGCATCTGCACATCGAGTAGCATCAGATCGCAGGGCAGTTCTTCGGCCAGTTTCACGGCATCGAAGCCATTGCTCGCCTGTCCGGTGATTTCGACATCCTCGGCGCCTGCGAGCTGCTCCACCAGGTAGGAGCGGGCGAGTGCTTCATCGTCAACGATCAGGATGCGCATGCAAGTCCTCCATCGGTGCGGCTGGCAGCGCCAGCAGTACGCGAAATATCGTGGACTCGTTCTGCACATCCATGCGGGCTCGCGTGCCGTACATCGATTCCACACGGCCGCGCACATTGGCGAGTCCCAATCCGGTACCGCGCGAAATCGGGCGCTCCGCATCACAACTGTTTTCGACCATGATATCCAGCAGCTTGCCGCGAACCTTGGCGCTGAGCCTGATTTCACCACCTTCGAGCAGATGTGCGACCCCATGATGCACTGCATTCTCGACCAGCGGCTGAAGCAGCAGGGCGGGCACCTGCATTTGCATCGCCTCTTCAGTGACACTCACGCTGCGCCGCAGTCGATCGCCGAAGCGGACCTCCTCGATGGCCAAGAAGGTTTCGACCAACGTCAGCTCGTCCGCCAACGCAATGGTCTGCTGGGCGCCGAACTTCAGGCTCTTGCGGAAGAAGTCCGCCATCAGCAAACACATACGGCGCGCTGCGAGCGCATCCGAACCGATCAGTGCCGCGACCGAATTCAGACCGTTGAACAGAAAATGGGGATCCAGCTGGCGTCGCAGGAAGCTCATTTCCGCTTCGCGCGCCAAGGCCCGCAGCTCCAGCGCGCGGCGCTCGGCGTCGCGTGAGTGCTCCACCGCCGCCGCCGAGTACAGTCCCAGAATCGCGATCAGGATGCCGACACAACCTGCGAAAACCAACAGCGGGATCAGGATCGCGGCATCGACATTGGGCATGAGATCTGCGTACTTCAGCGCCCGCATCCACAGCATCGCGACGGTCAGCCACAAGGACAGCAGCACGGCGCCGGTGCAGAGCCAGGTGCCGGCCAGGCGCCACGCTGGCACCTGTGTCGGCGCCATGCCCTGTACGAGGTACCAGCAGGGCAGGCACTGCAGACCCAGCACAGCGGCAAGCGGCATCGCGAACAGTTCAGCCCATCGCAGCGAGCCTTCGCCCGTGACTGCGATGACGGCGCCCAGCAACGCGCCGAAGGCGACCCACAACAGCAGGTAACCGGCGAGGCGGCCGCGATGGCTGAGGATCGGGTGCATCAGTCCTTGATCTCGACGCCACCCATCACCGCCATCCCCTGGATGACCAGGTGCTTGGTCGCCGGCAGCGTCGACGGGCGGCGTTTGTCCGCGCACCCGCCCATCAGGGAGGTCACGCGCACCGTTACATCCCAGTCGCGCGGAACGATGATTACGGCGCCGCCCATCAGCGCGAACACATCGATGACGGCCGTGTCACGCGCCATCGGTGCATTGGACAGATCCAGGCTGATGCCGCCCATCACTGCGTTGAGATCTGCGCCTTCGAATGGCACGCTGGGGCGCAATTCGGAACCGGAGAAGACCGCGAAGGTGCGGATATAAGCGTCACCGATCCCTTCCGGGGCGGGACGGTTGAACGCCCGCCACACCACCGAACCGCCGGCGAGCACGAGCATCAGGGGTCCGATGACGGCCCAGAAATGGACCTTGATCCATTGCTGCTGCGTTGCGAATCCCCAGGCGCCTACGAACATCAGGACCAGACCCAGCATCACCTGGTCATGCCGGCGTCGCGCGAGCAACACGGCACCGATGAAGAACAGCACGACGGGACCGAAATTGCGAAACACATAGTGCGAATCGATCAGGCCCAGGTTCCCGCCAAGCAGGACCGCTCCGGCGGCAATGATCACGATGCCGATGATGGCGACACCAAAGGCGCGTGCGCGGGCTTCCTCGGGGGTAGTGGGTGGGGTGTTGTACATAGCGCCTCCTTACGGCTGACCGCGAAGGTACCCGGCGCGCCTGGGGGCTGCTACGGCCTGCCGGTCAATTGCGGCTGCAAACCGGTGAAACCGGCCGAGGAATCCGAACGCAGGTTTCCACTAGCCGAGAGGCTATGAAGTTGTGGTAGCATCCCGCCCCCGCAGCGGCAGGTGCCGCTGGCTCAAGACGAGTTCGCGCGGCCCCGGCGTTGGGTCCGATGAGTTCTTGCCCCATGTAACCTATTGATTACATGGGGGAACTTGCGCCTCAGTCCATGGTGGCTGCGCGGTGACCTGCATTACGCGCCTGTAGCTCAGTTGGATAGAGTACTTGGCTACGAACCAAGGGGTCGGGAGTTCGAATCTCTCCAGGCGCGCCACGAATTCTCAGAGGTTGGAGTTTGTTAGCTCATCGCTCCTTGCTGCGATGCCATATGCTTTCGGGAGTATTGCGGCACTTGGTGGTGCAAAAATGATCAGCGACGGCGATATTACGACCGCATGAAACGCGCGGGCTGCTTACGGCAGCGAGTATGGCGAAGCATTGCCCTGGCCCTAGCTCTCTGCGGCCAGGCGCACGCGGGGAATCCAACCCAGGGCGCGACGATCTTCAGAGCGACCTGCGGCGTTTGTCACATAGCGCGCAGTGATGCCTCGCGCGCGGACTTGGCTACGCGGATCGGCCCGAACCTGTGGGGAGTGGTCGGCCGCAAGGCGGGAACCGCCAAGGGCTTTGGCTATTCCTACGCCATGCGCTCATCCGGTGTCACCTGGACGGACGATCAGCTGCGCCGTTATATTGCGGAGCCACAGAAGACCGTGCCTAATGTGCGCATGGGTTTCGCGGGTTTGAAAGATCCCAAGGACGTCGAGGACGTCATCGCGTTTCTGAACACGCTCAGATGAGGCGACCGATTTCCGAGCCGGATTATCCGTAGAGTTGTCCGAGATAGGCAGTCAGCCGGCCCATGATCAGCACCCCCGCCCACACCACGCAGGTCACGGCCGCGAAGCGCATCCCGGAGATCGGAATCGTGCCGGAGGCTTCCCAGCTGGGCATCTCGCGGCGAAGGAAGCGTTGGTAGAAAATGGTCAGGATAACCCCGATCACCACCATCGAAAACTTCACGTCGAACACGCCATCCGTCACGTAGCGCACGGGTTTGGTCAGCCACAAGGTCGCGCCGCTCAGCACCTGGCAGGCCACGCCAACCCAGATGAATGGGAAGAAGGCCCGGATTGAATTGAGGGGGATGGTCCGAAAAAAGCCGAACAAGCGCAGACCTATGATGAAGATCAGGCCCACCACGGTTGCGTTGCCGAACGCGTGGATTGTCAGGGCAAGGGCCCAGCCCCATCCTTCGCGGACCCAGTCCGCATAGGCCGAATCCTGCAGATGTTGCAGAAAATGTAGCACGTCATCCCCTCCACAAAGCTTATCTGTTGAACAGGGCGAAGCCTAGCGGTCAGCCTGATCCACGGCCCGATTCAGAAAGTACATGGCCACGAACACTCCGCCCAAGACACACGCGCTGAGGGCGACCACCAATAAGAATAGCGCCATCGACGAAAACTGCAGGGATCGCAGAAAATGTAGCACGTCATCCTCTCCAAGAAGCTTATCTGCTGAACAGTGCGAAGCCTACTGGTCAGACTGATCCACGGCCGGATTCAGAAAGTACATCGGCCACGATTACTGCGCGCAAGACACATGCCTCGACGGCGACCCTTAGCAAGGGCGCGCCTTCGGCCATCTCCTTCGCGGCAAGTGTGTCACAGCGTCACATAAGGAAGCAGACGGCCGCCCATAATCACAATGATCCAAGAGGTAAACACCAGCACCGCAATGGCTTTCGAGCCGACAGTCGCATCATCGCCGGCCTTCACGAGCCACAGGTCATCCGACACCGAAAAATACAGCACCGCTATGGCGCCGATCGGCAGGAAGAACATCTTAGGCCAGAAGGACGGCTCATTCACATAGCGTCCGGTGTCGGCCATCAGCATCAACATGCCTGTAAATACGTTCATCACCACGCCGGCTACGCCTAGCGGCAGCAACCGATGAACGGCCGAGAACGACATGGATTTGAACGCGCCCAGAATGCGTAGGCACACCACCATTACTGTGACGAACACCAGCGTGTAACCGAAGAAGTGGACGGTCTGCCATGGCACGAACCAGATTACGTTGTTGATCGTTTGTTCAGTCAACACGCTCCAGCCCATGTTTGGATCGGTACGCAGGAGATCGCTCGCCCCGCGGATCTCGGGGTGATTGATGTAGCCGCCGTGGATGCCGGTCTCGGTCAGGACTGCGAGGGTGATGAGGGCGAGCGCCAGGACCACGGATAGCGAAGTCTTCGAGTACCGAGCCAAATAGCGATAGCGCCAAAGCTCGACCCAGGCCGCAACGCCGGTAGCGCCCAGGCCGAATAGTGAGATCAATGCCCAGTCGCGGTGGGCGTTAATCACCGCCTTCGAGATACCCGCGACCGGCGGCGCGGTGAGAGAGAACATCGCTGCGGCGCCCGTGACATAGGTCGGCGCGCCTAGGATGCCGCAAATGACAAAGGTCACCAGACTCGCGCGCTTCATGCCCGCGTTGTCACGAGCCGCGCCGACGATGAAGAATAAAAGCGCGAACACAAAGCCCACGGTCGGGAAGTGGTTGAGAATGACGTGGATGTGCGCCCAGGTGGTCGGGGTGCCGTCGGCCGGCGTCCGGAAGTTGAATTCACGGTGGTTGATATCCCAGCCGATCCAGGCGGCTGCGGCCGTCACGGTAAGCGTGACGCTCTCCAGGCACAGCACCGTAATGAGCGCGGCGCCAGGAACCTTAGGTGCGCGGCGGGCGCGCCAGAGCGCGATCCATGCTATCAGGCCAGCCAGGACCAGGGCCGTGATCGCTGCAAGCGACCACATGTAGTGTTCATGGACCTGAAACCTGGAAATAAGGGACCGGCCGCTCAGTTCGGGCAAGGAGCCTTCGCCAGTTATATAGCTTGGCAGGGCCAGTACGCCCAAGCAGCCGAACACAAACAGACAGATTCTCGTGAAAGATTGATTGTTCGTGACCAGTGCAGCCACATAGAGTCCCAGGACGAAGATCAGCCCCACCGAAGGGAAGACGGTGACCAGGAGGTGGAAGTGCGATTGCATTTGCGTTCTCTCGTCCTAACTTAATTCTGATCCGACAAAATTGTGACGTGGAACGAGCCATCGGAATTGACAGCCCTTAAGGCCATCGACCGCGAGGCGAAGGGGAACCGAATTGCATGCACGTGTCAATGGAAATCTTCCGATTGGGACCGAGCAGCGGCTGATGGCAAGATCGATGTGGCCGGAAGCATCCACTCCGGATGGGTGCTTGAAGCGAAGTCCCAACCTCATGGTTTTTCAAATGCGGTTGGCCCTCGTCAAAAAAGACCATGAGGTTGCGGACGTTTTGCGGGACCGGTTGTGCTTGGTTGTGCTCAGGGGTGCCAAATGTAACGGGCGTAATGCCGTTCATCGTTTCAGATCAATACGTTACAAGTCACTCAGCTACGAACCAAGGGGTCGGGAGTCCGAATCTCTCCGGCATTCAGCCCTACTTCCGGTGTGCGTCAAAGAAGTCGAAGATCTGCTCAATCACTTCGGGCTGTGCCCACGCGTCCGTGTGCGTACCACCGGCCACCGGCAGCCAGGTCGCATCGACACCTTTCGCCTTTGCATGATCCACCATGGCCTTGCTGGCATCGAACACCATGACGGTATCCTTGTCACCGTGGATCACCAGCACCGGCACTTTCTTGAGCTTCTCGTAAGGAAAGTTCGCATCGTCGAGGGGCGCGGCGCTTGGGGCGATGGCCGCCCAGCGCTTCGGGAACTTTGCCGCGTACGCCCAGACCGCGCTGCCGCCGGATGAATTGCCCATCAGGTAGATGCGCTTCGGATCAGCGTTGTATTCCTTCGCGACCAGATCCGTGACGAACAGCACGTCCTGCTCGGCTCGCGCGAAGTCCTGCGCGCTCGGTGCTGTCTGGGCCGGCCGGGCAGCCGCACGCGCGGTGCTGGCGCCAGCCGCCGGGGCCGGCCGCGGCACGAGAACCATCCTGTAGGGCACGTTCCAGCCGCCGACCCCAGTTGCGTTGGCGTGGTAACCCGTCACTGCTGCGACGATGTAGCCGCGCGCCTCGGCTGTCTTCGCCAGCGTGGGGCTGGCGACGGGCCGCTGAAACGGCGCCGTCGCGGGCTGAGCGGCGCCGTGCGTGACGACCACCAGCGGCAGCTTCATGGCCGGGGTCCATTTCGATGGCACGTAGAGGTGATAGGCAATCATCTCCCCGGTACCGGGAAACTCGTAGGTGCGATCCTGCTCGCCCTTGCCTTGATACTGCGCGCTCTTCGGGTCCGGTGCGGGTGCGTCCCGGGCGATTGCGGGCGCGACCACGACGGATGCACTGAGCAGCAGTGCGCGGCAAAGACCAGGTGACGCTTTCATAAGTGGACTTGGTACTCCGACCGGTGCTGCTGTGTCAAACGATACTGGTCGGCTTGGATCGATGAACGTGCCAATGATGCATAGCGGTATAACGAGGACAAGGTACACCCCAGGCCGTTCGCGGACTTTGGTTGTGGCGGAGCGGTATCATGCCGCTGGCAGGAGCGTTTATGAAAACCGGCCTCGGGCGCATGAGGTATCGCGGCGTGGCATTCATGTTTGTCGCGACTGTGTTCGGCTGCATCATGATCGCGCAACCGCTGCGTGCGGACAGTGCGACCACCCGCTTTGATGGGACCTGGCAGACGATTCTGTCCCGTCCGGACTCGCACGGCGCGCTCGGCTACTCGTTCAAATTTCCGTCGAGGGTCAAGAACGGCCTTTTGCACGCTGAAAAAGGCACGCGCGGTGAGGCCGGGTGGCTTCAGATCGACGGCCACATCGATGCGGATGGCAAAGCGAGCCTGTACGCCGACGGACTGATCGGTGCAGCGGACTTCGCCGTGGGTCAACGCCCGGCCGGTACCTCTTACGGCTATCACATTGCTGCGCTGTTCTCGGCGACCGCGGCCGAGGGCCATCGGGTCGAGGGGCGGCGGTGCTCGGTCGTATGGACCCGCGGGTGATTCAGTCGGACAGAGCGAATTTGAGCTGCATGGTCTTGATCACCGGCTCCGCAAGCGTGTTGTTGAATCGGAACGTGCGAGCCGCACGCACACTGGCCCTGGCAAGTCCGGAACCGGCGGGATGCTCCCTGACGGCCTTGACATCCGTCACCCGTCCGGTGGAGTCCACGACCAGTTTCAGGACGACATCGCCTTCGACGTGCTGCTTTTGCAGCTGTGCCGGATAGAATTGGCTCAGCGATGCGCCGCTGACCCAGGTCACCTTTGGATCTTCCGTCTGTGACAGGACGTGGGGCCCGCTGGCACAGCTGCACAAGGCGGCCGCTATGAGCGAGGTGGCCGCCAGCGCGATCTTGCGCATGATGCCCAAACGACAGCTGGTCATGTTGTCCTCCACGATGCGCTTGATTCGCTCGGAAAGCTGGGTGCCACCAGACATGGCGACCGCGGTATCCATGGGCGGTGCACCGGCCGCCACCTGCAGCAGGATTCTGGCGTAGGCAGTCGAGTCCGCCACGCAGCGCAGACCTGCCTCGTCGCTCGTCAACTCCGCGAGCAGTGTCAGCCGGCGGCGTAGCAGCCATGACAGCGGGTTAAACCAGAAGACGCAGGTCAACACGGTCGCAAGCCACAGGCGATAGCCGTCGCGATGAACTACATGCGCACGCTCATGAGCGAGCGCCGCCGCGCGCGTCGAGGGGTCCCAGGAGTCGAACTCGGCCGGCAGCAGGATGCCGCCGGCAAAGGTACAGGGAGCCGCGATCTCATCACTCATCCGCACGGCAATGCCCGGCAGGATCGGTGCGGCTGGTTTTCGCGCGCGACGGTAGATCGCGGAGGCACGCAGCAAACGGACGAGAAAGCGCAGTAACAGGAACCCGGTAACGACCCAGTAACTCCTCACCCCCACGGCATCGACCACCGGATGCCCAAAATGGCGAAGTGCGCGCGCCGCGGCCACGCTGCCCGAAATGGTCACGGACTGGGGCGCTGGCAGTTGTAATGCGAGCGTGCGCATCAGCAGGGGCATCAGCAGGGATACCAGGACCACCGCACTCCACAATTGCTTCTCGGCGTGCGCGTCGTGGATGCGCAGCGCCTTTAGCGTCAGCCAGGCGGCCAGGAGCAGTGCCGTCGAGCGCAGTGCGGCCTCAATGAGCAATGGCATCATGAGTCCTTCTCCTTCTTTCGCTCGTCGATGCGCGCCAGGAGGCGCTGCAGGACCTGGCGGTCCAGCGTCTTGGCCTCCACCATTCCAAGCAGGACATCGTCGACCGACCCGCTGCACAGCCAGTCGGCGATGCGCTGGACTGCCTTGGCCGCCATTTGCCCCCGCGATTGGCTGGCTCGGTAAAGATATGTCCGCTGTTCGACTTTGTGCGCGAGCAGACCCTTCTGTTCCAGGCGCGTGAGCACGGTACGGACCGTCGACTCCCGCAGCGGTCGCCGCAATGCCATCCGGACTCGTTCGGCACTGCAGTCAGGCGTGTCCAGCACCAGCTGCAGAACTTGCTGTTCCAACTTTCCGAGTTGCCTGCGCGTGCGCACCATAGGGACCACGACATATTGTAGTGCTACAAATGGTAGCATACCGTGCAGAAGTGCTCAAGCGTCGGCCGGAACTGCACTTGCGCGGCGTTGCCGGCCCCGCATGAACCTGGCCAGCACCAGCGCATGGTTATGCTCCGCGTCACGTGCTGCATAAAGCAGGGTGAGCGGGCCATGTTTGAGAAGATCACGCACACGCGCGACGGCCGTTTCATTGGCGGTGAGTTCGGTTCGATAGCGACGGCCAATTCCTCCCATCGCGCCGGATCGTGGTCGAACCACTTGCGCAGCGCCGGGGAGGGAGCGATCTCCTTCAGCCAAAGTGCCGTCTTCGCCCGTTGCTTGCTCACCCCGCGTGGCCAGAGTCGGTCCACCAGCACGCGCGTTCCGTCTGCCGCACCCGGCGGATCGTAGATGCGCTTGATCTGAATCTTGAAGGTACGTTTCGTCATGAATGCACCATTCGGTCCAGCTGCAGTCTTCCCCAACGATCCTTGATCCGCTTCCGGAAGCTTGATCACGGTGCTAGGCTGAAGTCCTATGCCGCTGACACTGTACGCCCATCCATTCGCCGCCTATTGCTGGAAGGCATTGATTGCCCTGTACGAGGATGCGACGCCGTTTACCTACCGGGTGGTCGAGGACGCCGCGGCTTGGGCCGAACTTGAATCACTCTGGCCTGTCAGGAAATTTCCGCTGCTGCGCGATGGGGAGGCGACGGTCGTCGAATCGAGCATCATCGTCGAATATCTGATGCTTCATTATCCGGGAGCGTCACGAATGATACCGGAGGCGGCCGACGCGGCCCTGACGGTGCGCTTCATGGACCGGTTTTTCGACAACTACGTCATGGGTCCGATGCAAACATTGGTAGCGGATCGAATGCGGACCGCGAGCGAACGCGATGCCAAAGGCGTCGCCGATGCCCGCAAAACGCTGGACGTGTCGTATCGATGGCTCGAAGCGCGGCTCGCACCTCACGGCTGGGTCTGCGGTGGCGCCTTTACGCTGGCCGATTGTGCCGCTGCGCCGGCGCTTTTCTATGCGGATTGGGTGCATCCAATTGATGATCGATATGCCGCGGTTCGCGCCTACCGTAGCCGAGTTCTTGCCAGGCCTTCCGTTGCCCGTGTCGTCGAGGAGGCGCGTCCCTATCGCAACTTCTTTCCACAAGGCGCGCCGGATCGGGATTAGTCCGGAGGGTGCCAGGAGCAGCACATGACTGATCCGCTGAAGCGCGCGTCCGACCTGGCCGCGAATGCCAAGACACCGTTTCCGGGGGCGTCGGTCGAGTACGATGCTGCGCGCCAGGCATTGCTCGCTGAGGAAATCGATTTTCGCCGCCACATGACGCGACTGGTGGCACAGCGCCGTGCCCTGCCGCCGGGTCCGGTGATCAGCAAGAATTACCGCTTCATGGACGAACAGGGAATGGAGGTCGGCCTACGTGACCTTTTCGGCGCCAAGGACACGCTCGTCACTTATTTCTGGATGTACGGACCGGCGCGTGATCGACCGTGCCCGATGTGCACGAACTGGCTCGGCGCGGTCAATGGCAATGCCGCCGACATCAAGCAGCGCGTGGCGCTCAAGATTCTGGGGCGCTCCAGTGTCGAGCGGCAGTACGCCTTCGCCCGCGAGCGGGGCTGGCGCGATCTGAATTTCGTGCAGACTCTGGGCGACGACTATGCGCTGGACCTCGGTATCCTGATGCCAGACGGAAGTGAGTATCCGGCGTTGGTCGTCTTCACGCGCGATGCGGATACGATACGGCTTTTCTGGGCGAGCGAGATGAGGCGGGAAATGGCTGATCCCGGACAGGATCCCCGCGACGCTCCGGACATCGCGTCGCTGTGGTCCGTGCTCGATCTGACCCCTGAAGGGCGCGGGATTGATTGGTATCCGAAGCTGCAGTACTAAAGTCAACGAGCTCACCGGATCGGCAGCTATCGGTAGCCAAAGCCGCGCGCCATCAACGCTGCGCAGGGCAGGATCACCACAATGGCGGTGAGTTCCAGCATCAGGCAGGTGCGCACGCGTTTGACGCAGGCTGCCGTAATCTCCGGCGCGCCGCCCGCCTTCACGGATCGGGTCCACGAGAGAAAAATGACCGTCGGGTAGATGGAGATCAGCGCAGCGGCAATAAATGCGCCAAATTTGATCAGGAAATACAGGTCATGCCAGTAGTACGCCGGTCCCTTCTCGAACCACGTCACACGCATCAGGCCGACAATCAGCAGCAGCGTCGCAGAAACGCCGAAGATCGTGTCGACACGCTGAATGCGCCGGGCCTGTGCCGCCGAGAGTGGCGGCTTGAAGATGGCGACCTCCACCGCCAGCATTGCGACCACGGTGAACGCGGCCAGATGGTGCAGGGACGCGAACAGCACTGATGCGTTCAAATTCATACTCCATTCTGTTGCCGATTTGATCCCGCCATCGAGCCGGACTAACATCGAATGATAAAAATCGTGCGCAGAAGTTCCCCGCGGGGTAATAAGGCAACGCCAACCGGCTGGGAAGGCTGAGTCTGCGGTCGGCCGCGCTGACGGTCTGCAACTTCTGCCACCCTGCGGTGTTCTTGGTTGCATGGATGCGGAAAAATCAAGGAGTTATCACATGTCACGTCCCGTGTCGTCGATACCGCTCGTGGTCGTCCCCTTGGTGAGCCTGGTGCTCCTGTGCGGGTCACACCCCCTGCAGGCGCGTGGCTGCATCAAGGGTGCCGCGGTAGGGGCCGTGGCGGGGCACCTGGCAGGCCATCATGGCGTTGTCGGGGCGGTGGCAGGTTGTGCCGTCGGACACCATCTTGCCAAGAAACAGCAGCGCGAGGAACTTCGACAGCAGCGGCAGTTACGGCAGGCACCCAAGGCGGCGCCGCCGGCGCCGCCCGCACCAGCCGCCGCGGCCGTGATCACCTGAGCCGGATCGACCCGCTGCGTCACCGGCTAACAAGGCGCCACAAGGATGTGACTTCGGCGGCGCGCGCCAGATGTAGCGGGTCGCCCGTATCGCTGGCTCGGGGATGGCGCGGCCGCACATCGTGCCGGTCGCGAACTCGCAGCTGTGCTGCCTCGAATTCGCGCAGCAACTGCGCCCGCGACCTCAGGCCGAGATGTTCCGCCAGGTCCGAGAGAATCAGCCACCCTTCGCCGTCGGGAGTCAGGTGCTGCGACAACCCACCCAGAAAGCCCCTGAGCATGCGGCTGTCGGGGTCGAAAATTCCCCGCTCGAGCGCCGAGCTGGGGCGCGCCGGAATCCACGGTGGGTTGCATATCACGAGCGCTGCGCGACCGTCGGGAAACAGATCCGCCTGCACAAAGTCCACCGCATCCTGCAGCCCCAGGCGCGCAATATTCGCGCGCGCGCACGCCAGTGCCTGTAGGTCGATGTCGGTGCCGATCACACGCTTCAGGCCCCGGCGCGCAAGCAGCGCGGCAAGAACGCCCGTTCCGGTTCCGATGTCGAAGGCCACCGTGTCGGATGAGGTAAGGTCCGGCAGAGGCGCGGTCGCAACCAGCTCCAGGTACTCACCGCGAATCGGCGCAAATACGCCGTAGTAAGGATGGATGCGCGCGCCCAATTCCGGAATATCAATGCCGTTGACGCGCCACTCATGTGCGCCGATCAGGCCCAACAGGCAGCGCAACGACATGATGCAGGGTCCATCGGCCGGGCCGTACGCTTCCAAACAGGCCTGCCGCACATCCGGCGCACGCCGCAATTCCAAAACGAAGTTCGCATCGAGTTCAACGATCAGCGCCCCGAGCGTACGCGCACGCTGCGAGCGCAGTTGGCGATGCCGATGAAAGGCTTCAGCGTCGTTGCCCGCGGTGGCTGCCGCTGCCGTCCTTCCAGGTTTGCGGGCGCCGCGATCCGCGCGCTTTCCGAGTGCGACCAGCAATTGCCGCGCGTTGTGATAGTCGCCACGCCACAGCAGGGCAGTACCCTGACACGCCAGGCCGTACGCCTCGTCGGCCGTCAGGCGGTCGTCGGCTTCCATGACCCGATTCGGCGGCGGTGCACCGCTTTCGGAGCGCCAGCGTGCGCTGCGCGTCACCGTGCCGTGGGTCCAACAAATGACTGGGTCCGTACTCACGTGAAATCTTCTGCCGCCGGATCGCGGCAGCATGACATCACTGGAGTTCGCGCGCGCGATTACTGCAGGTAAACGACCAGACTGCTGGAGTAGTTGCGCCAGCCAATCGGAATGACGATCGGGCGCGCTCCTTCGGGCAGCTCAAGGGTGTTCTTGCGACCGATGCTGACGGTGGGTACTGAAATATTGAACTGGTGACCGAAGTCCCGACGCGCGTTACCGGAGAAAGTGTTGGCGATCTCACCGACCAGGTCGCACAGGTTTTCCTGGCACATGTCGGTTTCCTGCATGCGCATCAGCATCACGCACAGCATGCTCTTCGGCGCGGTGAAGGCAACGATTCCCTCGTACTTGCCGCTGATCTTGATCATGCCGGTAAAGTCAGAAAGCTCCGGGATCCGGTCGATTGCCAGAAATGGCGTGCCACAGACCGCAGCCTGCTGCACCGTAGTGCTGAAATAATTCAGCACGCTCTCCAGAAACACAGTGACTTCGGCTTCCGAGCTCATATTTGGCGATCTTTATGTGTTGATGAGCTTCTGAAGTGCTTCATTGAGCTGCCGATCGGTGAACGGCTTGCAAAGAAAGCCGCGCGCACCTTTCTCAAGCGCTTCAATGGCCGTCAGTTTGTCAGCCAGTGCGGAGACGACCAGGATCCGTAGATCCGGATCCCGTTCGATCAGTTTGGCAACGCATTCAGCGCCGTCCATTTCCGGCATCGTCAGATCCATGGTCACGAGCGTCGGCCGCAGCGCCGCATGCATCTCAAGCGCCTCGCGGCCGTTGCGGGCGGCACCGACGAATTCCACCTCGAGGTCCTGTGCGCGCTCGATGCGCCGTCGGATGACATTGGAGTCATCGACGACCATCAGGCGATGAACGACGGCTGTGACTTGCATCCGCTGTTCCTCACGCCACGGATGATCGCATTTCATCAACCGGCTGCTTCGGCAGGCGCATGATGAAGCGGGTATAGAAGCCAGGTTTCGTCGCGATCGATAGCCGGCCTTCGCACTCGCGCAGCGCTTCACTGACCATGTTGAGTCCGACCCCGCGTCCGGCATGGACGCTGACCGAACCGGCAGTGGTGAAACCAGGCTCCAGTATCAGTTTGAACACAGCTTCGGGCTTCATGGTCGCGGCCTTGTCAGGGCGCACCAGGCCCGAGCGCAGCGCGCGGTCGAGAATCTCCTCGTAACTGAGCCCACGGCCGTCGTCTTCGACGCGTAGAACATAGTGATCCGGTTCGTCGCTGCCGAAGGCAACGGTGATCGTGGCGGTCGCTGGTTTGGCAATGTTGAGCCGCTCCGCGCTTTCTTCGATGCCGTGGACCACTGCGTTGCGGATCATCTGCACGCAGATGTCGCGCACGCGCACCGCATAGGCGACTGGAACGGTGTCGAGACCGGAGGTCACGAGCTGAACCTTGCGCCGGCAGTCGGCAGCCACCGTCTGCGTCAAGGTACTCAGGAGCGTGGGCAGCGTGTTCGGCGGCCGCACGCCGGTCTCGAGCGTGGAGATCACATCGGTATCGCAGCCGGTGAAGCCTTCGTCCGCGCGCGCCGCAGTGCTCTCGGTTCTCCTGAACTGCGACACTCTTTCCTTCAGTTCGATGATCTGCGTCCGGTAGTCCATCAGCTCGCCGAGTTTGACCACGACGGGGAGGAATTCGTTGCCGGTCAGATCATTGCGCTCCCGCAGCGCGGCGAGCAGATCCTCGATGGCGTGAATGTGGCGTCCGAAGGCGCTGAGCCCGAGCGCCAAAGCCTCGCCCTTGAGCCCGTGCATTTCACGGAAGACACCGTCGACCTTGGCACGCAGCGACTGCGCATCCTTGCCGGGACTGCCCAGCATCGCGTTCGCCTTGCGTACACCGATGTCGGCTGAGGCGATGAATCCTTCGAGCTGGGTCGGATCAACCTTCAGAAGGTCGAGCAGCGCGGCCGCCTGGGCGTCGCTGTCGGCCTTGACGTGGGCCACCTCGCGCTGCAGCAGGACACGATCGGTCACGTCCGCGACCACACCGAAGATGAATGATTGCGACTGTGCCGGGTCGCGGGCGCGCCGGAACGAGAAGGACAGGTACCGGACCTCTTTGCCTCGGGGTTTGGAGAAGACTACTTCGATCTGGCTCAGAGGATTGACCGATTCGATCAGATCCTCGTGCACCTTATCCTTCCACAGCAGTCCCAGGTATTTGGTGGCTGCATGCAGGGTCTTTTGGTCGACGATCGGCTGCAGCAGATCCTCGAGGGTGCCTCCCGCGGGAGTGTCGAGATGCAGGAGCGTTGTCAGCGAGGCGGAGTAGGTGCCACCGATACGCCCCTGGCGGTCGATCAGGAACAGACCCTCGCGCACGGTCCCCAGAATATTCGCGATCTGCTGTTCGGCCTGCAGGGCGCGCAGCGCACCACGACGGGCGCTCCAGGCAAAATACAGCATCAGGCCAAGCAGTGCGGCAGCCAGTGCCGAACCGCCGATGAGGTTACCGCGCAGCTGCTCGCCGTTCGCCGTGACCGAATCGCGCAGCAGCGTCGACACGTCCGTCAGATCCTGGGTCAGCTGTCGCGCGCTCTGCGTCTGGTCGCGCAGCAGTGCATCGACCATCCGCTTCAGCGCAGTTCCCTGCGATGAGTAAGCGGAGCCGGCAGCGGTGTCGACATACAGCTCCTCGGCATTGAAAGCACCAATGCGCTGGAGCGCCAGATCGAGCGCGTCCCAGTGTGAGTGCACATTCGCCATCTTGCGCGCGATGCCCGCGTCGTAGGTTAAGCCAGCGGCTGCAATGGTGGAGCGCAATCCGTTGAGCGTGCTGTTGCCGCGATCGCGGTCGGCGGCCAGCGACCTGAGGCTCTCCCCGACGTAGGTTCGATTCTCGAGCCCGCGTTGCAGCAGGGCCAGCTGCGAGTTTACGACCTGGGGATCACCGGACAGTTCGGAGGATTGCTGCAGGGCTGTGGAGGTCGCCTGCAGTGTCCGCGCCGACTGCATGCCGTACAGCAGCAGCGCGGTCAGCGCCGCGGCTGAGGCCGAGGCGGTGACCAGCGGCCATATGGACACCCGGGACCAGACAGACTGCTTCGCCATACTCACTTACTCCGGAAGGCTCACTGGCTCTTGAAACTGATCTTGACGCGCGCGCGCTGCGCCTTCGTCGGATCGGCGAGATCGGTCGTGACGAACTTTGCACGCTTCACGGCCACGAGCGCTTCATAGTCGAATATTTTCGCGGGCACTGACTCGACGACAGTCGGTGAACTCGGTGACCCATCCGGGTTGAGCATGAACTCCACGATCACATAGCCGGTGCGATTAAGGGCGAGGGCAACTTGCGGATAGTCCACCTGCAGTGGGTGAGCCGGACGCGGTGAGAGGATCTGTTGGGCGTCGGCGGGAGCACGGCTCGGCGCGGCCGGAGTTGCCGCCGACGGCGAGGTCTTGGTGACAATGGTGGCCGGTGTGGCGACATCGCCGAGGGTGAAGTTGATCTTGAAGCGCGCGCGCTGCGCCTTCTTCGGATCAGCAAGATCCTTGGTCGAGAAGGTCGCGTGCTTGACGGCAGTGAGCGCGGCAGCATCGAAGATGCTTCGTGGCGCGGACTCGATGATCGTGGCGGATGACGCGCTGCCGTTCGGATTCAGCGTGAATTCGACGATGGCGTAGCCTTGAATGTTCTCCGCCAGGGCTGATGGCGGGAAGTCGACCTGCAGATTGCGTATGGGCTTGGGCGAGAGGATGGTCGCTGCGGCCGCGACGGCCTTGGCGTCGGTGACCGTGGCGCTGGCGCGCGCAGCCTTTGCCGCGGCGGCTGTTGCTTCCGCGGTGCGCTTGGCGCTGATGGCGGCATCCAGGCTGCCGCGTGTATCGGCAAGATCGGCCTTGCTGCCAAAGTCCTGCGCGACCGTGAGGGTCTGCTGGGCACCGTCGAGATCCTGGCGGCCGATGGCCACCTGGGCGCGGCGCAGCAGCGCGAGCAGCAGTTCGTGCTGCACTGCCAGGGTTTGCGGGCTGCTGCGACTCAGTTCCCGCATGGCGAGGAATCGGGTGCGGGCATTGTCCGCATCAGGTTCGAGCAACGAACCTGCGGTGAGCGCCGCACGCACCTGCTCCGCGGCCGTGGCCAACCCGGCGTCAAGCTTACGGGCATCGAACTCCTTGCGAAGTTCGGGCACGGGTGAACGATCACCATTGAGCGCCTGCAGCTGGTCGATGAGCTGATGGGCGGCCGGTAGGTTGGCCGCCACCATGGCGCTGCGCGCCTGTGTCGCGAGCTGTTTGAGCCTGGCCGCGGTGACCGCCGCTTCCAGCGAGCGCAACTCCTCGGGCGCGAAATCGGCGTGCTGCAGGATGGCGAGCAGGCGCGCGGCCGTGTCCGCGTCCCCCGCTGCAATGGCGTTCTGAACGCGCAGACGCGCTACGGCCTGAAGCCGGCGCACACCATCGAGCGCCTCATCATTCTTCGGCTGCTGCTCCAGTACGGCGCCATACAGTTCCAGGGCCGATGTCCCCTGCAGCGGCGCGTCCGGCTTCGGCAGCTGTGATGCCGGGTCGTGGAAGGCAATTCGCGCCGCGGACAACAGGTCCTCGACGCTCCGCGGTGCGGCCGGCTGACTGGCGGGTACGGTCGCGGCATGCGAGGCGGAACCGCTACCGGACGCGCGTGGTTTTTGACCATTGGCCACCACGGCGGCGGTCGCACGCGGGCGCGAGTGACTCGTCCACCAGATCGCGCCTGCCGCCACGGCGATGACCGCGGCACCGACCATCCACATCAACGGAATCTTGGCAGCCGTGCGGCTTGGGGTCGGCGCCCGACGGGGTACGAGGGCCAACCGCTGCGTCGCCTTGTCGAGCGCGGCCGTAAAGGTCGGAGCGCTGAGCTCACTGCGCGAGATGACCGCGCAGGCGCCGCCGCGTGACAGGACATCGCGCCAATTTGGCCGGTCCTCATCCGCGCAGAGCACGATCCATGGCTGTGCGTGGTACTGCGATTCGAGCTGCGCAAAATCACTGCGTCCTGCGGTCTGATTGCTCGCGTCAAATACGCCTATCCACGAAGTTGCCGACAGACCGGCAATCTCAGCGGCGCTGTCGACACTGTAGGAGCGGTACTGGTCCCCGAGTGCGGGGCCGACCTCTATGAGAATTTCGTCGCTTGCACCAACGATGACGATCTCGGTCCGTCGCGTGCCTTGAGGGGGCTTGTCCGCGGTGGTGACTCCGGACTCGCGCGCACTGACCTTGTTGCTGGCTGTCATGAAATGCACTCTGGCTGAACGGAACGACGCCCACCCGCAATGAACGGTGGAATCGGCTATCCTTTCTCCCAGAATTCGGCACTGTAAAACTGCGCCTGTGTTCACGATCAGCACGGTTGCCTGTGCCGGGTGACCCGATAATCATCACGGACGTGCGCCAGTTCACACTGATCAGGGGAGAATTACGCCGCAACGCACAACTGTGGCTGCCTATTGTTAACTGATACGGCCCAGCCCGCGTCACCATGATCAGCCTGCAATCCGCGTAGAGTTCCTCGGATTGCCGTCACGCTCATCGCGCCCGTTGTTTCCGAGGAGATCACCATGATCGCGCTACCAATGCTCATCATCATTGGTGTCATCGTGCTGTCGGGGGTACGAATTGCGCAGGAATATCAGCGCGGAGTCGTGTTCAGACTCGGGCGATAAAGGGGACTGCGGGGTCCGGGTCTGTATTGGATCCTGCCGCTGGGAGTGGAGCGCTCGGTCACCATCGACATCCGCACTCGGACCGTGTCGGCTGAACAGCAGGAAACCATTACCCGTGACAGTGTGACCATCAAGGTCAACGCGGTGTTGTGGTACCGGATCGAGGATGCCGCAAAGGCGGTCATCTCGGTGGCGGATGCGCCCGCCGCCGTATATCAGCTGGCGCTGACGGGCCTGCGGAACATCATCGGCCAGCACGATCTGGACGAGGTACTGCAGGAGCGCGACAAGATCAATACTCTGCTCAAGCAAGGCATCGTGGATTCCGCAACGCGATGGGGTCTTGAAGTGGAGCGGTTTTAGATCGCAGCCAATCCGGTCGCGTTGGAATTGCGCCGCATGCAGATGGTTTCTGAGGTGGGCGCCGAGAACAACAGCACCACGGTGCTGATGATCCCTGCAGACTTTGTGTCGCTCTCCAACAGTCTCAAGGACTACCTGCAGGCGCGCACGGTCCGCGACCCTCCCCGGCAGAGCTGATGGAAAGACCCGCCCTGAATCTCTCGGTCAATTGCGAACTTGCTCCACCAGATCCGCAATGGCCGCCGATTCCTCGTCATTTTTCCCGCGCAGCGCGGCCACGACGCCGTCCCGGTCCGTCGCTGATCGATTCTGGCTGACCTTCCATTTTCCGAATATCCGCGAAATCGGAATTTCTATGCCGACCACGTTCCGGGCCATTTGTTCGATGAACTCGGCGGGTGCATCCGTGAGGCGCCACGGAACGGCTTGAGTGCTTTCCTGGCTGGCGGTCAGCGCCGTGAGGTGTTCGATCAGCCGTGCCGGCTCTTCGACAACGGTCGGGATGCCGTGGGCGTGAACCACCGTGTAATTCCACGTTGGCAGCACCCGTCCATGGGCCTGCCGGCTCGGATACCACGAGGGGCTCACATACGTGTTGGGCCCGTTGAAGACGACGATCGATGGCACGGTTTTCGAATACAGCTGCCAGACACTGTTGGCACGAGCCACGTGGCATCGCAGCAGCCCGTAGGGACCATGCGATTCATCCACGTGAAAGGGCAAGTGATTTACGATGAGTTCGCCGTCCCCGGGGGTGACCCAGGTTGCCAATGGATGCGAACGCATCAGCGCATGCAGGGCGCCCAGGTCGGACTGTTCGTGAAACTTTGGGACGTACATGGCGGCTGCGGGCGCAGATTCTAGAATGCCGCACCGGCGTGGTTCAGCCAAGCCCGGCCGCGTGCATACAGGGCGTCGACTTCCGGACCCTTAAGTCCGGGCATGTCCTTCTTGACCTCATACCCGATGCGCGCCTGCAGATAAGCGAGGTGCCGATAGCCCTCCGGGAACTGGCCGAGGAGGGCGGGATCCAGTGACAGTTGCACCGCTGGATCGACCGGGTCCATGCGGTCCTTTTCGTAGATGGGTTGGCGCAGCACCATGCCCCATCTGCCCCGGCGGCGCTCGATGAAGTCGTAGAAGCGGCCGGTACACACCACATCGACCACGACGCCATCCACGCTATCTCGCTGGCTGATGGTCATCTTGGTTTGCGCGATGGCGCGCTCGCCCTTCAGATCGACGGTGCAGCCCCCCAGAAAATGCAGAATACTGACGCCCTTGGCCCAGCCTTGCTGACTGGCCGTAATGAAACCTTCCGCGTCGGCCTGACACCAGGTCGCCATCATCCGCCCGTCATCGTGCCAGACAGTGCGGAAGCGCTCCCAGTCGCCCGCATCGCGGTACAGCGCCCAGTTCTCGACCAGTTCCCGGACCAGCAGCCGGTCCTCCAGGTTAGCCGCGACAGTGTCGGGCGCATTGATCTGTGGCATGCAAGTCTTCCGCTTCGGGTGAGGGATATGACAGTTATCCACCAAAGCCTACGGACAATTCAAGGGTCGCGGCGCGCAGTTCGTGACATTGGCATGACAATTGACCCGCTCCCTCTTGCGTGAAGTTCATACGTATGTTTTAAATTCGGCCGTGGCGACACAGTCCAAAAGGCACCAATCAGCGGTTACGGCGCAAAAGCTGCTCGACACGGCCGAACGTTTGTTCGGTGAGCATGGCTACAATGGAGTGGGGATGCGGGCGCTGGCGCAGGCAGCAAAGGTGAACCTGGCAGCGACGACCTACCATTTCGGCTCCAAGAAAGTTCTGTATGTGGAGACCTTCCTGAGGCGCTTCCGCAGGGTCAATGCGCGTCGCACGGAGCTGCTGGCGGCGGCCGACCGCGAGGCGGATGGGCAGCCGCTGCCGGTGGAGCGAATCGTCGAATGCATGATGCGACCGCCCATGGAGATCGGACTCGAGCATCCGGCATTCAATAAGCTGTTGGCGCGCACGCTGCTCGCCCCGCCAAAATTCCTGCATCAGCAATTGCAGGCGGAACTTGAGCCGAACCTGCAGCTGTTCATCGCGGCCTTGGAGCGCGCTTTGCCGGAAGTGCCGACCGCTGTCCTGAATCTGCGCCTGGCTTTGGCGTTGGGTGCCGTGCTGATGTTCGGCGTCCAGATGAGCGCCTTCAAGGTCAAGCGCGAAGCGCGGCGCGAAGCGGCTTTCCTGAAGGAACTGGTGCGATTTACGGCCAGCGGTCTCGCCAGTGCGCCGGCGACTCTCGGCGCCGAACTGGCCCGCCTGAGACCGCCGCCACATCGAAAGAGGACGGCATGATACGAACGTTGACAGTGGCGAGCCTCGCGGCAGCCGTGGCGCTGGTTGGCTGCACGATGATTCCGCCTTACCGGCAGCCAGCGCTGCCGGTGCCCGCGGCGTATCCCGGTCCGGTCACGAATTCGGCGCCGCAGGCCGCGGCCGATATTGCGGCCCACGAGGTGTTCCGCGACGAGCGCCTCAACCGACTGGTGGATCTGGCACTGCTCAACAACCGGGATCTGCGCACGGCAGTGCTGAATGTGCAGCAGACCGAGGCGCAGTACCGGATTTCACGCTCTTCACTGTTGCCAACGATCCAGGGCAGTGCCGGCGCGACCCGCTCACACAGCTCCTTCAGTACCGGCACTCTCGAGCCGGGGGTACCCACGGGTATAGGTTCGGCCTCCAGCATCGGCTATACCTCCAACAGCTTCAGCGCCAGTGTCGGCGTGACTTCGTACGAGCTCGATCTGTTTGGTCACGTACGCAGCCAGAATGCCCAGGCCCTCGAGCAGTACTTCCAGACCGAAGAGGCGCAACGCGCCGCGCAGGTCTCCTTGGTGGGCCAGGTCGCCACTCAGTACCTGGTGCTGCGCGAGACCGAGGAGCTGCTGACGCTGTCCCAGAATACGCTGACCGCGGTCCAGTCCTCCTACGACCTCAACAAGGCGCTGTTTGATGCCGGCGCGAGCAATGAACTGGATTTCCGCCAGTCCGAAGGGCAGGTCGAAACCGCGCGCATCAACGTGGAGACCTACCAGCGCCAGCTGCAGCAGGCCCGCAATGCACTGGAGCTGCTGCTGGGGGCGCCGATCCCGGTGGATCTGCCGCCGGCGCGCCCCTTCTCCGATGCGGAAATGGTCGCGGATGTGCCCGCAGGCCTGCCGTCGGATCTGATCGCGCGGCGGCCCGATATCCTGGAAGCCGAACATGCGCTGAAGGCTGCGAATGCCAATATCGGCGTCGCGCGGGCGGCTTTCTTTCCCACGATCTCGCTGACCGGCTCGGTGGGGGTCAGCAGCACGCAGTTGTCCTCCTTGTTCAAGGCCGGCAGCGGGGTCTGGAGTTTCGGGCCGCAGATTTCGCTGCCACTGTTTGCGGGCGGCCACAACGTCGCCGAACTGGACGTGGCCAAGGTCGGGGAGCGCCTGGAGGTCGTCGCCTACGAGAAGGCCATCCAGAGCGCCTTCCGCGAAGTCGCCGATGCACTGGTCGGAATCGAAAGCTACGCACGCCAGATCACTCTCGAACAGGCGCTGATCGATACGCAGCAGCGGCGTCTGGAACTGGCGACCCTGCGTTACCGGCAGGGCGAGGATACGTACCTGAACGAGCTCGCGGCCCAGCAGGATCTGTTCAGTGCGCAGCAGGGTCTGCTGCAGGCCCAGTACAACCGACTCTCGGACAAGGTATCCCTGTACCAGGCCCTCGGCGGGGGTTGGAAATGAACACGACCGGACAATCACACATGAAAGAAATCGTCTTACGCAAACGCGGCCGCCTGCTGCTGCCCGGCCTGATTGCGCTGCTGGCCCTGGTGGGCTGTGGACAGGGGGCCAACAAGGGCGTGGCGTATGAATACGCGACCGTCGCGCGCGGCAACATCCTCGAGCATGTGACGGCCAGCGGCTCATTGAGTGCCGTCGTGAGTGTCGATGTCGGCAGTCAGGTCTCGGGCAAAATCACGCACCTGTATGTCGATTTCAATTCCCCGGTTCACAAGGGGCAGCTGGTGGCCGAAATCGACCCGACCGTCTACGAAGCGCAGCTGCAACAGGCGCAGGGTGATCTGGCGAGCGCCAAGGCGGAAGTGACCCTGAAGGGGCAGAACCTGGAGCGCAAGAAGGTACTGGTGCCGCTGAAGGCCGCCTCACAGCTGGACCTGGATCAGGCGACCGCGGAACTGGCCGAGGCCGAGGCAACCGTCACCATCAAGGAGGCTGCGATGCGCAGTTCGCAGGCCAACCTCGGGTACTGCAAGATCACCGCGCCGGTGGATGGCATCGTCATCTCCCGCAAGGTCGATGAGGGCCAGACGGTGATCGCCGCCATGAATACTCCGGTACTGTTTACCGTGGCGCAGGACATCACCAAGATGAATATCACCGCCGACATCTCCGAGGCGGATATCGGCCAGGTGAAGACCGGTCAGAACGTCGAATTCGGAGTCGATGCATTCCCCAATGAGGTGTTCCACGGCACGGTAGCCCAGGTGCGCAAATCGCCGACGACCACCCAGAACGTGGTCACCTATCAGACGATCATTGCCGTCAATAATCCGGAGCAGAAATTGTTCCCGGGAATGACGGCCGATGTCTCCATCTTGGTGCTGGAGCGGAACAAGGTGCTGATGGTTCCCAACTCGACGCTGCGCTATTCGCCGCCGGACAACGCCAGGTTCAGCACCACGCCACCCAAGCAGCTGCAGCGCGCGCAGCAGCTTGCATATCAACTGCAAGCGGACAACAGGACCCTGGCGCCGAAGATCGTCCACGTCGGGGCGACCGACGGGGTCAACACGGAAATCGTCGATGGGTTGGCCCAAGGGGACCGCGTCGTCACCGCGACACTCAAATCGGGACTGGCCGCCGGGGTGCAGTTCCGTGGGCCCAACGGCGGCCCGCCGCCGCAGATGTAAGGCGAGCGCAGTGAATCAGCACGTCATCGCGCTGCGTGACATCACCAAGGTCTATACCACCGGTGAGGTCGAAGTCAGGGCCGTCGCCGGGGTGAGCCTGGACATCCTCCGGGGTGAGTTCGTCGCCATCATGGGCGCAAGCGGCTCGGGCAAGTCCACCATGATGAATATCCTCGGTTGCCTGGACCGTCCCACGACGGGCCGCTACCTGCTCGACGACGTGAACGTTGCCGAGCTCAATCGAAAGGAGCTGGCGCAGCTGCGCAACCGCAAGATCGGTTTCGTATTTCAAAGCTTCAATCTGCTCGCGCGCACGACGGCCATGGAGAATGTCGAACTGCCGTTGTTCTACAGTGAACCGGCGGTTCCGCTCAAGGACCGCCATCGTCGCGCCCGCGAGGCGTTGGAGAAGGTCGGGCTCGGGTCGCGGCTGCATCACCGGCCCAGTCAGCTCTCAGGCGGTCAGCAGCAGCGTATCGCGATCGCCCGCGCGCTCGTGAACAGTCCGGACTTGCTGCTGGCCGATGAACCCACCGGCAATTTGGATACCCGCACCAGCATCGAAATCATGGGCCTGTTTCAGGCCCTTAACGATTCCGGCATCACCGTCATCATGGTGACCCACGAACTGGATATCGCTGCCTACTGCAGGCGCATCGTCATCATGCGCGACGGTCGGGTGCTCGAGGACCGTGTCAATCCCAACCCCAATCGTGCGGAGGTGCTGCGCGCACGGCTGGATCAGGAAGAGCGCGATGCCCAGATCGGGGAAAAGCAAGTCGCGGAACAACGGGAGACGCTGTGATGTTCGACCGGTCCCGCGGAATACTGCTGCGCACTGCGCTCACCGCGCTGACGGCGCTGCGCGCCCTGCGGCGTAACAAGCTGCGCTCGAGCCTGACGGCATTGGGCATCATCATCGGTGTTTTCGCGGTGGTGGCGATGGTCGCCCTCGGCAACGGCACGCGCGCCAGCATCGAGTCCCAGGTTGCTGGCCTCGGCCAGAACATGTTGATCGTATCGGCCGGCAGCCGCCGCTCCGGTGGCGTCAACAGCGGCATGGGAAGTGCCAGCGCGCTCACGCTGGAAGATGCCGAGGCCCTGCGCCGCGAGGTTCCGGATGTGGTCGCCTCGAGCCCCGAAATCAACACTACCGCCCAGGCTATCGCCAACGGGCGCAACTGGTCGACGACCATCGCCGGCGAAGCGCCGGAGTATCTGATCATCCGTGACTGGGCCGTGGCCGCAGGATCGATGTTCACCGATCGGGAAGTGCGCAGCGCCGCTAAAGTCGCCGTCCTGGGTGACAAGACCGCCCACGAGCTGTTCGGCGTGCTGGATCCGGTGGGACAGTCCGTGCGCATCAGCAACATGCCCTTCACGATCATTGGCGTATTGGCCAACAAGGGCTCCGGCGTAGGGGGTCAGAACCAGGACGACCGCATTGTCATTCCGTTCACGACCGCGATGAAACGGATCACCGGGGACAAGTACGTGCGTCAGGTATACCTGCAAATCGGCGTGACCGAACGCATTCCGATCGCGCAGGACCAGATCACGCGACTGCTGCGGCAGCGCCATCGCCTGCTGCCCGGCGCTGATGATGACTTCACGATCTTCAATCAGCAGGAAATCGCCGATACGGTGAATACCGTGACTTCCACGCTGACGCTGCTGCTGGGTGCGATTGCCAGCCTGTCCCTGGTCGTCGGCGGCATCGGCATCATGAACATCATGCTCGTGAGTGTGACGGAGCGGACGCGCGAGATCGGCATTCGCATCTCCGTTGGCGCGCAGCCCGGGGATATCCGCATCCAGTTTCTGATCGAGGCGATCACGCTGAGCCTGCTCGGCGGCCTGGTCGGCGTGCTGCTCGGCATTGGCGTGACGCGGCTGATTGCGGCCGTCTCGACCTTCAACCCCATCGTCACCATGGGATCGATCGTGCTCGCCTTCTCGGTCAGCTTCTCGATCGGGGTGTTCTTCGGTTTCTACCCCGCCCGACGCGCCTCACTCCTGGATCCAATCGACGCGCTTCGCTACGAGTAACGTGACAATCAGTCACAAGTGGCGAACAGAACGGTGCAGTTGCTAAAGCAACTGCTTGGTATCCACAACCCGTGTCACCCTTGCGGCAGGTGTGCCAGAATCCGGGCGCGCGATCGATAATTTTTGAGTCAATTTACGAGGGGACGATCATGAAGTTACGAACACTGATTCTGCTGGGAGCCGCGTTGGCTGCGCCGGTTCTGTACGCCCAGGCGCCACCAGCGCCATCACCTGAAATGCAGGCGGCCCGCGAGGCGGTGAACAAGGCTTGCGCCAATGAAGCGGCGTGCACCGGCAAGACGGGACGTGAGATGTTCCAGTGCCTGCGCACTAACACGGACAAGTTGAGCGCTGGCTGCAAGGACGCACTGGCGAAGCTGCCGGCGCGGCCAGCCGCTCCGCCCGCGCAGTAATCCGGTCCGGCCGGTACACCGGTACCCTGACGGGTGCCGGTGTTGGGTTCATCGGAACAGTTTCATGGCATTGAGCAAGGTTTCGTAGACGCCCCACAGCAACGGTATACCCACCAGCATCCAGGCGAGGGCCACCACCATGGGATTGGTCGTGGGAGCATACGTGCCCGCCCGCGGCGGGGATTGAAGCACGACCTGCGGCTCCGGCGCGCTTCCCTGATCGGGCTTCATGTGAAAGCGCGCATCGACGGGCCTGACCAAGACATTGCAGATCAGGCCCACCACCAGCAACGCCGCCATGATGTACATGGTGATGTTGTACGACTGTGCCTTTGCGATGCCGTGGTCGATCTGGTATTGGCGGATGTAATTCACCAGCGTCGGCCCGAGCACGCCGGCGACGGACCACGCGGTGATCAGCATGCCGTGAATGGCGCCGACGTAGCGGGTCCCGAACAGGTCGCGCAGATAGGCCGGGATGGTGGAAAAACCCCCGCCGTACATGCTCAGAATGACGGCGAAGCAGGCCACGAACAGCGCGATGCTGCCCATGGCACCGGACTGTGGCACCAGGGCGTAGAGCACGATACCGAGTATGAAAAAGCAGAAGTAGGTATTGCGTCGTCCGATCAGGTCCGAGGTCGAGGCCCACACGAACCGTCCGAGCATGTTGAACAGGCTGAGCAGGCCGACGAAGCCGGCGGCTGCCACGACGGTAACCCGCCCCGGGAAGAATTCCTGGCTCATCGCGGAAGCCTGTCCGAGCACGCCGATGCCGGCGGTGACGTTCATGCACAGCACGCCCCACAGCAACCAGAACTGCGGGGTCTTGAGTGCCTGATAGACATATACGTCGTGCGCGCTAACCAGGCGTCGGGGCGCGGGCAGGGCAGCCGTGGGTCTGAAGTCCGGGCCCGGTACGCGCACCAGCGCGGCGCCGATCATCATGAACACGAAGTAGCCGGCCCCCAGAACCAGGAATGTCTCAGCGATACCCACATGCGTGGGACTCGAGAATTTCCGCATCAGCCACACTGACAGCGGTGAGGCGATGAAGGCGCCGCCGCCGAAGCCCATGATGGCCATGCCGGTGGCCATGCCGGGCCGGTCCGGAAACCACTTGATCAGTGTCGAGACCGGCGAAATATAGCCCAATCCCAGGCCACAGCCGCCCAGCACGCCATAGCCGAGGATGATCAGCCACAGCTGGTGCAGGTTGACACCCACCGCCGAGACCACGAACCCGAGGCCAAAGCACAGGGCCGCCGCGAACATGGAACGACGCGGACCGCCTTCCTCGACCCAGCGTCCGAACACTGCGGCGGACAGGCCCAGGAACACGATGGCGATGGAGAAGATCCAGCCGACATCGGTCAGCTTCCAGTCACCGGGTACCGATTGACTGACACCCAGCAGTCGCGTCAGCGGTAGATTGAAAACACTGAACGCATACGCCTGCCCGATGCACAGGTGGATGCACAGCGCCGCGGGCGGCACCAGCCAGCGGTTGTAGCCTGGTCCTGCGATGGTCCGGGATCGAGCCAGAAATGTTGCCATGCATCACCCCTTTTTCGCGCGCGGCCATGCTACACCGGCACATGTTGCGGCGTCTTGCGCGGGGCCTAAAATGCAGCATCAAAGCAGATCTCCCCCTTGACGCCCACCTGGTAGGCCGACACTCGTCGTTCAAAGAAGTTGGTGAGTTCCTGGACGTCCTGCAATTCCATGAACGCGAACGGATTGCGCGCATTGAAACGCATCGGCAGACCGAGCATGGTCAGGCGCTGGTCCGCGACGTATTCGAGGTACTGGCGCATTTCGGCGCGGGTCATGCCGACGATGCCGCCCGCCAGCACATCCTCGGCGAATTCGCTTTCGCACTCCACCGCCTCTTCGATCATCTGCAGCACCTGGCGCGCCCATTCGGCGTCAAACAGGCCGGGCTCCTCGGCCCGCACCGTCCTGAGCACTTCGAAGGCGAAGGACATATGGGCGCTTTCATCGCGGAATACCCAGGCGGTGCCGGCCGCCAGTCCCGGAAGCAGTCCGCGCGAGCGCAGGAAGTACACATAGGCGAAGGCGCCGAAGAAAAACAGGCCTTCGATGCAGGCGGCAAAACAGGTCAGGTTCAGCAAGAAACGGCGCCTGTCGTCGGCGTCGTTGATGCGCGGGAGCTTCGCGACTTCATCGATCCAGCGCTGGCAGAACTGTGCCTTGCGGCGAATCGAGGGGATATTCTCGATGGCCGCAAAGGCCTGTGCGCGCCGCTGCGGGTCGCTGACGTAGTTGTCGAGTAGCGTGAGATAGAACTGCACATGCAGCGCCTCCTCGTACAGCTGCCGTGACAGATACATGCGGGCTTCGGGCGCGTTGATATGTCGGTAGAGGCTGATCACGAGATTGTTCGACACGATCGAATCGCCCGTCGCGAAGAAGGCCACCAGCCGCTCGATGAGATGCCTTTCGGCCGGTGTCATGCGGTTGCGCAGGTGCCCCAAGTCAATCTGGAAGTCGATCTCCTCGACGCTCCAAGTGTTCTTGATGGCCGCACGGTACATCTCGTAGAAGCGCGGATAGCGCATGGGGCGCAGTGTCAGATCAAAGCCGGGATCGAGCAGGCACGAAGAGATGCTCATTGGCAGGCCTCGCAGCTTTGCGGATTTTCAAGGGAGCAGGCGATGGCCTGGACTTCGGTCACGGGCGCGCTGGTGCGCACCGTGGTCTTGGCGATTTGCGTGGCGGGTCGGGAGCGTAGGTAGTAGGTGGTCTTCAGGCCGCGTTTCCAGGCGTACATGTACATGGATGAGAGGCGTCCGATTTCCGGATTTTCCATGAACAGGTTCAGCGACTGGCTCTGGTCTATGTAAGCGCCGCGATCCGCGGCGAGATCGATCAGCGAGCGCATGGGCACTTCCCAGGCGGTACGGTAGATGTCGCGCAACTGCGCCGGTACCGCCTCCAGGGCCTGGATCGAGCCGTCGGCGAGCTTGAGCGCGTTGCGCAGCTCTTCGGTCCACAGACCCAGCTGTTTGAGCTCTTCCACCAGATAGCGGTTGACCTGCAGGAAGTCGCCGGACAGCGTTTCGCGCTTGAACAGGTTCGAGATCTGCGGCTCGATACACTCGTAGCATCCGGCAATCGAGGCAATCGTGGCGGTGGGCGCGATCGCGATCAGCAGGCTGTTGCGCAGGCCATGGGCGGTGATGTCAGCGCGCAGCGTGTCCCAGGGCAGGTCGTCCGTCGGGACCACATCCCAGGCCTCCGGCTGCAATTCGCCGCGCGCCGCGCGCGTTAGCGGGAACGCCTCGTGCGGACCGTATTCGCGGGCCAGCTGCGCCGAGGCATGCAGTGCGTGGAAGTAGATCGTGCGCGAGATGCGGGTGGACAGTTCGCGCGCCGGGGCGCTGTCGAACGCGAGGCGAAGCCTGAAGAACACGTCCTGCAGGCCCATGATTCCGAGGCCCACGGGACGCCAGCGCATATTCGAGGCCCGGGTGGTGGTGATCGGGTAGAAGTTCAGATCGATCACCCGATCCAGCTGCCGTACGGCGACATCCACCGTGTGCGCGAGCTTTTCGAAATCAAAGCCCTCCGGGCCCAGATGGTGCGCGAGGTTGATGGAGCCGAGGTTGCACACCGCCGTCTCACCCCCGCTGGTGACTTCGAGGATCTCCGTGCACAGGTTCGACAGGTGCACGGTGTGACCGGATTGGGCGGTCTGGTTGCAGGCGCGGTTGGATTTGTCCTTGAAGGTCATCCAGCCATTACCGGTCTGCGCCAGCGTGCGCATCATCCGGCCATACAGTTCACGCGCGCGCAGGGTCTTCCTGGCCAGACCCTGCGCCTCAGCCTGTACATAAGCAGCATCAAAGGCCGCGCCGAACAGATCCGGCAGCTGCGGCACCGTGCTCGGGTCGAACAGCGACCATGGTCCATCCGCTTCCACACGCCGCATGAACAGATCCGGTATCCAGTTGGCGAGGTTCAGATGGTGCGTGCGTCGTGCCTCATCGCCGGTGTTGTCGCGCAGCTCCAGGAAGGACTCGATGTCGGCGTGCCAGGGCTCCAGGTACACGCAGGCCGCGCCCTTGCGCTTGCCCCCCTGGTTGACCGCGGCCACCGAGGAATCGAGGGTCTTCAGCCACGGCACGATGCCATTCGACAGACCATTGGTGGCGCGGATCAGCGCGCCTTCGGAGCGCACCCGGTGCCAGGCAATGCCGATGCCGCCGGAGAACTTCGACAGCAATGCCACGTCCTTGTAGCGATCGTAGATCGACTCCAGGGAGTCCTCGGGCGAGTCGAGCAGGAAGCAGCTCGAAAGCTGCTCGTGGCGCGTGCCCGCATTGAACAGCGTGGGGGAGCTGGGGACATAGTCGAGGGCGGAACACAGCTCGTAGAGTTCGATGGCCTCGTGCACCCCGGCGGTGAGCGCGACCGCGATGCGCATCCAGAAGTACTGCGGATTCTCCAGCACGCTGCGGCGCGTCGGATGGCGCAGCAGGTAGCGGTCATAGAGGGTCCTTAGCCCAAAGTACTCGAGCTTGTGGGTACGCGTGGCATCGATGGCCGCGTTGAGCTTGCGGGCATTGGCTTCGACGCAGGCCAGTACGCGCTCGTTGATCAAGCCGGCATCCCAGCCCTGGCGGATCGACTGCGAAAAGGAGTGCACGCCGAGGCCCTGCACCTCCTTGTCGATGAAGGCCGACAGCAGCCGTGCTGCGAGGCGCGAGTATTCGGGTTCCTCGAAGATGAAGGAGGCCGCGGTGCGGATCGACAGTTCGTCCAGCTCGCGGGTGGTCGCCCCGTCATACAGTCCCGCGATGGTCTTGAGCGCCACGCGCATGGGGTCGACATCGTGCAGGCCCTCGCAGCAGCGCGTGACGGCCCGGACGATCTTGTTGACGTCCACCGGTTCGCGGCTGCCATTGCGCTTGGTGACGCCCATGGGAAGGCGCGCCGCATTGGGCTGGGTCAGACGAAAGCTGGACTGAGTGCGCGCGGTGGTCGCCTCAACCGCGTCGGAAGTTTCCAAAGTCATGCATATCCCCCCGGATCTGTTGTGGGCGCGACGTGGGGGATTGGAGGAATGCGGGCGCAACGGACCGCTGAGGCGTCCGTTTCCCGATTCCGGCAGCTCCTCCCACGAGAGCCCGAGCCATACCGCGAAGCCGCGGCCACAACGGCAGGTCTTCGGGCTCTCGGGCGGGCGCACTCTTGAGGAGTGGGCGTCTACTGGACGCCGCTTCCCGAGGCCCTTGCGAGCCGCAGTGCGATGGCGTCGGTCGTTCCCGATTACCGCTGCGGGGCAGCTCCGGAGTTGGCGTTGCACGCCGCACCGGATTCCCTCTTAGGTCTACCCCTTGGGGTAGACACCGTTGTTGACCACAAGATATTGTGGTCTGGGGTCGGATGTCAACGTAAGAAGAGCCCAATGGTCAGGGCGAGGCCGATCAGCACGATGATCAGGCGCAGGATGCGTTCGTTCAGTTTGTGCAGCAGCAGGCCGCCCATGATGCCACCGGCGATGGCGCCAGCACTCGCAACGCCGGCCTGCAGCCAGCGCACTTGCGGGGAGAACACGAAAATCAGCACCGCCGAGGCATTCATCATGCCGGCAAGCGCGTTTTTGGTGGCGCCGGCGTTGCGCATCAGCAGGCCCGCGGCGGTGAGCGCGGCCAGCATCAGAAAGCCGATGCCGCCGCCGAAGTAGCCGCCGTAGATCGAAATGGCAAATTGGGCCGTCGCCGCCCCGCGGCGCGACAGATGTGTGCGTGAGGCGCGCTTGGGTCCAAAACTGCCCCAGGCGAAGACGAGCGTCGCAAACAGTACCAGCCACGGTATCAGGTGGGCGAAAAAGCGCGCTGGGGTGACCAGCAGCAGCACGGCACCGAGCGCGCCGCCCACCAGGCTGATGATCATCAGTGCGCGAAAGGACAGACCGGCGGCGCCGGTGACGTGGCTGCGGCCCGTGAGCGCGGTGGCGATCTGCGCGGGAAAAAGCGCAATGGTCGAAGTGATATTGGCCGCGCGAGCGTCCATGCCGGTGAACATCAGCGCCGGCAAGGTGACAAATGAGCCGCCGCCCGCCAGCGCATTCTGGACCCCCGCCCACAGCGCGGCCAGGAACAGTACGGCCAGGGCCATCAGGCCACGTCGGCCACGCTATGAATGAGGTAGCCGCCGGACTTCTCATCGCGTTCGAGCGTGAGCAGGCGCCGTGCCGCGGCTTCCTCCAGCAGTTTGTTGAAGGAGCGGAACCCGTAGTAGCTTTCGTTGAAGCCAGGCTTGCGACGCTTCAGCGCCTGCTTGACCATCGAGCCCCAGATTTTCTCGTCTTCGCCGCGTTCGGCGATCAGCGCGTCGATCGTAGCCAGTACCAGGTCGAACGCGTCATGTTCGCGGTCATGCTCCGGATCTTCATCCTTGGCGGACGGCGTCTCAGAAGCGGCGCTCGCCGCGCTCGCCGCGGGCGCCTTGCGCCGGCCCGTGCGGCGCGCTTTCTGTTCGCGTACCAGATCATCGTAGAAGATGAATTCGTCGCAACTGGCCGTCAGCAGATCCGAGGTGGAGTTCTTGACGCCAATGCCGATCACGCCCTTGTCGTTTTCGCGCAGCTTGCTCACCAGCGGGGAGAAGTCCGAGTCGCCGCTGATGATGACAAAGGTTTCCACATGCGGTTTCGTGTAGCACAGGTCGAGCGCATCCACGACCATGCGGATGTCGGCCGAGTTCTTTCCCGATTGCTTGACGTGGGGGATCTCGATGAGCTCGAAGCCGGCCTGGTGCATGCCGGCCTTGAATTCCTTGTACCGCTCCCAGTCGCAGTACGCTTTTTTGACGACTATCGAGCCTTTCAGCAGCAGCCGTTCGAGCACGCGGTTGATGTCGAACTGGGCATAGCGCGCATCGCGCACACCCAGCGCGATGTTCTCGAAATCGCAGAACAGCGCAAGATTGGTGGTATCCGAGGCGGCGGTCATGCCGTTAGTGTCGCCGGCGCCAGGACTTCGGCGATGTGCAGGCGCTTGGTGATTGGCACGCAATATATATCAATGGGCGAAGTGCGCCCGCGCAGGGTCATGGCGGGCAGCTCGACGGCGTTGATGTCATGGCCACGGGCATCCAGTGAGTGTTTGAGGGCACGCGAGAGCACCATTTCGCCGGCCCGTGCCCGCTGGCACAGGCGCGCGGCAACATTCACGGCATCCCCGATGATGGTGTAGTTCATGAACATCGCTGAACCGACGTTGCCGGCCACGACATCGCCTTCATTGATACCGATCCCCAGCCCCGTCTCGATGTTGAGGCGGCTGTGCCAGCTTTCCGCCAGTACGGCGAAGCGGTCGAGCATCTCGCGCGCCGCGCGGACGGCCCGCTGCGGACTGTCGTCCTGCTCGAATGGCACACCAAAACCCACCATGAGGCAGTCACCGGCCATGTGAAATACGGTGCCCTCGTGCTGGAAGGTGATCTCAGTGAGCAATGAGAAGTATTCATTCAGCAGCGGCACCACTTCGTGGGGGCTGAGGCGTTCGGAGATGCCGGTGAAGCCGCGCAGGTCGGCGAACATGATTACTGCGTGGGTGCGGATATCGGCCGCGGTCAGGATGCTGTCGCGCAGGCGCGAATTGTCGAGAATGCGATCCGCCAGTTGCGGGGACACGTAGCGACGGAAGGTCGCCTGCAGTTCTTCGCCGCGACGTTCGTCGGTATTGCGCGCCGCGGCGGCGATCTTGCGGCGGCGCGAGCCGGCGCGGGCCAGCGCTTCGAGCCTGGCCAGCAGCACTGTGTCGCCACCGGCGGCGGTCACGAAATCATCGGCGCCGGCCGAGTAGGCGGCCATCTGCAGATCCGAATTGAGGCTCACGACCACGACCGGCAGCATCATGGTCGCGGGGTGGGCCTTCAGGGCGCGGCAGGCCTCGAGGCCGCCGAGGTCGCGGCCGTCGGCGTCCACCAGAATCAGGTCCGGAGCGAACCGGTCGATGCTCGCCATGATGTCGGCGTGCAGGGCACACGAATCCAGTCGAAAGCGGTGGGCCACCGAACTGTGCTGAAGCAGCAACCGGATGGCCGCGCAATCGCCGGCGGCCAGGACCTGGAACTGCTCATTTGCTACCACCATGATCAACGATTCTAAACTATTTCCTCCGCAGCCGGGTCCGGTAACATTGCCGTCCCGGCTTCAACCAATGAGTACTTCCGCATGGCCAGGTCCGATCGCAAGGTAACTCCCGGCCGCCGGGCCCCAGCCGTTTCGCGCGAGCAGGCCGAGGAGGCCGTCAGAATCCTGCTGCGCTGGGCTGGGGATGACCCCGGCCGCGAGGGCCTCATCGATACACCCAAGCGGGTGGTCAAGGCGTATGGCGACTGGTTCTCCGGCTATTCCGTGGATCCCCGCGAGTACATGCGGCGCACCTTCGA
Organism: Steroidobacteraceae bacterium; assembly: GCA_036267975.1. Lineage (GTDB taxonomy): Bacteria > Pseudomonadota > Gammaproteobacteria > Steroidobacterales > Steroidobacteraceae > DAIDKA01. The sequence continues at coordinate 2,304 of DATAVA010000052.1, read as the reverse complement.
GGAAGTCGATGGGTACGATGAGATGGTGGTGCTGCGCGATATCGCCTTCGAGAGCTACTGCGAGCACCACATGGCGCCGATCATCGGCCGTGCACATGTCGGCTACCTGCCATCGAACAAGGTAGTGGGCATCAGCAAGCTGGCGCGCGTGGTCGATGGCTACGCCCGACGCTTCCAGGTGCAGGAAAAGCTCACGGCGCAGATCGCGGCCTGCATCGACGAGGTCCTCAAGCCGCGCGGCGTGGGTGTGGTCATTGATTCAGAGCATCAGTGCATGACCACCCGCGGTGTTCACAAGCGCGGTGTCTCGATGGTGACCAGCCGCATGGTCGGCATCTTCCGCAGCGACGCGCGCACCCGCGCGGAGTTCCTGCAGTTCATCGACATCCGCGGTTCGCGGGCAATCTAGCGATTCTCAGGTCTTCGCCTTGGTCAGCGATACGGCATTGATGCAGTAGCGCAAGCCGCTGGGCCGTGGTCCGTCCGGGAACACATGTCCCAGGTGCGCATCGCAGACATTGCAGACCACCTCGATGCGGACCGGGCCGGCACTGGCGTCCTCGTGATAGGCGATGACATTGGGCGTGACCGCCTGCGTGAAGGACGGCCAGCCGGTGCCGCTCTGGAACTTCTCGGCGCTGTCGAACAGCAGGGTGTTGCAGCACACGCAGCAGTACTTCCCGGGTTCGAACAGGTCACACATTTCCGAGCTGTGCGGTCGTTCGGTGCCCTGCTCGCGGGCGACATGGAAGGCTTGCGGATCCAGCAGTTTGCGCCACTCGCTGGCGGGCTTCTCGACGCGTCGCGGCGGCGCCGGATTGCCATCGCGGGCAATGGCGAGCACATCATTCCAGCGTAACAGGCCGGGGGTAGCGGTCATTGTGAGCTCCTGAGGGTCTTCGGTGACCGGGTACAGATCCAAAGTGCGGCGGGCAATGCCGTGAAATCGGCCAGCAGGGCCAGGACGAAGGCCACGGCGGAGACCGTGCCGAACTGCCGCATCGGCGGCAGCGGCGAGAAGGCCAGCGCCAGGAATCCTGCGGCATTGATCAGCGTCGCGAACAGTATCGGCTTGCCGGCAACCAGGAATGCATGGCGCAGGGCCGCGAGCGTCGAACCCTCCTGACGTCCTTCCTGGTAGTGGTAGAAGAAATGCACCTGGTCATTCTCGGTCGCGCCCAACACGGTTGAGCCGATCAGGATGGTGGCGATGTTCAGGGAGATTCCCACCCCGCGCATCAAAAGAAAGGCGGCCAGAATTGCGAACAGTGAGGGGATCATCGCCATCAGCCGCGCCAGCGGGCTGCGGAATACCACCAGGAAGGCGCAGAAGATGATGCTGGCCGTCAGCGCGAAGCTTTCCATGAGCGTCGGCACGAGCTGCAGGGTGATCTGGTCGGACAGTACGCTTTCGCCCACCACGCGCGCCGTCACCGCCGCAAGTGCCGGTTGCTGTTTGCGCACCGCGGCCCAGGTATTCTCGATGTAGCGGCGCATCTGGCCGATGTTGCCAAAGGCGCGATCGCGGCCGCGGATGGTCAGGCGCACATTGCCAAGCGTATTCACATCCACGAAGCCGCGGGTGGCGGGCGTGGTGAGTAGGATCTGCTGCAGCTGCCCGGCGAGTTCATCCCATGCCGCCGGCGCGGTCGGCAATTGGTCCTGGCCGGATTGCACGTACCGCGCCCAGCGCAGCAGCGAAGTCGGGCCATCGACGGCGGTAATGCGCGGATCGCTCTCGAGCTGCCGCACCAGCTGATCGGTGGCCCGCAGGAACTGCGGATCCAGGGCACCGGCGTCCGGCACTTTGAGCCACAGCTGGTAGACGCCCAGACCGTTCTGGGCTTCAAAGAAACGGGTATCCTGCGCCGCCGCCACGCGCGGATCGATATACGTCAGCGTATCGGTCTGCAGTGCCAATGGATGAATGTACCCGGGAACACCCACCAGGGCGATGACCCCTGCAATCATGCCGCCGATGGCGGTCGCGACCAGCGGCCAGCGCAGCGACCGGGTGAGCGGGAGCCACCGCTCGATGAAGGCCGGGTACCAACGCCCCGCCGCCGCCACTTCCGACTGCGTCGGGGTGCGCAGCAGCTGCTGCAGGGCCGGAAACAGCGTGAAGCTGGCCAGCCACGCCACCACCAGGCCCGATGCCGTCCACAGTCCCATCTCGCGCACCGGGCGGATATTGGAGACCGCCAGCGCCGCGAAGCCGGTGGCAGTCGCAAATATCGAGGCCGTGCTGGGTAGAAACTTGTTGGCCAGCACCCGCGCGTGGTGCGTGGCCAGATCGTCGCTGCC
>DATAVA010000051.1:0-3704 GCA_036267975.1 Steroidobacteraceae bacterium | reverse complement strand
CTGCTCGTAATCGCGCACGAGGCGCCGCCAGCGGGTCATCCAGCAGCCGGCATAGGCTCAGCCACGCTACACAGCATGCGAGGGTGAAGAGGACGTGATGGCGAGCGGTCGAGCCGCGGATCGGATAGACCCGGAAAATTCAAGGCGCAACGCAGCGCGTAGTCTTGATTGGGACCTGATCAGCGAACTCCATCAGGGCCAGCGGTCAGATGCACCGTAAGCGATGTCGCGTCAGGACATTGCGCGACGCGCTAAAACTCGGGCCAGCTGTCGTCCTTGAGGAAGGACGACAGCGCAATGGCAGCGACATCGGCAGCTGAAGACGCCCCTACGATTGATCGTACGAGCAGCCGCAATCGGCGCATCGAGGTTATCACCGGCCGGGAGCGCCGCCGCCGTTGGACGTCGGAGCAGAAGTGCGAGATTGCCGCAGAGAGTTTGCAGCCGGGGGTATCGCCGATCATGGTGGCCCGCAGGTACGGCATCAGCAGCGGTCTGCTATATACGTGGCGACAACAGCTGCTGTGCGGCGCGCTGGGCGCGGTGGCTGACACCAAGCCGCGCTTCGTGCGCGTCGATGTTGTGGCGGGGCACCCAGACCTGGAGGTAGCCGTGCCCCTGACGCCAGCAATGTCATCAGGCACGGAGCCGGATGGGCGCATCGAAATCGTGCTGTCGGGTGGCGCGAGAGTGAGCGTTGATGCACAGGTGAATGAAGCTGCATTGCGGCGGGTGTTGGCCGCTCTTGGGCTGTCATGATCGCCGCGCCGCCTGGTGTTCGGGTCTATCTTGCCTGCGGCACTACGGATATGCGTCGCGGCATGGCCGGTCTGGCCATGCAAGTGCAGCAGGTACTGGAACGGAACCCGTTGGATGGTGCGGTGTTTGCCTTCCGAGGCAGAAGGGCCAGCCTGATCAAGCTTCTCTGGCACGATGGCATTGGCCTGTGTCTGCTGACCAAGCGTTTGGAGCGCGGCCACTTCATCTGGCCGATGACGAGCACCGGTGCGATTTCGTTGACAGCGTCTCAGTTGGCGACGTTGCTGGAAGGTTGCGAGTGGCGGGCACCGGTCGCCAGCCACAGACCCGAGCTGGTAGGTTAGAAAATTCTTGGTAGGCCGAAAAAGTTCTAGGAGCGACGCGGCGGCGTTGCTCATCTTGCCGCCATGCAGATCGACCTGACCGCATTGCCAGAAGACTTGGTAGCGTTGCAAGGCATGATTCGCGACGTCGTCACGGCGACCATGCAGCGCGACGCGCAGGTGACCGAGCTGACGGTAGAAAACGACAAGCTGCGCGCGCTGATCCACAAGCTGCTGCGTCATCGTTTTGGCCGCCGGTCCGAGCAGCTGTCACCCGATCAGCTGAAGCTCGCCATTGAGGATATCGAGCAGGAAATTGCCGAGCACGAGGCGGCTGAAGACGCCGCCGAGCAATCAGAGGAAACGCGGCAACGACGCCGTGCCGCCCACCCGCGACGTAATCTCGGAGCGCTGCCAGCGCATTTGCCACGCGACGAGGTGGTGATCGACATCGACAGCAAAGCGTGCCCGTGCTGCGGCGGTGTGTTGCATCTGATCGGGCCGCGAAGCGGACCGATGCCACGCAAAGCGGTTAGCTGGCTCGGCGAGACCCGCACCGAGATGCTGGACATCGTGCCCGCGCAGTTGCGGGCGAAAGTCATCCTGCGTCCGCGCTATGGATGCCGCGCCTGCGGGGATGCCGTCGTGCAGGCGCCCGCGCCGGAGCGGCCAATCGATGGCGGCATGGCAACCGAAGCACTGCTGGTGCATGTCCTGGTCAGCAAGTTCTGCGACTTCCTGCCGTTGTACCGGCAATCCGAGATGCTGAAGCGCCAGGGCATCACGATCGACCGCTCGACGCTGAGTGACTGGGTGGGTCGGACCTGCTGGTGGTTGCGCCCGCTCTACGACCTGATGGTCTCGACCGTGATGGCCGCGCCGGTGCTGTTCGCTGATGACACCACCCTGCCGGTGCTCGATCCCGGTCGTGGCAAGACCAAGACCGGACGGTTGTGGTGCTACGCGGTCGATCCGCGGACCTGGAAAGGCCCGGGGCATCCGGCCGCCGCCTACATCTACAGTCCAGACCGCAAGGGCGAGCATCCCGCCGAACATCTCGCGGGCTTCCGCGGCAAGTTGCAGGTCGATGGCTACACCGGGTTCCCCGCCCTGGCGAAGCGCGGCACGATCGAGCTGGTTTTCTGTTGGGCGCATTGCAGGCGTCACTTCTACGACTTCCACGCGGCGACCAAGTCGCCGCTCGCCGCCGAGGCACTCGCCCAGATCGCCAGGCTCTACGCGATCGAGGCCGAGATCCGCGGCCAGCCGCCCGAGCACCGCCGTGCCGTCCGCCAGCAGAGCAGCCGTCCGATCGTCGAGACGTTGCAGACCTGGCTGAAAGCCACACTGGCGCGCGTGTCGAACGCCTCGCCGCTGGCGGACGCCATCCGCTACACGCTGCGGCACTGGTCCGGCCTGGTACTGTTCCTCGATGACGGGCGGCTGGAGATAGATACCAATGTTGTCGAGCGCGGCATGAAGGGCGTGGCGGTGGCTCGAAAAAACGCTTTGTTCGCCGGATCGGATGGCGCTGCCGGGCATTGGGCTATCGCAATGACCCTGATCGGTACGGCGAAGTTGAACGGCGTCGATCCGCTCGCCTGGCTGACCGACGTTCTCGAACGCCTGGTCTCCGGAAGCACCAAGAGCCACCAACTTGAGCAACTTCTTCCCTGGAACAGGCGACCACCCGGTGCGGTCGACGCGGTCCCCGTGGCGGAAGCGGCGTAGGGCGCGCGGTCGGGCTCTGCCCGGCGCGGTCTCACCGGACCGGTCGGCCTGACCGCAATCCGCGCGTGCGGCACGGGGACCGTTGGGTAAGCTCGTACGATTGGTCGTAAGAGCGTGCTCAGCGCCAAAATCCTCGCGCAGCTGCCCTGTAGCCACGCCATCGGGCGACGGCACGTCGATCCGGTCGTCCGGTTGCACGGACGGCACCGGTGTCACCGTCGTTGCGGGAGTGTTCGGCTCCGGCGGGGCAGCAATGGCGGGCTCCAGGTCCGGCGCGCTCGCCGTCGCATCGATGCCCGCCACATTCGGCACGGAGCCGGCTCCGGCATCGAGCGCGCCGCGCAGCAACAGCTGTTGCCGCCAGGCATAAAACTGCCCGGTGCTGATGCCGTGCTTGCGAGCCACCATCGTGGCCGACATACCCGGCTTCATGCCTTCGGCCACGATCTGGCGCTTCTGCTCGGCCGTCCAACGACGGCGCTTGCCGCAGGTGCTCATCTCGGTGCCCGGGCGCTGTGCGCTCGTACGATCAGTCGTACGAGCATCCCCCGTCTGCGAAGCGCGCTTCGCCATGCCGTCCTCTTCCGTCACCGGCGATATCTGGCCCGATTTTCCACGCGCCGCGCAACGTGACGTTCCGACCCCGCTTACGCTGAAGGGCACCATCGTGACGGCGGACGCGCTCAACTGCCAGCGCGACATCGCACCGCAGATCGTCGCGCAGGGCGGTGACTATGTCCTGGCGCTGAAGGGCAACCAGGGCACGCTGCATGATGATGTGGTTCGGTTCCTCGACGATCCGGAGAGTAAGGTCAGCACAGCCGAACCGGCGGTCGATGCCGATCACGGCCGCATCGAGACCCGCACCGCCACGGTCTCAACCGATATCGG
>DATAVA010000050.1:0-27230 GCA_036267975.1 Steroidobacteraceae bacterium | reverse complement strand
GAAGCCCTCGGGCCACGGGGTCGTGAGGGACTGAAGCCTCAGCGACGGACCCAGCCACCGCCGGCGAGGTGCCAGCCGTCACCACGGCGATCCCAATGATGCGCCACCCAGCGATATCCCGGACGCGGTGCGGACCAATGGCCGCCGACCCAGACATGACGGCCGTTGACCCAGTTCCAGTAGCCGCCAAGCCAGACATATCCCGCTGCCGGAGCGGCCCCATACACCTCGACCTGCGGTGCCGGCGGGGCGATCGTGACGGCGCCGGTGTAATACCCGCCACCGGCGTAATACCCTCGGGCCGGAACGACGACGCAGGCGCTGACAGTCAGCGCTACGGCAGCCGCGAGGACCAGATTACGGGCATAAGAATCAAGCTTTCGCATGGCAGACCTCAATGTGATCCGACGCACCCCTGGCACGCCTTGTAATCAATTAAACGCAGCCCCGGACGGATCGTGCACGGACCCGGTTCAACTTTTTGTAACCTTTCCGCGCTGTAAGGCGCGGCTGCGGGCCGCGGTGGCGCTGATAAAGGCCGCGTAGCTCCATGTCAGGTGCCGGGCGGAAGTCTGAACGCCGCTATGCTGGTCAAACTGTTCAGACAGATCGCCCCCGGGGGGAGTGAAGGTGCGAACCGTTTCGAGGAATGCAGCGCCGCGTTGCAGCCACGGTTGCGCGGCTGCGGGAGCCACGCGGCAGGCGGCCAGATAGCAATATTCCGCCGCCCCGAGCGTCGAAAAATAGTACGCCCCGCCGGAGTAGTAGACATCTCCCGGATATCGGCCCATGGCGGGGCCAGCGCCTGCGGGTCGTTGCGCATTGATGGCGTACTGCGCCGCGAACAACTCTTCGAGACGGTCCAGGGTCGCGTGCATGCGCGGGTCACCGGGGGAATGCCGGTCTGCGGGCAGATCGGTATGCACGGCCGCCAGGATGACGGCGATATCGAGTTGTTTCGGAGAGGCGCTACCGCTGTGCAGCACCCGCGAACGATAGTGCCCCGCGCTCTCATCCCAGAAGTCATCCAGCTTGCGATAGATCGACTCGCAAACCGGGTCATCGCGCAGCGCCGCGGCGGCAGCGCACAGGGTGTAGTAATGAAGGCCCAGATCCTCCTCCCAGATATCATAAGAGGGTTCGGCCCAATGCCGCCGCGTGTAATGCAGGTCGGCCTTCAATAATCGTGAGGCGGCCTCGCGCACCGCCGGCTCCAGCGTCGGCAGTCGCAGCCAGCGCATCAGTGTCAGTGCCCGGGTCGCGATGCCGTCATGCTGCGGCCGCGACCATTTCGAGATGTCCAAAGTACCGTCGGCATTGAGGCGCGTTTCGCCACGGATGCGCTCGCCATGCGCTGCAGCCAGCTCCTCATCCGGGCGCAGGTATTGGACGAACTCGGGCTGGACGCGCTCACGCCATTGTGGCTCGGCAACGAGCACGCGCCCATCCTGCTGATCGGCAGCGAGACTGAACTGTACGAACTGCTCGAACAGTTGCAGTGCTTCATCGCCGAGCGTGCCGCGCTCATACAGGACGCGCAGTGCATCCATCACCACCGCTGAGTCGCGGTACCAGTGGAAGAAATAGTCCGGGTCCGGATCGTACGAGGCGAGCACGGGCGAGGCCAAGACCGACCCGACACCGGCCTGCACGGCAACGCCGAAACCCGGCCGTTGCTTGATGATGTCCGTGGCCGAGATGCTGTGCAGCATCTGCTGAGCGCAGTGATGGCTCTGGGCCTCGATCCAGTCTTCGAAGTTCACCGTGGTAGTCAACGGTGCGCGCTGGTTCGCGGGCTGCTGAAGCCCAGTTTTAGCAGGGCGTTCTGAATCTCCGGTATGGACATGAACAGCCGCCACAGCAGCCCGGAACGGTGATTCTCGATCATGATGATGATGGGACCCTGGTCGATGGCGAGGAAGGTATCCGCGTACCAGCCGCGACGCTCACAGAAGGCATCGACGAATCCGTAGCGACCCCATACCTTGTTGCCGTAGCGTCGCAGGAAATGGCGCATGGCGGCGAGGGATTCATGCGGGGTGTAGGGCAGGCTCGAGAGTGCCGCCGTGGGCGAAATCGTGCCGTCGTCGTTGGCCGGATCATGTACCGCATAGCCGTCAGGACCGTCGCTGGCGGTCAGCCCCCAGCACTGCGCGCTGTAGCCGAGATGGCCATGCGGGTTGGTGGCGCAGTGGGCATGGTTGATGCGCACCTGCGCCAGGTTCTGCTGCCAGTAATCTGCGTACTGGTCCTTCAGGCCGTGCGGATCCAGGCCGCAGAACGAATAATGGGAGAAAAAGAGGGGGCCGCCGAAGGGCATTCCCAGCGGCAGCTTGATGTTGTAATAGGACTTGCCGTTGAGGAAATCGCGCCCGCTGGCGAACCCCTTGTGGTAGACCGGCGGTGCCACACCGTAGCGCGGCGCGGCCGCCGCCAGCACATAGGTAAGGAGGCATTCGTTCCACCCATGGATTTCATGATCCATGGCCCAACCGTTATTCGGACTCCAGTGCCAGTAGAGGACGCTGCGCTGATTCTGGGTAAACCAGCTCCATTCGACTCCTTCCCACAGGAGGTTGGCACGCCCGCGCAATTGCGCCTCCGTGGCCGCGTCGGCATCGAAATACTGCCGTGCACACAGCAGGCCCATGCACAGGAACGAGGTTTCGACCAGGTCGGCCGCATCGTCCTTGCGGAAAAAAGGAATCGTCGCGCCGGTGTGGCCATTGAGGAAGTGCGGGTAGGCCCCGTGATAGCAGGGCGCGCGCATCAGCACATCCAGCATGGCGTTGATGCGGGTGACGGCCGCCGCACGCGTGAGCCAGCCGCGTTCGACCGCGACGATGATGCACATCAGGCCAAATCCCGTACCCCCGATCGCAGCCCGGTCGTCGACCGGCCGCTCGCGGGTGGTGAGCCGGTCGGGTGTCAGGCCGCTGACGGGGTGCCCGCCTTCCCAGAAGAAGCGAAAGGTCTGCCGTTGCACCTGTTCGAGCAAGGCGTCATCGGGCAGGGCCGCAAGCTCAGCCGGGCGCAGCGCGCGCGCGCGGCGGGGAGGGCGGACGGCTTTGGCGGCGGCTGGTTTGGGCAAAGTGGGCATCCTGTATCCTAACGGCTCATTTTACTGCATGCCGTGGGTCGGAATTCATGAGCCGCATCGAAACTCTGATCGCCAGCATGACCCTGGCCGAAAAGCTGGGCCAGCTCACCATGACGGCCTCCTCCTTCACCGTCACCGGTCCGGTCATCGCCGGGGACTCGACGGATGCCATCCGCAGCGGCGCCATCGGCAACCTCCTCAACATGGTGGGTCCAGGTCCGGTGCACGACATCCAGCGGCTCGCGGTCGAGGAGTCGCGCCTGAAGATTCCGCTGCTCATCGGACTGGACATCATTCACGGACACCGCTCGTTATTTCCGGTGCCACTGGCCGAGGCGGGCGTTTTTGATCCGGTCCTGTGGGAGGCGACCGCGCGCGAAGCGGCCATTGAAGGTGCCGCGGATGGTCTGGCAATGACCTTTGCGCCCATGCTCGATGTGTCGCGCGATCCGCGTTGGGGTCGCACGGTCGAGGGGTCGGGAGAGGATTCGTGGCTTGCCCAGCAGGTGGCGAGCGCCAAAGTGCGCGGTTTTCAGGGCGCGGACCTGGCCGCGCCGAACGCGCTCGCCGCCTGCGCCAAGCATTTCTGCGCCTACGCGCCGGTGACGGCAGGGCGCGAATACGCCTCGGTGGACATCTCCGAACGGACGGTGCATGAGGTGCATCTGCCGCCCTTCGAGGCCGCGGTGCGTGCCGGGGTCGCCACCATCATGCCGGCCTTCACGGATCTGGCGGGCATTCCGATGACTGCGAATACCCGGTTGCTGCGCGACTGGCTGCGCAGGCGCGTGGGCTTTGATGGCGTGATCATCAGTGATTACAACGCCATCCGTGAGCTGCTCAACCATGGCGTCGCGGCGGACCTGCCCGAGGCGGCGGCGCTGGCCCTGCATGCGGGCGTTGACATCGACATGATGGCCGATGCCTACCGGCACGGACTGCCGGCGGCGCTCGAGCGCGGCCTCGTCAGCATGGCGCAGATCGATACCGCGGTGCGCCGGGTGCTGCGCCTGAAGGAACAGCTCGGACTTTTTGATGATCCCTATGGCCGTTGCCGCACGCACGAGTCGGCCGCAACCGTTGCCCGTCGGCGCGCGCTGGCGCGTGATGTCGGCGCCCAGTCGCTGGTGCTCCTCAAGAACGAACACGAGGTGCTGCCCTTCCAGCGCGAGCTGCGCTCGCTCGCCGTCATCGGACCGCTGGGTGATGCGCCGCAGGAGATGCGCGGACCCTGGCCGGCTGCGGGCGTCGCGGAAAATCATGTGAGCGTGCTCGATGGCATGCGTGCGGCATTGCCGGATGCCCAGGTGGATTTCGAACTGGGTGTGAGCATCGAGGGCGCGGACGCCAGCGGAATCCCCGCGGCGCTGGCCTTGTGTGATCGGGCGCAGAGCATCCTGCTGTGCCTGGGCGAGGCGGCCGTGATGAGCGGTGAGGCGGCCAGCCGCGTGCACCTCGGTCTTCCGGGGCAGCAGCAGGCGCTGGCCACAGCCGTACTCGCCCGGGCTCGGATGCAGGGCAAACCCTGCGCTGTCCTGCTGTTCTCGGGTCGGCCGTTGACAATCGGTGCGCTGCTCCAGGACTGTGATGCGATAATTGCGGCCTGGTTTCCCGGCTGCGAGGCCGGCAATGCGGTGGCGGATGTGGTGCTGGGCAGGGTTTCCCCCAGCGGCCGCACCGCGATCGCCTGGCCACGTTCGGTCGGCCAGATACCTATATTTTATTGCGAACGGCGCAGTGGACGGCCGGCGAATCCAGCAGACAAATACACCAGCAAGTACCTGGATTCTCCCAATGACCCGTTATTTGTGTTCGGGCATGGGCTGACCTATGGCCGGTTTCGGTACGCGAATCTGCGTGTGTCACCGACCGACGTGACCGTGCGCGACATTATCCAGGTGCAGGTGGATCTGACCAATGAAGGCGCACGCACGGCGCGCGAGACCGTATTTGTGTTTACGCATCAGGTGGTGGCCACCGTGTCGCCCCCATTGCTGCTGCTGGCAGGATTCGCGCGCCTGGAGCTGGCGCCGGGCAAGACCGGCACCGTCACAGTCGCGGTGTCGGCTAAACAGCTGCGGGTACTGGACCCGCAGCTGCTGCCCGTGTTCGAACCCGGCATCGTGGAAATCCTGGTCGGACCCCGGGCCGATCGCGCCGCGCTGCTGATCGGCCGGGTGGCACTGCAGGCTTAGGCGATTCCCCTGGATCTAATGGGGAAACTTCACGAAAATGGCGTTCACGGCGGCGCGGATCCGCTGGTTGGCGGCATCCCCGCTCAGGCCATTGAGGTTCTGCTCGGCCGAGGCATGCCATATCGGCTGCTTCGAGGCGGCATCGTACAGGTCCAGGGTGATGAAGCTGGTGTGGTAGATGTAGGGTGCGCCCCAGCCCCAGCCCGGTCCCCAGGGGCGGCCCCAGTAGCCCGCGCCGTAGCCCCAGCCATCCGGGTAGACCGCATCGACCTGGCGTTCCATGCCGATGCCGTAGCCGATGAGGCACTGTGCCTTTGGCGCATCCACCTGGGTTATCCCGGCGCTCTGCAGATCGGCCGCAATGGCATCGCGCAGACGCGCCTCATTCAGGGGGTTCGCGATGGTGTTGCGCAGCGGGCTCGCCCCCTTGAAGCCGCCCGCCCAGGCCACGGACTGGCAATGGACGCTGGCCACCAACTGGGCGTTCTGGTCGGTTCGGACCGGGACGCCGGTGCATCCCGCCAGCGCCGCCATGCCCGCCAGGAGCGGAAGAAAATGTCTAAGCCGGACCATGAGTTACTCCTGCTTCCATCGCCGCCCAACAGCCAAATAACGTTGCAGCGGGCGGCGGGTTGACCGCCTGATATGCTGCCGGGAGCCCGGTTACCACTATCTTATGATCCAGACGCTGCAATTGCTCGTCGTGCTGCTGGCCGTGATTGCCGGCGTCGAGGCCATTGCCACTCGGCTGAAGGTGCCATCCTCGATCCTGCTGGTGCTGACGGGTGTCGTTCTGGCATTGATCCCGAGGCTGCCCGTCGTGACCCTCGCGCCAGAGCTCGTGCTGCTGGTCATTCTGCCGCTGTTCATTTACTCGGCAGCGTTCTCGATGAGCTGGAAGGATTTCCGCGCCAATCTGGGAGGCATTTCGCTGCTCGCGATCGGCTGCGTGCTGTTCACCACGATACTGGTGGCCGCGGCCTGCCACCTGTGGCTGCAGCTGTCGTGGCCGGTTGGATTCACGGTGGGCGCCATCGTCTCACCGCCTGATGCGGTGGCGCCGTTGTCGATTGCGCGGCGCATGCAGATTCCGCGACGCATCCTCACCATTCTGGAGGGCGAGGGGCTGGCGAATGATGCGACGGCGCTGATCCTGTATCGCTTCGCGGTCGTTGCGGTCAGCATGGGCAGCATCTCCATCGGCCACGCTTCCGCACTCTTTTCGTTGATCGTGGCAGGTGAGGTGCTGTGGGGAATCGCGGTGGGCTGGCTGATGCTGCACTTGCGTCGGCTCGCACGCGATACTCATATAGAGGTGACCCTGTCGGTGCTCACGCCATTCGTGGCGTTCTGGCCACCCGAATACCTCGGCGGCTCGGGCGTACTCGCAACGGTGGCCACCGGCCTGTATGTCAGCTGGAATGGCCAGCGTCTGATCAGCGCCCAGACCCGGCTGCAGGGCATCTTTTTCTGGGACTTCCTGATCTACATCGTCGAGGGTGTGGTGTTCCTCGTCACAGGCCTGCAGGCACGGGCGATTGTCGAGGGCCTCGCCGGCTATCCCACCTCGGAGCTCGCCATTGCCGCCGGTATCGTCAGCGTGGTGGTCATCGGCGCCAGATTCTTGTGGATATTTCCGGCAGCATACCTGGCGGTGCTGGGCCGTCACGCGAGTTCCGAGGATGACGATTCAATCTCCTGGCAACGTGCCTTCGCGCTGGCCTTTACCGGCATCCGCGGCGTGGTATCGCTGGCGGCTGCCTTATCGCTGCCGGTGCTGCTGGACGATGGCGCGGTGTTTCCGGGCCGCAATTTCATCCTGTTTCTGACCTTCGCGGTGATACTGGTGACGCTGGTGGGCCAGGGCCTGGTGCTGCCCGCGGTCATCCGCTGGCTGGGACTGGCCAACGCCGGCCGTCGCGAGCGCTTTCGCGACCGGATGGAGGAGTTCAAGGCGCGCCGCGCCGCCATCACCGCAGCGCTCGGCCGGCTCGAACAGCTGACCCGCGATGGCAGGCTGACCGAGGAACTGGTGGCGCCGGTGCGCCGGTTGTACCGTGAGCGCCTGCGGCATGTCGAGAATCGCGGTGACGGTGATGAAACGCACGCCGCCCTGATTCGTGATCGTGATGCCGTGGAGTATCAGCTGATCGCCGCTGAGCGTGAGCATATCAATGCGACCTACCGCGACGGTGAGCTGAAGGACGATGCACGTCGGCGCGTCGAACGGGAATTCGACCTGCGCGAGGCGCACCTGGCCAGCGTGCGCGGCGAGGAATCATGAGCAGGGGAGAACAGAGCGTGGGAACAAAACCTGACAAGCCGCAACCGCCCCACGGCGCGCGGCGCGGCGAACAGATCCTGCAGCGGCTGCGCGAACGGCCGCCCACGCTGTGGTATCAGGGCAAGCAGATCAGGGATGTGACCACGCATCCAGCGCTGCGCGGCGGAGTCCAGACTCTGGCGAAACTCTATGACCTGCAATGGCGTCAGCCGCAAGTGAGCCTGTTTGATTCACCCACGACGGGCAACAAGGTCGGCCGCTCGTTTCTTATTCCACGCACCATGGAGGATCTGCGCAGCGTCACGGCCGCCATGCGGGTGTGGCAGGACCATACCCATGGCATGATGGGCCGGGCGCCGGACTACATCAATCGTGCCATCTCCGGTTATGCGGCAGGTGCGGCCTTTCTCGCCGAGTCTGAGCCACGCTTCGGCACCAATGCGTTGCGGTACCACGAGTACCTGCGCGAAAACGACCTGTGCCTGACGCATACCCTGATACCACCGCAGGCCAATCGTGCTGCGAACATGCAGCAGCTATCCGATCCCTATATCGCGGCGCGCATCAAGGACGAGACCGATGCCGGTATCATCATCCGTGGTTGCCGCATGCTTGCGACCTTGCCGATTTCCGATGAAATCATGGTATTTCCCTCGACGTTGCTGAAGAGCGCGATCGAGGATGCACCGTATGCCTTCGGCTTCTCGATTCCCAACGACACCCCCGGTCTTAGATTCATCTGCCGGGAGAGCCTGGATTACGGGCGCTCGCATTTCGATCACCCGCTGGGCTCGCGTTTTGAGGAAATGGATGCCGTGGTCGTATTCGATGATGTACTCGTGCCGTGGGAAAACGTGCTGCTGTACCGGGATGTCAACCGCTGCAACCAGGCCTATTCACGCACCGGTGCCGTGGTGCACATGACTCACCAGGTCGTCGTGAAGAACATCGCCAAGACCGAATTCCTGCTGGGTCTGGCGGCGATGCTGGTCAATGCCATTGCGGCGGAGTCGCTGCAGCACATCCAGGAGAAACTCGCGGAGATCTGGGTGAACCTGGAGACCATGCGTGCCTTCCTGCGCGCAGCCGAAGCGGACGCCCAGCTGGATGAGTGGGGCGTCATGCGGCCGGCATGGGATCCCCTCGATGCGGCGCGCAATCTGTATCCGCGCCTGTACCCCAGAATGGTCGAGATCATTCAGCAGATCGGCGCGAGTGGTCTGGTCGCGATGCCCGGCGCCGATGACCTCGCAGGTCCCCTGGCGGAAGACATCCGCAAGTACTACCAGGCCGCCCGCGCCGAGGCCTTTGATCGCGTGCCCATGTTCCGCCTGGCCTGGGACGTCGCGGTATCGGCTTTTGGCTCCCGCCAGGTGCTGTACGAGCGCTTCTTTTTCGGCGATCCGGTACGCATGGCCGGCGCGCTGGTCACGGGCCATAACGCGCAGATTCATCAGTATGCGGAGAAGGTGCGCGCCTTCGTCAAGGAGGGCCGCGACGAGTTGCTGGGATGACGCGGTCGCGCAGGGATTCACGGTACCTCATTCGGACCGGGCGTCGCGAGCCGCTCATCGTGGGCTGCTGCTGCACCCTCAAACAGATCCCCATGGCTCTCAATGTGGCCGATGCGGCAGAAGGGGATGACGAACATGAGCATCACGCAATGATCGTTCAATACCAGCACCGGCAGCGACCCACGGGTATCGATGCGGTGGATCCCGGCCTGGTACCAGCGAAAGCTGCTGGCTGCCGTGAGCCCCGGATTGCGCGGATCGGAATCCACTTCGTACCGGCGGGTCAATGCGCGCAGCTGTAGGCGCGCCTTTGCTTCCTTGTCCAGCTCCGCCTGGGCGCTCGTCGCGAGCTGCGCGGTCCAGTCAATTCGGTTTCCGGGTACGGCGGGCAGCGTGATGGCGGCTGCGGAGGATTCGGCCGGCTGCACCGGCCGTGCGGAAAGTGATGTCCTGATGCGGTTTGCGCCGACCCCACGTGCCTTGGTTGTGGCAGCCTCCGCGTGCTCGACCGCGCGCGTGCTCGCGGCCGTCACCCGAGGCGAGGCTGTCTCTGGAATGAACGACAACACTGAGACGAGAGTCTCGACCTCCTGGACTACTGGCACACGCGCACGCGAGATGCCCCACAGGATCAGTCCATGCAGAGCGGCTACGGTCAGCAGCGTTGCCGCACGGGACTGAAGTCGCGGGCCCAGGATGGACATGCGGGTACCCGATGGTTTTTCAATCTGACCGGCCTGTCCGGCAGTTGTTCCGCGCCGTTACCAAATCTGCGTTGAAACAATGCGCTATATATGCTCGAATACTGTGTCGCAGCGCCACCGCGGCAGCAGACGCATTTCCGGCTGTCGGGTGAATACGGTGATCGCATCGATTCCTACCATCGCGACTACAAGATCAACCTGATGGTTACAACGGGCGGGAGATTCCCATGACGGGAGAGACACGAACCGGCTGGAACAAACCTGGTTGGCTGGCGGCGCTCGCCGCAGGTGCAATGGCTGCCGCCATGGCAAGCCAGACGGCCCTGGCAGCCGACCCTTGTGAAGGATTTACCTGGAACGTCGCGCATGAACGTGCGCTGTTTGCGACGGCTCCGGCAGCTGTGACCGCCGCGACGGCCGCGGGACCGGCTGCAACCCTCGACGTCGACAAGCTCTACCAGATTGCGCTCACCCCTCAGGACAAGGTGAATTTTGTGATGGCACCTGCCAAGAAAGCACTGGCTGATGGTGCCTTCGCCGGCATGGTCACACTGCACATTCCCAACCCGGGCAAGTACCGCGTGTCAATGAGCGAGGGATTCTGGATTGACGTGATCGCCGGCGGCAAGTTCGCGGCCACGAATGACTTCACCGGCGCCCATGAGTGTCGCGCCCCGCGCAAGATAGTTCTATACACGCTGCCAGCGGGCGATCTGACCCTACAGTTCAGCAATACCAACAGCGCCACAGTTCGCGTCACCGTCACGGCCGCACCGAAATAATTCCGCGGAGCCGCCACGTGCGACCGCGAGTGGCAATCGCTGGCCTGTGCGCCGTGCTCTTCAGCGCAGGAGGTTCCGCGCTGGGCGACGCGCTGATCGGTTCGATGCCCTACACGGATCATCGCAACCAGCCTCCCTACCTGCCACTCGCTGCTGCCGTGGCCGACCAGTATCAGCTGGGCCACGCGGTCTTCAATACGAACTTCCTCGCCGTCGGTACCGCGGGCGCGGGCCGGCGCGCGGACCTGGGTCCGATCTTCAACGCGGCATCCTGCGATGAGTGCCACAACGAGGGTGCCCACGGCCGTGGCCCGATCGGCGACGGCCCGGCGCCGGATTCGATGGTGATCGAACTGGAAGCGCTGCCGGCAGTGGGGGCAGCCGCGCCCCTGGATGTTCCCGATCCGCCCGGCGATCCGGTGTACGGCCGCGTACTGAGCCCACTTGCCGTCGAGGGCTTCACGCCTGAAGGCCAGGTCATCCTTCACTATCACGTCATCCAGCGAACCTACCCCGATGGCACGGCGTGGACACTGCGCCAGCCACGCTATGAACTCACGCGCCTGAACTATGGCCCACTGACGCCGGACATCGTGATCAAGCCGCGCCTGGCACCGGCGCTGTTCGGTGTCGGGTTGCTGGAGGCCGTGCCCGCGCGCGCTGGCCAGGTCGGACCCGGCCGCTTCGGCTGGCAGGCTGTGGCACTGACGGTGCGTGACCAGACGACGCGGGCATTGGCACGTGAGATGGGAGTAACGAGCACCGATCGACCCGTGGACGATTGCACTGCTGCCGAAGCGCAGTGCCTGCCGCAGCGTCATCCCGAGAGCGCCGAGATCTCAACCGAACTGCTGGATGCACTGCTGAGCTTCGAGAAATGGCTGTCCGTGCCACTGAATCCGCAGCCGCCGACATCTGCGCAGCGGGCGGCAGGATTGAAACTGTTCCAGGCGACCGGCTGCGCGGGCTGTCACCAGCCCGAGCAAACGGTGACGTTGGTGCAGTCAGACGGGCGGCCGCTGAAGGCGATGATTGCGCCGTACACGGATCTGTCGGTGCACGATCTGGGAGCGGGTCTCGCCGACCACGATGTTGCAGGGGTCGTGCATCCCACGCGCTGGCGTACGGCGCCGTTGTGGGGCATCGGCTATCGTCTGAGCCGGGAGAGCAGGCCAACATTTCTGCATGACGGCCGCGCGCGCTCGGTGGAAGAGGCCGTGCTGTGGCACGACGGGGAGGCGGCAGCGGTGCGCGCGCGCTTCGAGCATCTGCCGCGCGCGCAGCGCGAGCAGCTACTGAGGTTCGTCGGCGGGCTGTAACGCATTTCTGGCCGTTCAGATCGTAAAGTGCACTGGTCCGAGATCCGCGCCTCTGGTGACATGGTGTCCACCCTGTCACGGAGTTCGCTGATCATGATGCTGACCACCTCGCTCCGATCGATTCCACTGCGTACCCGTTGGCTGCCGGCCGTGCTGCTGATGAGCCCCGCCCTGAGCCGGGCCCAGGAGTCGCCGTTTCTCACCGGCGCCACTGCGCTGCAGGCGAACATTCTTGCGTGGATGACGCCGGTGGCCGTCATTCTGATCATGGTGCTCGGCGGCATGGCCATGGCCAATCGACTTTCGTGGGCATGGTGCCTGTGTGCCGTGCTGGGCATTGCGATCGTCTTTGGCGCGCCGCAGATTGTTTCGTGGGCGCGTTCGCTGTTCGGCGTTTGAGAGCGGCGATGACGCAGCTTGCAACCCACCTGACGTCGGACACGCTGTTCGTGGGTGCAACCCGCCCACCCATGCGTTGGGGTGTGACCTACGCGGCGCTGATATTCAATCTGGTATTTACCCTTGAGCTGTTCCTCGTGAGCCGCAACCTGCTGGCCCTGGCACTGGCAGTGCCGATTCACGGCGTCAGTGCACTGCTGTGTGCGCACGATCCGCGGTTCTTCGATCTGCTGCTGCTGTGGGGACGCACGCGCTTCCCCACCCTGCTGGCTAACGGCCTTTACTGGAAGGCCTCCAGCTACAGTCCGCTCGCCTTCGCGCTCGGGCGGCAATCACAGCGGCGCTCGGAGCCGACTGTGTATACATCGGTGGTCCGTGCGGAGTACGCCTGAATGGTCCCGCGCAGCGCGACACGCATCCGCCGCGAACGCCCGGCCGCGATTCACGTGCCGTACCTCGCGCATGTCTCGGAACACATCCTCAGCACCCGTGCCGGTGATTACCTGCAGGTGTTCAGATTGGGGGGGCTGGGATTTGAGACGACGGATGAGCCAAGCCTGAATAACTGGCACGAGCGACTGAACGTCCTGTGGCGTAACCTGGCGAGTCCCCATGTGGCCCTGTGGGCGCACGTGATCCGCAGGCGTGAACCGATCGCCGAGGCCGCGGCGGAGCCGGGCTTCGCCGGTACCTTGCACGCACGGTATCGATAGCGGTTGTCCGGGGAACGGCTGATGCTCAATGAGCTGTATCTGAGCGTGCTGTTTCGTCCCGTGATCGGCGCCGCGCCCGGCTTGTTGGCACGCCTGCTGGCCGGATCCGGCAAGACCGATGGCGCGAGCGTCGCGGATGCCGTCGATGCCTGCGACAAGCTTGCGCAGACCCTCGGTGCAACCCTGCAGGTGTGCGACCCGGAGCGTCTCGGTGTCTACCGCAGCGGCGCGCAGCCGCATTCCAGGGTGCTCGAATTCCTGGGCCTGCTGCTGGATGCCGAGCGTCACGCGATGCCGTTGCCCCGCGCGCCGCTCGCGCGGGTGCTCGGCACTGCGCGCTGCCTCATCGGCACCGAGGTCATCGAGTATCGCCAGCCGGCCGCTACCCGCATCGCGGCAGTGCTCGGGGTGAAGGAATACCCGACACCGACGGTCGCCGGCATGTATGACCGCCTGCTGTCAGCCCCATTTCCCTACATTCTTACGCAGTCATTCTCCTTCCTGTCGAAGAGTGCCGCACAGGGCCTGCTGCAGCGCCAATACAACCGGATGGTGAATGCGGGGGACTTCGCCGTCTCGCAGGCGCAGGAACTGAAAGTGGCCCTGGACGCACTCACCAGCAGCGAGTTCGTAATGGGCGATCACCACCTGACGCTGCAGGTGTTCGGTGACGCTCCGGAGGATGGAACTGCGGCGAGCGTGCGGCGCCGCTTTCGCATTCTCAATGATCATGTGGCCCTCGCGCGCAGCCTGCTCGCGGACACCGGCATGGTCGTTGCGCGTGAAGATCTGGGACTGGAGGCAGCCTACTGGGCGCAGCTGCCGGGGCACTTCAGCATGCGACCGCGCAAGGCGCCGATCACCTCGCGCAATTTCTGCGCGATGGCGCCGTTCCACAATCATCCCACGGGGCGCGCAACCGGTAATCACTGGGGTGACGCACTCGCACTGTTCGTGACCAGTGCAGGTTCACCGTATCATTTTTCGCTGCATGCCAGCGACCCCAGGGACTCCGATGGTGGCAGTCGCAAGGACACCGGCCATACGCTGATCTGTGGGCCGACCGGGTCGGGCAAGACGGTTCTGATTGGTTTCCTGTTGACGATGCTGGTCCGTCAGGGAGTGACGCAGATTGTCTTCGACAAGGACCATGGGCTGGAGATTCTGGTGCGCGCGCTGGGCGGCCGCTACCTGCCGTTGCGTAGCGGGGTGGCGACCGGTTGCAATCCGCTGCAGCTGCCGGAGGATGCCGACAATGAAATGTTCTTGAAGAGCTGGCTGCGGGTACTCGCGCGGCCAGGCTCCGGACGCAGCTTGAGCGCTCGCGAAGAGGCGGATCTGGACCAGGCGCTGAAGGGGACACTGGCACTGGCGGCGCCGGCGCGGTGTCTCTCACGGCTGGTTGAGTTTCTGGACGCGACCGAACCGGAAGGCATCCATGCGCGACTGGCGCGCTGGACCCGGGGAACGGGTGGCGAATTCGCCTGGGTGTTCGACAATCCTGAGGATTATGTCGCGGCTGATCTGTCCGCTGCGCCCCTGGTCGGTTTTGATGTGACCGATTTTCTGGAACACGAGTCGATCCGGGCGCCATTGACGCTGTACCTGTTTCACCTGGTACGCAGGATGCTGGATGGGCGTCGCCTGGTGTGCTGGATGGACGAGTTCTGGAGATTACTTTCCGATAGGGCATTCGAGGGTTTCGCGACTGACGGGCCGCGAACCTGGCGCAAACTCAATGGCGCCATGTGCCTGGCGACGCAAAGCGTCAGTGACGTGCTCGCGGCGTCCATCAGCCGCACCCTCATCGAGCAGACACCCACCAAGATCTTCTTCCCCAATCCGGAAGGCTCGCATGCGGAGTATGTCGGGGGCCTGGGCCTGTCCGAACGGGAGTTTCGACTGATCAAGGAGCAATTGACCGTCGGTTCCCGCCAGTTCCTGGTGCGACAGGGAAATCAAAGTGTCGTGTGTCAGTTGGATCTGAAGGGACTGGACGGCGAACTCGCCGTGATATCCGGTAGGGCGCAGTCCGTTGACCGCCTCCACGCCTTGATCGAGCAGTTTGGGTCTGATCCGCAGCATTGGCTGCCGGCCTTCATGACAGGAGCATCGGCATCATGAAAACGTCCCGCGCATTTGCGTTCGGCTTGATCGTCTGCTCATGCCTCGGCGTTGCGCCCCGGGCGCACGCTCAGTTTGCCGTCATCGATGTCTCGGCCCTGGCCCAGATGCTGCAACAGGTGCAGACCCTGAACCAGGCCTTGACCACCGCGCGCGGACAACTGGCGCAGGCGCAACAGGAATACCAGTCGATCACCGGTGGTCGCGGCATGCAGAACCTGTTGTCCGATACGGTCCGCAACTACCTGCCCAGCAACATGACAGACCTCACCGCAGCGCTCTCCCAGGTCAATTCCGGGTCCTCGGCATTGAGTTCGGCAATCCAGGCGGCGGTGCAGGCGAATGCCGTGCTGACGGCGCAGCAGTTGGCTGCGCTGCCGGCAAATCAACAGGCGCGCATTGCCGCGTGGCGCTCAACGATTGCCCTGTTGCAGGGAATTACGAGCAGCGCATTGAGCAATTCGAGCGGCAGGTTTGCGTCGATCCAGCAGCTGATCGGCACCATTGGCAGCGCCTCGGACCAAAAGGCGGCGCTTGATCTACAGGCACGCATCGCCGCCGAAGCGGGGATGCTGCAGAACGAGCAGACCAAGCTCCAATCGCTGTACCACGTCGCTCAGGCACAACAATGGGTGAATACCCAACAGGACCGCGAATCGGTGATTTCCGGGCATGGGCAGTTCGCGCAGCGCTTCGAGCCGGTCCCCTAGCGATGGGCTTCTTCGCGACCTTTTCGTCGTGGCTGGATGCGCAGTTGAGCAGCTATATCGGCAACAACACGGCACGCCTGTCGGCGGCACTTGAGCCGGCTGCGGTGACGCTGGGAACGGTGTACGTCATGGTGTGGGGTTACCTGCAGCTCACGGGGAAGATCGAAGAACCGTTCATGACGGGTCTGCGCCGAATCATGCTGCTGGTCATCGTACTGGGAGGCGCGTTGCAGCTTTGGCTGTACAATGCCGTGATTGTCGACACGTTCTACAACGCACCCGCGCAACTGGCAGCCGCCGTCGCCGGCGCCGCTACGCCGGTCAGTACTCTGGATGTGGTGTGGCAGGCGGGTGGCACGGTCGCAAGCCAGCTGTGGACTCGCGCCGGGCTGTTCAACGGTGACTTCGGGTTCTATATCGCCGGCGTACTGGTGTGGATCGTCATGGGCCTGGTGTGCTGCTACGCGATGTTTCTCATCGCTCTGTCCAAGATCGCGTTGGCGGTGCTGCTGGCGCTGGGTCCGCTGTTCATCCTGTTTCGCCTCTTCGAGGGCACTCGCAGGCTGTTCGATGCCTGGCTGATGCAGCTGGCCAATTATGGATTCATCACAATCCTGACCGTGCTGCTCGGTGCGCTGCTGCTCAGCCTCATACAAAGCTATGCCACACAGACGGCGGCGCGCGGCGCGGCCCTGGCGACGGTCGACGCGCTCGATATGTTGCTGGTAGCGGTGATCGTGCTGCTGGTGCTGCGCCAGATCATGCCGATTGCCGCCAGCCTGGCCGGCGGCGGGTCACTGACCACGATGGGAACCTGGAGCCGCGGTGTCGGGGGATTCTTGCGCAGCCTGCCAAGTCGGATCATCCGTTGAGGAGTCATTCATGAACACTCGTTCCTGTCGCCATGTCCTGTCCGGGGTGTGCCTGATCGTGATTACGCTGCTGACCGCTTGCGCGGCCGCGGCGGCGCCGAAGGTACGCTGTGATGCCGATCTTCGGCCCATCAATCCGCCGCAGCATCCGCTGCCATGAATGCCACGACCGAACTGGCGGGGTACTGGCAGGAAAGCGCGTCGTGGGAGGCCGACCGCACCCACCAATGGCGCGAGTCGGCCCGCATCTGGCGCTGGGTCGCGGCAGCCGGCTGGACCTGCGCATTGGGCATCACCGTGGCGATCGTGGTGATGATGCCGCTCAAGCGCGTCGTACCCTATGTGATCCGCGTCGACAGTTCCACGGGGATCGTCGATGTCGTACCTGAATACGACGCACGGGCGCAGCCCGCGGAAATCGTCACGCGTTATCTTCTCACCCATTACGTGAGCGTGTGCCAGCGGTTCAACTTTGCCATGGCGCAGAACGATTATATGGAGTGCGGTGCGTTTCATTCGGCCCGCAGGAATGAGCTGTGGTATGCGCAATGGAAGCGCAGCAACCCCGAGTCGCCACTCAATCTGTACAAGGACGGAGCAGTCGTGCAGGCGACCGTCACGTCCGTGACGTTCCTCAAGGGCATTGATCGCGAGCCGGGATTGGCGCAGGTCCGCTATCTGCGGCGTATACAACCCGCGGGGGATGCCGTCGAGCAGATCAGTCACTGGATTGCCTCGATACGCTATGAGTACGTGCAACCGGCCAAAGACGCACGGCAGCGCACCTTGAACCCGCTGGGATTTCGGATCGTGGATTTCCATGCGGAGCAGGAGGTGGCCGAATGAGCAATCACTCGCGACAGTTCGGGCCCACGGTTGCCCGCAGCGTGGCGTTGCTGACCGCTTGCCTGCACGTTGCAGTGTGCAGCGCGGCGGTTGTTCCGGCCGCCGCCGGCGCCGATGGGCGTATCCGGGTAGCCGACTATGATCCGGGGCAGGTCTACGTACTGCAGGGGCGAGTCGGCTACCAGATCGACCTGCAGTTCGATCCCGAGGAAACATTCGTAGGATTGGCGGCCGGCGACATCGAGGGGCTGACGTTCGTGGCCCAGGGCAGTCACCTGTTTCTGAAGCCCAGGGCGCAGGGCGTGATGACCAATCTGACGGTGCTGACCTCGCAGCGGCAATACCAGTTCGAATACTCGGTGCAGCTGGCCGCTTCGACGGCGGCCACTGCGGCCATGTACGTGGTGCGCTTTCGCTATCCGCGCGCCGTCGCCGCCGCTGCGGCCGCCGACGCGGCGGCGAAGGACCTCGAACAGCATCTGCAGGAGGGACCGCAGAACCGCTCCCACAATACGGATTACTGGTTCTGCGGCACGGATCTGCTGCGGCCGGCAGCCGCCTGGGATGACGGGGTGCAGACCCATCTGCTGTTCGGGCAGCGTTCCGAGCAGCCTGCGATATTCGTACGCAATGATGATGGAACCGAGTCGCTGCTCAACTTCAGTATCGAATCCGGAGAAGTGATCATTCATCGCATTGCCAGGCGCCTGATCCTGCGTCGCGGGGCGCTGACGGGCTGCATCGTCAACAAGGGCTTCTCGGGAACCGGGGAGCGCTTGCCCTCGGGAACCATTGCACCGGATGTCCGGCGTACCTCAAGGCGGGCACCATGAACGAGGAAATTGCCGTCGAGCGCGGTGTGGCGTCAATGATCGCGACCCGATCGCTGCAGTCGCGGCTGAGCAGCATGCTCGCATTGTTACTGTGTGTCGGTCTGGGGGTGGGGCTACTGGCCTGGTACTACGGCGGGATTCTCGCCCACCGCCATGTCGTCGCCGCCGCACGCAATCCCCCGCCGGGCGCGGCGGGTGACAGTTCACTGCTGCCGTTGGGGCCGGTAGCGGATCCGCGGTCGCTCGTCGTGGCATCTGACTCCGGTCCTTCGATTGTGCCCGCCAGCGCCACCTCGGTATCACCGCCACCGGCCGAATCTATTCCCTTGACCGCGGCCGCGCTCGTGGCTCCGGGCGGTGGCACTGTGGGCGCCGCGCCGTCGCAGGTGGTTCAGGCAACCGCAGTTGATCGGCGACTGACGGGACCGGCCTTCGCGGGCGCCGTGAGCGAAGTGACACCGCTCGGTCGCACGGACACGCCCCCGGCCGCCGATCAGGCCGGAACGCTTTCGAGTCTGTTGACGCCAACCGCGACGCCAGCCGCGCGAGCGACCGAGCTGCCGTCGCAGCGCTTGCTGCTGGCCAAAGGTGCGTTCATCGATTGCACCCTGGAGACCGCCATTGATTCCTCGCTGCCGGGGATGACGACCTGCATTACGGCAACGGACACCTTCAGCGTGGATGGAAAAGTCGTGCTGCTTGAACGTGGCTCGAAACTCATCGGCGAGACGCGAGGCCAGGTTCAGCAAGGCAGTGCCCGGCTGTTCGTCCTGTGGACGCAGGCGCGCACGCCGACCGGAGTGGTCGTACCACTGGCTTCTCCCGGTACGGACGCCCTGGGTCGCTCGGGTTTGGACGGCGAAGTCGACCGGCATTTCTGGCAACGGTTTGGCGCGGCCATCCTGATATCACTGGTCGATGGCGCTGCCGAGGCGGCGCAGCGCTCCGGAGAATCCGGCACGGTCGTCTATGACCCATCCGCATCGACGGGAGTAGCCACGGAGGCGCTGCGCGGTTCGATCGGCATTGCGCCCATCATCACCAAGCATCAGGGTGACCGCATCCAGGTACTGGTGGCGCGGGACCTTGATTTCCGGCAGGTCTACCAATTGCGCGCTGCGGATATCTCTCATCAACAGTGAATCCGTCGCGACCCTGCAGGAGCGCTCGGCCCTGGTCCTGACCCTGCGCGATCTGGATCCGCTGCTGGGGGCGCATGGGGTGACGGAGCTGTGCATCAACCGTCCAGGGGAGGCTTTCGTCGAATCGGCCCGCGGCTGGGAGCAGGTGCCACTGGCGATTGCCGGCTATGAGTGGTGTGTGCGTCTGTGCAAGCTGGTCGCCAACGCAACCGCGCAGCGCATCGACGAGCAATCGCCCCTGTTGTCGGCCTCCCTCCCGGGCGGGGAGAGAATCCAGGTGGCCATGCCCCCGGCCACATCCGCGCGCACGGTGTCGATCACGATTCGCAAACCCGCGCCGGGAAGCTGGTCGCTGGATGAATTGGCGCATAAGGGTCTGTTTGCGCGTACCCGGCACGCCCCTCGCAGGGTCGATCCTCACCAGCAGAAATTGATCGAGCTGCTGGAGCGCGGTGACTACGTCGGCTTCATGCGGCTGGCCGTGGTGACGCGGCAGAACATCGTGGTCTCGGGTCCTACGGGTTCGGGAAAGACAACCTGCACCAAGGCCTTGATACGGGAGATTCCCAGCCATGAACGACTGATCAGCATCGAGGACGCCCAGGAGCTCGTCCTTGACCGGCATGCGAACCACGTGCGGCTGTTCTACAGCAAGGGCGATCAGGGGCGTAGCCGCGTCACGCCGAAGCAGCTGCTCGAGGCCTGTCTGCGGATGAAGCCGGATCGGATCCTGCTCGCGGAACTGCGCGCTGAAGAGGCCTTTGATTACTTGCGCAATGTCAATTCTGGCCACCCCGGATCCATCACCAGTATTCACGCGGCCTCGGCCGAACTTGCGTTCGAACAGCTGGTCCTGCTCGTCAAACAGAACGAGGCCGGGCGGGAATTGTCACGCGCGGACATCCGCCATTTGCTGGGAACATTGGTGGATGTGGTGATCCAGTTCGGCGTTGAGGGCCACAGTCGCTACATCAAGGAGATCTGGTACGGTCCCGCCCGCGCAACGAGCCGCGGGTGTTCTTGAACAGATGCGCCTGATTCGCATGATGCACACGTCGATCATTCATGCGACCGTTCCCCCATGTTGGGCGCGATAGCATCGGTAACTCGCGGCAGTGCCGGCATTGTGCTCGGCTATGCGGCGGCCGCCGCACCCATGGTGGTCGCGATGGTTCGCAACGGCGCTTCCGGGAGTCGGCTGGCGGCCGCACCGCTTTACGCGGCGGCGGTCACCGTCGCCGCAGGCGTGGCCATTGCCGCGGTCAGCAGCCTGGGTGCGGCGGCCGGGCTGTCACTCGGAGGAGGTGTTCTTTCAACCGCCGTCGGTGCCGCGACCACCGCCAGTCTCGGCTATGTATCGGGCCGTCTCCTCGCACGGCCCCGAGGCGCCGCCGTCGAGCATCGCCGGGGCACGGTGGTGCTCGACAATGCGCCGGTTGCGAACCTGCGGGCGCATCGGGAACCGGCGGGACGTGACCGGGATGCTGCGATTACCGTCGCGGGAATCCCCCTGGCGCACAGCGATGAGAGCAAGCACTTCAAGATAATCGGCACGACCGGTACGGGCAAGAGCACGGCCATCGCGGAGATTCTTGCCGCGGGACTGGCCAGAGGTGACCGGGCGGTGATCGCCGATCCGGATGGCGGATACATGCGTCGCTTCTTTCGGGCGCAACGCGGCGATGTGATTCTCAACCCGTTCGAGCCCGATTCCAGGAAGTGGGATCTTTTCGGCGAGATCCGCACGCCGTATGACATCGAACAGCTGGCGCGCTCGTTGATCCCGGATCACGAAGGCGCGGATCGCAGTTGGCGCGGTTACGCGCGTACCTTCTTTACTGCGGTCACACGCCGCGCCCACGAAGCCGGCGTCAATGATGTCGGCGAGCTACATCGGCTACTGGTCATGGCCGAGCCGCGCGAGTTGCGAACGTTGCTGGCGGGAACCGCAGCACAGCCGTTTCTGGACGAGCACAACACCCGCATGTTCGATTCCATCCGTTCCGTGACCAGTTCGGCCGTGACGGCGTTGGAATACGTCGGCGAGCAGCGCCAGCAGAAGCTCTCGATAAGAGATTGGGTGCGCGGCAGCGCGGACGGAAGGGCGGGGGGCGTGTTGTTCATCCCGTATCAGGCGGGGCAGATCGCGGCCCTGCGCACGCAGATATCGGCCTGGATGCGTCTGTCCATTTTCGAAGCGATGCATGAAGTGCAGCCTGACCGCCGGCTTTGGTTTGTGGTTGACGAACTGGATGCGGTCGGCCAGATCGATGGCCTGAAGGACGCCCTGGCGCGACTGCGGAAATTCGGCGGTCGATGCGTGCTCGGATTTCAATCGGTCGCACAGGTCTCGAGCACGTATGGGATTGGTGACGCACATACGATTGTGGAAAACTGTGCGAACTCCCTGATTCTGCGATCCTCCGCCAGCGAAGGCGGTGGTACCGCGCGATTTGCATCGAGCCTGATAGGCGATCGCGAAATTCTCAGAACGACGCACTCGCGCTCCCGACGCCCACTTGACCTGGTGGGCGTGCGGACCGTGAGCCAGCAGGTTGCCGTAGAGGCAGCGATCCTGCCCTCGCAGATCGAGCAGCTACCGGACCTGGCAGGGTATCTCAAAGTCGCCTCGCGGCCTGAATGGCTGCGGGTGCGCCTCACGCCGGTCCCGGAAGCCACCACTGAGCGGACTTACAAGGTCGATGTCGGCTATGAAATCTGAACCCGCCGACGGCGCATCGGTGGAACTGGGCCGAATCCTGGAGACCGTCCATGCGCACCAGGCACAGCTCCACGGCATGCTGGCGAACCTGGAGACGCGGTCCCGGGACCTGGACGCGTCGGTGGGAGAGGCCGTGCAGCGGGCGTTCATGCATCCCGCTGGCATTCGTGCGGCCGAAAAACTCGCGCAGGTGCATCGAGCCTCGGCGGTACGCTTTGCCCGTTGGTCTTTTGGCGTCGTTTCGGGATGCGCGCTGGTGCCGGCGCTGCTGAGCTGGATGTTGATGCCATCGCGCGCCCAATTGCTGCAGGCACGGCACACCTATGAGCAGCTCTCGAGCGGCGTCGCCCAGCTGTCCCGCGAGGGTGGTCGTATCGAGCTTAAACATTGTGGTGCCACGAGCCGACTGTGCGTTCGCATCGACCGCAAATCCCCGTTCTATGGGGAGTCGGGTGACTTCGTGGTGATCAAGGGGTACTGATTTGGCTATCTTCTTGCAGCAGCTGCTGCCATTGGATCCGGTCGTTTCGATCCTGGCGGCGGCGGCATTGTTCGGTCTGGCATTCCTGATGGGTCGGATCGGCCGGAGGGAAGTCATCATCCGCGGCGCGCGATTGGGGGGTTCGCACCCCCTCCGCAGGATGTGCTGGCATCTCAATGCTCATGCGGGCGATTTGCTCACTCTGGCTGGCAAACCGATCACTCGGCTCGATGAGACCAAGCATTTCAAGATGATCGGGACGACGGGCACCGGCAAATCGACCGCCATCGCCGAACTGCTGGGCGCGGCCCTGCGACGTGGCGATCGGGCCGTGATCGCCGATCCGGACGGCGGCTACCGTGCAAAGTTCCTTGATGTCTGGCGCGGCGACCGCGTACTCAATCCGTTTGAGTCGCAGTCCTCCAGATGGGAACCGCTTGCGGAGCTGGAGGATGCGGGGGATCCGGAGCATCTGGCAAGTGCCCTGATCTCGGCATCTGCAGACGCGGCGGCCACCGAATGGCGTGGTTATGCACGCACCTTTGTGGCGGCGACGCTTGAGCGCTGTGGGTTCGTTCCGGGTTGCGACAGCCGCGAGTTGTGGCGGCTGATCGCGGTGGCGAGCGCCGAGGAGTTGCGACCGCTGCTGGCGGGGACTCCCGCCCAGCCACTGCTGGATCCGGACAATGCACGCATGTTTGGCTCGCTGCGTTCCATCGCCGTCTCGGCGCTGCGTCCGCTGGAATTCGTCCAATGCCAGACCGGTCAACCGTTCTCGATCCGCCAATGGGTGCGACAGGGGGAGGGGGTATTGTTCATTCCATACTCCGCGCGGCAGATCGCAGCGTTGCGGACCCTGATTGCAACCTGGATGAGTCTTGCAATCTTCGAGGCGCTGAGCCAGCAGGAAGGGCACGACCAGCGCCTGTGGATTGTCGTCGATGAACTCGATGCGCTCGGCGCCATTGACGGACTCCACGATGCACTGGCGCGGCTGCGAAAATTCGGTGGCCGTTGCGTGCTCGGCTTGCAATCCGTTGCGCAAGTCTCGGCGATTTACGGTCCTGGTGATGGTCAGACCATTATCGAAAATTGCGGGAACACGCTGATTCTGCGGTGCTCGAGCAGCGAGAATGGGGGCACTTCGCAGTACGCCTCGCGGCTGATCGGCGATCGTGAGCTGCTGCGTAGGCAGCGCTCCCGTGGTCGCGACAATCCGGGAAGCCTGTTTGGAGGTGGCTCGCGCCGGTCATCGCAAGTTGCGGATCAGCGCGTTGTCGAGCCGGCGGTCCTCGCCGCACAGATCGAGCAGCTTCCTGACCTCGCCGGCTATCTGAAGACTGCCTCGTCGCCGGTTTGGCACGCCGTCCGGCTCGACCGCAGCAGGTCTTCGTGATGCTCGGGGGCGACTGATATGGCGATCTTCTACCTCGGGGTCAAGTCCTTCGGCAGGAGCGCCGGTGCGGGTGGAAGTGTCTCGACCAGCGCCGCGGCGTATCGGTCGGGCGAGCGGATCCGCGACGAGCGCACCGCTCGTGTGTACGATCACTCGCATCGGCGCGATGTCGAGCACAAGGAAATCCTGCTTCCCGCGCACTTTGATGGAGCGGGGTCGCAGCTCGATTGGGCACGGGACCGCAGCCGGCTGTGGAACGCCGCTGAGCGTGCCGAACCCCGCGCCAACGGGCGCGTCGCGCGCGAGTACGTGCTGGCGCTGCCGCACGAGCTCAATGCGGAGCAGCGGACGGTTCTGGCCCGCAGTTTTGCCCAGGAGATAGCCGATCGGTACAACAACGCCGTCGATCTGGCGATTCATCAGCCACGCAGCGATCCGCGCAACTTTCATGCCCACCTGCTATCGACCACGCGCGAGGTGAGTGCGGCCGGCCTCGGGCCGAAAACCATTGCGGAGTTGTCCGGCTCGCAACGCTTTGAGTTGGGATTGCCACGAGCCATGCAGGAGCATGCGCAGATCCGCGAGCAGTGGGCTCATATGGCCAATGGGGCGCTGCGGGCCGCTGGTCTGGAGGTCCGCATCTCACATGTTCCGGATCGGGAAGCGGTACTGCGCCCCGGTACCGAGGCGTGGTTGCCCAGAGTCGCCTGGGAGATGGAACGCCGCGGTGAAGCCAGCGTCCTGGGCGATCGCGCACGCGCGCAGTTCGCACAACGGCGTGAGGCAGCGCTCGAGCGGGCGGTGGTCACGCCCACCGTCCGCGTGAGCGCCGAAAAGATTCGTAATCAATCCATTGAAAGGTGGCGCGCAATGCGCGCTGAAATGGCTCGTAGCGGAACAGCGCAAGGCGCTGCGACCGGGCTCGCGGCGCCGACGGGGTCGGCCCGACAGCGCGATGTGGAGCAACAGATTGGCAGTCTACGGCGCGAACTGGGTCGTGACGACTTCAGCCTCTAAGGGAAAACATGCAGCACGAAATTGCGGCCCCCATCTTCGATGCGGACTATCGGATTCTCAGTGATGAAGCTGCCGTGGTCAGCGGGCATGTGAAGTGCTGGAATTGCCAGGCGGATGCGCCCGTCATATGCCTGTATTGCCAGACAGGATTCGTCGACGGCGAAGCGATGATGGACTTCAGTGTATCGAACGTCACGGACATTGACGAAGCCTTGCGGCTGCAACTCGGACCCTGGCCGAAATATCATCCGATATGCCGTCGGGGTACCGCAGGCGGCACGTTTGCAAATCACTGTCCGGGTTGTGGCAAGCCTCAGGATGACTTTTATCTTCATTGTCAGTCTGGCGGTCTCTTTTTCAGTTTCCAGGATCCGGTCGCCCAGGAACTGCGGGTCCATGCGCTGCGCGGCCGGGTTCGGCTGTCCGGGGACGAGGGATTCGAGCCTGACTGAACTGCACGCCAAAGGGGTGCGGGAGAGTCCGGGGGCAGGTAGAATTTGCGACTTCGCCCCCGTAGCTCAGTGGATAGAGCGACCGCCTCCTAAGCGGTAGGTCGTCGGTTCAACTCCGGCCGGGGGCGCCAAAACCCCTTCCTTCGACATCCCTTCACGTCGTCTATCGTCCCGAAATCATTCGATTTTCTGGGAAAAACCTGTCCTTGCGCGTCCTCCCCTGTACCGCCACGTCCCGAGATGGCTTTGGGGTACACAGTGGGGTATCGCGACTTCAATTGTGACAATACCCCATAGGGAACGGGTTCAATGCCCATTTCAAGTGAATCTGAGGTTCGACAAGCAACGCCGCTCGACAAGCCGTACAAGCTCTACGACTCGGGTGGCCTGTATTTGAAGGTATCCACATCGGGCGCAAAACTTTGGCGGTTCAAGTATCGCTTCGGACAGGCCGAGCGGCTCCTAGCGCTTGGGAAATATCCGGACGTGTCACTCAAGCGAGCCCGAGAGAAGTGAGATTTTGCACGTCGCGCACCCCAGGCCGACTACATGCAGCTGATCAGTGCGAAGAAGTAGGAACGCCTCGACGCTTTGAACGGACCATCCGCCTTGCAAAAAAAAGCCCCCGGCTTGCGCAGAGGGTTTTGTTCCGCTCGCGAAAAAGCTGCTTATCGGCTTACCGTGATGCTGGCTTGAGTATCCAACGGGCCAAACTGATCCCTGCCAATGCCCTTGGGGGCGGTCAGGATTACCAGTTTCACCCAGACGGCATCCGGACCCTTGAAATACGAAGTCTCGGTCGCCTTGCGCAGGGCGTCGATGCTGTCCTGCTGCTTCCCGGAGGTCGCGTTGGCGAAACCCGGCAGCTCGAACACGACCCATGAGCCTTTGGCCATTTCGGACAAACTGATGGCAACTTCCGGTCTTTCGGTCTTCACGCGGATCTCGGTACCGGCGCGCACGGTGCTCTGATTGGCCGTGATCTTGAAGTCCTTGCCATTGCGGCTCAGGACAATTGGCTGTTGAGGAGCAGGCGCCCGCGCAGGCGCCCGCGCAGGCGCAGCCGCCCGCAAAGCAACATCTTTCAGCGCAAGACCAGCACCGCTTGTGGGTCCGGGCCTCCTGATGCTGAACTGCATGCGTCCGATATCACCCTTGCACACCGAAGCATTCCAGGTGGGATGAATCTCGCAGGTGTCGTCCGTGGCGACGCTGTCGTTCTCGCCGTCGTGGATCAGAACATAGGAATCAGGGATGCCGGTCGTCGATCCGTCCAGATCGTGGATCGCCGCGGTCCGGTAGGCCGAACCACTCCGGTTGTCACTGTCGAACCTGGAGTCGATCTTCGGGAAATACACGGGCTTGGCATTGATGTATTTCGCACTCTTGACGGTGTTTTCGGTGGTAACCCCGGCGCCCGTAAACAACAGCCAGGTAAGCGCGCCTGATCCGCGCTGTTTGTTGTCCTGGAAATTCACGAAGGTGGTATTCACCACGTCGTGACGGTAATCGTAATACTCGTAAGCGTGGATCGGGTAATCCGGAATCAGGCGTTTCGGCAGGCTGCGGCCGTAGGCCTTTTCTTCCGGCGTTACGGGGTTGCCGATGTTGTCGGTTTCGCCCAC
>DATAVA010000049.1:0-106368 GCA_036267975.1 Steroidobacteraceae bacterium | reverse complement strand
GAGCCGATCTCGGAAAGTCTTCAGATCGAATCCTGCTGCGACGACGATGGCGGCCATGCCGGCGCGCCCATCGGCGCCCGGCACCGGTACGCCGAACACAGCCGCATCGGTGACTTGCGGGCAGGAGGCGATGACACCGGCGACCTGCGCCGCCGACACGTTCTCGCCCTTCCACCGATACGTATCACCGACCCGATCGACAAAGTAGAAAAATCCCTGTTCATCCCGGCGCATCAGGTCCCCGGTGCGGTACCAGGCATCGCCGTCGACGAACACATCGCGCAGGATTTTTTTCCTGGTCGCATCCGAATCGGCATAGCCCTCGAAGCGACCCAGCTCCCTGGTGTCCCCCGACTGCAGTTTGCCAATCGCCTCACCCACCTCGTGGGGCTCACAGGCGACACAATGGCCTTCGCCATTGCGCGTCGGGACTTCCGTTTCCAGGTCGAACCGGACAATTTCCACCGGCATGCGGTGCTTGAGAAAGGACGGAAACCGCCCGATCGAGCCGATCTTGCCCTCGCAGTTGTAGAGCGAGAAGTTGCCTTCCGTAGAGGCGTAGTACTCCAGGATCTGCGGTATGCGAAAACGCCGCTGAAACTCCTCCCAGACTTCAACGCGCAAGCCATTCCCGCAGCACAGGCGCAGATGATGGGAGTTCTCCTGCGGGTTAGGCGCCGTATTGACCAAGTAACGGCACAATTCGCCGATATATTGGAACAGCGTGCAGCGCTCTTCGACCACGTCCCGCCAGAAATCCCGCGCCGAAAAGCGCTCGCGCAGCACCACCGTGCCGCCACCCAGCAGCGTTGCTCCAGTGGCGACGACGCCGCCGACACTGTGGTACAGCGGCAGGCAGTCGTACATGCGATCCGCGGGGCCCGTATTCATCATTCCGGCAAACCAGTGGCTCCACTGCATGACGCGAAAATGGCTCACATTGGCGGCCTTGGGCAAGCCGGTTGTGCCGGACGTGTAGATGTAGAGCGCACGCTCCTCGAGCGAGGGCAGGGCGATCTCCGCCGCGCTGATCGCGTCGGAGGGAAGCTCCACCGTCGCGAGGTCCAGTCTGGGCAAGTCATGGGGCCCCGCACCATCGGCCCACCAATGCATCTCGGGGTCCAGCCGTTGCCTGGCGTCCGGAACTGCGTCACACAATGACGCGCCGACGATCAGCAGTTTTGGCGCGACGATCCGGATGCAGTGGGCGAGCGCTTCGCCGCGTAATTGGGTATTCAGCAGGGCGACGCCGATGCCAGCCCTGGTAAGGCCCAGCCAGATGGCCATGTAGTGGGTGCAATTCGCCATCAGCAGGCCGACCGTATCGCCGCGCTGCAAGCCCTGGGCGACCGCCCAGCGGGCATAGCGGCTGCACGCCTGCGCAAGCTGGCTGTAGCTGAGAGCCGCGTCCGGAGCGACCAAAGCGGGGACTGTGTCGAAGCGCCGCCCGAGCTGATCGATCAGGATGGGTAAAGTCACATGGGGCTGCCGTTCGATGGGCGCTGTCATTTCCAGCGCGCGCACCCACGACTTGAGGGCTGATTTCATGGTTCAGTTCATGGATGGGACGTACTAGTATGCAGGCAGGATCAAATCCATTGCTATTGTGCATTTCACAATGAAACCCGAAACGATTGCCGTCCACGGCGGCTTCGACAGTGATCCAACCACCAAAGCGGTGGCGGTCCCGATCTACCAGACTGTCGCGTACTCCTTCGACAGCGCCGAGCACGGTGCGGCGCTGTTCAATCTGGAGACTCCGGGTTACCGCTACACCCGGATCGCCAATCCCACTACCGATGTCCTGGAGAAGCGCGTGGCCCTGCTCGAGGGCGGAGCGGACGCCCTGTGCGTCAGTTCGGGCCAGGCGGCGCTGTACTACGCTGTGCTGACGGTGACCGAACAGGGGCGGAACATCGTGTCGGTGCCGCAGTTATACGGCACCACCCACACCCTGTTCGCCCATGTGTTGCGGCAGTTCGGCATCACCACCAAGTTCGCCCGGTCGGACAAACCGCAGGACCTCGCGGCCCTGATCGATGTGAACACCCGGGCGGTCTATTGCGAGACGGTCGGAAATCCCGCCGGCAATGTCTGCGACCTGGAGGGCCTCGCGCAGGTCGCGCATCGCGCCGGCGTGCCCCTGATCGCGGACAACACCGTGCCCACGCCCATTCTGCTCAGACCGATCGATTATGGCGCCGACGTCGTGCTGCATTCGCTGACGAAGTTCCTGGGTGGGCACGGCACGACTCTCGGCGGGGTTGTGGTCGATAGCGGCAAGTTCCCCTGGACGCAGCACGCGGCCCGCTTCCCGATGCTCACCACGCCGGATCATTCCTACCACGGCATGGTGTACACCGACCAATACGGGCCGACGGCATACATCGGTCGGGCGCGCAGCGTGTTCCAGCGCACCATGGGTGCCGTCCTGTCGCCGCTGAGTTCGTTCCTGCTCCTGCAGGGCATCGAGACCGTCGCCCTGCGTCTGGACCGCCACGTGGAGAACGCGCGCCGCGTTGCGGAGTTCCTGCGGGCTGATCCACGCGTCGTCTCGGTGAGCTATGCGGGGTTTCCCGAAAGCCCCTATTACGAGCTGGTCCAGAAGTACCTGAAAGGCCGGGCCTGCTCATTGCTGACGTTCGCGATTCGCGGCGGCTACGAGGGTGGCGTGCGCTTTTATGATGCCCTGCAGCTCTTCAAGCGCCTGGTGAATCTCGGTGATGCCAAATCGCTGGCCTGCCATCCTGCTTCCACGACCCATCGCCAGATGTCGGCAGATGAGCAGCGTCTGGCGGGCATCGGGCCGGAAACGATCCGGTTGAGCGTCGGCATCGAGCACATTGACGACATCCTCGCCGATCTGGATCAGGCTTTGGCCGCGGCGGTCCGCGGCTAGCGGGATGGCTCATGAGTGAGCGATTGCCCCTTCCTGCCCCGGCGGCAGCACTGTTTCCGGAAGCGACCGACGGCTCCCGCACCGATGACTGGCTGACCCAGCAGCTCGAGGCGGCACTGGCGCGGGTGATCCGCGGTTCGGTCATGCCCACGGTGGACATGCAGGGTTTCCGAGTCGCGCTGACGGCACTGGATTTCGCGACGCCGATGCCGGCTCAGGAGCTGATGGACTGGACCATACGACAGCTCGAAGTCGGCACGGTGCATATGACGCACCCGCGCTATTTCGGGCTGTTCAACCCGGCTCCGACCGCCCCGGCGCAGTGGGCTGACCGGATCGCCGGAGCCTTCAATCCGCAGCTGGCAAGTTCCGGCTCATCGCCCGTGCCGGTGGAGATCGAGGCGCACGTCATCCGGTCGCTGGCACACCGGGCCGGCATGGCATCAGGGACGGTCGGCCATTTCACGACCAGCGGTTCGGAGGCGAATTACACTTCGCTCGTTTGCGCGCTCACGCGGGCCAATCCCCGATTCGGGGACGAGGGCGTGCGGGCCTTCAGCGGTCCCGTCGCGCTGTACACCTCGGCCGAATGTCATCCGGCCTGGACCAAGATCGCTCATCAGGCCGGAGTCGGGCGCAATTCACTGCGCCTGGTGGCCACCGACGGCCGCGGCAGGATGGACGTGCGGGCGCTGCAGGATGCCGTGGCCGCTGACCGGGAACGGGGGACGACTCCCGTGCTCATTGCCGCAACGGCCGGCACGACGGGCGCAGGCATGATCGATCCGCTGCAGGCGTGTGCGGACATCGCCACGGCGCATGGAGCGTGGTTTCACGTCGATGCAGCATGGGGCGGGGCGGCCTTGAGCTCCGACCGGCTGCGCGGCCTGCTGACGGGCATCGAACGCGCAGACTCCATCACGATCGATGCGCACAAGTGGTTTGCGACCACCATGGGCTGCGGCATGTTCTTGACACGGCACGGGACGGTACTGAGCGAGGCATTCCGAGTGGCCGCGGACTTCATGCCCTCCAACGCCGCCGCCACCGATCCTTACCTGAATACGGTGCAATGGTCGCGCCGGTTCCTGGGCCTGCGGCTCTTTCTGACGCTGGGCGTGGCGGGCTGGCAGGGAGTGGCAGGGCATGTGGAGCGTGCGGTTGAAGTCATCGCACAGGTCAAAGAGCGCCTGCTGGCAGTCGGTTGGACCGCGGCCAATGATTCGTCGCTGGCAGTATTGTGTGTGCAGCCCCCCACGGGCGAACCGAGCGTACGGGACATCGTTCGGCGCACGCTGGCATCCGGGCGTGCCTGGGTGGCCCGCTCGAGCTTCGAGGGGCGCGAAGTGATCCGGATATGTGCCACGCACGGCCAGATCAGCGCGGCGGATATAGAGGAGCTCGTCAACGTACTGACGGGCCAAGCGGCCTAGGCGTTGGAACCGGCCTCGAGCATCCGGGATATCAGCGCTTCAATCGAGGCCAGTGAGGCGAAATTCTCCGGAGTGATCTCGCCTTGCGGAATCGCGATGTCGAACTCGGACTCCACGCTGAGCATCAGATTGACCATCTTGATGGAGCTCATTCCCAGGTCGTTGAGACGGGCATCGATGGGCAGCGGGCGTCCCGAGGCCGGCGGTCCCAGGATCTGCCTGACCAACCCCAACAGACGCTCACGGATGGTCAGGCTTCGGTGTTGGGGCTCGGGCTCGTGCATGGCTGTCATGATAACATTCCTGAAATTGCTGCGTCACTGTCCGCGCTTGCCGATTTCCACCGATTCCAGCCAATTGCGGTACAGCTGAATCGTTCCTTCGCGCCACGGCTGCGTGAGATTTGCCCTGACCTCGGCTTCCGGGAAATTCGACATAATTCTGGGGCCGCGATGGGCTTCGGCGCGTCGGCGAAAGTCTTCGAGCAGCGCCAGAGAAGCCGGTGAAAAGTAGCCATGTGGAAGGGTCGGATAGAACGGCTGGCGGCCGCGCACGAACCGGCCAATGTCGCGGCGGTACTCCTTCAGCAGCGTCTCGCTCTGGTATTCCGGGTGGCCCTGCATGAAGACCATCGTGGCACCGCCCCGGTGCGCCGCGAAGACATTGGCACCGGTCTCCTGGCACTCGCTCACGATCGTGTAGCCGGCCTGCTTGAGTTTGGCCACCGGCAGATCGTTCCAGCGCGAATGCGGGGTGGCGAGCGGCGCCTTGATGTTGCCCGTCAAGGGATGGTCGGCGCTGACGCTGTGCTCGAAGACGCCAAAGCATTTGTGTCCCAGGCGTTGGCGCTCGATGCCCGATAAATGCAGCACCGCGGCATGCGCGGCGAGGCATGACCAGATGCTGGGCAATCCGCTCGTGCTCGACCAGTCCACCAGCTGGGCAAAACGCGCCCAATAGGGCTCATCGCGAAGATCAGCCGCAACCGGTTCGGTGCCGGTCACGATCAGCGCATCCGGCGGCTCGCGCAGGAAATCCTCGATCGGCCAATAGTCCTGCGCAATGCGCGCCGCGACGGCATCGCCGCGCGCAATTTCGGCCAAACCGGTGAGCCGCAATTCCAATGGCTGCGCCGCGGCAGCTGTGAGCAGTGTGCGAAACTGCGTCTCAGTTGCCTCGAATGCCGAATCCGGCATGTTGTTGATCAGGCCAACTGTGAGATCGGTCATACAGCGGCGGAGAAGGCTTTTACTTAGTGGGAGGCAGTCAGTAAGGTATCGGTTGGGCAGAACGAAAACAGTGATAGGGATCACCTTATGCAGCCATCAGAACAGGGTCACGGCGAGTTCACCAGGCGCGCCGCCGAGGCTGCAGTCGTAGCCGCAAAGCACGCGGTGGCGGTCGATGCGGAAGCGCGCTTTCCCGCGGAAAGCTTCGCCGCCATCAAGGCCCAGCACTTGCTGGGGATTATGGTGCCGACCGCACTGGGCGGCGAAGGCGCAACGATCTCGCAGGTCGGAGATGTGTGCTACCAGCTGGGGCAGGCGTGCGCTTCGACCGCCATGATTTTCGCGATGCATCAGATCAAGACGGCCTGCCTGCTGCGTCACAAACGCGATAACCGCACGCTCGAGACGCTGCTGCGCCGCCTGTGTGCCGAGCAGCTGTTGCTGGCCTCCTCGACGACCGAGGGTCAAAACGGTGGCAACGTTCGTTCCAGCGAGGCGCCAGTCGAATATCAAGCCGATCGCATCAGCCTGGAGCGCCGCGCGAGCGTGATCTCATACGGCGCCTATGCGGATGGCATCGTCACCACCGCGCGGCGCTCCGCGGATGCCGTCGGAACGGATCAGGTACTGGTCGCCTTCCTGAAAAGCGACTACAGCCTCAGTCGCCTGCAAGGCTGGGACACCATGGGCATGCGCGGCACCTGCAGCGAAGGATACCTCCTGAAGGCTACCGGTACCGCCGATCAGATCGTTCCGGACGCCTACGAAATCATCCATCCGCAGACGATGGTGCCGACCGCGCATCTGTTGTGGGCTTCGGTGTGGGCCGGCATCGCCGCGGGCGCTACGATCCGCGCCCAGGCATTCATCCGCCAGGCCGCCCGGCAGGCGGGGGGCCAACTGCCACCGGGGGCGCCGCAATTCACCAAGGTTCTCTCTTCGCTGCGCACGCTGCGCGCGATGCTGGGCAATTCGATGCGCGTGTACGAACGCGACATGAACGATCCGAAGGCGCTGGCGACGTTGGAATTCCAGTCGTTGATTACGCTCACCAAGGTCGAAGCGTCCGAAATGGCGGTTGCCATCGTGCTGGCGGCCATGCGGGTGTGCGGTTTGTCCGGCTATCGGCGCGATGGGGATTTCAGTATCGAGCGCAGCCTGCGCGATGTGCTGTCCTCGCCGATCATGATCAACAACGAGCGCATCCTCGCCAACCTGGCCGGGACGGCGCTCGTGACGCCCGTTCCTGCCTCCGTGCACGACTAGTGCGAGGCGGATCAATCATGACCAGCAATGAGACTTCCGCGGCCGAACATGCCGACCTGCTCGAGCGGGTTGGGGCGGCCATCTTTCACAAGCTGGGGGTCGATGGCGTCTATGCGCGCACCGGCGCCTACGAAGATGTCGTCGAGCGGCTGCGCACGTATATCTCGGCGCAACGCGATCCGCGGGCGGAAATCCTCCGGTTCCCTCCAGTCATGAGCCGCCAGCAGCTCGAGAAATCCGGCTACCTGAGCAGCTTCCCGAATCTCCTCGGGTGCGTGTGCGCACTGCACGGCACGGCGGCTGAAATCCACGCCGCGGCGGACGCCTATGCGACGGGCGGGGACTGGACCCAATCCCTGTCGGCCGCCGACCTGGTGCTTTCGCCGGCGGCCTGCTACCCGACGTATCCGCTGGTTGCCGCCCGCGGCCCACTGCCCGAGGCGGGACTGGTGTTCGACGTCGAAGCCACCTGCTTCCGACATGAGCCATCGCAGGCACTCAGCCGCCTGCAGTCCTTTCGCATGCGTGAATTCGTCCGCATTGGTACGCCGGCCCAGATTGCCGAATTCCGTGAAGGGTGGATGGCCCGCGCCCGCGAGTTCGCGGGCCGTCTCGGCCTGCCCGGCGAGCTTGATGTGGCGAATGATCCCTTCTTCGGCCGGGTCGGGCAGATCATGGCGGTCGCCCAACGGCAGAACGCACTGAAGTTCGAGTTGCTGATTCCTTATCATCCGGGGGCAGCGCCGACCGCCTGTATGAGCTTCAATTACCACAAGGAGCACTTCGGCGAGGTGTGGGGCATAACGAGCGCAAATGGCGAGGTCGCGCATACCTCCTGTGTGGCATTTGGCATGGATCGCCTGGCCGTCGCCTTGTTCTGCATTCACGGCGTTGACATTGCGAAATGGCCGACCGATGTCCGGCATGTCTTGGGCTTTTAGGTCCTGACCCAACGGCCGGTTCTCGAATGCCACTCGATCAGCGCGCCAAGCGGTTTCTCGACAGGCTCGCGGCCTTGAATCCTCCGAACGCATTGACCCTCTCGGTTGCGGAACGTCGTGCCGCGCTGCATCACATGCTGGATTTCTCGGGCGCTTCGGTGCCGGTCGGAAAGGTCGAGGAAACGGTCCTTCCCCAACCTGGCGCGCCGCTGCGGATACGGATCTTCACCCCGCTCGAGGCGCCAGCGGGACTGCTGCCGGGGCTCGTGTATTTTCATGGTGGTGGGCTCGTTGCAGGGAGCCTGGAGTCGCACGATGGGATCTGCCGATCCCTATGCCAGGCGAGTGCCTGCCGGGTGCTCGCAGTGGATTACCGTTTGGCACCGGAACATCGTTTTCCCGCGGCCATTGCCGATGGTATCGCCGCCACAACTTTCATTGCGGCGCATGCCGTTGACTTTGGCGTCGACCCCGCGCAGCTGG
The DNA here is from genome assembly GCA_036267975.1 of Steroidobacteraceae bacterium. GTDB lineage: Bacteria > Pseudomonadota > Gammaproteobacteria > Steroidobacterales > Steroidobacteraceae > DAIDKA01. The sequence continues at coordinate 98,117 of DATAVA010000049.1, read as the reverse complement.
GAATCTGTGGCGATTCGGCGGGTGCCACCCTCGCGGCCGTCGTCGTTCAGCACCTCGCGGGGCAGGGCAGCAAGGCTTTGGCGCTGCAGATCCTGTTGTGCCCGATCATGGATCTGGCCGGCCAGACCGATTCGCGCCAGCGGCTTTGCGCCGGCTATCTGATCGATGAGGCCACGCTGGACCACGACCTGAAACACTATCTGGATGGGACGATACCCGCCTCTGATCCGCGCGTTTCGCCGCTGCGGGCTGCCAGCGTCGGCGGGTTACCGCCCGCGTGCATCCATACCGCGGAGTTTGACCCGCTGCGGGACGAGGGACGCCTGTACGCTGAGCGGCTGCTGCAGGCCGGGGTCGCCACGCGGTACACCTGCCACCCGGGTATGATTCATCTGTTTTACGGGATGGAAAAGGTCATTCCGTCCGCAGCGACCGCCTGGCATCTCATTGGTAGCGACATCCGCGCCATGCTCACGGTAAGGAATAGCAGATGACTGATCGTCCGACACTGGAGCGGTGCTTGCGCGAGCTGTACGACGCGCGCATGAACGGGCCGCTCGACAGGCTATGCGGTGTATTTGCGCCGCAGGTACAGTTTCGCATTGCGGGCACCAGCGAGGGCAAGCCGATCGCGATCGCCGAGCAGGGAATGCCGGCGGTGCGTCCCTGGTTATCGATGCTGGTGAAAACCTTCAGGCTTGCGGATCATCAGGTGCTGTCCCTGCTGGTGGACGGGGATCGCGCCGCCGTGCACTGGAGTGCGAGCGTGCATTCGCGGATCACGGGGACCCGGGTTAAAACCGAATTCGTCGATCTGGTGGAATTCGAAGGCGCGCAGATTGTCTCGTACGCGGAATTCTTCGTTCCGGACTGAGCCTATGCGGTCGTAAAGAATTCGGTCCGCCGGCGCGGACCGAATTGCGCTGGGCCTACTTGCTGGCGCGGCGACCGCGAATCACTAAGAGACCTGCGCTGAGCAGCGTAAAGGCGCCGATGGCGCTCGCCGGATCGATCTCCGGTGCGGCTGTCGGCGTCGTCTGAGACGGCGTCACGGCTTCGTGCGAGTACGTCGACGAGGCACGCATGCCGAACGCGTTGGCCGCGCTCGCCACCCCTAAGGACAGGATCAATATTCCAAGGAACTTCGACATCGTTATTCTCCGAGCTACTGCGTCATGCGCAGTAATCATAGTGGGATGTCGCCAATCGGAAACGACTTTTGGTGCGTTGCGCTGATATGTAAAAAACAATCGCCCAGAATTGGGAATCACGTCACATTTTCGCGGCCATTCACCATAATTGCCACTGCTGCGCACTCAGCACGCAGACCGCAATCAGCACATTGGTCGTCGCGTGTGCGGCCACCGCTTCTCCGAAGCGCGCGGTGCGCATCGGCAGCAGTCCATAGACCAGGCCCGCTGCGATGCCCGGCAACCACAGCGCGCCGTGCGCGACGCCAAAGACAATGGCGCTGATCGCCAGGCCTTTCCAGCCAACGTCCGCGAATCGGACTGCTTCAAAATCTGCGGACCGAAGGCGGCGCATCAGATAGCCGCGGTAACCCAGCTCCTCTGCAATGGGCACCGTGATGATGGCGGCCAGGGCACGCATCGTGATCCAGCTCACGCGCGCCACGGGCGACATGGCTGCCAGTTGGACGGGGATTGCGTGCGGCGCGGTGAACAGATGCGCGACGATTACCCACATCGCAAAGACGACAGCGCCTGCGACAACCGCACGCCAACTGAAGCGCCAATCCAGCGTTCGCAAGCGGCCGCGGAAGTACCAGATGGCCAGTGCCGCCGCGACGAGGCGCAGCGGGTATAAGGTTTCAAAGCGCCCGGATGCCGCCTTGCTGAGCATTCCAGTGGCCAGAATGGCGAGCAGCGGCACCAGGTAGGCGGCGGTCGGATTGTACGATTCACGGTGCGCCGTAGTGCTCGCGGGCACGCGGCATAGCCACGGACTGCGACGGCTGAGGAAAACGATGCCCGCGGCAGTGCAGTTGAAGGCAATCCAGCCGGCCTGGGAATGGAAGCCGTAAATGGCGATGTCCGGATGGCCCGCGTTGCCGATCAGCACCAGTATCGCGATGCGCAGGATGTTCAGGACGAACAGCAACGCGAGGCCCATGGGGATGATGAGGAGGGCCCGTGGAAAATAGTACTCGCGCCGAAAATACAGCAGCCACGCGCAACAGAACGCCAGCAGCAATCCGGCGCCTTCAAGCCCGGAACACAGATAAGAGATCTGTACCGCGAAGCGTCCCGTATCCAGCACCTGGGTGGCGGCATTGCTGCGCAGGGTCGGAATCAGCGGCCGCAGAATCTGGTCGACCAGCTCGAAGGTGATGCGTGTGGTGGGCGCCCACAGCATCTGGCTCCACTGCATCGCGGAGGCGGCCACGATCGCCGCCGCGGCCGCGTAGTACCACAGGCTTCCCAGTGACGCTGCCGCCTCGCGCCAGGTCCGCCACGGTGCCATGGCCGCCAGCAGCGCCAGCACTGCGGCTGAGGCAACCACCAGCCAGCCGGCCGCCAGCAGCGGCAGCGGGGCGCTGAATCCGTGGTTGCCATAGAACGAATAGGTCAGGGCGGCGAGTGGCACGAACAGGGTCGCATGCAGCGCGAGCCACTCCCGGTTCACCGGCGCAGCGCGCGTGAGCGCATTGAGCGCCTTCAGCCGCGCATTGCCCTGCACATAACCGAACAGGGCCAATGCCGCGGCCAGGGTGACCAGGCAGCGGAATCCCCAGTGCTGCGCCTCGCGTACGTACGCGCCAAGTCCCGTCGCTGCCTGCGCGGCATCGAAGTCGACCAGGAAATTCAGCACGAACTTCTCGAAGGCCAGCAGCAGCAGCACCAGGACTGCGCGCCAAACGAGGGGGATTCCGCCGCGACGCTCGGCGCAGGGGTTGATGAGAGTGGCCGACATAATGACGATTCTACCGCGGCGCGCCGTCGCAATGTGATGGGTGGCACAGTTCCCGGCATTGCCGGCCCGCACTTTACAGCTCAGTTGTAAAGTTTCTGCGGATCATCCGCCGCCATGGACATCGCAGATGAGCGAGCGCCGCAAGCTTCTGATTCTCGAAGATGACCTTGCGGTCAGCGGCGAGCTTGCGGCGGTCTTTGCCGACCTTGACGTGACCTGCAGCCCGGTCGGTGAATCCGCCCTCGCGCTGATCCGGCGCCTTGAGCCGGATGTCGTGCTCTTTGATCTCGGCGATGGCGATGCCGGCAGCGAGGCGCGAAACTTGGGCGTGCTGCGCCAGATTTTGAACGTGGCCGCGGCGACCAAGATCGTCGCCATGACGGGCGAGAACGGCCGTGAGCTGGCCGTGAAGGCCGTGGGCCTGGGTGCGACCGACTTCTACCACCTGCCGCTCAATGCCACCGTGCTGTCGATGGTCGTACGGCGGGCGTTTCGCATGCGCGAGCTGGAGGCGGAAAACGTCCGCTTGCGCGAGCAGACCGGATCGATGGCGCTCGAAGGGATCATCGGTGTGAGCGACGCCATGCGGTCCTTGTGTCGCGCCGTGGAGAAAGTAGCCCCCACCGGCGCCACGGTACTCGTGCTCGGGGAAAGCGGCACGGGCAAGGAACTCGTTGCGCGCGCCTTGCACCGTCTGTCAGGGCGCGCACTGGAGCCGTTCGTGGCCATCAACTGCGCGGCCATCCCCGAAAACCTGCTCGAGAGTGAACTGTTCGGTTACGAGAAGGGCGCTTTCACCGGGGCCGCACAACGCACACTGGGCAAACTGGAATTGGCAGGCAAGGGCACCGTCTTTCTCGATGAGATGGGTGAAATGCCCGCTTCACTGCAGGCAAAGCTGCTGCGGGTGCTGCAGGAGCGAACCGTCGAGCGCATCGGCGGCAGGACGCCCGTGCCGCTCGCGTCGCGCATTCTGTGCGCGACCAACCGCAATCTCGAAGCACTCATTGCCGCCGGCAAGTTCCGCGACGATCTGTACTATCGCATCAGCGAAGTGACCCTGCGCATACCGGCATTGCGCGAACGGCAGGGGGACAGTGTGCTGCTGGCCCAGTGGCTGCTGCAGCAGATGGTCGAGCGCTTCGGCAAACCCATGCGGGCGTTTTCGCCTGAGGCGATCTGTGCCATCCAGGCCTACAAATGGCCCGGTAACGTGCGTGAGCTTGAGAATCGCATCAAGGGCGCGGTGATCATGGCGGAGGGCGCCGTCGTCACACCCGCGGACCTGGATTTATCCGACCCGCAGCGCGACGCCGAACACCTGAATTTACGCGTTGCGCGCCAGAAGGCGGAAACCCAGGCTACCCGCCAGGCGCTGGCGCTCGCGGGTGGCAATCTGTCGCGCGCCGCCGAATATCTCGGCGTCACGCGCCCCACGCTATACGATCTGCTCGAGAAACATCACATCGACGCCGCGCAGTTCGTGAGGCCGATCAGCGCTGCTTGAATTCCTCAGGCGTCAGCTGATGGCGCCCGAGCAGTTTGTAGAAGTCGGTGCGGTTGCGCTTGGCGAGCCTGGCCGCCTGGCTGACATTGCCACCGGTGATCTGCAGGATCTGCGACAGATAGCTGCGCGTGAATTCATCACGCGCCTCATCGAATGACGGCAGTTTGCCCTGGCCGCCGCCGAGGGACTGCTGCACCAGCTCCACCGGAATGATCGGGGTCTGCGACAGCGCCACGTTCTGGCGCACGACGTTCTGCAGCTGGCGGATGTTGCCCGGCCAGTCGGCGGTCGCGAGCAGTTCCACCGACTCCGGTGCGTAGATTTTGCGGGTGCCGCTTTCCGTGGCCATCTTCGCCAGAAAGTGTGCGACCAGCAGTGGGATATCTTCGCGGCGCCGGTTCAGGGCGGGCATGTCGATGTGCACGACATTGAGGCGGTAGTACAAATCCTCGCGAAACAGCCCACCCTGCAGCAGCAGTTGCAGATCGCGATGGGTCGCCGAAATCACGCGCACGTTGACGGCAATGGAGGTGGTGCTGCCCACGGGGCGGACCACATTTTCCTGCAATACTCGCAGCAGCTTTACCTGCAGTGGCATCGGCATGTCACCGATCTCATCGAGCATCAGCGTGCCGCCATCGGCGGCCCTGAACAGCCCCGGGTGCGCGCGGTCTGCGCCGCTGAAGGCGCCTTTTTCGTGGCCGAAGAGCTCCGACTCCAGCAGCTCCGGCGCCATGGCGCTGCAGTTGACGACGACGAATTCCTTGTTGCGCCGGGGGCTCGCGAGGTGAATGGCGCGCGCCAGAAGCTCTTTTCCGGTGCCGCTTTCCCCCGTGATCAGCACGCGCGCGTCGGTACCCGCGACCATATGCGCCTGTGCGAGCTTCTCTTCCATGACGGAACTGCGCGTCACGATATCGGCACGCCAGTCCTCATCGGAGGAGCCGAACCCGGAGATGCGCAAGGCTTTCTGCACCTGGTCGAGCAGCTCCTGCTTGTCCACCGGCTTGGTGAGGAACCCGAAGGCACCCATCTGCGTGGCCTGCACGGCATCCGGTATGGTGCCGTGGGCCGTCAGCATGATGACCTTCAGGCCCGGCCAGCGATTCTGCAATTCCTTCAGCAGTGCGATGCCGTCCATCGGCTCCATGCGCAGGTCCGTGATGACCAGATCGGGGCGGAAACGACTGGCGGCTGCGAGCGCCTGCGGCCCACCTTCGACGGCCTCCACGTCGTAGCTTTCCGCCCGCAGCCGGATAGTGAGCAGTCGCAGCAGGCCCGGATCATCATCCACGACCAGAATTCGGGCCTTGCGTTTGGTGGTGACGGTCACTATGGCGTTCCCCCCGGGACCTTGGGCTTGTTCAAAGCCCGTTCGATGTTGGCGATGGCATCCAGTTTCGCATGCGCGTCGTCCAATTCCTTGTGCAGTCTTGCGTTGTCGTCGATTTCGCCCTGCAGCCGGCGGGTCAGGGCGGCGACCCGGTCCCGGTCGCTGTGGTCGACCGGTACCTGCAGCCGCTGATTTTCCGCAGCCTGCGACAAGGTCAGGTCGACGTTCTTGAGCGTCAGGAAGGCCATGGCCCGCTCCGTGGGCAGCAGCGTCTCCTGGGTCGCGATCAGCTCGCGCAGCAGCTGCTGCGCCTTGGCGCAGTTCGTGCCCGGATGGCCCGGCGTGGCCAGTACCATCGCATACCGCAATTCATGGCTCGGCGTCGGCGCGGTTTCGAAATCGTGGCGGGCGCCGCTCAGGATTTCAGCCTGTTCGGCCGGCGGCCCCTGGACCACGCGCTGCAGTACCTCGAGGTAGCTGGCAAGCAATGCGGCCTGCGTGGCGGCCCGATCGATGGCCGGCGGCCGCTGCGGCAGCGGCGCATCGTGATTGGCGCCGAGGCTGGCGCAGCCGCCGAGCAGGACGCTGGCGAGCACCGTGGGCAGTTTCCATTGAACGCGGAAACTACGCGGCATTGGCCTGTGCCTTCGAGCTGGTCGGTGCGGTGATCTGCGCGGGGCCGGCAGATCCGCCGCCGCCGGCGCTTTGCGCGCCCTGGCTGAACAACGGCATGGTGATCCGGAAATGTGCCCCGGGGAACTGGCCGTCAACGATCTGCACCGTCCCGCCATGGGCGGCGACGAACTCCAGCACCACCGACAGCCCGATGCCGGTGCCTTTCACACTGACCCCGCGCGCCGCCTTGCCGGTGTAGAACGCCTCGAAGATGTGCGCGCGCTCGTCATGGGGAATCCCGGGCCCGGCGTCGGCCATATCGAGCAGCAACTGATCCGCATCGGCCGTGGCCGACAGGTAGATGGCGCCGCCCTTGGGCGAATACTTGATGGCGTTCGAGAGCAGGTTGTCCAGAATCAGCCGCATCTTGCCGCGGTCGGCATTCAAGGTGACATCCTCGATCTTCACTTCGAGCCGCACGCGCTGACCCAATAGCGTCAACTGCTGGTTTTCCAGGACCTGCTTGACCAGCGGACGCAGCCGGAACTCGCTCGTTTCCAGGCCCACGCTGCTCGTCTGCCAGGCACTGAAGGACAGTAGATTTTCGATCAGTCGCTGCAATTTAAGTCCGTTCTCGCGCAATATTCCGGTGACCTCACGCTGGTTGGAATCCAGCTCCCCGACCGCGCCGTCCATGAGCAGTTCGGTGCCTTCCCGGATGTTCGCCAGCGGGGTCTTCAGCTCATGTGACATGTGCCGCAAAAATCGGTTTCGTTCGGCCGCGAAATCCAGCAGCCGACCGCGCAGCCATTCCAGCTGGCGCGCCAGCCGCTCGATGTCCTTGGGGCCAGTGACGCTGATCGGGTGGGATAAGTTCCCGCGTCCCAGCTCACTGATCGCTCGATCGATTCGCCGCAGCGGCCGGCCGACACCGAAAGTGAGCACCACGATTGCGAACACGCCCAGGGGAATCAGCAGACCGCTTTGCCACAGCAGCAGGCGCTGGGACCGTGAAGTTCGGCGCTGGATGCCGGCAATCTGCGCATCAATCTGGGCCTTGCTGAGCAGGGCGATCCGCTGCGCCACCGTGCTCATTTCCGAGAAGGTTTCACCGATGGCCTGGCTGTTGGCGCCGCCGCCTTTGACATCGGCGGCAATGCGATTCTGCAGATCGCCGAGCCTGGTGAGGGCGTGAATACCCTCGATGGTGCGCAACTGCTTGGTGAGCTGAGTTCGCGAGGCCGTCAGCTGCGCCTGGTCCTGCCGGTATACCTCCAGCAGCTTCGGGTCCGCCAGGACCTGCTGCTGCAGCGTTGCGCGCTCCAGCAGCAGCACCTCGGACATGAGATCTTCGCTGGCGCGCGCGGCGCCGATGCCCTGCGAGGCAACGGTGCGGCTGGAATCGGCGAGCTGCTGGATCTGCAGCGCAGCATTGAAGATGGCGACCAGCAATGGCACCGCGATCACCGCGACGCCCAGCAGCATCAGACCGCTTAAGGACTTAGGCCAGAGAAAACGCATCCTTCTCATTCTACGCCACGGGGAACTCCTACCAGGGATCGCGTAGCAATTTCGCTTCCCAATCCAGGGAACTGCGCACAATTGTATCGAGATCATCGAGCTTCGGGCTCCAGCCCAGGAGGCTGCGGACCCGATCGGCTTTGGCGACCAGCACCGCGGGGTCGCCCGCGCGCCGCGGTTCTTCGCGGATTTTCAGGCTGCGGCCCGACACGCGCTGCACGCTGTCGAGCACCTGACGCACGCTGTAGCCATGCCCGTAGCCGCAGTTCAGCACCGCGCTCTCGCCCTCGCGACGCAGGTGATCCAGTGCCGCCAGGTGGGCGCTGGCGAGATCCTGGACGTGAATGTAGTCGCGGATGCCGGTGCCATCGGGCGTCGGGTAGTCGGTGCCGAAAATACTGACATGAGGGCGCTTGCCGACGGTTGCTTCGCTGGCCACCTTGATCAGCAGTGTCGCCCCCGGCGTCGCTTGGCCGATGCGACCGCCCATGTCGGAGCCGGCGACATTGAAGTACCGCAGCGCCACGTAGCGCAGATCGGAGGCGACGGCCAGGTCGCGCAACATCCACTCTGACACCAGCTTCGAGGTGCCGTACGAATTGATGGGTGCGGTCGGGGAGTCCTCGGCGGCCAGATCGCTCGCCAGAGTCCCGTATACTGCCGCGCTGGAGGAGAACACGAAGTGGCGAATGCCGGATTCTGCACAGCATTGCAACAAGTTGCGGGTCCCGCACACGTTGTTGGCGTAGTACTTGAGCGGGTCACTCACCGATTCGGGCACGATGGTGAATGCCGCAAAATGAATCACCGTGTCCACGCCGTGTTCGCGCAGCAGGCGGCTGACCAGCGGCCGATCGCTGATGTCGCCGACCACCAGGGGCGTATCACCCACCGCCTGCCTGAAGCCGCGCGACAGATTATCCAGAATGACGACCGATTCGCCACGTTCACGCAGTTGCAGGACCACATGGCTGCCGATGTATCCGGCGCCGCCCGTGACCAGAATCGTTCCTCGACCCATGTGCGCCCTCGCATCTGTGCTGTGATGTGGACATGATAAACAGAAAATCCCGCGGCGGTGCTGCCGAACCGCCAGCGCGCCCTTTTGAGGCATTGAGTCCGGATATCGTGCTGGACGCTGCTGCGTCGGTCGGTATTGAAGGCGACGGGCGCTTGCTGGCGCTGAATTCCTATGAGAACCGTGTGTATCAGCTCGGCACGGATGCGGGAAATCTGGTCCTGAAATTCTATCGAGCCGGCCGCTGGAGCGATGCGCAGATCGCCGAGGAGCACGAATTCACCGCGGAGATGGCCGCCGCCGAGCTGCCCGTCGCCGCGCCGCAGCGCATCGCCGGCAAGACGCTATTCGAATATGAGGATTACCGTTTCTGTGTGTTCCCGTGGATGCCCGGCCGTGCCCCGGAGCTGGACGCTGCCGAGTCGCTCGCGCTGCTGGGCCGTGCCATCGCCCGGGTGCACCAGATCGGCTGCGTGCGGCCCTTCGAGCAGCGCCCCTGGCTCAGTTCCGAGCGGCTCGGCTGGCAGGCGCAGGCGTCGGTGCTGGCCAGCGGCCTGATTCCGCAAGAACTGGCGCGCCGCTACGAGGAGGTCTCCGGTGAGCTGCTCGAAGCGGTCGAGGCGGTGTTTGAATCGGCGGGCGAGGTGGCCGCCATCCGCATCCACGGCGACTGTCATCTCGGCAACCTGCTGTGGAACGAGCGCGGTCCGGTATTCGTCGATCTTGACGATTGCATGATGGGACCGCGGGTGCAGGACCTGTGGATGCTGCTGTCCGGGCCGCCGCCGGATCAGCAACGGCAATGGGGCGAGATCCTCGAGGGCTATCAGCAGTTCGCGAATTTCGACTACCGGGAGGTGCTGCTGGTGGAGGCGCTGCGGTCGCTGCGGATGCTGCACCACGCCGCCTGGGTGGCCCAGCGCTGGCAGGACCCGGCCTTTCCGCGCGCCTTTCCCTGGTTTGGGGAACGTCGCAATTGGGAGAACTACATCTTAGACCTGCTTGAACAATCGTCTAACATGCGTGAGCAGCCGCTCCTGCAATAGCGGCCGGACTCAAAAGGCGCAAACGATGGGACCCGTTCGAGGCAAGTGGATCGCAGTGTGGCTGGCAGCAGCTTGCGGCGTGCTCGCCGCCTGCAGTCATTCCACCGGCAGCGGCGCGACGCCATTCGTCAAGCGTCATGCCACCGGGACCGCCGGCGGGCACGCTGCCGCCCCCGGCAGCGTTGCCGATCCGGGCCCCGCCGACCTGGTGTCGGCCGTGTCCGCCGGCGCGGATGCGGGACCGGTCGGGCTGAAATTCCAGCTGGCCGAACGGCCTGTCGTGGGCAAACCGGTGGTGATTACCCTGCGGTTGATCGCCAACCAGCCGCTGGAGCACCTGGAAGCCCGGTTTCATCCCGACGATGGTCTGAATGTGACCCAGGGGGGCGATTTCGACCCCGAGGGGCCGATGGAGCCGGGTTCGGCGGTGGATCACGCGCTGACCCTCGTGCCGAGCCATGAGGGCGTCTTCGCCGTGATGGCCACCGTGACCACCGGATCGGCCGCCGAGGCCGTCAGTCGCAGCTTCGTCATCCCGATTGTCGTCGCCACGGACGCCGCGCCCAGCCCCCAGGCCCCGCCGGTCACCCCGGTGGCGGCCAAGCGCAAATAGCGACGTACGACGCCTTTCAAACCTGGTGAAAACCGCGATCCGATCACGGGTCTGTCACCAGGCAGATCCTATGATGGGACTGGCTTTTTGACGCGCCTTATGACAAATCCGCTTCACGTTCAGCGCCCACCCGGCGATCAGACCGCTACGGCAACCCATGCCACGACGGTGGTGCGCATTGACCTGAACGCCACCCTGGCCGGAATCGAGTCCCTGCATCCCCTGCTGCTCGCGCAGATACGCGAACTGAAGCTGCGGACCGGCTCCGACCAGCCCGATGCCGCCGCGCTGCTGCGGCTCATCAGCAGCCACTACACGGCGGTCGATGAGGAACGGCGCGGCATCGTCCGAACCATGCAACTGATGGCGGACGAGGCACGTGCCCTGGCACTCGAAGCGCAGGAACAGAGTTCCGATCATCTGCAGATCGTCCTCGATAACATCAAGGACGCGGTGCTGACGCTGGATGAGTTCGGGGTCGTACTCACGTTCAATCCGACGGCCGAGAGGGTCTTTGGCTTCCCCGAAGCGGACGCCGTGGGATTGCGGATCGAGGAATTTCTGCCGCAGCTGGGGGATCGCGGCGACAGCGCCGAGGCGCTCGAACGCATGGCGGAAAGCACCGGCGACACCCACCTGGATCTTTCGGCACGCGAAATTCGGGGTCGCCGACGCGGTGGCGAGGTGTTTCCGGCCGAGTTCGCGGTGAGCCGGGCGCGCCTGCGGCGTCGGGCCCTATTCGTCCTGTGTCTGCGCGACATCACCGACCGGCGTGAGGCCGAGCGGCAGCTGCGCGAGAGCGAGCTGCGGTATCGCATGCTGGTGGACCACGCGCCGGAAGCCATCCTGGTGTTCGATGTGGATGCGGGGCGGTACGTGGATGCCAACCCCAATGCCGAGCGCCTGTTCGGATTGGACCGGGCGCGGCTGTTGCAGTCCAACCCCAGCGATTTTTCGCCGCAGTTCCAACCCGACGGCGAACTGTCAGCGGATCAGATCCGCTCGAACACTGCCCGCGTCATGGGCGGGGAGATGCTGGTCTTCGAATGGGTCGTGCGCAACACGTACGGTGCGCAGCTCCCCTGTGAGATGCGGCTGTCGCTGGTGCCCTCGGGCACCCAGCGATTGATTCGCGTCAGCGTAACCGATATTTCCGATCGTAAACGCAGCGAGCGCCGCGCCGAGGCGGAGCGCGAGGTCCTCGACCGCCTCACGGCGGGTGCTCCGGTGCCCGAAGTTCTGGAAGCGGTCACCCAGTTCATCGAGTCGGTGGAGCCGGGATCCTTGTGCTCGGTCAGCATCCTGGATGCGAGCGGGACCCGCTTCGCCTCGGTCGTGGCCCCGGGCGTGCCCGCGCCGTTCCGTGCGGTATTGCTGGATGCGCAGGTGGGTCTCGGGCACGGCTCGTGCGCGGCATCGGTGTACCTGTCGCGCCCGGTGCTGGTGGCAGATATGGCCAAGGATCATTACTGGAATCAGAACCGCGCCGAGGCGCTGAAGTCCGGCCTGGCCGCGGCCTGGTCGACGCCAATCAAGAGCAGCGATGGCAAGACGCTCGGGGCCCTGGGTGTATTCCAACACGACATCGGGTTGCCCGACGCAGAGCACGCCGACTCGATCGCCCATGCCTCGAAGCTCGCGGGTATCGCCATCGAACGGCTGCTGGCGGAAACGCGCCGCAAGCAGGCCGAGCAGGCTGTCATCGCTGAAAAGGAACGCGCGCAGGTGACACTGCAGTCGATCGGTGACGGTGTCATCAGCACCTGTGCGCGCGGCCTGATCGAGTACCTGAATCCGGTGGCCGAAAAGCTCACCGGCTGGTCCATTGCCGAGGCGCGCGGTCGGCCGCTGGGCGAAGTCCTGAATCTCATTGACGAGGCTACCCGCAGGCACGTGAGCCATTCGCTGGAGCGGATGCAGGGCACCGGCGGTGAGGCTGCCCAGGCCACCCACCCGGTGCTGCTGACGCGCGATGGCCAGGAGGTGGCGGTGCAGGAGTCCTCCGCGCCGATTCGCGACCGCAATGGCGAGATCATCGGTGCGGTGATCGTGGTGCATGACGTCACGGGCGAGCGTCGGCTGAAGCGGGCATTGTCCTACCAGGCCACGCACGATGCCCTGACTGGACTCATCAATCGGCGCGAATTCGATGTGCGATTGCGTGATGCGGTGGCTCAGGCGCAAAGCGGCGAGCAAAGTTACGTGTTGCTGTACGTGGACCTGGACCAGTTCAAGGTCGTCAATGACACTTGCGGCCACCAGGCCGGTGACCGGCTGATGCGCGATGTCACGAGCCTGCTGCGCGGGCGCGTGCGCACCCAGGACACGATCGCGCGACTCGGGGGCGATGAATTCGGCATCCTGCTCGAGAGCACGACGGTCGCGCAGGCAGGGCGCATTGCCGACACGATTCGTCAGGCCATCCACAATTACCGCTTCATCTGGGCGGGCAGCACGCTCAACGTGGGCGCGAGCATCGGGGTGGTGCAGATCAATCGCGACACGGACAGCGTCGCATCGGTATTGAGCGCCGCCGACATCGCCTGCTACGCCGCCAAGGAGGGCGGCCGCAACCGCGTGCAGGTCTACGACGGGGATGGCGCGGTGGGGCGGCATCGCGAACTGCACTGGGCCGCGCGCCTGACGCGCGCCGTGGAGGAGAATCGTCTCGAGCTGCTTTACCAGCCCATTGTGCCGATCTCGAACGCCGGACCGATGGCCTTCTATGAGCTCACCGTGCAGCTGCGCGATGATGATGGGCGGCTGGTGCCGGCCGGGGAATTCATACCGGCAGCCGAACGCTACAACGTCATGCCGGCCATTGATCGGTGGGTGATCCTGCGGGCGCTGGAGCGATTGCGCAATGCGCCGATGGGGCCCGCCGCCTCGCCGGTGCTGGCCGTGAACCTGTCGGGCAATTCGCTCAGCGATCAGTCATTCCTGGAGTTCGTCGTGGAGCAGGCCGGTGCCCCGGATGTCGCGCGCCGGCTGTGTTTTGAGATCACCGAAACGGCGGCGGTGACCAACTGGTCCAACGCGCTGTACTTCATGAAGGAATTGCAGCAGCGCGGCTGCCGTTTCGCACTGGATGACTTCGGCAGCGGCCTGTCCTCGTTCATGTACCTGCGCACCCTGCCGGTGGACTTTCTGAAAATCGACGGACAGTTCGTCGCACAGGTCGCCTCCAATCCGGTTGATCGCAACATGGTGGAAGCGATCTGCAAGATCGGTCGCTCACTGGGGATTTGTACCGTGGCCGAATGCGTGGAATCCGAAACCGTGCTGGCCGAACTGAAACGGATCGGCGTCGATTTCGTACAGGGATACTACCTGGCCCGGCCGCTCCCGATCGCGCAGCTGCTGCAGGGGGCCTGAACCTGCTAGCCGGCGTCCGTGGCGCACACGAACAGCTGCGCCGGCGGAATGTTGCGCTTCTCCGTGCTGCGCGACACGTCGCGGAAGGTGCGTTGCAGGGCGGGCAGCACGCGGCTGGTGAACTGATACACCAGGAACTGGCCGCCCGGTGCCAGGGCCACGCGCGTCTTGGCGACGATGTCCGCGCGCAGGGCCTCGGGCATGCTGCCCAGCGGGATGCCGGAAACCACATACTGTGCCAGCGGCAGGTTCAGGCGCTTCAGAATGGTGCCCACATCGGCGGCGGACTCGTTGGTGACATGCAGCCGCGGGTCGCTGAAAGAGGCATTCAGAAACTTCACGAAGGCCGCATTGGTCTCGATGGCGACCAGGTGCGCATCCGGGCGCATGCGGCTGAGGATTTCGCTCGTGATCGTGCCCACCCCGGGGCCGTATTCGACGATGACCGTTGCCCGCTCCCACGCGATGGGCCGCAGCACCTCATCGACCAGGTACCGGGAACTGGGCCAGATGGATCCCAGCATGAACGGATGCCGGAAAAAGTTCAGGGCAAACAGCAGGCGCTGCGTCAGGGTCGAGCGGGTTGTTACCGGCATGTCGGATCCTTGGGTAGATCGGATGGAACAACGCAACTGATATTACGTGATTCAATGGGCGCTATCATTCGGGCACATGGACTACTACGTCTGGAAGCAGCTGCTGAAGAACCTGGTGCTGCCGCCCACCGGGCCGCTGCTGCTCGCCGCTATCGGGCTGGCGCTGCTGGCGTACCGCCGGGCGCGACTGGCGGGCGCGCTGCTGTGCGCGCTGGGACTGGCCGCCCTGTGGGTGTTGGCCACCCCGATCGTCGCGGACGCCCTGGTGCACTGGGCCGAGCGCTATCCGGCACTCGATCCGGCGAAGATCGACGATGCGCAGGCCATCGTCATCCTGGGCGGGGGCGTGCGGGTCTTTGCGCCCGAATACGGCACCTCGGCGCCCGGGGCCACCAGCCTTGAGCGGCTCGTGTACGGGGCACGGCTGGCCCGCCTGACGCAGCTGCCAGTGCTGATTTCCGGCAGCCGCTTCGAGGCGGCCTCGATGCGTGACTTCATGCACCAGGACCTGGGAGTCACCGCCCGATGGGTGGAGAACCGCTCGCGGGACACCCACGAGAACGCCCAGTTTTCCGCCGCTATTCTCGTGCGTGCGGGCGTGCAGAAGGTGTTGCTCGTGACCTCCGCCGCGCACATGGCCCGCGCGGTGGTGGAATTCGACCAGGCGGGGATCGATACGGTGCCCGCACCGGCGGACATCGGTACGCAACGTGAGATCGGCATCATGGCCTATGTGCCGAACGCCGATGCCGTGGTGCTCTCGCGGCGCGCTCTGTACGAGGGGCTCGGATGGGTGGTTCAGGATGTGCAACTGCGTTTCCGCTCAGGCGCTGGCCTGATCGAGACCCGTCCACCGGGCGCTGCACGCCAGTAACTGCTCCTGGAGGGCCAGGTCACGCGCCGCTGCTGCTGCCGGTTGCACCTGCTGGTGCTCATCCAGGTACTCACCGTGCAGCGCGCCGGCCTGCGGCTCCAACGCGAGATACAGTGTCGTGCGCGCCCCCTGTTCGGCGCTCAGAATCACCCGCTTGAACAGCGGCCGGATGAGATTCAGCCAGCCGGGCAGCAGGTTCGTGGCGACGACCCCCGGATGCAGGCAATTGACGGTTATGCCGTTGCCGGCCATCCGTCTGGCCAGTGCGAAGGTGTCCAGAACGTTTGCGAGCTTTGAGCGCGAATACGCGGCGACGCTGCTGTAGCGGGCACGGGGATCGTCCACGGTGTCCAGGTCCATGCGTCCGCGGTAATGCACCTTTGATGCAACATTGATGATACGGGCCGTAGCGCTCAGCGCGGGCAGCAGCAGCCGCGTCAGCAGGAAGGGGCCCAGGTGATTGGTCGCGAAGGTCAGTTCATGGCCATCCACCGAAAATCGCCTGCGGGTGCTCACGATGCCGGCATTGTTGATCAGTCGATCGATCGGCCGGTGGCGGTTCAACAGCGCGTGCGCCGCGCTGCGCACGCTGGACAAATCCGCCAGGTCGCAGTGCACCACTTCGACCTGACTGCCGGGGGCGCGCTGCATAATCTCCCGTGCGAGCATCGCTGCGGTCACGAGATTGCGACACAGCATCGCCAGATCATACCCGCCACGCGCCAGCGCATGGCTGGTCACGGTGCCGATGCCATGCGTCGTGCCGGTAATGACGGCGAGGGGTCGGTTGCTCATCTGCGCTCACTGTGCCGTTCATCCGTCAGTTTGAACAGCGCCTGCCCCATGCGCACGGTAGTCCCGGCGCTCAGGCCATCGGCCAGGCGCACGCCGGGCGGGACAAAGGCAATGATGGTTGAGCCATGCTGGAACCAGCCCATTTCCTCGCCGCGCTTCAGCTTCGCGGTGCACGGAATGTGATTCGGACCACGATAGCGTAAGTGCAACAGCACGTTCAGGAAGTTCAAGCGGATGCTGGCGACGAGTATGGCTGCGACCGGGACCAGCGTGACGATATGGCCTGAGGGCTCAAGCTTAAGGCGGATGACGGCGCGTTCGTTTTTGCAGAACAGGCTTTCGATGCGCTTCACGGCGATGGGATTGACGTTCCAGGTGTCACCGGAGATGTAGGTGACCTGCTCGACCTGGCAATCATGCGGTGCATGGAAGCGGTGGTACATGCCGGCCGTCAGTCGCAGGGTCACGTAGGACCCCCGCTGGTACTGGCGCACCAGGTCGTGATCGGCCAGCAGGTCCATGAGCGTGTAGGGGGCTCCCTTGGCCTGCAGGCACTCACCGGCCACGACCCTGCCCGAGGCGCCGACAATGCCGTCGCTCGGGCAGACCACCACTGCCGGATCGGGGTCGATCGGCCGGGCGCCCTCCCGGAGCTGGCGGGTGAAGCACTCATGCAGGCTGCGGAAATGCGTCGCGCGCGCATCGCGCAGGTCCACATCGCAGAACAATCGCCACAGCGCGATGGCCGGCACACTGACCAGCGGACGCTCGATTTTGCTCAGCCAGCCCACGAACAGGGTCAGCCAGCGGCGCGGAATCCGGTTGGTCAGCAGGAAATTGAGATCCTCGTGCTGCACCAGACGGCTGATGGCGGCTCGGACCGTCATCGGAATGTCATTCCCATGCAATATTTTTCCGGGCATGAATGCATACCTGCTGCTGATTCCCGCGGCCCTGCTGACGCTGTGGCTGCTGGCCCAGGCACGGCTGCGCCTCGCCCTCTCGGCTGCCAAGCATCGCTCGCTTGCCGGGCATGCCCGCTGGTCGCGCCGCATCGCCCGTGTGCTGCCGTTCTACGAATACTCCACCGCACGCTTCTTCGTGGCGGACGCGGCACCGGAAGCGGTGGCGGCCCGGCGCCGCGCCGGATTCACCCGGCTTTGCGAAGTGTTCGCGATGCGCTTCGCGCGCTCTGCCGGACTGACGGCCCAGGTCGCGCAGTCGGTATCCGACATGCAGTTCACGGCGCGCTATCGCGTGCCCTTCCAGTTCAGCCGCATCGTGCGCGACAATCTGGAGGCCGGCTCGTTCCTGCAGGCCTCCTCGGGCGTGCGCCTCACCGACCTGGATGGCAATGAGTTCTACGACCTGGCCGGATCCTACGGCGTCAATGTCTTCGGTTACGATTTCTACAAGCAGTGCATGGCGCGCGGCGCCGAGCTGGTGCACGACCTGGGTCCGGTACTCGGCACCTATCACCCGGTGATGGCCTACAACGTGCGCCGCCTGCGTGAAATCTCCGGCATGGACGAGGTGTCCTTTCACATGTCCGGCACGGAGGCCGTCATGCAGGCGGTGCGGCTGGCCCGCTATCACACCCGTCGCCGCCACCTGGTGCGCTTTTGCGGCGCCTATCATGGCTGGTGGGGCGATGTGCAGCCGGGAGTCGGCAATCCGGCGACGGCGCACGACACCTACACGCTCAAGGAGATGAGCGCGCAGACCTTGAAGGTTCTGCGCCTGCGTCGTGACATCGCCTGCGTGCTGGTGAATCCGCTGCAGGCCCTGCATCCGAACGCCAATGCGCCCAGTGATGGCGCGCTCGTGGACAGCGCCCGCCACGCGAGTTTCGATCGTGCCGCCTACAGCGCCTGGTTGCGGCAGCTGCGCGCAGTCTGCACGGCGCGCGGAATCGTGCTGATCTTCGACGAAGTGTTCGTGGGATTCAGATTGGCTGTGGGTGGCGCGCAGGAGTATTTCGGCGTGCGTGCGGACCTGGTCACGTACGGCAAGACGCTCGGCGGTGGATTGCCGGTCGGGGTGGTGTGCGGACGCGCGGATCTCATGCGGCGCTATCGCGACGGGCATCCGGGGGATGTCTGTCTCGCCCGGGGAACCTTCAATTCGCATCCCTACGTGATGGGGGCGATGCATGAGTTCCTGCAGCACCTGACCGATGAGGCCGTGCAGCACATGTACCGCGACCTCGATGCAGTGTGGAATGCGCGCGCCGCGGCACTCAACGCGCGCCTGGTGGCGCACAATCTGCCGCTGCAGGTGGCCAACCTGTCCTCGATCTGGACGGTGGGCTATACCCGCGCTTCGCAGTACAACTGGATGTTCCAGTACTACCTGCGTGCGCACGGGCTCGCCCTGAGCTGGGTGGGGACCGGTCGCTTCATCTTCAGCCACAATTACACCGATGCGGATTTTGCAGAAGTGGTCGAGCGGATTGTCGCCGCCGCACGCGACATGGAGCGCGACGGCTGGTGGTGGTCCGATCCGGACCTCACCAACCGCGCGATCCGCCGTCGATTGCTGCGCGAAGTGCTTCAGGCCTGGTGGAGCACGTCATCCATCGGGTCGATCAGTTCGCCGCGCAACAGCGCCAGCGGGGCGCGGTAGTACAGCATCACATCGTGGAACGGGTCCGTGATGATCTTGGTGATCCACACCAGCCCCGTCTGCACGTCGCGGATGAAGAACAGCTGCACGGTGCGGAACAGCAGGCCGCCGATTCCCACGGATAGCCATAGAACGCCGACATTGCTGATGAACTCGGCGCGGGTGGCAGGCGCCTGAAACAGGCCGAACAGGTTCGGGCTCAACCACAGCACGGCGGGGACCAGCGCCCAGACGGCGAGCAGCACGACCTTGCGGCGCAGGTTATAGCCCACCTTGATGTCTTCCTTATGTTCGTGGGTCGCGTGATTGACGCTGTCATAGCCCTTCGGCTCGAAGAAGAAGTGGCCTGACTGACGACTGACCATGGCCACGAGCCACCCGAGCATGGCCGCAAGCGTCGGGCTTTTCCAAACCACGGCGTAAGAGGCCAGGAAGCTCAGCGCGCTGAGCAGGTGCAGCGATTGATTGATGCGGCTGTGATGATAGTAACGATGATCGTCCCAGCGCTGGGATTGGAGCGCCCGCCAGAAAGTTTGCATTCGAATACCTCTGCATTGCGTAGACAGTGTTTCAGACACCGGCATGAAGCAGATATCTCAAAATATTTACGGGAACATGACACTGCGGTCATCGAACCGTCACGAATCCGGGCAATCATGCCGGGCGCATGAAGATTCTCATTGTCACGGATGCATGGCGACCGCAAACCAACGGCGTCGTGCGAACCCTGTCGCACACCGTGTCTTGCCTGCGTGACTTCGGCCACGAGATCCGGCTGATCACACCCGTTGGATTTCGCACACTGCCGTGTCCGAGCTATCCGGAAATCCGGCTTGCCTTGTTCCCGGCTGCAAAGGTCGCGCGCGCCATCGAGGCGTTTGCCCCCGATGCCATCCATATTGCCACCGAGGGCTCGCTGGGGATCGCGGCGCGCCGCTACTGCGTACGCCGCGGCCTGTACTTCACGACCTCCTACCACACGCAGTTCCCGCAATACCTGCGCTCACGATTGCCGATTCCGCTGCGCCTGACCTATCGCTGGCTGCGTTACTTTCACGGGGCGGCGCGCGTGTGCATGGTCAGTACCCCAACTCTGCAGGGTGAGCTCGAACAGTGGGGCTTTCGCAATGTCGCGCGTTGGCAGCGCGGTGTGGATACCCGGCTGTTCCGTCCACAGTCCAAACAGTTCCTGGATCTGCCGCGTCCCGTTGCGGTGTACGTCGGGCGCCTGGCGGTGGAGAAGAACATCGACGCGTTCCTGAAAATGCCCTGGGCGGGCTCGAAGCTCGTGGTGGGCGATGGCCCGGAGCGCGTACGTCTGCAGGCGAGTTACCCCGATGCGGTATTTGCCGGATATCGTTTTGGCGAGGATCTCGCGGCCCACCTGGCGGCCGGCGATGTGTCCGTGTTTCCGAGCCGCACCGATACCTTCGGACTGGTGAATCTGGAGGCCATGGCCTGCGGGCTCCCGGTGGCCGCCTATCCCGTCACGGGCCCCATCGATGTCGTCGAGGATGGAGTCACAGGCGCGCTGGAGGAGAACCTCGCGCGTGCCGCGCACCGCGCGCTGCGGCTTGATCCGGCCGCCTGCCGGGCGCGCGCGCTGCGCTCGAGCTGGGAGAGCTGCACGCGAGAATTCGCCAACAACCTGACGGGGCTGCGCACGGGCAAGCCACTCGGCCAGGTAGTCCAGCGTGGCGCGGACGGCCGGCAGGTGGGCCCGCCGCCCCTCGAAGACCGCGTGCAGCACGCCTTGCGGTAAGGTCCCGGTGCCACCGCGACCTTCACGGTCGCACCCTTCGGCCCCGCAGGCTTCCTATTGAGCCGCATTATCATTTGTCGTTCCTGGGAGTAGGCTTCGAGCATGGAAAGTGATCGCAGAGTGATTCAGCAGGTTCGCGGCATGCCGACCTCGGATGGGGCGGGCGTGAAGCTCACGCGCGTCATCGGCCAGCCGGCACTTGCGGATCTGGATCCATTCCTCATGCTGGATGAGTTTGGAACGGACAGTCCCGGGGACTACATCGCCGGATTTCCGGCACATCCGCATCGGGGCTTTGAAACGGTCACGTACATGCTCGATGGCCGCATGCGTCACCAGGATAACCACGGCCATGAAGGCGTGCTGGTGGCCGGCGCCGTGCAGTGGATGACCGCCGGTCGCGGCATCGTGCATTCAGAAATGCCCGAGCAGCAGGAAGGCCGCATGCGCGGCTTCCAGCTGTGGCTGAACCTGCCGGCGCGCGCAAAAATGATCGAGCCGGCCTATCAGGAGTTTGGCCCGGAGCGCATTCCGATGGTGAGCCCGGCGCGGGGTGTGCACGTGAAGGTGATTGCCGGACAGGTCGGGCCGGTCATCGGGCCGGTGGTGCAGCCGGCCACGGATCCGACCTACCTGGACATCGAGCTCGATGCGCAGGCCGGCTTCGTGCATCCACTGCCGCCGGGACATTCCGCCTTCGTCTATGTGTTTGAAGGCGAGCTGTCGGTGGGGACGGGCAGTCAGGCCGTGCGCCTGGCATCGCACACGCTGGCGGTGCTCACCGACGGCGCCCAGGTGCGGTTACAGGCCGCAGCCGCCGCGGCCCGGGCAATCCTGGTGGCAGGCCGCCCGCTGCACGAGCCCGTGGCGCGCCATGGGCCGTTTGTCATGAACACGCAGGATCAGCTGCGGCAGGCCTTTGCGGACTATCAAAGCGGCCGCTTCTGATGACCCTGTCGCCGTTTCATCTGGCCATCCCGGTACACGACCTGGCTGCGGCCCGCGGCTTCTACGGGGGTCTGTTCGGTTGCCCGGAGGGGCGCAGCAGCGCCGAGTGGGTGGACTTCGACCTGTTCGGCCACCAGTTGGTGGCGCATCTGGATCGGTCACGCCGGGCGCATGTCCAGGCCCTGAATGCGGTGGATGGTCATGATGTTCCGGTCCCGCACTTCGGCGTCGTGCTCCCGTGGCAGGCGTGGCATAGCCTGGCCGAGCGGCTCACCGCGGCGCAACAGAGGTTTGTCATCCCGCCGGGCATCCGCTTCCAGGGGCAGGTGGGGGAGCAGGCAACCTTTTTTCTTTTTGATCCCTCCGGGAACGCCCTGGAGTTCAAAGCCTTCCAGGACCCCGGCCAGTTGTTCGCGCGCGGTTAAGGATGTAAGTTCATGGGCTCCCCCCGTCAGTTCGTCTATGGAGATTGATACCCAATGGGCAGCGCAAAGAAGTCCGACCTGCAACAGCGCCGCAAGGCGCCGCTGATCACGCCCAGCGATCTGGGCGCCGCCGCCTCCAAGAGCATCGAAGGTGGCATGAATGCGATTCTTGCCGATGTCTTCGCGTTGTACATGAAGACCAAGAATTTCCACTGGCACATGAGTGGACCGCATTTCCGCGACTACCACCTGCTGCTGGATGAGCAGGCCGATCAGATCTACGCCATGACGGACCCCATCGCCGAGCGCATCCGCAAGGTGGGTGGCATGACGCTGCGTTCGATCGGTCACATCGCGCGCCTGCAGCGCATCAAGGACAATGATGCGGACTATGTCGATGCCCGTGACATGCTCGCGGAACTGCGCGAGGACAACCAGTCTCTGACGGCGCGTCTGCGCGAAGTCCATGAGGTCGTCGATGAGCTCAACGACATCGCCACGGCCAGTCTGCTCGAGAACTGGATTGACGAGACCGAACGGCGCGCCTGGTTTTTGTTCGAGGCCAGCCGTAACTGAGGTTTGACTCCAGGGCTGCCGGTGCGCGCTGGCCGGTCAGCTCTTCGGCTTCATGAACTTCAGCGTGAAGCGATCAGACTCCCCGATCGCCGCATACCGCGCACGATCCTTGTCGCCCTCCGCATAGGTGGGCGGCAGGCTCCAGACATTCTTCGGGTAATCCTTGGTGTCCTTCGGGTTGCGGTTGACGTTGGTCTGTCCGAGGAGTCGGAAACCGGCGGATTGAATCAGCTCGATGGTGTACTGTTCGCCGACGTAGCCAACCTCAGGGGTCTTGGGGATGAAATCCGGATCATTGTTCCGGTGCTCCTCGACCCCCAGAATGCCGCCGGGTTTCAGGGCGCGAAACGCCGCCGCCAGCGCATCCTTTTCGATTCCGGCCACCACCCAGTTGTGGAGATTGCGGAAGGTCACGACCATGTCGGCCGTGCCATCCGGTGCAATCTGCATCTTGTGCGGCGCCAGCACCGTGACCTGGACCTTGCCGTACACGTCCGGATGGGCCGCCAGCATGGCGGTGAGGTCGGCATCAGGATCCATCCCCGCGGCATACAAGGTGCCGCGGTCGTGCAGGTAGGGGGCGAGGATGGCGGTGTACCAGCCGCCGGAGGGCCACAGCTCCACCACCGTCATATTCGGTCTGAGGCCAAAGAAGGTCAGCGTCTGCAGCGGGTGCCGGTAGGGGTCGCGCGCCTTGTCGGCGGCGGAGCGGAAATTACTGTTCACCGCGGCGACAAGTCCCGGATCGACGCTGTCCGCCGCGACGGCAACGGTGCTGGCCAGTGTCAGTCCCGCCATCAACAGCAGGGCAGCGAATCTCATGAAAGCGGCTCTCCGTACGGCCCGTTCGGCGCGCCAGTATACTTCGGCGCACCATGAGCATTCCCTTTTCGGTACTCGACCTGTCACCCATCGTGGCCGGGGGCAGCGCTGCCGATGCCCTGCGCAACACGCTGGAACTTGCGCAGCATGTGGAGGAGTTGGGGTACCAGCGATTCTGGCTCGCGGAGCACCACAACATGACCGGCATCGCCAGTGCCGCGACCGTGGTGGTGATCGGTCATGTCGCGGCCGGCACGCGCCGGATCCGCGTCGGCTCCGGCGGCATCATGCTGCCGAATCACGCACCGCTGGTGGTCGCCGAACAGTTCGGCACGCTGGCGACGCTGTTTCCGGATCGGATCGATCTGGGGCTGGGTCGGGCGCCGGGTACGGACATGGTCACCGCGCGCGCGCTGCGGCGCGACCTGGCAAGCAGCGCGGAACAGTTTCCACAGGATGTCATGGAACTGCAGGGGTACTTCGCCCCGACCGTGCCCGGTCAGGCGGTGCGCGCCATTCCCGGCGAGGGCCTGAATGTGCCGCTGTGGATCCTCGGCTCGAGCCTGTTCGGCGCACAACTGGCCGCGGCGCTGGGCCTGCCGTTCGCATTCGCCTCGCACTTCGCCCCCGATGCGTTACTCACTGCGCTGCAGATCTATCGCACGCGCTTCAAACCCTCGCCTCAGCTGCAGCACCCCCACGCCATGGTGGCGGCAAACATCATCGCCGCACCGACGGATGAGGAGGCGCGGTATCTGTTCACCTCGTTGCAGCAGGCGTTTGTACGCCTGCGCCGCGGCGAGCCGGGGCCCTTGCCGGCGCCGGTGGCATCGATTGATGCGCTCACCACGCCGACCGAACGTGCCGGGCTGGCGCAGGCCCTGGAGTGTTCATTCGTCGGCAGCGTGGCGACCGTGACCCAGGGCGTGCGCGCCTTTCTCGCCAGAACGGCCGCTGACGAACTCATCATCAGCGGGCATATTCATGACCACCAGGCACGCCTGCGCTCGTTTGCGCTCACCGCGCAGGTGCGCGACGCGCTGTAGCGAACCTCAGGCAGGTTTTGCGGGGGCCAGGTCGCCGGCCACCGAATACAGGATCTGCGAATTGCGCGTCTTCTGGAAGTCCTCCAGCGACTGGCCGCGCATGGCCGCGTAGATGTGCAGATTGGTGGTGCCGATGACGGCGCCGAGCTTCTCCAGCAGGAAGAAGATCACGCCATAGTGGATGAGTGCGCGCCAGTCACGCGTGCGCAGCATGTCGCGCTCTTCGGTGGTGAGTCCGGCCTCCTCGAACAACACTTCGGGCTCGGTCAGGAAGCGCGCGCGCACCTGCGGCTGAATCAGCTGGTGCAGGAAATGATTCAGGCGGTAGGCCTTGACGCTGCGATCGAGTGTGAAGGGGTAAGTGCCCGGAATCTCATCCATGCCCGCCCATTCATGTCCGATGCGCTTGCGATATGCCTCGACGGCTTCGCCGGTGCCTTCATCCGGCTCGTTCTCGAAGATCACGGTGCAGATCGGGGTCATCGAGGGCAGGTAGTAGGCCTGGTGCAGTTTCTTCACGCGCTGGTTCAAAGCCCCGCGCATCACCAGCCACATGATGACCTCGGAGCCTTCACAACCGCCCAGCCGGGCGTAGTCCGCGATCGAGATTTCGGTGAGCTTCTGCGGATCCTTCTCGATCAGGTCCAGGAACTCCATGTCCCAGGGCGTGTTGTTGAAGCCGGCGCGCTCGCCGTGGATCTGGTGCGACAGCCCGCCGGTGCCGACGATCGCGACTTTGAGGTCCGCCGGGTAGCTCTCGATGGCCTTGCGCAGCGAATGGCCGAGCTTGAAGCAGCGCCGTGCGGAGGGGATCGGGAACTGCAGCACGCCCACCTGCAGCGGCACGATGGCGCCCGGCCACCGAGCGTTTTCGCGCGGCCACAGCAGCGACAGCGGCGAGAAGCATCCATGGTCCAGACCCTTCGCCTGGAAGTACCCCAGGTCGAACTCATCGGCCACCAGGCCCATCGCGATATGCCGCGCCAGGTCCGGATGCCCGGCAATCTCGGGAAGTTTGCGCGGACCACCGCCTTCATCCGCGGGCCAGTAGCGATCGCCGACGCCCAAGGCGAACTGCGAATAGTGATCGAAGAAGAAGGAAGTGATGTGATCGTTGTAGATGACGAACAGGACATCGGGCTGCTTCTTCGCCAGCCACTCCTGCACGGGGCGATAGCCGGCGAAGATCGGTGCCCACACCGGATCGTCATGCTTGTTGGCGTCCAGGGCGAAGCCGATGGTCGGAGTGTGCGAGGTGGCAATGCCGCCCACGATCGTAGCCATTTACATGAGTCCTCTGGTGTTGCGCGCGTGCGCTGCGGTTCCTGGCTGTTGGTATATTGGGTGCGCGCCAGGAATAAACAGATGAGCCGGCAATCTACAAATGGGATCCCGATTGGTCAAGTCGGTGCAGTTTAATTAACATGATTACCGCGTTGCCCGCGTACGGCCCAGAATCACGGGCAACTGATTGAAAAGGCTTGAGATTGTGACAGACACGCAGCTGGCCCGAGCGACCGTGAGTATCCGTGAAATGATCCTGCGCGGCCGCTTGCAGGGTGGCCAGCGTGTGGCCGAAGCCATGCTGGCCGCGGCGCTCGGCATGTCGCGTACGCCCATCCGGCAGGCGCTGCCGTTGCTGGCCCGCGAAGGGCTGCTGGTCGAATCCGGCACGCGCGGATACGTGGTGCGCACGTTCACCCGGTCAGACATTCTCGACGCCATTGATGTGCGCGGGCTGCTGGAGGGATTTGCGGCCCGCCGTATCGTCGAGCGTGGCGCGCCGCCGGCATTTCTCGCACAGCTGCGTGAATGCCTGCAGGAGGGGGACCTGATTTTCGCGAAGGGCCACCTGGTCGAATCCGATGAGGCCGCCTATGGCGCCATGAATGGGCGCTTCCACGCCCTGATCATTGCTGCCGCGGACAGCCCCGTCACCGCGGATGCCATCGATCACATCGCCAGCATTCCGTTCGCCGCGGCCGCCGCCATCGCCTTTGATGCGACCGAACTTGACTCGATGTTTGAGGCGCTGTGGATCGCACACCAGCAGCATCACGCCATTTGCGATGCCTTCGAAAGCGCACAAGCCACGCGCGTGGAATTTCTGATGCGCGAGCATGTGAACACCGTGAAAAAGAGCATCAACATGCTCGAGGCCGGCGAGGTCACGATCACCCGCTCAGCCGTTGCACCGATCCTCAAGGCAGCAAGGTAAGCGCCATTGCGATGGCCACGACCTGGCCGGGCGGGATGATGAGGCTGCCGGGTTTGTCCTGCAGTTCACCGTTGAATCCTTGCGGATCCGTCAGGCCGTGCCACGGTTCGATGCAGATGAAGTTCGCGCCCGGCTTGGTCCACACCCCCAGGTAGGGGACGCCCGGGAAACTGAGTGCGATGCGCGGCCCCACCTCGCTCCCATACGTAACGGTGCGGCTGACGATCCGGTCGAAAATCAGCGCATCGGCAGCGAAGAGTTCATCGCGCAGTGTCAGCCTGCGATTCTCCACCGGCGTCGGCAGGCGCTGCGGGCTGAGCAGCCCATTGCCGTCCAGGGCGCGGATGGGCGCGGGTTCGTCGGCTTCGAATTCGATGAAATGGGCCGCGCGCTCCTGCCCGTAGGGCAGCGGCCAGGCGAAGGCCGGGTGATAGCCCAGACTCGCCGGCATGTCGTGATCGCCGCGATTGCGTATCCAGCTGGTGACCGACAGGGTCGCGCCCTCGACGGCAAAGTTCACGTCCAGTTCAAACTGAAAGGGGTATACCGCCAGCGTTTGCGCATCGGCGCTCAAGCGGAAGGTGGCGCTGGCCGGGCCGGCGTCGGTTACCGCGAAGCGCCGCACGCGCGCGAATCCGTGCCGCGGCAGCGAGAAGCTGCGTCCGCCGCTGCGGTACTGGCCGCCGGCGAGCATGCCGACGATGGGGAACAGCAGCGGCGCCCGACCGGCCCACACCGCCGGATCCCCCTGCCACTGCAACTGCCGCGCGTCGGCATCGCGCAGGCCGGAGAGCTGGGCGCCCAGCGGGTCGATGGTGGCAGACAGGCCAGTCGAGCGAATCGTGATCCAGCCGGACGGGTCTGCCATGCGTCAGCCTTCAGACCGTGCGATAACTTCTGCGCTTCGGCTTGCGATGGGCGATTTCGCGCGGGTAGATGCCGCAGCTGAGAACGACCCGCTCGTAGGCGATGCGATCGGGCGGAATGGGCGTTTCGACCGAGGGCGTGGAGTCCATGATCGCGTCAAACCGTTCCTTCATGCCCGGCCCGAACTCCGGATGGCTGAGGATGAACAGGTCGTTGTTCACGACCCCGTTCATGACGCGCTCACCGGCCTCCAGTGGGCTCATGGACGTTGCGGCCATGCGCGCCAGCATCGCCGGGGTGACCCCCGGGCGTGGCTTGCGGAAGGGATTGGGCTCCTCCATCCCGACGTAGTTGTCGGTGTTGACGCCGCCGGGGCAGAACACGCCGGTGCCGATGTTGGTCGATTCGAGTTCCACGCGCAGCGCTTCCATCAGTCCGACCGCGGCGATCTTGGTCGACGTGTACACACCGGCATTGACGCCCGGCAGCAGTCCACCCATGGAGGCGGTGGTGACGAAGTGACCGCCTTCCCCGTGCTCGAGCATGTGGGGCAGGCAGGCCGCAACGCTGTTGTAGATGGCCGTGAAATTCACGGCGACTGCGTTGTCCCATTCATCAAACTTCGCCTGGCTGGCCTGGCGCAGCGTCTTGATGCCGGCATTGTTGACCACCAGGTGCAGCTTGCCGAACTTGTCTTTGACCGCCTCGACCATTGCCTTCCAGCCATCGCGATCGGTCACGTCATGCTTGAAGGACATCACGCCGGCATTGCCGGGTTTGAACAGCGGCAGCGCCGCCTTGAGGCGCTCCTCGTTGCGATAGCCGATAACGACCTTCATCCCGGCGTTGGAGGCCGCACGCGCGATCCCCAATCCGATGCCATCGGAGGAGGCGGAAATATAGGCAACCTTGCCCTTGAGGTCCTTGAGCGGCGGCGGCTGCGAGAAGGCTGGCTCCGGCGGGCGCGGGGGGCGACCGTTGGGAGCGGCCGGGGCGGCGGGCGGCGGGGTTTGTGCCATGGCGTGCTGCGCCAGCCCTAAGCCGGCGAGCAGGGTGCCGGTGCCAATGCCCAGGGTGTTGCCGAGAAATTCGCGGCGGGAGGGATCGCGGGTTTTCATGGGAGTACGTCCGTAAATGTTCTGTATCAGGTGTCGAGGGTCACGCTGCGGAACGACTTGCGCTTTTCCTTCCGGTGCGCGCTTTCGCGCCGGTAGATGCCGCAGGTCAGGACGCGGGTCTCACCGCGCACCCGATCCGGATTGACGGGGGCCTCTCCCTTGGGCTCGGAGTCCAGCATGGCGTCGAAGCGCTGCTGGGTGCCGGGCATGTACTCGGGGTGCGTGATGATGAACAGGTCATTGTGGATGACGCCGTTCAGCACCCGTTCGCCGGCCTCGATCGGGTCCATGCCCGGCGGCGGGCCGTTGAACGGGCGCCGGGGCGGTGGCGCGGATGAACCCGCTGGCCGGGCCGCCGCAGCCCTGGCCCGCGCCGCAGCCTGCTCGGCGCGGTAGGGATTGGTTTGTCCGGTATCCTGGTAGTTGTCGGTATTGACACCCCCCGGACAGAAGGCCGAGGTGCCGACGGTGGTGCCTTCCAGTTCGACCCGCAGCGCTTCGATCAGGCCGACGGCCGCGATCTTGGTCGCCGTATAGACGCCCAGGGGTCCGCCCGGCAGCAGCCCGCTCATGGAGGAGGTCACCACGATCTGCGAGCCTTCCCCGTGCTGCAGCATATGCGGCAGACACACCGCGACGCTGTTGTAGGTGGCGGTGTAGTTCACGGCTACCGCATCATCCCAATCCTTGGCCGACACCATGCTGGCGCGCGCACCGGTCTTCAGCCCCGCATTGTTGACCACCAGGTGCAGGTTGCCGAACTGGCTATTGATGGTCTGCAGTGCCTTCGCCCACCCG
Source organism: Steroidobacteraceae bacterium (assembly GCA_036267975.1). GTDB lineage: Bacteria > Pseudomonadota > Gammaproteobacteria > Steroidobacterales > Steroidobacteraceae > DAIDKA01. The sequence goes on along the minus strand of DATAVA010000049.1, from coordinate 68,685 downwards.
TCCCGGTCGGTCACGTCGTGCTTGATGGGCAACACGCCCGCATTGCCCGCCTTGAACAGCGGTAGCGCGGCCTTGAGGCGATCCTCGTTGCGATAGCCGATGCACACCTTCATTCCGGCGGCGGAGGCCGCGCGCGCGATCCCTAAGCCGATGCCGTCGGAGGAGGCGGTGATGTAGGCCACCTTGCCCTTCAGATCGTGCAGCGGCGCGCGCTGGGAAAAGGCCGGTTCCGGTGGCGGCGGCGGGCGCACGAACCCCGCCGGTCCGGACCCGGGGGCGGGCGGGCCGCCCTGCGCGCGCACGTACTGACTCAGTCCGAGGCTGGCCAGGATCCCGGCGCCATACACGGAACCTTCCGCCAGGAAGCGGCGGCGTTCGGCTGCGAACCGGTCCAGGGTATGGAGAATGTCCGTGGGCTTCTGAGGGGAATCTTTCATGGATGTGCCTGCGATGGTGTTGGTTTTGCAACCGCTCGATTTGCTGGCGCGCAGTGTGCCTGATTGCCCGAAGGGCCGTCACCTACGAGGGGTTCAAAGGGCTGTGGCGACCTGTCATCACCTGAAGTTGACCGCTGATGATCGCTGTGTTGAGGTTCACCGACCATTTTCGGGAGGGATTATGAGCCAAAACAGGAACAAGGGCCCCTTGACCGCAGAGGCGCTGACCGCAGATGGGCAGGCGCGTCGCGGATTTCTGGGGACGGCGGCGCTGGCGACGGCGGCGACCGCTGCCGCCGGGATCGTTGCCACCGGCCGGGCGGTCGCCGCAGCGCCGGACAACTGCCCGGTCGTGCCGACGCCGATGCGCGACGTCGCGGGCAAGGTTGCGTTCATCACCGGCGGCGACAGCGGCATCGGGCTGGGCATCGCGCGTGCCTTTACCGACGCCGGCATGAAGGTCGTCATCACCTATCGCACCCGCTCGCACCTGGATGAGGCGATGAAGCTGCTGCAGGGCGCGGCGGACCGCGTGCATGCCATCAACCTGGATGTCACGGACCGGGCCGCAATGGAGAGGGCCGCGGATGAGACCGCCCAGGTATTTGGCAAGGTCCACGTGCTGGTCAACAATGCCGGCGTCGCCGTCATCGGCGGCCTGTCCCGTGCCAGCTATGAGGACTGGGACTGGGCGATGAGTGTCAATGCGGGCGGCGTCTTCAACGGCGTGCGCTGCTTCCTGCCGCGCATCCAGGCGCAGGGCGAAGGCGGCCAGATCGTATCCGTATCCTCCCTGGCGGGACTGCTGGGACACGCGCCGGCCGGAGTCTATACCGCATCAAAATTTGCGGTGGTGGGCATGATGGAGGCGCTGCGCGCGGAACTTGCCGACACCAATATCGGCGTGACCGTGTTCTGTCCGGGCATCGTCAACACCAATATCGGCAGCTCCGCACGCAACCGCCCGGGCGGGGCCGCCCCGGCCGCGAAGGTCGATCCGGGATTCAAGATGGATCCGGCGATGATGGCGCAGATGCAGAAGGCGATGAGCGAGTCGCATGGCGCACCGCCCGGCATGGATCCGCTGGATGCGGGACGGCGCGTTCTGCGCGGGGTGCGCAACAATGACCTGTACGTACTCACGACCCCGGAGTTTGAACCGGAGTTTGCCGCGCGCGGCGAAGCGATCGTGGCCTCGCTACCGACGGATGTCAGCGCCTCGAAGGCGCGCGAGATGATGGGCCGCATGATTCTCGGCAAGCCACCCTATGCAACCGAACGCGATCGGCGCCGCTGCGAGCGGGCGAAAAAGGCCTAACTACGAAGAAGTCCCGCGTAGCGCGGCTTCAAGGATGGCCTTGGTCCATTCCGGCGCGCTTCGCAATGCTTTGAAATCGTCGGGAGCAGGCGATACCACCCGGTGGTTCTCCATCGCAAGTACGAGTAGAGGGTCCGGAATCGTTCCGTCGGTGGCTGCCTCGATACTGTTATCGTAGACCTTGATATAGGCGACGTGCGGCATCAGCCTGATGAGATTCACCTGTGCCAGTGGATAGCGCTCTCGGATCTTTTCTTCTGGAATAGAGTGGCCACCCGCCGCAACGCGTGCTTTGACGCGCGCAATGTGCAGTTCTGGCGATGACAGCCCGCAGAACCAAATCAACACGTCATGCGATTTGGTGGCCTCCAGAATCTTTGCCGCCACGGTCTTGCCCCCCAGGGTGGTTTCGAAGGCGTAGTTCAGGTTTTTGGCGATCGCATCGTCGAGGCGCCGTATGCCCTCCTGCCACGCATGCGCATTTGCCGCTTCCTGGTTGCGCCCCGTTACAGCCTTGAATTCGCGTGCGAACGCATCCGGGTTGAACCAAGTCAGTCCGCTGCGCTCGAGGAGGGCTCCTCCGATTGAACTTTTGCCGGCACCGTTTACGCCAGCAAGAACATAGAGAACCGGGCGTCTCATCAATAGCCGGAGCCAGCTTTCACCTTCCCACTCAACTTGGCACGACCGCGAACGGCCGATTGCAGGCGATCCGCCGCGGATCGATCCTGAAGTACCGCGAGGCGCTCATCAAAGCTTTTCCGCAGTCCCGCCAGCGCCGATTCGATCTGCGCCTGCGACTGCGCTACGATTTGCATGAGTGCGTCATATTCCGCCACGGGAATGATGACCGCCTCGGGTGCATCGTGATTCGTGACCAATAGCGTTCCCTTGCTCCGCAACGCATTCATCATTCCGCGCCATCCGAGCTTCTTGAGATCGGAAGCGGCTGTGCGAGGCAGTTCCCTCACGGGCAGAAAAGCGGCGGTCTTGGCTGAGGTGGTCATAGGTGATTACTATACCTAAAATGTCCAATATTCTCCATCCGCCCAATTCGTCCACATTACCCACGCGCGCCAGGATCGACGAGGAATCGCGACCGCTCTTCCCAGCGGGTGAAATCAATGCGGATGAGATCGGGCTACGGATGGCGCGCCGCGCGCGTGGCTGCCTCATCCACGGTCAACCCTTCCGGATCCCGTTCCGGATCGCCCGTGACGATCACGCCATAATCGCGACGGGCCCCGGCGATGGAGATGTAGCCGTCACGCACATCTTCGAGCACCTTCGCGACGGATCGCAGCCGCGGATCACCCCAACCGCCGCCGGAATTGGTCATGTGGCGCAGCGTGGCGTACGGATCGGTATGCCAGCGCTGGCGACCGAAGTACACCCAGGGAGCCTGCCGCTGCGGTGACTGGGTCGCGGGGTCGAGGCGGCCGGCGACGCCCGTCGAGTCGGCGAAGTCAGCGGCGGCGACACCGCGGATTTTCGCCGGCGGGCGCTGTGCACTGCCGCCGTTCTGGTCCCATAGCCACACCCCGCCGATGCTGCCATCGCGCCCACCATTGACACCGATTCCGGTGCTTTGCTTGAAGCGCAGCGTGAACAGATGATGATCGACGGGTTCGAGCCAGTAGGTGTCCTTGCAGACGGCGGCGCCGCCGCGATGCGCGCCCGCACCGGGAGAATCCATCACATAGTCGCGGCGCATGAATACCACCGGAATTTCGGCCTCGTGCGCCTCGATGGGGGTGTCCATGCCGTTGGCCTGGTAGAAGCTGCAGTAGCTGTCGGCATCCCCCGCATCGGTGCCGCCCCATGGCCCATGCTGACCACCCGCCACGATCGAGACCCAGGGTGACCCGTCGGGCCGCCGGCCGACGGCGCTGTGCAGATTCGGCGCGCTGATATCGCCGCCGATGGCGCGCGTGCCGAGCGGCACGGCGAGGGCGGCGAAAATCGCGATCAGCAGTGCATTGGTGGACTCGCCATAGGCGAACACCACGCCCTCCGGCGGCAGTGCCGACAATATCGCGCCGTCCGGAATGAGGATGTCGATGGGACGGTAGCAGCCGGAAGTGAAGGCACCGCCCGGATCGAGCAGGTATTTGAGCGCGATGCCGACGGTGGTCTTGGCATCGAGGTAGGTGCCGTTGATGGCCCCGCGCGCTTGCCGGGCCGTGCCCGAGAGGTCCACTTCGATACGCGCGCCATGTTTGCGGATCGTGCAGCGAATCGGGTATTCCTCCTGGTCATCGACGGCATCGCAATCCACCAGTGCGGCGCCTTGCCACTGGCCATCCGGCAAGGTGGCGATGGCAGCGGCCATGCGCTCGGCGTCGGCGTCGCACACATAGCGCATGGCGCCGAGCACGGCGCGTTCGCCGTAGCGGGCGATGCTGTCCTTAAGCAATGACTCACCGAGCGCCAGACAGGCGATGATGGTCTGCATGTCCAGGCGCAGCAGTTCCCCGAAGCGCGCATTGTCGAAAATCAAGGTCCAGGTCTCAGCGACCGGCTTGCCCGCCCGCATGAGCGCCCGCGGCGAGAGCACCAGGCCGTTCTCGTAGACGCTGAACTTATGCGCGGAGAAGCCGCCCGCCACCGAGCCGCCCATGTCGAGCTGGTGGGCCTTGAGATTGACGAAGCCGCACAGCGTGGCCCCGTGGAACACCGGCCGGATGAACAGCATGTCATTGACATGAGTGCCGGTGCGGTACGGATCATTCGCGATAATGACGTCCCCGGGTCCGAGCCGGTCCACGCCATATTCCTCGATGGTGTTGCGGATCGACTCCGTCATGGTGCCGGTGAAGGCCAGCTGGGACTTGCTGACCACCGGCGTCGGATAACCGATCTGTGGCGGGCCGGTGAGCGTCGCCGCAAAATCGTAGAAGTCCTTCAGCACCGGCGAGAAGGCACAGGCCAGCAGACGCTCGCTGACATGATCGAGCAGATAGCGGAAGCGATTGCCCAGCACCGTGGCATCGAAGCGGCTGCAGCCATAAATATCCGCAAAAACGGCACCGTCCAGATCGCGCAGGGCAGTGGCACTCATGCGGCCTCCGTGATCACGATCTCGCCGACAGCGCCGATCTGGGCCATCTGTCCGGGCATGACCAGGGTGGTGGCCAGGGGTTCGACGATCAGCGCCGGACCGTCGAGGGTATCGCCGGCGCCCAGAGCTGCACGCGCAAAAACGGCCGCCGAAATTTCCTGCGGCCCCAGATAGCGCAGCCGCCGCTGGCCGCTGGGTGTTGGCCGGGCGCGCGAGGCCGGCAATGCTTGCCAGGCGAGCTTCTGCGTCGGCACGATCACCTGTACCCGCCAGGTCACACCCTGCACCGGTATCTGGGGGAAGCACACGCCATTGCGGCGCGCGTATTCGGCGTGAAATTCATCAATCACTGCGGTGGGGCCGCGCGTTGCGAGTGCCGCGGTATCCACATTGACGAAGGGCGTCTCCCAGCTCTGACCGGCTAGGCGGCCGTCAAAACTGCGCCGGACTGTGCATTCCTCACTTCCCACCCGTTCGCGCAGCTGTGCTTCGAGGCCGGCGAAAATTGATTCAATCAGCGCACCGCTGTCCGGCATCAGCATCTGGTATTGGCTGCGGCTGTTGGCATAGACGAAATCCGTGGACAGCAGCCCGATGGCCGAGAACAGTCCGGGGTGCGGCGGAACGATGAGCCGTCGCGCCTGCACCAGTTCGAGCACACCTGCCAGCAGCATCGGACCTGCGGCACCAAAAGCCATCAGGCTGAAGTCGCGGATATCGACGCCATGGCGCAGCGCACAGCGCGACACTTCCTCGGCGATATTGTTGAGCGCAATCTTCCACGCAAAACGAATGCGCTCTGCGTGCGACATGCGGCAGTCCAATGACTCGAACGCACGACTCGCGGCCCCCGGATCGAGACGAATCTGGCCGTCCGCGAAAGCATCCGGATCCAGGATTCCCATCAGCAGGCAGGCATCGGTGACGGTCGGCAGGTTGCCGCCGCGTCCGTAGCAGGCGGGCCCCGGCGTCGCGCCCGCACTGCGCGGGCCGACGCGCAGATCCCCCGACGGCGACACCGAGACGATGCTGCCACCGCCGGCGCCGACACTGGCGACTTCCGTGGACAGAGTATTGACCAGCAGGTCATGCTCGATCTCGAAGCTGTCGTTGATGAAGGGCGCGCCATTGACGATGACGGTCACGTCGGTCGAGGTACCGCCGACATCACAACCGATGAGATTGCCATCGCCCATGGCAGCGCCCAGTCCGCAGCACGCCGCCGCACCGGCGGCCGGACCAGCGAACAGAATGCGGTGCGGCGCCGTGACGGCTTCACGCCAGGGAATCAGCGCCGCCGTGCAATCGGCGAAATTCAGCTTGCCCGCAAAACCGGCGGCGCGCAGCTGTGAGTCCAGCAGGTGCGCGTAGTCCGCGTAGATGAGCTTCATCATCACATCGATGACGGTGGTGGAGGCGCGCGCATACTCCTTGGCACGCGGACCGACCTGGAACGAGGCTGACACCGGAAACTTCGCACCGAAGACGTCGGCGCTGAGTGCCAGCAGTCGCTGCTCGTGCGCCGGATTCACGAAGCTGTTGATGAGGCAGATCGCCAGTCCTTGAATCCCGCAGCGCCGGAGGATCTCAAGCTCGGCGCGCGCCTGCGCTTCATCCAGTTCGATCAGCACCGCGCCGCTGGCCAGGATGCGCTCGTGGATGCCGCGGCGCAGATAACGGCGCACCAGCGGCCGCGCGGCGTCGCCGAAGGGTCGATGCCAGCGCGCGTCGGTCTGATTGTCCATGGGTCGCATGCAGCGACCCGCATCCAGCATGTCGCGGTGTCCCTGCGTGGTCAGGAAACCGACCTTGGGCAGTGAGCGGGTCAGTACCGCATTGAGCCCCTTCGTGCTGGCATGATTGAACACCGCGGCATCCTGCACGCCCAGGCGACGCGCGCCTTCGATGACCGGCAGATGGGTCGCGGCGGCATTGCTGGGGACCTTCGTGACGTGGATGATGCCGTCGCGCACCATGACCACATCGGTAAAGGTGCCGCCCACATCGACGCTGAACAGAGTGCGGCCCATGCTACGGGGCTCCCAGCGGCACGAACGCGCCGAGCAGCGGGCCAGGTTCGCGCGCCACGGAGTGCAGGCACTGGGTGCATTTGACGACCAGCCACCAACCCCCTTCACTCATGACACGGTAGCGGGCGAGCGCCGCTGCGCCGCACTCGGGGCAATTGCCGGGGACTGCGGTACGCGGTGCGGTCACGGTGAGCGTGGTCGGGCGCGGAAAATTGTGCATGGTTTACCGGCTGGCCATTCGGGCCTGCACGGGGAGCAGTATTACACTGAGTCCCCAGCCGACCAGAATGATGAGGAAAAGCGCGAGCCATTGATGAAGTCCCAGCACCGCCAGCCACAACGGCGAGGTGACGAAGGTCGTGAGTGCGCCGGTCTGACTGAGCAGGCCAGCGGTGGAGGCGCGATGCTCGGGTCCTGCAACCTTCGGCAGCAGGGATGCGAGCACGGCCATGGCCGCTCCGGTGCAGGTGAGCCAGATCACCAGTGCCGCGACGGTGAGGCCGAGGTGGGTCCAGGGGGCAAACACTGCGAAGCCGGCAATCGAGCCACCTGCCGCCAAGGCTGCGAATAATGGAGCGGCCCGTACGCCGCGGGTCAGAAACACGCCGCTCAAGGCGCTGCCGAGGATCATCACGACATTGGCGACGGCCATGATGCCGGAGGCAGCGCTGAGCGTCATGCCGTAGTGCCGCGCGAGGTATGGCGGCATGACGACGCTGACGCCCAGACCGAGCAGGATCAGCACGCCAAAGGAGCTCGCCAGGCGCAGCGGCCCGGCACCTTCCGGTGACTTGAGCAAGGCCAGTATCGAACGCCGCGGCCCCGCGGTGCGCAAGCCTGCCGCGGCCGCCTTCGGCAGCGCCAGGCCGACGACGACGAGGAGCACGAAAATGGCGCCATGCGCGAGGTAGGCGTAGCGCCAGTGGTCGGTGCCGGCAAACGCTGCCGACATCAAAAGGCCCAGCGAGGTTCCGACGGGCGTGTAACTGGACCACAGCGCCATCGCCGCGCTGCGCCGCTCCGGCGCGCTGGTCGCGATCATCAGCGCGGGCGCCGCGGCGTAGGTGAGCAGGGGAATGCAGCCCTCCACCACACGGATGACCTCAAACTGCGCGAAGGAGTCGGCCACCCGATACAGCCCGTTGACCAGTGCACCGATCAGGGCCGCCAGGATCAGGGCGGGGCGGGCACCCAACCGGTCGATCACCGCGCCGGAGAGGGTGCCGAAGATCGCAGGCAGAACCGCCATCAATGAAATGAACAGACCGAACAAGGCCGGCGCGGCGCCCGGCAGGCTCGATATATGGGCCTGCAGCGGAATGGCCTTGGTCAGTGATGCGGCACTGACAACGCCATACAGATAGATAAGTGTCAGGCTCGGCCAGCCACCTTGTTTCATTGAGCCCATCCTGATGCTCTGGTAACTTAGCACAGGCATTATGGGCTTAGGGCGTGGCGATTCATGAGCAGATCAATCACCCGACGCGGTGTGCTGGCGGGCGCTGCGGCGATCGCGGGGGTGAGCGCTCTGCCACCACTGCTCGCGCCCACGCGCAGCGCGATCGGCCACGTGGTGGTCGATGAGCGTCTCACGGCTTCCGTCGCGTTCGGCGGCGGCTTTCGCGGACCGGATATTCACCCCGTCAGTGCGCTGGATGATCTGTGCAATCGCTGGTACACACGGCTGCGCCGCGAAGTGCTGGCCAACGGTGCGCACATTGCGGGATTGACGAGCTGGATCGATTACGTGGTCATGCGCAGCTGTGCGGCCGAAATCGGCTACCGCAGCGCGTTTCACACCGAGCATCCGCCGGGCGCGCAGTTGTGGCCGCAGGCCCTCGGTGAGGCCCTGGCCGCGGGCGCGCATCTGCGCTCGCGCTTCCAGCCCGCGCGGGTATTCGGCGCGACGACGAGCGCAGTCTCGACCGGTCATATGCGCTTGGTTACCTGGGTGTTCGCACCCCGAAACTGAAGGGGGTCTTCATGAAGCGATGCAATCGAGTCAGCCCGAGGTGGCTGCTGGGCGTGTGCCTGTCGGTGGCGTGTGCCGTTGCCTACGCCCAGAGCACGCACGGCGCAGCGGCGCAAAGCGGCGCCTGGCAGGGCGCGCGCCTCGGATTCGTGGGACGGATGGTCAAGGACCTGGACCGCTCGGTGGCGTTCTACAAGATGATCGGATTTACCCAGGATCCGCTGGCCAACCCCGTATGGCGTACCGATCCGGTCGTCGAAGGCCTCTACGGCGTAAAGGGCTTCACCACCCGCATGGCCAAGATGTACGTGGTGAATCCGGATTCCAAAGAGCACTTCGTGGTGTACCTGCGCGAGGTGAAGGGGATCAAGCGCACGGATCGCAGCGACCACACACCCTGGACGCCCGGTGCCACGCATTTCGGGCTCGTCGTCGCGGATGCCGATCAGGTGTGGTCGAAGCTGCAGGCGGCGGGACTGCTGCACGCGCGTTCCTGGGGCGGCAAGCTGATTGCACCGCCGGGACAGACCAAGGGGATGCTGGCGTATATGACGGACCCGGATGGTCTTGATATCGAGCTCATCGATCAGCGTCCCGCGCGGCCTGCGCAAGATGGCCGCCCGGCGCAGCCGGCGCTGTTGCCGGGCGTGAACCACATGGGCCTGGTCATCCTGGATGCGGACAAGGCCAAGGCGTTCTACGCCACGACGCTCGGCGGTATCTGGCCGCAGACCCCGTCGCCGTGGCTGAAGGGTGATTTCTATGACTCCGCCGTCGGCGGCCACGGCAATGTGCTGCGTTTCTTCAACGTCTCATTCCCGCAGGAGATTGCGCCCCAGCTGCGCATGAACCTGGAGCTGGTCGATTTCCAGAACCGCAAGAGCGCGCCACCGCGCGCGCGCATCACCGACATCGGCGTCGGCTATATCGGCCTGCAGGTGCCGAATCTGGAGGCGGCGCTGCCGCAGGTGCTGGCAGCGGGCGCGACACTCGTGTCGAAGCCCGGCATCGTCACGATGCGCAGCGGCACGCGCGAGGTCATGGTGCATGATCCGGATACGGGCGTGTTCCTGGAATTGTTTGACGAGCCGTCGGCCAAGTAGCGACCGCGGCTACCAAGGCGCAGGCCGGTAGTCCTTGAGGAACTGACCCCACACGGGGGTGCCGTCGTGGCACCCGGCAAAAATCGGGTCGAGGATGCGGGCCGCACCGTCGATGATGTCCAGCGGTGGCGCGAATCCCAGTTCAGCCTTGCGCGCCGCGTGGATGGCCGGATCTTCGTCCGTGATCCACCCGGTGTCCACCGCGTTCATGCAAATGCCATCCCGGAAGTAGTCCGGTGCGCTGGTGCGCGTCATCATGTTCAATGCGGCCTTGGCCATATTCGTGTGCGGATGCCGTTCGGTCTTGGTCGTGCGGTAGAACTGACCCTCCATCGCGCTGACGTTCACGATGTGCTTGTGCGCGCCGGGTGTCGCAACCATCAGGGGCTTCAGATGCGCATTCAGAATGTAAGGTGCAATCGCGTTGACGAGGTGCACTTCGAGCAGCTCGGAGGTGTCGACCTCGTGCAACCGCAGGCGCCAGCTGTTGGTATCGCGCAGATCAACCTGCTGCAGGTCCTCATCGTAGTGATGGGTCGGGAACAGTTCGTGAGAGTGCAGCGGGACCAGCGCCGTCGCTTCCTTTTCCAGCAGGTGCGCGTAGTAGGCGGCGGGCCGGCGCACCGTCTGGCAGGCATTGTTCAGCAGGTAATCGAGCCGCGGCAGTTGCGCGCGCAGGCCATGGGCGAAGCGCTCGACACTCGGTGAATGGCGCAGGTCCAGGGCGTGGATCTGCAGGCGATCCTTGAATTGCGGGTAGTCTGATTCGAGCCCGTACCGCTGCGCGGCATCCGCCGCGAAGCGGGTGGTGACGATGACGTGCGCCCCGGCACGCAGCAGTTTCAGTGCCGCCTGAAACCCGATCTTCACGCGTGCCCCGGTGATGAGGGCATGGCGCCCGGACAGATCCGCGCTCTGCTCGCGCTTGGCATAGTTGAACTCGCCGCAGTCCCGGCACAGGCAATCGTAGTAGCGGTGCGTGAGCACGAACGGTTGCTTGCACACGTAACAGTTGCGGGACTTGCCCAGCGTCGGCTGCGCCTGCGGAGTATCGTCGGTCTGCGGCGGCGGCAGCCATAAGGGGGTATAGCGGCTGGCACGGCGCTGCAGGCGCAGTCCGGTGCGTTGAATGATCTGCGCGTCGCGCTCGCGGGCAGCAGCCCGATCCGCGCGCCGGAAGGCCTTGGCCATTTTCACCAGGTCGTGACGTTCGGGCTTGGCGATCAGTCCCGCCAGGGTCAGCAGCTCCCGGCGCTGCTCGGGCGACAGCTGCGTCAATAGTGAACGGTCGGCTTCGATGGCGCGCAGCACTTCGAGGGTGGTGCGCAGCGCATTGGCCGTCGGTGCCGGCGCGCGGGGCGGGTCGAGGGTATCCATCGCCCCATTGTATGATGGCTGCTCGCAGGAGACATTCTTGAGTATGGAAGAGGCTCAGTCCATCGCCCCAGACATCCCACCCGTGCAGCAATTTGCCGCGCGGGCGGTCCGTGGCACTTTGGGCCGCAGTACGGATGTGGACGCCTGCGTCGCCCTGGTCGCACAGGTCGATCAGCTGCTCGAGCAGGCCGCACAGCATCTGCCGCAGGCCGGTGCGAGTCTGGCCTGTCGCGCAGGCTGCAATTTCTGCTGTCACCTGCAGGTGCGGGTGTTGCCGCACGAGGCGATCGCCCTGTTCCGCTATCTGCAGTCGCGCATGCCGCCGGCCACGGCTGAACGGGTGCGGATGAGAATCCGCGAATATGCGCAGGCGCCCCCCGCTTCGGGGCCGGTGGTGGCGCGCCGCGCATGCGCCTTTCTGGTCGAAGGACAGTGTTCGGCCTATGAGGTGCGCCCCGGCGCGTGCGCCGCCTATCATTCGGTGAGCCGGCAGCGCTGCGAGGAATCCTTTCACGATCCGTCGCTGCCGTCCGGCACCGTGGCGCTGGAGGCGCTCATGGTGGTCGCGCTGGCCCTGGAGGAGGGAGTCAGCGCGGCGCTGCAGACTCAGGGCCTGAACCCGACTCCGATTGAGTTGCATACGGCGCTCGCGGCGCTGCTCGTCAATCCGGCGCTCATTGCGCGGTGGCGCGCCGGACGGGCGTTGCTCAAATCATCCCCGCCGGGAGCCTCTTGATGGACAAACCACCGCTACCACCCTTCACACTGGAAACCGCGATCCAGAAGGCGCGCATGGCCGAGGATGCCTGGAATTCGCATGACCCGCAGCGCGTGGCGCTCGCCTACACGACGGACAGTCGCTGGCGCAATCGGGCGGAATTTCTGCAGGGTCGCAGCGCGATCGAGGCGTTCCTGCGCCGCAAGTGGGACCGCGAACTCGACTACCGGTTGGTCAAGCAAGTCTGGGCCTTTCGCGATAATCGAATTTCAGTGCGCTTCGCCTACGAATGGCATGATGACGCCGGCCAGTGGTATCGCAGCTACGGGAACGAAAACTGGGAGTTCGACGCACACGGGTTGATGCACACCCGCATCGCCAGTATCAACGATGCACCCATTGCCGCCAGCGACCGCAAGTTCCAATGGCCGAGCGGTCGGCGCCCGGATGATCACCCTTCACTCAGCGACCTGGGGTTTTGACCATGAACGTTCTCAGCAGGATGCTCGCACCCATCGCCCTCGGCCTCGCAATGGCCGGCACCGCGGGCAATGCCGCGGCCGCTACGGTGTTGATCACCGGAGCGAACCAGGGCATCGGCCTGGAATTCGCGAAGGAATACGCCGCCCGCGGCTGGACGGTCATTGCCACCCATCGCCGCACGAGCACGCCTGCGGAACTGGCGAAGCTGGCGGCGCAATATCCGAAGGTGCGCATTGAGCGCATGGACGTGACCGATGCCGCACAGATCGCGGCGCTGGGGGCGAAACTGAAGGGCGTTCCGATCGACATCCTGTTGAACAATGCCGGTCTGGTCCGCACCGACCCGGTGAACAAGCCCGGTGGCAACGCCAACCAGAAGTTCGGCACCCTGGACTACAGGCTGCTCGATGAGTTCATCCATACGAATGTCGCCGGGCCGCTGATGATCACCGAGACCTTCATCGGCAACGTCAAGGCGAGTCATCAGAAGAAGATCATCGCGATCAGCTCGGCGGCCGGCTCGGTGTCCGTACCCCCCTTCATGCCGAACGGTTCGCCCGTGCCCGATCACTACTGGTACCGGATCAGCAAGGCGGCCTTGAACAGCGCGATGCGTCTGCTCGCCGCGCAGTTCAAGGATCAGGGCATCACCGTGGTGATGTTCCATCCCGGCGGGGTTCAGGTCGAGAGTTTTGGCAATGACAAGCTACCGGGATTCGTGCCGCCGCCCGAAGCGGTCGGCAAGATGATCAGGACCATCGATGGCCTGACCATCAAGGATACCGGCCGCTTCCTCGATAACGACGGCAAGGATCATCCCTGGTAAGGAAGCGCTTCAATATTTCATTTGGGCCGCAACTCGATCCCCAGTTGCGCAGCTGCATTTCGTACACGTGCGTCCAGACTCAGAAGCGTTAAGCCCGGGACCGCCGACCTCGCGACCAACAGTGATGCTAAATGAATGGCATCCAAAGTCCCGATAGGCAGACCGGGAAACGACTGCCGCGCCCGCTCGACGACTTCTGAACCGATGCGTAGCACAGTCCAATGAGAAGACACCGCGGCCAGGTGGGCCCGACGATCGGCGGCATCAGCTTCCGTGAGCTCCCTAAGCGCTACGGCCCGATGCAGCGCCCGATCGCATTCAATGAGTGTCAGGTCTGATGCAATGATCAGCGGTTCGGCACTGAGAAATCCGAGAACCGTCCCGGCGGCATCCTCATCAAGGAGCCATGCGAGAACAGCGCTTGACTCCGCATAGAGGCTCAACGCGACCCGCGCTCCTCATCGAGGAGCTGGGCTGAGGTCACCTTTCGCGGTCCCTTACGGGGTAGGTGCCGATAAAGGCCTGGGTTCGCGGCAGCGCCAACGGTGGCGAGTCCTCGCCGGACCAATGCGCTCAAACCCGGTGGCACTGACGGGTCCAGGCTGCTGCGACCGGGTGGCGTGAGTTCCGCCACAATCTCGCCGCGGTCGGTCACCAGCACGGACTCACCGGAGCGGACCCGTCTAAGGTACTCGCTCAGGCTGTTCTTGAGTTCGCGGATTCCGACAGTTCGCATGCTCCGAATGTAGCTTCATGAAGCTACATTGTCAATCCAGCACCCGCTCGCATAAAAAAGGCCGCTGGTTCACAGCGGCCTTGTTCTTCAGTGCTGACTGCCGGATCTTGCGGTTACTTGAACTTCGCCGTCAGCTGGAGGTACCACTCGGCCGGCTCGTTGTAGGTGCCGCCCACCTCGCCCGCACCGATATTGGGTGATCCGGTGGTGATGAAGCGATCGTTGGTGATGTTGGTACCACCCAGGGCCAGATCGTATTTCTCGTCCGCCGTGATGTAGTGGACCGACGCATCCAGCATGCGCGAGGCCGGGTCACGCAGCTCAGGAGTGTTCAAGGAGTCGTTGTACATTTCAGCCGTGTACGTGAGGTCGACAATCATGCGCAGGGTTGCCTGGTTCGACAGCAACACGGTGTACTCCGGATAGAAGCTGATCTTGTACTTCGGCGTCTTGGGCAATCTTGCATCCAGGGGATTGCCTCCGACGATGTTGCAGATCGGGCCCCCAGTGGCCGGGTTCAATCCAGTCGCGGGACACTCGTTCAGTCCCAAAGGCGCAATGATCTCCTGCGGGATATTGGCTTCCGGATTGACGTAAGTGTAGTACGCGTCGATGTACGAGCCGGAGAGGTTCAGCGACAGGCCGCCACCGACGACCGCCTCCAGATCCATTTCAGCGCCCTTGATCTTGGCATTGCCGGCATTGGTGTACACCGGTGAGATGCCCTGCTGAATGTCGAGCTGGATGCCCGTGTAGTCCGTATAGAACAAGGCTGCGTTGGCCTTCAGATGATGATTGAACCATTCGGATTTGATTCCCAGTTCCCACGTCTTGGTGTATTCGGGAGAGAACTGCGCATCTGTCGCGCTCGGGATATTGGCCGAGAGGCGGGTGGTCCAGCCGCCGGCCTTGAAACCCTTGCCCCAGCTCAGATATGCCATCGCATCATCATTGAAGTGAAACTGTGCGGCCAGGGTCGGATCAAACACATTCCAGGTCTGCCGGTTGTCGCCGATTGGGAAGTAACGATCGACCGTGCCGCCGCCCAGAGTGAAGGCATATCCTTGGGGGCCGAGCACCGCGCCGCACGCGCCCGAGCCGTATGGGAAGCAGTTCAGGTCGCCCTGGCCACCGATGAACTCTTCAACGACGCGAGTGAAGCGGCCGCCGGCGGTGAAGCTCAACTGGTCATTCAACTTGTAATCGGCGTGGAGGAACGCCGCTGCGTTCTTGTTGTTCGCATCATTCTGGATGTCGTACACGTACAGCAGGCTCTCGAACGGCACATAGTCGTGCACGAATCCGGCCTCTTCGAAGTAGTACAACCCGCCGACGTAGTTCAACGCATTGTTGAAGGCCTTGCCGTTCAGCTGGAATTCCTGGGAGACCTGCCACTGGTGCTGGTGGTCGGTCACTTCCTGCAGGGTTTCCGGCGTGCCATCCAGATCCGTACCGATGTGCCAGGCAATCTGGCGATAGCCGCTGATCGACTTTAACGACAGGTCGTCGTTGAACTGGTGCTGCGCGGTGAGCGAGAAGCCGAAATAGTCGTTGTTCGCAAAATCCGGTCCGTTTGCGTAGGTGGTGTCGATGTTGCCGGTCTGGTTGGCACCGGGATAGTCATAGAGGCGGGGCTGGTTCGAGCCGAGATAGCCCGCGCTGCCATACTGGAAGGGCCCCGCAGGACCGCCGACGTAGCCCGCGCCCAGCAGCGCCGCGCCGCCCGTGGAGATGCCCGGGACACGTGCCCGAGGTTGCTCGCATAGGCCGACAAGTCCCGCATTTGAGGCTGAACCGAGCGGAAACGCATAGATACCCGGTCCAACCGCTGATGCGTTCTGGATGTTCTGCGCGATGTTTCCCGCATTGCTGCTAATGCAGGTGTTGTACAAGGTCGAGAACGTCGAAGTCGTCAGGTTGCCCTGGTAGGTGTTCAGAATCGTGTACGGCAGGGCTTCCTGTGCCTGGTGATTCAAGTCGGCCGTAAAAGTGACGGTGTCCTTGTCCGAGGCCAGCCACAACAGCTTGCCGCGCACGGTCTGCACGTTGTAGCCGCCGTACGCATCGCCGGTCTCATAGCCCGCCTTCGGGTAGGCGTCCTGCGGATCAACGACGAACGGCGCCTCGCCTTGTGGGGAGCTGCTGGGATAGGGGATGACCCGCTGATAGCCATCCCGATCCTGGGTCGAGACGGTCAGTGACGACAGCAGGGTGTCCTTGATGAGGGGAATGTCCGCCGTGAAGCCAAAGTCGCGGCGGTTCAGACTGCCGAGTGTGGCCTGCGCCGTGAACTTCTCCTCATCGCCCGGAGTGTGGGTGATGATGCTGATGGCGCCGCCTTCGGTGTTGGCACCGAACAGAGTGCCCTGCGGACCCTTGAGGATTTCGACGCGATCCACATCGAGCAAGCTCTGGTTGGCGCCAATGCTGCGGGCCAGGTAGATGCCATCCAGGTACACGCCCACCGCGGGGTTGAGGTTGAAGGCGAAATCGTCCTGTCCGACGCCGCGGATGGAGGCGGTGAGCACCGAGCGGTCACCGGAGAAGGGGGAGCCTGCATCCAGCGTGACGCCGGGAGTCAGGTCACCGAGAACTTGGATGTTGGTCAGATTGCGCTGCTGCAGCGAATCTGCGGTGAATGCGGTGATGGCGATGGGCACCGTCTGGACGTTTTCCGCGCGGCGGGTGGCCGTCACGACGACCTCCTGCAGGGCGCCGGAGGTATCGGCGGGTGCCGCTGGAGTCGGCGCAGTCTGCGCGTAAACGCCACTTGAGCTGGCGGCAAGGCCGGCTATGGTCCAAAAGGCCAATCGACGGCTGCGACGTGCCACGGTGAGTGGTCCCTTCGAGCCTGCTGCTGCAACTTTCATCCTGCGTCCCCCTGAAACAACATCTGAAAATGGGAAGGCGGAGCGGATGACCACAATGGGCGGCCCCTAGGGCTTCGAGTCCACGGCCGCATGTTTTCCTGCAGTTCCGACGCCTCCCAGCGACGCCGAAGCCTATCGCGGCGCCTCGTCGTGGTGCGCGGACCACAGTGCAAAGGTAAGCTGACAGCGCACTTGGTGATGCAATAGTGTGGTATTGAAGTTACAGTCTTGGCCGCTGACTACGAATTCGCCTGCGAAAACCCGCATAAGGTATTGATCGCTCAATCAGACCTTGCATATATTTCCACGCTTGTGCCACATTCAGAGGGATAGGTGCCCTACGAGGTTCTGGAGCCCGCGATGGAGGTTAGTAGGCTGGACCAGCAGCGTCCCGGTCACTGGTCGACGGACGGCGTCGATCAACGCAGGGCGCTCGCGTACTGGGTGGACACGGTCTGCGACCGTTTCCTCGAACTGGATATCGATACGCCAGTGCGCAGCCATTTCCGCGCCTGCCTGGATCAGATTGATTTCGGCCCGGCCACCTTGAGTTTCGTCGGCGCCGCGAGTCAACGCATCCGGCGCACCCCCGCCAAGATTTCACGCACGCGTTATTCGACCTTTTTCCTGGTGCAGTTTCGGCTCGGACACGGGATTCTGCGACAACGCGGCCGCGAATTGCAGGCCCACGCGGGCGAGTGCGTCCTCGTGGATGGCACCGAACCCTACGACCTGGAATGCCCGCAGGCGACCTCGGCCGCAATTTTGCGCATGCCGGAGGATTGGCTGCGGCGCTGGCTGCCGAACCCCGAATTCTCCTCCCCGACGCTGTTTGCGCGCGGCGACTGGAGTTCGGCGCTGTGCGCCGCCATGAGCAGCCTGCGGTTGGAAACGTGCAGCGATCTGGCGTTGCCGCGCAGTACGGTTGCCGAGCAGATCGCCTCGCTCTTGACGCTCGCATTGGGCAAGGGCGTGGACGGCGAAAGCCCGCGCACCTTGCTGACCGGCCTGATCGCGACCCTGCGCGAGCGCCTGGAGGAAACGGATCTGTCACCCCTTGTTGTTGCAGCGCAACATGATATCTCCAAGCGCACCTTGCACTATGCCTTTGCGGCGGCGGGAACGACCTTTGTCGAACAGCTGATGAAATTGCGCCTGGAGCGGGCGCGGGAAATCCTCTCCGATGCACGCCAGGCGGCCCCGCGCATCGAGGATGTGGCAACCCGCTGCGGCTTTACGGATCCCAGCCACTTTGCGCGCCGCTTCCGCCAAAAATACGGCCATGCCCCCCTGCAATACCGGCGCGCAGTGCTCTAGCGCAGTCCGCTGCATCACTTAATTCCGACCGCTTGACGCTGACAGCGCAATTGGGGCAACTGCGGGCGCAACCTGCGACCCGGAACATTGCGCGACGGGATTGGCTGCCGCATGCTGGCATGCAGCGAAGTGAACCCATGCCGCGCACGGAATAAAACTGATGGACATGCCCGCGAAGCCGAAACAATTCCCGTTGCCCAGCTCCTTGCGAGTGGTGCCGGGGACCGAACGCACACAGGCCGCGTATCCGTATTACACCCAGTTCGAACCCGCGGACGATCAGCGCTTCTGGTTCTACAATTCCATGCACTTCCCCGAGCCGATGTCGGCCTTCGACATGGTGACGGCGGAAGCGGCGTACTGCGCACTGGGTGCCGCCAACACCCGCGTTCACTGCCTGCCCACCACCCTGGGCATCGACCACCGCATCATCAACGGGCGGGTGTACATCGGCGGCAATGCCGTGACCGATCCGGCGCAGATCGCGCGGCGGCTCGAGGAGTTCAAGCAGCGCGCGTTCTACTATTACGCCAACTGGGAGCGGCTCTACGCCCAGTGGCGCGAGAAGATGATGGTCCTGATCACCTCGGCGCAGCAGCTGCCGAAGCCGCAGCTGCCGGAACTTGAGCCGCTGGCGAACGTGCATGCGGGCCTGGGCGTCGCCTCCAACCATCGGCTGCTGGATGTCTACCAGAAGACCCTCGAAGGGTACTTCCGGATGTGGCACCACCACTTCGAGTTCCTGCTGCTCGGGTACGGGGCGTACCTGACGTTTTTCGATTTCTGCAAGAAGGCCTTCCCGGAAATCACCGACCAGACCATTGCGCGCATGGTCGCCGGCATCGAAGCGGAGATCTTCCGCCCCGATGACGAACTGCGGCGCCTGGCGCGCTGCGCGGTGGAGCTGGGTGTGGACTCGCACTTCGGCAAAAAGCTGACCGCCACGCAGCTGCTCGAGACGCTGCGCACCGCGGGGGAATCCGGAGCGGCGTGGCTGAAGGAACTGGAAGTCGCGCGCTATCCGTGGTTCAACATCAACGTGGGCGATGGGTTCTACCACTACCACCGCGCCTGGAATGATGACCTGTCGATGCCATTCGCGAGCCTGCCGGACTACATCGACCGGGTGAAGGCCGGTGAGTCACTGCACCGGCCGGTCGAGAAGCTGCTCGCAGAACGCAAGCAGCTGATCGAGGACTACCGGGAGCTGCTGACCACGGATGACGATCGGGCCGCCTACGATCAGATGATCACGCTGGCGCACCGCGTGTTCCCGTACGTGGAGGGCCACAAGTTCTACTGCGAACACTGGTACACCAATCTGTTCTTCAACAAGATCCGCGAATTCGGTGCGCTGCTGGCCGAACACGGATTCTTCGCCGACGCCGAGGATGTCTTCCAGCTGACGCACTACGAGCTCGAATCGGCGATCATCGATCTGATGACGGCGTGGTCGAATGGTTCGGCGCCACGCGGCCCGGGCCACTGGCCGGCGATTGTTGCCGAGCGGCGCGCCGCCATTCGTGAATGGGCGCAGCACGAGACACCACCGGCCTTGGGGGTGGTGCCGGATGTGATCGATGATCCGGCCATCGTGATGCTGTGGGGGATCACTCGCGAGTCGCTGGACGCGTGGCTGTCGAGCGGCGACGATGCCGATCCGAATGAGCTCAAGGGTTTCGCGGCCTGCCGCGGCGTGGTCGAGGGCACCGCGCGCATCGTCAAAAGCGTCGATGAGATTTCGCGGCTGCAGAAGGGCGACATCCTGGTCTGCCAGGTCACGAATCCGACCTGGGCGCCGATCTTCAGCAAGATCTCCGCCGCCGTTTCCGACATCGGTGGCTCGATGAGCCACGCGGCAATCGTTGCGCGCGAGTATGGTCTGCCGGCGGTGGTCGGCACGGGCAATGGGACATCGCGGATCAAGGATGGACAGCGTATCCGCGTTGACGGCGGGCGCGGCATCGTCACCATTCTGCATTAGCCTCGCGAAGCATGACGGTGAGCGATTCGCAGTTTATCGGCTGGTTCGCCGAGCTGAGCCTGGCCGACCGGCCACGGGTCGGCGGCAAGGGCGGCAGTCTTGGCGAACTGGAACGCGCGGGCATCGCGGTACCGCCCGGGTTCGTCGTCACCACGGCGGCCTTTGAGCAATTCCTGGCGGCTGCGGAAAGCGTGGCGCCGGTCCGGGAGCGGGTGGACGCGCTGGAGGCGGATGATCTGTCGCAAGTCACCGCGCTGTCGATGCAGCTGCGCGCACGGATCGAGGCCGCACCGCTCCCCGCCGACATCGCCGCCGCGATCACTCGCGCCTACGGCCAGCTCAATGCCCGCAATCAGGCCGCGGTCGCGGTGCGCTCCTCCGCGACCACCGAGGATGCCGCGGATGCCAGCTTCGCAGGTCTGCAGGACACGTACCTGTGGGTCCAAAGTCTCGAGCAGACCTTGGACAAGGTGCGCAGCTGCTGGGCGAGCCTGTACTCGGTCGAATCGATGACCTATCGGCGCCGCCATAAATTTGCCGAAGCGGATGTCGCCATGGCCGTGGTCGTGCAGACCATGGTGGATGCAAGAACTGCGGGCGTCATGTTCACCCGCAGTCCGCTGACCGGGGATCGTTCGGTCATGGCCATCGAAGGCTCGTGGGGCCTGGGATCGGCCGTCGTCGGTGGTGATGTGACGCCGGATCGCTGGGTGATCGGCAAGATCACCGGCGAGATCTCGGTGCGCGAAATCTCCGACAAACACATCAGCCACGCGCCACTCAGTGCCGGCGGCATACAGACGGTTGCCGTGCCCGATGCGCAGCGCCGCGCCGCCTGCATGAGCGATGATGAACTGCAGGCGCTGCGGGCCATCGGGCGCAAAGTCGAACGACATTACGGTCGGCCGCAGGACATTGAGTGGGCGGTGGACCGGCACAGCGGCGCGCTACTGTTGCTGCAGAGCCGGCCGGAGACGGTCTGGTCGGCCCAGGACGCCGCGCCCGTCAGCCGCGCGACGCCTGACCCGTCCTTGCACGTATTGAAAATTTTTGGGGGCAATCGATGACTTTGACGGCCGCGGACGTTGCGGAAATCATGCGGCTGGTGGACCAATCCGGCTTCGATGAACTGAACCTTGAGATCGATGGCACGAAGATCAGCCTGCGACGCGGCGCTTCGTCCGACACGCTCCGCGACGCGGGGCATGTGCCCGTCGTACCGCTTGCGGCCGCACGTCCGGCGCGAACCTCCGCCAGCGCACCGGCATTGCAGGGGGCTGCCGATCCTGCTGCCGTGGATCTGCCCTCACCGCTCCTGGGCACGTTCTATCGGTCACCCAAGCCCGGTGCGGCGCCTTTCGTGCAGGTCGGCTCGCAGGTGGAGCCCGATACCATCATCGGCATTATCGAGGTCATGAAGCTGATGAATACCGTGCGCGCCGGCGTGCGCGGTACGGTCGTCGAGTTGCTCGCGGCGGATGGCGCACTCGTCGAATTCGGCGAAGTCCTGCTGCGCGTTCGCAAGACCGGTTGAGCGCTGTCCCGGTGCGCCGCATCCTGATTGCCAATCGCGGGGAGATTGCCGTGCGGATCATCCGCACCTGCCGCGCCTTGGGCATTGAAACCGTGCTCGCCGCCTCGCAGGCCGATCTCGACAGCGTACCGGCGCGGCTGGCGGATCGCACGGTATGCATCGGTCCGGCGCGCCCCGCCGAGAGCTATCTGCAGGTTGAGGCGGTCGTGCACGCCGCGCGTGCGACCCACGCGGATGCGATTCATCCCGGCTATGGCTTCCTCTCGGAGCGTGCCGCGCTCGCCCGGTTGTGCGAGTCCTCCGGCATCGTATTCATCGGTCCGACGGCCGCGCAGATCGAGGCGGTCGGCGACAAGCTGCGGGCGCGGGTGGAGGCCGAGGCGGCGCGCGTGCCGGTGGTTCCCGGTTGCGCCGTGACGGTGATCGATGCGGCGCTGCTTGCAGCCCGCGCCATCGGCGTGCCACTGCTCGTCAAGGCCGTCGGCGGCGGCGGCGGGCGCGGCATGAAGCGCGTCGAGTCGCTGGCCGAGCTGCCGGCAGCCCTGGAGCTGGCCGCGGCGGAGGCGGGCGCCGCCTTCGGCGATGCGCGCGTGTATCTCGAGCGCTATGTCGCCAGCGGCCGGCACGTCGAAGTGCAGGTTCTGGGCGATGGTAGCGGACAGGTGATCCATCTCGGGGAGCGCGACTGCTCGGCGCAGCGGCGCTACCAGAAGCTGGTGGAGGAGACGCCGGCTCCGGGCCTGTCCGCAGGGCTGCGTGCGGCGCTGCATGCGGCTGCGGTGCGCTTCGCACAGCGGCTCGCCTATCGTGGCGCAGGCACAGTGGAGTTCCTGGTCGACAAAGAACGGGACAGTTTTTACTTTCTGGAAATGAACGCGCGTATCCAGGTCGAGCATCCCGTGACCGAAGCGGTGACCGGCATCGATCTGATCGCCGAGCAGATCGCGATCGCCGCTGGCAGCGGCCTGCGCCTGGCGCAATCCGACCTGCGCATCGATGGCTGTGCCATCGAATGCCGGATCAATGCTGAGGATCCTGACAACGATTTTCGTCCGAGCCCGGGCCAGGTCGTGGCGGTGTCCTGGCCGGAACAGCAAGGAATTCGCGTGGATACGCACATCGCCGCGGGCTCACGCATACCGCCGTATTATGATTCACTCATGGCCAAGATCATTGCTCATGGCCCGGACCGCGCCGGCGCCATCGCGCGCCTGCGTCAGGCGCTCGCCGCGACGCGCCTGACCGGGGTGCATTCAAACCTCGCGTTTCAGCAGCGGCTCCTCGCGGCTGCGGAGTTTCAGGCCGGCGGCTTCGATACCGGATTTGTCGCACGTGTTCTGGAGCAGCCCCTATGAGTACCTTGCAGCTGGTCGAGACATCGCTGCGCGATGGTAATCAGTCGTTGTGGGCGGCGCTGGGCGTGGACACGGCCAACACCTTGACGATCGCCCCGGCGATGGATCGGGTCGGTTTCAAGGCGATCGATTTCACGACGTCCACCCACATGGGCGTCGCGGTGCGTTTCAAGAAGGAAGACCCCTGGGAGCGCATCCGCCTGATGGCCGCGGCCACGCCGAACACACCGCTGCAGTTCATGTCGACCGGATTTCGCTTCATCTCCTGGGAGACCGCGCACGCGGACTTCATGGCGCTCGTGTTCCAGGTGCTGGCGCGAAATGGTATCCGGCGCTTCTGCCTCGCCGACCCGATGAATGATGCGGACTCCAACATCGCCTGTGCGCGGCTGGTGAAGCAGGGCGGCGGCGAGTACGTCATCGCGGCGCTGGTGTTCACCTTGAGCCCGGTGCATGACGATGCCCACTACGTTGCGGCGGCCCGCAAGCTTGGGGCATGCGCGGACATCGATGCAATCTACATCAAGGATCCGGGCGGATTGCTGTCACCAAAGCGGGCGCAGACGCTGATTCCGTCCATCAAGGCCGTGATCGGCGCGAAGCCGCTCGAACTGCATGCTCACTGCACCATCAATCTCGCGGAACACACTTATCTGGAGGCGCCGCCCTACGGCGTGAGTGTCCTGCAGTGCGCCTCGGGTGCCGCCGCGGATGGTACTTCGAATCCGCCGACCGAACGCACGGTCGCGAACCTGCGGGCGCTGGGCCATACCGTCGATCTCGACGATGCGGCATTGAAGGAAGTCAGTACTTACTTCACGCGACTGGCCGAAGCGGAGGGTCTGCCGATCGGCCGGCCACAAGGATTTGACGCGGCGTATCTGCAGCACCAGTTGCCGGGCGGCATGGTCGGCACCATGCGCCGCCAGCTCGGCGAACGCGGCTTGGCACATCTTGAAGGAGCCGTGATCGAAGAGATCGGACGCGTGCGCGAGGAGCTGGGCTGGCCCATTGTCATGACCCCCTTTGCGCAGATCGTCATGACCCAGGCGGTGATGAATGTGACCACCAAAGAGCGCTACAAGGTGATTCCGGATGAGGCGATCCGCTATGCCATTGGCCGCTTCGGCCATCCGAATGTGCCGATTGCCGCCAACGTGATGGAGCGCATCGAATCGCTGCCGCGCACCGCCGAGCTGCGCAAGGAACAGGGCATGCCTTCCATCGCGGACCTGCGCCGGCGTCTGGGGGCGTCTTTGTCGGATGAGGAGTTCCTGCTGCGCGCCACGATGCCGGCCGGCCAGGTCGATGCGATGCTGGCGGCGGGGCCTGCGGCGCGCCATTACAACCCGGACCTGAAGCCCGTGATGCAGCTGATCCGGCACCTGACCCAGCACCCGGAACTGTCCGAAGTGTCGGTCACCAAGCCTGGATTCAAGTTGCAGTTGCGGCGCGACGCCGTGGCAAGCGCATCGTGAACGCAGCGATCGCACCGGAACTGCCCCGCGGCACGATGCCGGTCATCAAGGGCTTCATGTTTGATCTGGATGGCACGTTGTTGCTCAGCGATCATGCACTGGGGGGCTACGAGGTGCTGCCGGGTGCCCCGGAAGTGCTGGCCGATCTGGCCGCGAAATCCATCCCCTACCTCGTGTTCACCAATGGCAGCGCCTACCCGCCGCCGGAGCAGGCCCAGCGCCTGCGCGGATTGGGCCTGCCGGTTGCGGACGATCGCATGTTCACGCCCTCGAGTGTCGCCGCCGACGTGATGAAACGTCACGGCATATGCCGCACCCTGGTGCTGGGGAAACGCGGCGTCGGCTACGCGCTCGGCGAAGCCGGCGTCGAGATCGTGTTCCCCGGTGAGCCCGGCGCACGCGAGGCGGATGCGGTCTACGTCGGCTGGCATCCCGAATGTCATATGAAGGACATCGAGGCAGCCTGCCAGGCCATCTGGGCCGGCGCCAAGCTGTATGTCGCCTCTGATGTGCCTTTTTTTGCGAGCCGCGAGGGCCGCTCCATGGGCTATTCGTATGCGATTGTCGGGGCGATACGGCGCATGACCAAGGTGCCGATGATTCTCACCGGCAAACCTTCACTGCATGCCATGCGTTTCGTGGCCCGCAAGCTGGGCGTGCCGGTGCGCGATGTCGGTGTGGTCGGAGATGATCCGGCGGTTGAAATCATCATGGCGCGACGTGGCGGCGCCACCGCCTTTGGCGTCACCACCGGGGTGATGAAACTGGCTGACTGGGAGCGCGAGACCGGCAAGCGCCGGCCTCACTATGTGCTCAATGATCTGCGCGAACTGATGCGCAATGGCGCGATCCAGTCGCGCTGATGCGCACGGCGGCGTCACCAGGCCTCGGTGACCCCGTCGTAGCGCAGGAACCGCCCGCTATCCGCGAGCGTCAACCTGTCGATGGTGTGGACCATGTTCTCCACGGTGAATGAGGTCTTGAGCATCCCCTGGTACTTGCCGTCGAGGTAGGCCTGGTGTTCGGTCAGGGTGGGACCCGGATTGAACATGATGACCGTCACCCCGTCCTTGCGCGTTTCAGCGGCTACCACCTGCATCTCCCGATTCAATGCGGCCTTACTCATGCGATAGAACATCGCGCCTGGCCGCGGGTGGGCCTCGCCGGTCAGCGTCCCGTTGCTGGAACTGATGGCGATGATCTTCTTCTGTTTACTGGCCAGGACATTCTTGTAGAAAGCCTCCGACACGATCAGCGGGCCTTTGATATTGACCGCCATGATGGTGTCCAGCAGCGAGTAGTTGAATTTGCCGAAACTCTCCCCGCCGTAGTCCCCTGCACACCCCTCGTCATCCCCGGCGCACCTGGCGCGGTCGTTGTAGACGCCGGCGTTATTGATCAATACATCGATCGGTACGTCAGCGAGCTTCGACGCCAGTTTCTGCGCCTGATCCACTTTGGTGACATCCAGGTTTTCGATGCGCACCTTCGGATACTTCGCCGCCAGATCGGTCAGGGACTGCGGTGGCGCGGCGCGCCGATGTGTGGCAATGACCGTCCAGCCCAGTTTGGCGTACTGCTTCGCGAATTCCAGGCCGATGCCGGAGTTCGCACCGGTGATCATCACCGTGTCGGCCGCGGCGGTCAGCGGCACGGCCACGACCGCAATGACCATCCAGACGGCGATATTTCTGAGGACTGCATTCACCATGTCTCAGACTCCGTTGCGAATTTATTTCCCGATGATCAGCGCCAGGTCGACGGCGTCGCCCATGGCCTGATATCCGGCATCATTGGGATGCAGGTGATCGGTATCGTTATAGCGCTTGTCAAATATGAGCGGATTGCCGGCAGCGGCAACGGCGGGTGCGAAATCGATGACACCGTCGAATGCACCACTGGTGAGAATCCAGTGGTTCAGCGCCTCGCGGACCCGCTCGCCGGCCGGCGTCGCATAGAAGGCACCCTGGAATGGTGTCAGTGTCGCACCGATGATGCGGGCCCCGTGCTCATGGGCGCGGGCAATGATTTGCAGGTCCGCCGCCTCCAGGCCTTCGACGCTGACGGGGTCGAGGGGGTTCGCGTTCCCGAGGCCAACGCCGATGTCGTTGATCCCCTCCATCAGGATGATGGTCTTCAGGCCCGGAACGCTCAAGACATCGCGGTCCAGGCGCGCAAGCGCGCTCGGCCCCAAGCCATAGCGCAGCAGCCGGTTGCCGCCGATGCCCGCGTTCACGACGGCCCAATGATGTGGCGCGAGCCGTTCGGCCAGGCGATCGGGCCAACTGCGAAAGCCGTTCGCAGTGGAGGCCGAGCCTTGCGTGATGGAGTCCCCGAGCGCGACGACGACCCCGCTCGGTGCGGCTGCCTGCACTTCAACCAGCGTCACGTAGGCCGGTATTCGCATCAGGCGCTGCGCCGGCAGTGTGGCCGCGGCCGTGAAGTCGCCGGATTTGCCGGCAACGTATTCGAACAGGGTGCGCGGCGAGCGGGTGGGCACCGGGCCGGGCAGATAGCTGGAGATATACAGTTTCTGCAGCGCACGGGTCGGAAGATCGATGGCATCGCTCAGCACGGGAGCACCGGGCGGGAGGATGACCGATGGCTGGCTATCAAAAGTCACGACCCGATCGCTACCGGCCACGATGGTCCCGTCGAGCTGCGCCGCAGCGATGTGCACGGCTCCCACCGCCACCTCATCGGCATTGTTTTCGTTGGAGAATCGCAGCCGCAGCCGGCTTCCACCCTGCGAAACGCGCACCACCTGGCGCACCGTGACGTTGCCAAGCTCGAGCGTCGTGTAATCGAGCGGGACATGGCCGGGATTGTCGATCGGTGCCGGCAACCCTGCCGGTGGCGCCGGCGGGGTGGCGGGTCGTGGCGTGAAGCCGCCCAGCGGCATTGGCGTCGGCGCGGGGGCGGGCGCGGCCGCGGCCGTTGGAATCGGCACCCCGGGCGGTGGTGGCAGCGAAACATAGCCCCAGGTTCCGATCCAGTTCTCAGCCGCCCGATCGGTCGCGGCGCTCGCGGTCATCTGTAGCAGCAGCGCGCCACAGGCCCCGATCAGCACCCGCCCGAGTGCGCGCATCAGTGCAATACCCAGAAATTGGGGCCCAGCCGTGCTTCGAGCTTGCCGAGTTGCTCGCGATGAATCTCGCGCACGCGCACCGGGGTGATGGCATCGCGGCGGTCCACCTCCTCGATCTGCAGGCTGGTCTTGTCCTCGTACAGATGCTCGCCCGCCAGACGCGCCCTGGCGTCATAGGGCCAGATGAAGGCCTGGCGGCTGGAGACGTGGTACAGCCGGTCGGCGTGCGCGACCGCATAACCGAGCTGCTTGAGAATGGCGCCTTCGGCCAGCTGATGGAAGGTGATCTCATCGCACACCCCCCAGTCGGCGACCGCCAGCCGATCATCCGAATGCCACAGCACCGCTTCGCCGACGCTCGTGTAAAACGCCAGCACGCCGGCCTTGCCTTCGATGACGCCCGGATTGGCTCCCCAGCTGACCCGATACACGGGGTGCTCGACTTCCATGTCGGCGGCCAGGATCTTGTGATACTCGCCCGCGCCCTCGAGGTGCACGTGGCGCCAGAAATTCAGCAGAATGGCCCGATGCAGCGGGTTGGTGGTCTTTTCCAGCAGTTTTTCGGTCGGGTGCATGCACTCATACACCTGTTTTTCGAAGCGGTTCATTTTCGGTCCCCCGATTGGCGTGCGTTCTGCGAGCATATCAGCCATGAATTTTTGATTCGCATCCGGTATACAGGGCGAATCGTCGGAGGAAACGTGGCAACAACCTTTGATCTTTCGGGTAAGTCCATTTTGATCACCGGCGCTGGCCGTGGTCTGGGGCGCGCGCTGGCCATTGGCGCGGCGCAGGCCGGCGCCCGCGTGACCGCGTTTGACGTGGATGCTCAGTCGCTGGTCGAGCTGGTGAAAACCTCGAGCGCCATTGCCACGCAGGTGGTGGATGTGGCCGACCGTGCTGCGTTCATGGCCGCCGCCGACCGCATCGGCAGAATCGACGGCGTCGTCAATAACGCCATGCTGATCCGCTATGACGCCATCGAAGTCGTGGACGATGCGATTCTTGACCGGATGCTCGCCATCGGCATCAAAGGGGCCGTATGGGGGGTGCAGGCGCTGCTGCGCCACATGGATCCGCAAGTGGGCGGCGTCGTTCTCAATCTCGCCTCGCCGGTGGCCGAGCGGGGCTTTCCGAAGACCGCGATCTACAGCATGGTGAAGGGCGCCATGGGCACCTTGACGCGCACCCTGGCGGCGGAGCTTGGCCCGCGCAAGGTGCGCGTCAATGCGCTGGCGCCGGGCTCCATTCCCACTCCCGGGGCCGTGGCCATCACGCCGCAGGCTGAATACGAACGTCGTGCGGTGACTATTCCCCTGCGCCGCGTCGGCCGCGATGAGGATGCCACCAACGCCTCACTGTTCTTGCTGAGCGATGCCGCCTCATTCATCAGCGGTGACATTCTGCACGTCGATGGCGGCTTCCTGGCCTCGGCATGACTCATCGTGTCTACGCCGTGCGTTACGGCCACCTGGATCGGCTCAGCGATCTGAATTTCGTGGGCGGTGACGATCACGCGCATCCCATGCCGCTGGACTACTTCGTGTGGGTGATCAAATCCGAGGAGCGCACGCTGGTCGTCGACACCGGCTTTGATGCCGCCGGCGCCGCGAAGCGCGGTCGCACGCTGCTGCGGCCGGTGGAGGCGGGGCTGGCGGCCATCGGCGTGGATGCGCGTGAGGTGCAGGATGTCGTGATCACCCACATGCACTACGATCACGCGGGCAACGTGCCGCTGTTTCCCAAGGCGCGCTTCCATGTTCAGGACGCGGAAGTGGCCTACTGTACCGGGCGCGCGATGACTCACGGACATCTCGCCGCGCCGTTTGATGTCGAGAACGTCGTGGCGGTGGTGGAGCGCATATTCGACGGACGGGTGGTGTTCCATGCGGGCGATGCGCAGTTGTATCCGGGGGTGACGCTGCACCATCTGCCCGGGCACACCCTGGGGCTGCAGGCGGTGCGGGTGCACACCGAGCGCGGCCCGGTGGTCCTGGCCTCGGATGCCATTCATTTCTGGGCCAACCTGCAGCGCGCGATTCCGTTCCCGGTGGTGGCCGATGTGGTCGCGTACCTCGAGGCCCTGCGCAAGCTGCAAACGCTGGCACCCTCGATCGATCACATCATTCCGGGTCACGATCCTGAAGTGCTGCAAAGGTTTGTGGCGGAAGCGGGTGTCGCGGACGTCGTGCGCCTGGATCTGCCGCCAAGGCCGCGAGGAGCTTCATGAGCGAGTGTGGATTCATTGGCTTGGGTCGGATGGGCGGTGCGATGGCGCGACGCCTCCTGGATGCCGGTCACCAGGTCACGGTGTACGACCCCAGCACGGCCGCGGCCGCGGCGCTGGCGGCCCGTGGAGCCCGGATTGCGCCCAGCGCGCTGCACGTCGCGGACGCCGCGCCGATCGTGTTCCTGAGCCTGCCGAATCCGCAGATCGTGGTGGAAGTGGTGCTGGGCACGCACGGGCTGCGTGAGGGCAAACGGCTGGAAGTGTGCGTCGATCTGTCGACCTCGGGACCGGAGACCGCCGTGCAGCTGGCGGCGGGCTTGGCGGAACGCCACAAGGCTTCGCTGGAAGCGCCGGTGTCCGGCGGCATCAAGGGGGCACGCGAAGGCACGCTGTCATTGATGGTGGCGGGACCGCCCCCGGTCTGGGAGCGATTGCAGCCCTTGCTGCAGGTCTTCGGCAAGCCGTTCTTCATGGGTGCGAATCCGGGCGCGGGCCAGACGATGAAGCTGGTCAACAACCTGCTGGGCGCCTGTGCGATTGCGATTACGGCCGAAGGGATGACCCTGGGTGCCAAGGCCGGGCTGGACCCGGCGCGCATGATCGAGGTGCTGAACGTCTCCAGCGGTCGCAGCAGCGCGACGCAGGACAAATGGCCGCGTGCGGTGCTGCCGCGGACCTTTGACTTCGGATTCGCGTCCGGGCTGTGTCTGAAGGATGTGCGGCTGTGTCTGGCCGCGGCGCAGTCCCTGGGCGTGCCGCTGGGCGTCGGGTCTGCAGTTTGTGATTTGTTGCAACGCACCGTCACGAGCCTGGGTCCGGATGCGGATTTCACGGCAATGGCCAAAATCGTCGAATCCGACGCGGGCCTGGATTTCCTTACGAGGTCAACATGAGCAGTGAGCTTTTCGATAAAGGTCTGAAGATCCGTACCGAGGTGCTGGGCGAGGCGTACGTCAAGAAGGCCCTGGCCAGCATGGATGATTTCAACAAGCCGCTGCAGGAGCTGGTGACCGAATATTGCTGGGGTGCCGTGTGGGGGCGCGAGGGTCTGGAGCGCAGCGAGCGCAGCATGCTCAACCTGGCCATGATCAGCATCCTGAACCGCCCGCACGAACTGAAGGCGCATATCCGCGGCGCGCTGACGAATGGCCTCAGCCGCGAGAAGATCTGCGAGGTGTTCCTGCAGGTCGCCATCTACGCGGGGGTGCCGGCCGCCGTCGACAGCTTCCGCATTGCCCGCGAAACGTTCGCGGAAATCGACGCCGCCTGAGCGATAATGGCGCTGCGCGGCGAGCCCGGACGGGGCCGCCACGGCTCATCAGGCTCGAGGCTGTAAGTTCTGGAAATTCAAGAAGTTGAGGTGGGGTTAACGTGACAGCTCATTCCGGGTTCGATGCCCAGCGGCTTGACTATCTGACCGCTGCGGTGGAGCGCGACATCGCCGCCGGCCTGTACTTCGGGGGCGTCATCAGCGTGAAGCGCGGTGGCCAAAGCGCCTACCACAAGGTGTTCGGATACAGCAGCGAGAGCCGCGCGCGCAAGGTCGCCGACGATTCGGTATTCAGCCTGTTCTCGGTCACCAAGGCATTCACCAACATTCTCGTATTCCAGGCCATCGAGCGTGGCCTGATGACGCTGACCACGCCGCTGTGCAGGATCATTCCGGAGTTTTCCGGCGGCCTGCGCGAGCGGATCACGATTTTCCATCTGCTCACGCACAGCACGGGCCTGCCGAGTATGTTCGAGGCCAGCCCCGGCATGTACATCGATGTCCTGGCCGACACCATCGCCGCCATCGTCAAGGTGGCACTGCCGATGGAGCCCGCGGGGCAAAGCGTCGCGTACGCGCCGCTTTTCAACCATGCCCTGCTGGGCGAGGCCGTGCGCCGCGTCGATCCGCGGCAGCGCTCCTACAAGGAGATCCTGCACCAGGATCTGTTTGATCGCATGGCCATGAAGAACACGGCCATGGGAGTGCGCAAGGATCTGAAGCCGCGGCACCTGGTGCCCGAGTTCCGCAATAACTATCCGATCAAGCACCTGGGGCACAGCAACCTGGGTCCCAATGGCGCGTTCGAGGAAGAGAACGTCGAGATGCCGTGGGTCGGTGGGATCTCAACCGCTCACGACATGATGCGCTTCGCGGAAATGCTGCGTTGTGGCGGGACGATCGACGGCACGAGCATCGTGTCATCCGCGATGGTCAAGGCCGCGCGGACCATCTGGACCGGTGACAAACCCAATGAGTTCTATGCCAGCGGCATCCGTGCGGCCGGCGGCATCGCGCCCCCGGGAAATATCGGCTTGGGATTCTCGGTGCGGGGCCCGCAGATGGGCACCAGCATGTTCGGCACGCTGGGCTCCCCCAGCACTTTCGGTGCACATGGCGCGGGCACCACGATTTTCTGGGTGGATCCGGAACGTGATATCAGCTTCGTCGGCCTGATGACGGGTCTGATGAAGACGATCGACAATCTGTGGCGCTGGCAGAATCTCGCGGACATCCTGCTCGCGGCCGCGCTTTAGCACATGAACGGGTCAGCCGCGGCCAAGTTTGATTACGTCATCGTTGGCGCGGGCACGGCCGGCTGCGCGCTGGCAGGCCGGCTCGCGGAAGACCCCGGCACACGCGTGTGTGTGATCGAGGCGGGCGGCAGTGATCAGCACCTGTTCATCCGCACACCGGCACTGGTGGCGGCGGCCATCGCTACCCGTGACTTCAACTGGCGCTTCGAGACCGTACCGCAGCCGCACCTGAAGGGGCGGCGTATCCCGCAGCCACGTGGCAGGGTCGTGGGCGGTTCCGGATCCATCAATGGCATGGTGTATTCGCGCGGCAATCCGCGCGACTATGCCGATTGGGTCAGCGCCGGCGCAACGGGCTGGAGTTACGCGGAAGTGCTGCCGTACTTCCTGCGCTCCGAGAACAATCAGGACCTGCCGGCCTCGCACTACCATGGTTGTGGCGGTCCCATGAACGTGATGCAGCCGCGCGCTCCGAATCAGCTCAACCGCGATTTCATCGGGGCAACGCACAGTCTCGGGTTCCCCCGCACCGATGACTTCAACGGCCCCAGCAATGAGGGCGTCGGGTTTCGCCAGGGCGTGATCCGCGCTGGCAGACGCGAGACGACCGCACGGGCTTTCCTGCGCCCGGCCTTGGCGCGGGGCAACGTCACGCTGCTGACCGAGGCGCTGGTGCTGCGGGTCATCGTGGAACAGGGACGTGCGGTCGGCGTGGCTTATGAACGCGCCGGCCAGCAGCATGAAGTGCGTGCGGCCCGCGAGGTCATCCTCAGTGCCGGAACGCTGCAATCACCACAGATACTGCAGCTCTCGGGCATCGGCGCGGCTGCGCAGCTGCAGGCGCAGGGCATCAAACCGGTCCTCGACCTGCCCGGCGTGGGTCGAAATCTGCACGATCACCTGGCTTGCCCGGTGCTGATGCGCACGCACAATGCAACCTCCTACGGCATCTCGACGCGGGCGTTGCCGCGCGGCATCTGGAATGTTTTTCAATATCTGTTCGGGCGCACCGGACCCTTCGCCAGCAATGTGTTCGAGTCGGTGGGCTTTCTCAAGACCTTACCGGCATTGGATCGGCCGGATGTGCAGTTCGTGTTCCAGCCGGCCGCGCGTCCGCAGCCGCCGTTCCCGCTGCCGGTGGGGCATGGCTATGCCATCAGTCCGGTGTCCCTGTATCCGAAGAGTCGCGGCGCTGTCACGCTGACGAGCCCCGATCCGCATGTGGCACCGGCCATCGACCCGGCCTTGCTGAGCGTCGATGAGGATATCCAGCCCCTGATCCGTGCGATTCGGCTGGCGCGGCGTATCCTTGCGGCACCCCATTTCGCCCCCTATCACGGCACCGAAATCGCGCCGGGCGCGGCGGTGCAAAGTGATGAGCAGATCGCCGATTTCATCCGCTCGAGTTCCTACACCGTCCATCATCAGGTCGGTACCTGTCGCATGGGCGAGCATCCGGAGGCGGTGGTGGACTCGCAGCTGCGCCTGCGCGGTGTCGAGGGCCTGCGGGTCGTCGATGCTTCGGTGATGCCGCGCATCATTGGCGGCAACACCAATGCCGTGGTGGTGATGATCGCGGAGAAGGCGGCGGACCTGATCCGCCAACGACCCTTGCTGGCGCCGGCTGAGGAGCCCACATGGCAATAGAACACATGAAGACCTGGAAGGTCGGCCAGGTGGAAATCACCCGCCTGGTTGAGGTCTGGAAGTGGGAGGACGACATCTGGATGGTGCTGGAGGACAGCAAGCCGCCGATCGTGCACACCCAGCCGTGGCTGATTCCCGATCATGCGACACCTGCGGGGCGGATGTTCATCAACTTCCAGGCCTTTTTCGTGAGGGCCGGCAATCGACGCATCATGATCGACACCTGTATCGGTGCCGATCGCGAACGGCAGTTCCCGGTTTTCACGAAAATGCGCACGACCTTCATGCAGGATCTGGCCTCACTGGGGATTGCGCCGACCGATATCGACACGGTGCTGTGCACGCACCTGCATTTTGATCACGTGGGTTGGAACACGCATCTGGTCGATGGTCGCTGGGTTCCGACCTTTCCGCAGGCGCGCTACCTGTTCAGCCGCCAGGAATACGATCACTGGCTGATGCTGCGCGATACCGGCGGCTATCACGGCATCAACCATTTGAGCGATGCGGTGGATCCGGTGATCGAGGCGGGACTGGTGGATTTCATTCCCCACGATTACGCGCTGAGCGAGGAGATCCGGCTGCTGCCGACTCCCGGCCATACGCCCGGTCATGTCAGCGTCTACATCAATTCGCAGGGCCAGGAGGCGGTGATCACCGGCGACATGATGCATCATCCCATCCAAGTCGCGATGCCGGAGCATCTGGCAACTTTTGACATGGACAAGCCGGCGGCGGCGAAGACCCGCGTCGAATTCGTCAATCGCTTCCAGGAAAAACCCGTACTCGTCATCGGCAGCCATTTTGCTGACCCGGGCGCCGGCTACATCGTGCGCAACGGCGCGGGCTGGAAATTGAAGTCTTAAGGATCGAGATCAACCATGGGCCAGGCAATTCCGCAATATCCGATCGATCTGTTCAGTCACGAATCGGTGCGCAACGCGCGCCGCGTCGATGACACCCTGCGTGAGTTTTCGCCGGTAGTGCGCCTGGCCGACGGCACGGTGATGATCACCCGGCATGCCGATGTGACGCTGGGGCTGCAGGACTGGCAGACTTTCTCGAACCAGTCGCGTCCCTGGCACGACCCCAATTCACTGCGCCCCGAAATCCTGCTGACGGATGATCCGCCGCGCCACACCCATGTCCGCCAGGCCATTGCGAAAGCCCTCTCCACCCAGGTGCTCGGCAGTCTGCGTCCCTCGTTCGAACGCGATGCGGCGGCGCTGCTCGACGGTCTGATGGCGCGGCAGGGCGAAGTAGTCGATGCCGTGGGCGAGATCACCCAGCGCTTCGTGTACAAAGCCTTACCGGATGCCATTGGTCTGCGCGTCGCGGGGCGCGAGCACATGTACGCCTTCAGCCACATGGTCTGGGCGACGATGGGGCCGGAGAACGACCTGTTTCGCGAGGCGATGGTCAATATCGAGCCGGTGCTCGCGTGGCTGGAGCAATGCTGCGATCGGGACAACCTGTCCGCAGGCGGCATCGGCATGGTGCTCTACGGGATGGCTGATGAGGGCGTCATCACCCAGGCCGAAGCCAAGCTGCTGCTGCAGACGGTGCTCGCAGCGGGTGCGGATACGACCATCCTGACCATGGCCAATGCCATGTACGCCTTTGCGAAGTTTCCCGACCAGTATCAGAAGCTGCGCGCCGACCCGAGTCTGGTGCGTGCGGCGTTCGATGAGAGCCTGCGCTGGGATTCGCCCTCGCGCATGGCGGGCCGCATCACGACCCGCGAGGTGGACATCGGCGGTTACACGGTACCCGCCGGACAGCGGGTCGGCCTGATGTTCGCCGCCGCCAACCGCGATCCGCGCGCCTGGCAGAAACCCGATCAGTACGATATGAGTCGCGACCTGAAGAAACAGGTCGGCTGGGGCTATGGGATTCACGCCTGCGTCGGACGGGTGCTGGCGCAGCTGGAGGCGCACGTGCTGCTGACCGAGGTGGCGCGTCGCGTGGCGCGCTTCGAGCTGGCCGGGGAGCCGACGCCCTGGATGACCACCATCGGTCACGGACCGGCCAAACTGCCGGTCCGCCTCTACGCCGGTTGATCGCGATGCGCCGTTCAGGTCGCGCCGAACAGCCGCACGATGTAATAGCTGTCGAGGTATTCGCGCAGCACCGCGATTTTCTCGCCGCGCAGTTCGAATGCCCACGCATAGCGATTGTCGTAGGTACGGCCGTCCTGCAGGTGTCCGGTGCCATGCGTTTCGACCAGCACCAGGGAGCCGTTTGAGGCCATGGACAATATGCGATTGGATGGACTGCCCTTCGCGAACATGCCGCGGATCGGTTTCAGGAAGTCATCGACGATGACATTGCGCCCCCGGTATTCGCCGGCGCCGGGCATGTCGCGGGCCTGCGGCAGCCACGCGGCATCTTCAGTCAGCAGTGCGCGCACGCCTTCCAGATCTTCCGCGTTCAGCAGCTCAAAGAACCGCTTAACAACTGCTTCGCCCTGCGCATTGGACTGACTCATGAGTGTGCCCCTTCCGAACTGTTGTACCTCGATCGTATGATCAGCCAAAAAGACTTCGATGTCATTGCCGTCGGCAGCGGCCATAACGGACTGGTGGCGGCCGCGTACCTCGCCAAGGCCGGCAAACGCGTGCTGGTGCTGGAGCGCAATGCATGGCTGGGCGGGGGTGTGGTCTCGCGCGAGCTGACCCGACCGGGCTTCCGCCACGATCAGCATTCCATGACGCATATCTTCATCCAGGCCAATCCGCTGCTGCAGCGTGATGAACTGGGACTGAAGAGCCGCTATGGCCTGCGCTATCTGTTTCCCGAGTCACCGATGATGTCGGTATTCGAGGACGGCTCGACCCTCGCGCTGTACCGCGACCCGGCCAAGTCCGCTGCGCAGATTGCGAAGTTCTCGAAACGCGATGCCGAGGCGTTCCTGCGCCTGTCGGCGCAGGCGGCCACGTGGCTGCCGATGCTGGTCGCGACGCTCTACACGCCGCCGGCGCCGCAGGGCGCGAGTTTCGCGTTCCTCGATCAAAGCCGCGAGGGTCGGGAATTCTGGCGCGCCATGCAGATGAGCAGCCACGATGTGCTGGCGGAGTATTTCGAACACGACCGGGTGCGCGCGCACTTTGCGCGCGTGGCGGGAGAGAACCTGGTATCCCCGGATGAAAAGGCGACCGGCCTGGGCGTATTCGTATTCCTCGGCTTCCTCGAGGCCTACGGCTTTGGTGTTCCGGTGGGCGGCAGCGGCAAGCTCACCGAGGCGCTGACCCGCTGCATCGAAGATCGTGGCGGCACGGTGCTCGCCAGCCAGGAGGTGCGCGAGGTGCTCGTTGCCAATGGTCGGGCATCGGGCGTGCTGACGGCCGACGGCAACCGCTACGCGGCGCGCGAGGCCGTCATCGGTGCGATCCATCCGCACCAGCTGTCATCGCTGGTGCCGAGCGTGGATCCGCAGGTGCGCAAGGCGGCCGAGGCCACGCATATCACGGAGGCGGCCTGCGTGACCGTCCACGCCGCATTGAACGGTCCGCTGCGGTTCCGGACCCCCGATCCGGTGCAGTCGGTGATGATCGAGCTGATGCCGCCGACGTACCGGGAACTGCGCGAATGCTTTGATGATCTGCGCTATGGCGGGTTCATGCGCACGCATCTGTTGGGGCTGGGGTCGCTGTCGATGTTCGATGATACCCGCACGCCTCCCGGCAAGGGCATCGCGCACCTGTGGGACTATGCCCCCTACGTACGGCCGGATGGCAGGTCCTGGGATGACGCCAAG
This sequence comes from Steroidobacteraceae bacterium, assembly GCA_036267975.1. Taxonomy (GTDB): domain Bacteria; phylum Pseudomonadota; class Gammaproteobacteria; order Steroidobacterales; family Steroidobacteraceae; genus DAIDKA01. The sequence goes on along the minus strand of DATAVA010000049.1, from coordinate 30,838 downwards.
GACAGCTTCGCGCGCAGCATGCTGGATCGCTTCCGCCTGTATGTGTCGAATCTCGACGAGGTGCTCCTGGATTTCCACTGCGACAGCCCCGTCGACATGGAGCGCACTTCACCGAGTTTCATGCGCGGCGATCTGCATGGCATTGCGACCACCAGTTATCAAAGCGGTGCGCATCGGCCGACACCGGATCTGGGTCAGTACCGCGTGCCCGGGATCGAGCGGCTGTACCTCGTCGGTCCGTTCCAGTATCCGGGTGGCGGTGTATTCGGCGCCGGGCGGGCGACGGCGCAGGTCATGTGCGATGACCTGAAGATTGATTTTGAACAACTGGAAAAGCCGGCATGAAGGTCTATGGTCCGGATCGGCGCGAACTCATGACCGTCAGCCGCATCGAGCGCGATGGCAATCAGCTGCTCATCAAGGCCAAGGTGTTCGGGACGATGCCGATGACCGCGAGCCTGACGCCGGCGGACCTTCGCGAGGGTCTGAAGCTGCTGGGGCTGCGCGGCGTCCTGTTTGTCATGACAATGCCGTTTCGCGGATCACGAACAGCAAAGGAAGCGGGCAAATGACGACTTCGATGGAAGGCAAGGTCGTGGTGATCACCGGGGGCGCGGGCATGATTGGGCACGCGGCCGCAATGAGCCTGGCGGCGGCCGGCGCCGATGTGATGCTGGTGGATATCAATGGTGCCGCGCTGGCCGCGCGCCGCGGTGCCGTGGAGGCGCTCGGGGGACGCGTCGAAACGGCAGTGGCCGATGTCAGCAAGTCGGCCGATGTCCAGGCCTATGTCGCGCGCACACTGGAGGGGTTCGGCCGCATCGATGGCTTTTTCAACAATGCCGGCACGGAGGGCAAGCTCGGCCCGATCTATGAGTATGAGGAGGCGGAGTTTGACCGGATCGTTGCGGTCAATCAGAAAGGCATCTTCCTGGGGCTGCGTCATGTGCTGCCCGTGATGCTGAAACAGGGTCATGGCGCAGTGGTCAATACCGGTTCGATCGCCAGTGAACGCGGCCTGGCGGGGGCGTGCGCCTACAACTCGACCAAGCACGCCGTCATCGGCCTCACGCGTACCGCGGCGAGTGAAGTGGGCGCCAGGGGTGTGCGGGTCAACGCCGTGATGCCGGGTGTGATCGATACGCCGTTGCTGGAGGCGATGCTGCGGATGATGTTCAACGGTGATGTCGCGGCGGGCAAGAAGGTGCTGGGCAAGGTCGCCACCATGGACCGGATCGGCACGCCCGAAGAGGTGGGGGAAGTCGTGACCTTCCTGCTATCCGATGCGGCCAGTTTCGTGAATGGCGCGGCCTGGGCCGTCGATGGCGGGGCGCTGGCGACTATCCGGCACTGAGGCGGCGCGGGCGCTTCGGCACGAATGCCAGGAAGCGCAGCGGGTTCTCCACCGTGATTCGACGCAGCGTGGCCTCATCGGCGCCAGCGGCCTGCAGCTTTGGCACGAACACCGTGATGGGTCGCGCGTAGCTGCGAAACGCGTCGCCTGAAATCAGGATGTGATCGGCAAAGCCGGCTTCGATCATGCCCATCACCAGCGGCACCACCGCTGCATCGCGGGGACTGCCCTGGCGATCGAAGCCGACATAGGCGCCGCGGCGGCAGATGGCCTTGTGCACGTAGAGGGTCGGATCGTTGAGATTGCCCAGGTGGCCGATGGCAATCCGGCGCGGATCCACACCCGCATCCTCCAGAATGTCCAGCTGTTCCAGGGCCGATTTGCCGGGAATACCGGTGTGCGTGAAGATGGACAGATTGGTGGCCAGGTGGGCCTTGCCGACGGCACGGAACACCCGGCGCTCCAGCGCCGTGATGTCGTCCCACGAACCGATCTCACCGAAGGCGCCCGCCGGATACTCATCTGCCTGCCGGATCAGCACCTGGGTGATCTGCGCCTCACTCATGCTCGCGAGGGACTTCGGGTAGAAGGGCTGCGTGTAAAAGCCCGCTCCCTTGACGACGGGTAATCCGGACATCTTCGCGGCGTCACGAATGAACTTCAGATCCATGCCGGCGCCTTCGAGACTGGCATCCACGATGCACGCCACGCCGTCGTGCTGCGCATTGCGCAGTTCCTGTGCCATGAGCTCGACATTGCGCATGGGATCAGGCCCCGGGGGCGCCGGTGGCGGCGCCGTCCCGGCGGCCGGGACCTTGATGCCCTGCGCGCTGAGCACGGCCTGCGATGCGGCGCGGAACCGATCGCTGAAATCCTCCCCGAGCGACAGATGCTCATGGAACAGCGTCGCACCGCCCATGAGTTCGCGCGGCGCGTAATCCTTGAACAAGGTGCGGATGACCGCGCCCGTGGGAAAACTCAACTCCTGGGCGCGGGCAGCCAGGGGACCAAGGCCGACGGCCACGGCTCCCATGCCTACCATGCGTAGCGCATCGCGGCGGGTTAACTTGGTCATGCGCGCATGATGTCACTTTGGGCGCTACCCTTGCACTCACAGCAAGAGGAATTTCACGATGATCGATCTTTATACTGCCGAGACGCCCAACGGTTGGAAGATTTCCATCACCCTCGAGGAACTGGGCCTTTCCTACACCGTGCACGCCCTGGCGCTGTCGCAGAATGAGCAGAAGGCAGCGGCGTACCTGCAGATCAACCCGAATGGGCGCATTCCGACCATCGTGGATCGTGACCATGGTGACTTCGCGGTGTTCGAGTCCGGCGCGATCATGATCTACCTGGCCGAGCGCGCCGGCAGGCTGTTGCCGAAGGACGTGAAGGGGCGCTCGCTGGTCATCCAGTGGCTGATGTTCCAGATGGGCGGCATCGGCCCGATGATGGGACAGGCCAATGTCTTCTACCGCTATGCGCCCGAGAAGATTCCCTACGCCATCGAGCGCTATCAGCGCGAGGTGCGCCGACTGCTCGAAGTGCTCGATCTGCGGCTCGCGAACCATGAATACCTGGCCGGTGACTACTCGATTGCTGACATCGCGAACTGGTCCTGGGTGAGTGGCTACGGCTGGTCGGGCGTTACGATTGACGGTCTGACGCATCTGCAGCGCTGGATCGACCTCATCGGTGCACGTCCGGCAGTGCAGCGCGGTCGCGCCGTCCCACCGCCGGCGGACTTGGGTACGGGCGATGCCAAGACAGTGGCGGGTGCCCGCAAGTTTCTCGCCTAGTCAGTCCTCGGGTTTCAGTGGACCTCGCCCGTGAACGTGCGCAGGCGGACATGGGTACGATCGGGCATCGCAAAGGCGGCTTTCACGCCCGGCCGTTCAAGCATGCGCGCCACCCACGCGCTCAGGTGCGGCGCGCGCGCAGCGACCTGCATCGTTGGAAACAGACGATCAAGCGCCACGCCGCCGCTGGCAAAGAAGTTGATGTCCGCAAGCGTATAATCCTGGCCCGCGAGCCAGGCCGTCTGCTGCAGCTGCCGCTCGACTTTATCCACGGCGACCTCGATCTTGCGGGTGGCATTCGCCAGATCCGCTTCGCTGAAACCGGAGCGCGCGTTGCGCCACTTCTCACGCTGTTCATGCAGCGGGATGCGCTCCATCAGCCGTTCGAACTCGCCGGCCTCAACCGAGCGCGCAATGGCACTGACCATTCGATGCCAGCCGTGCATGGAGACATAGTTCAGGACATGTTCGTCGCAGAACTTGTTCCAGTAGCGCATCCGCGCCGTGCCCAAGGGATCATGCGGGCGCAGGGACGGGGCATCGGGAAACGCATCTTCGAGGTATTCACCGATTACGGTGGTATGCGTGATGATTTGGCCGTCATGCTCCAGCACGGGCACCTGGCCTTCGGGATTGAGTGCCACGAACCACGGCTCGTGCTGCTCGAAGCGATGCAGGTCGATATAGACGCTCTCGAACGCGAGCCCCTTTTCCTTGAGGCTGAGCAGTGTCTTCAGGGAATTGGCAACGGGCTCGGCGTGGTACAGCTTCAGCATGATCGGCGTCTCTCCAGCATTGTCGAGCAGAAGGCTTGCGCATTATCGCGCGGCAGACCTGCCCAGGCGCTACAATTCGGCCACGCCATTTATTTGAACGGGGGAAATACACCATGTCGGAGGGTCTGAGCGCCATCGAGCGCGTGGAAATAGAGCGCGCCTGCGAGCGCCTTACCTATGCCTACGGCCGGGCTTTGGATTTGGGCGATATGAACGCTGCGGCGGACTGCTTCGCCGAAAACGGCTCCTTTGCGCGTCCGATGAATCCGGGTGTGCTGATCCAGGGACGGGAGGCCATCCGCGCCTCACTGATCACCCGCCCGAAGACGCTGTTGACGAAGCATCTGACGACGGGCGTCCTGATTGATGTCGAGAGCCGCGACGCAGCCCGTGGCCTGTCCTATCTCACCATGATCGCGACGACCCCTCCGGAGGGTGCGGCGCCGCCGTTCAGCTCCGGCGGCCCGATATATTTCGGAGAAATGCAGGATCGTTTCGTGCGCGAGAAGGGCGTTTGGAAGTTCCTGGAGCGACGCGGCACCATCCAGATGACGTTCTCAGGGGCGGTTGCGCAGGCCTGACCGGCTCTCCAGCGCCAGCAGCCGCGCCTTGACCGCAAGCCCGCCAGCGAACCCCGTGAGTTTCCCATCAGCCCCGATGACGCGGTGGCAGGGGACGATGATGGAGAGCGGATTTGCGCCATTGGCCGCGCCCACGGCACGCACGGCCTTATGGCTGCCGATCTGCTCGGCGATCTGTCCGTAGCTGCGGGTTTCGCCAAACGGAATGGTCCGCAGCGCGTTCCATACGCGGTTCTGGAAATCCGTACCGGCAGGGTCGAGCTTTACCGTGAACTTCCGGCGTTTGTCGACAAAGTATTCCTCGAGTTGCTGTTGCGCGCGCAGCAGCACGGGGTGCTCGGCATCTTCCTGCAGATCTGCCAACCGTACCCGTGACGGATCGTCATCCTCCCACAGCACGGCCGCGAGTCCGCGGTCGCTGCCCACCAAAGTGAGCTCGCCTACCGGCGATCTCATGGTCTTGTACAGGTAAGTCATGGTGCACTCCGTGATGATCGGCCGCGCATGGCGCGCGAGTGCGAGGAATTCTGGACTTGCCGGGCGATGCTCGCTGGCGGATTTCGGACATCGATATTGGCTGTGGGAGTGATCACATTGGTGTCCGAAAACCGCTAGTCGGACCGGCCGATTGGTGGGAGTATTCTGCCATGGACCTCGATCACGACGCCTGCTACCGGGCGGTAAAATTGCGCGACAGCCGTTTCGACGGGCGCTTTTTCACCGCCGTGAAGACCACCGGCATCTATTGTCGTCCGATCTGCCCGGCACGCACACCACAGTCCCGCAACGTCATATTTTTCCCGACGGCGGCCGCGGCGCAGGAGGCGGGCTTCCGTCCCTGTTTGCGCTGCCGCCCTGAGACGGCGCCTGACATGCCGGCCTGGCGTGGCACCTCCAATACCGTCGCGCGCGGCTTGGCGCTGATCGAACTGGGCGCCCTGGACGACGGCAATGTCGATGCGCTCGCCGCGCGGCTCGGGGTGGGTGAACGACAGATGCGCCGATTGTTCCGGCAGCACCTCGGGGCATCGCCCATTGGCGTCGCACAAACCCGCCGCATCCTGCTCGCGAAGCAGCTCATCCATGAGACGCATCTGCCGATGACCGAGATTGCATTTGCGGCCGGATTCGGCAGCATTCGCCGCTTCAATGAGACCTTCCTCGCGTTGTTCGGTCGGCCGCCGGGTGCCCTGCGACGCGTGGGCGGTCCGGATGTCGCGGTCGCCGATCATGGTGAGTTCAGCCTGCTGCTGCGCTACAAGCCCCCCTATGACTGGCCGGCGATGCTCGGGTTTCTCAAGCTGCGCGCCATTCCCGGCGTCGAATGGGTGGCCGGCGGGAGTTATTCGCGCGCCATCGCACTGGGCGGCGTCCAGGGTCGGATCAGCGTGCGGCCTGCCGCCGATAATGCGTTGCGGGCGAGCATTCGCATGCCGAAGCTCGCGCTGTTGCCCAATATCATTGCCCGGCTGCGACGCCAGTTCGATCTGGCGGCAGACCCGCTCAGCATCGCCGCACATCTGGGCACGGATCCGGTGCTGGCACCGCTGCTGAAACAGCGCCCGGGCCTGCGCGTACCGGGCGCCTGGGACGGTTTCGAGCTGGCCATCCGCGCGGTGCTTGGCCAGCAGATCACGGTGTCAGCCGCCATTCGGTTGGCCGGCCGCCTCGTGGCCGCATACGGCGCGCCGCTGTCGGACCCCGATGGGCATCTGACGCATGTTTTTCCGACCGCGGCGGCGCTGGCCGGGGCGGATCTGACGACCCTCGGCATGCCGCGCAGCCGCGCGGCCACCCTCAGCGGCCTCGCCGCCGCTGCGCTCGCCGATCCGGATTTGTTCGGCGCGCACGGCGAACTGGACGAGGCGATCGCGCGGCTGCGCGCCATCCGCGGGATCGGGGAGTGGACCGCGCAGTACATTGCGCTGCGTCAGTTGCGCGAGCCTGATGCCTTTCCGGCAGCCGATGTCGGGCTAATGCGCGCCCTGACCGATGCCTCCGGACTGCGTCCGTCCGCGCCGCAACTGCTGGCGCGCGCACAGGCATGGCGTCCCTGGCGCGCCTACGCAGCGCAGCACCTGTGGGCCAGCGCCTAGGCAGCTGCCGGACCGGCCGGCTCCTTCACCCGCAGCAACAGCACCATCCCGACCAGCAGGAAGGCGATACCGCTGGCAATACCGACGCGCTGACTTTGGGAAATGGAGGTGACCAGGCCGATCACCAGCGGTCCGACGAAGGAGGTGGCCGTTCCCGACATGGCGTAGACGCCAAAGAACTCATTCAGCATCGCAGGCGGTGCGAGCTTGCCCATCAGCGCGCGACTGGAGGACAGACCACCGGTGACGAAGGTCGCGGCGAGTACCTGCGCGACGCAGAACACGATATCCGGGACCGTCGGGAAGACTCCGCCGTAATGCCGCAATGGTTGCGCGAGCTTGATGAATAGCGCCGTATCGGGGCTCGTCGAACAGACGATCACAATGGCGAGCAGCGAGCCTGCGACGAAAATCATCGCGCTGCGGCGCGAACCGATCTTCAGGTCCATCCATCCTGCCAGCGCGCCGGCCAGTGCGGCCGCGACGCTATTGAGCAATCCCTGCACGATCAGTGCATCAGCACTCCAGTGCAGTACCCCGGCCGCATAGATACCCGTGAAGCTCATCAGCACGACAAAGCCTTCGTTGTACGTCATGCGCGCGATGAGAAAGAGGCCGACATTGCGGAACTGCCGCACCCGCGTCACGGTTTCGAGGAGGCTGCGCAGCCCTTGGCGAACCGCCTTGCCCGGGCTCAGTCGCGTTCCGGGGGAGTCCGGAGTGAACAAGAACAGCGGCAGTGCGAAAATCAGCATCCACACGGCTGCGAGGATGCCGACGGCGCGCTCGGGCTGGTGCAGGGCCTTGTCGAGTCCGAACAGGGGATGCGGATTCCAGCTCCACGCGAAAAGGAAGAACAGAAACAGGACGACGCCAAAGGCATTGCCCAGTGCAAAGCCCATGCCGCTCCAGAACCCGATACCGCCGGGGGCGATGTTCGGCAGCATCGCATTGCAGAAGACCGCCGAATATTCGTAGAAGAGCATGCTGCCGACAATCGCGGCCATGATCCACACCAGGCCGACGTTCATGCCGGGGGTGGCGTACCACAGCGCCATCATCGACGGCACGCCGACCGCGATGCAGCCTACCAGCCAGGGTTTGCGTCGGCCGCCGGCATCCGCGATGGCACCGAGAATGGGCGCCCCGATGGCGACCAGTATCGCCCCGACCGCGCTCGTGTAGCTCCAGACCACCTGACCGTGCACCGGATCGGAAATCACGACGGTGCTGAAGTACGCCGAAAACACGAAGATGTTGACCAGCACATTGTCGGGAATGCGTGCGCCGTCAAAAAGCGCCCACGACCAGCGGCCGAGCAGCGTTCTGCGTCCCGCCGGTATCACACCGGCGGTCGCGACGTTCATTTCCATACCATCCCCCCTCAGAAGCGTCCGTTGTTGTTCTTGGTGCTGGCGGTGATGGGCTGCATCACGTCCCAATGTTCGACAATCCTGCCATGGGCAATGCGAAAGATATCCACCACCGCGAACCCTTCATCGCCCGGATGAAAGATGACATGGACATGCGCGGCCACGAGGTCCCCATCGACCAGCATGCGCTTGACGCGGTGTTCGGCCTTCGGATACTTGACCTTCGCGCGATCCAGCATCTCCTTCAGGCCCTGGGAGCCGGTGGCGGCATTGGGATTGTGCTGGATGTAACCCGGATCAAACAGCGCATCGACTGCCCCGGAGTCGATCGGCCCGAGCACCTCCTCGTAGATGCGTTTCACGAGGCGCAGATTCGCCTTGTCCTGTGTACTTCGGGTCACTTTGCCTCCCGGGCGGGTCTTGCGTGCGGGGCTTGCCATGCTGTGCGAATACTGCCATTTTCCGGGTTCTCGCGCTGGATGACCATAAAGGGAGAACACCAATGAAACGCATCACTTTTGCATTTTGCAGTCTTGCCCTGTGCGGCGCAGCGCTGCTTCCCGCACTCAGCCAGGCCGAGGTGTCCTGCACGCGCGGCGGCCTGCAGCAGGCGGTCGATCTGTACCTCACCACCCAAACCAAGGGTGATCTGTCCGGGTTGCCGCTGGCGAAGGGCGTCGGATACTGGGAGAACACGGTCCCCGCTGACATTCAGAAGGGCCTGCTCACCAAGCCGATGAAGATTGACCATCATCGCAGCTTTCTCGATACCGACACCTGCCAGACGATCACCGAGGTGATCGTCACGGACAAGGCCGCCCCTTATGTATTCAGCACGCGTCTGCGCGTCAATCACGACAAGATCGCGGAGATCGAGACCCTGTGGACTACCACGGGTTACTGGCTCTTCAGCGCCGATTCGTACCTGAAGTACTCCGCGGCGGAGGACTGGAGTCCGATTCCTGCCGAGAAGCGCAACTCGCGCGGCACACTGATCGCGGCTGCCAATGCGTACCTGGATGCCTTCCTGGAAAAGAGGATTGATCTGGTGCCGTGGGGTTTCCCGTGCGTGCGCGTGGAGGGGGGTGCCGGATATACGGGCAAGGGTTCCCCGTCGGACAGCTGCGAGGTCGGGGTGCCGGGCGGCGTCAATATCGCCAATCGTCGTTTTGTCGTCGACGAGGTGCTGGGAACGGTCTCGGTGTACTGCACGTTCGGGGCCGGCGGTCCCAACGGTGGCAGTGGTGCGCCCGACAGCCATCTGTTCCGGGTCGAAAACGGCAAGTTGCGCTATGTTCATACCTTGACGCACCTGCTGCAGGCGAATTTCCGGGGTACTGCGCCTGCGCCCAAGCCATGAAGGCGACAGCGGCTCGGGTCTTGCCTCGAACTGAGCGCATCTGCGTATCGGTATTGGCCAGTGGCAAATAGCCAACGGCAAAAATCGCTGCGTCCCCCAATTACGGCGGCCCTCCTGGAGACAAATTAGAAAAGCTTAATCGTCATCCCACCAACCTTTAAGGGCGATGGGCTGATCATTTCGCGCTGGGCGGCAGTCGTTACTTGAATCAGTTCGATTCTGGGTAGAACGATGTGAATGAGAAGCTCATGGGATCGCACGATGTCATTGGCGCCACCGCGCACGGCGCCATCGAGCAAATGGACCCTGCGGCGGCCGGACCGAGCAACGAAGGCTCGCAACGAAGAATTCTGATTGTCGATGACAATATTGAGGCGGCGAAGGATCTGATGCGCTCGCACGACTCCGGGTTCGATGCACATCTGGTAAAACCGATCGACTGCGAGGCATTGATAAAGATCCTGGCGGCAGATATCGGAGTTCCATAAGACTGTGTCCGACGGCAAAATCCTACTGCGATGCATGATCTAGGGAAGCGAGGATCAAGCGGTTGCAGTGAGAGAATTGCGCCGATGAACAATAGGGGATCCGGTGTCGGCCCAGCTATCAGTCCGCCGACTTTTGTCGAGCCTCAACTCGCAACGCTTGTGTCTGCTCCGCCAAATGAGCGCGGGTGGGTGCACGAGATCAAATTCGATGGCTACCGTCTTCTTGCGGTAGTGGAGAAATCTGGCGCTCGAGTATTTACTCGGGCGGGCAACGACTGGAGCGATCGCTTTGCGCCCCTGTGCGTGGCTCTTGCGAAGCTCAGAATTGCCACCGCAGTGATCGACGGCGAGGCGGTCCATGCAAATCAGGAAGGTACCTATTCCTTCCATGCCTTACAGGATGCGCTATCGCACGGAAAGTTCGATCGTCTGCGATATTACGCATTTGATCTGCTGCACCTGAATGGCGTGGACCTTCGGCCAATGCCTTTGACGGAGCGAAAAGCTCTTCTGCAGGAAGTGCTGCAGGGCGCGCCGGAGCCGCTCGAATATAGTCAGCATTTCGAAGAGTCGGGCGATGAGATGCTCGCGCATGCCTGCTCGCTGGGCCTCGAGGGCATCGTATCCAAGCGGGCAGACGCCACTTACAGTTCGGGCCGCGCGGGTTCGTGGCTCAAATCCAAGTGTATCAAGGAGCAGGAATTCGTCATCGGCGGCTATACCGAACAGGCGAAGCATCCCGGTATTCTCGGCGCGCTATTGATCGGTTACTACGACAGAGGGCTGCTGCAGTTTGCGGGTAAGGTCGGGACAGGCTTCTCAGCCTCAGAAGGAGCTGGCCTACGCAAGAAGCTTAAGGCACTTGCCGCCAAAGATTCCCCGTTCACCACCTTGCCGACGGCTGCGCGACGAGGTGCGCGCTTCGCGGATCCCGAGCTTGTCGCCCACGTCAACTTCAGCGAGTGGACGCCTGATGGCAGGCTGCGCCACCCCAGCTTTCAAGGTTTGCGAGAAGATAAGCCTGCGCGCGAAGTCGTGCGTGAGAAGGTGAAGTCCTTGAGCAGCGTGAGCGTCACGGCTGGTAGGCCACGCAGGCGACGCCAGTAGTCGCTGGTCCAGGTGTCGGACCTCCGTGCGCGGGAACGAACCATCGTCCTGGCCGATTCCGCCAAGCCACGCCTATCGCGTGCGCGAGACAGGGATAGAATCAGCCTGGACGGCGGCATGAGCACCGGGATTGCAGCAAGGATTCCAGGGCGTCGGTCGCAATGGGCTTGGTAAGGTGATGGTCGAAGCCGGAACGGAACGCCCGCTCGCGATCGGCTTCCTGGCCCCAGCCGGTTACGGCTACCATAATCGCCTCGCGGCCCCACGCTGTGGCGCGAATTCTTGCAGCGAGGTCATAACCACTCATGTCCGGCAGGCCGATGTCGAGCAGCATGACCTCGGGCTGGAACGCTTGCGCGAGCTCGAGCCCGGCGTGGGCGGTATAGGCCGTGCGGACACGATGTCCTGCAAGCTCCAGGAGCGTCGCGCAGCTGTCGGCGACGTCCTCGTTGTCGTCGATGATCACGACAGTCAGGCCGCGGTCGCAGGGCCGTGCTTTGGCGCTGGTGGCGGCGTCTACGGGTGCTGGTAGCGGTTCTGCCCTGCCCAGCGGCAAGCGCACGATGAACTCACTTCCCTGATTGAGACCGGCGCTGCGGGCCTCGACTCTGCCACCGTGGAGCGTGACGAGGCCACGGACCAGGGAGAGCCCCACGCCGAGGCCGCCTTCCGAGCGTTCCAGCGCGGAACTTGCCTGGGTAAACAGCGTGAAGAGCCGTGGCAGCATGTCGGGCGCAATGCCGATGCCGTTATCGACGATCGAGATCGCAAGCTCGTCATTCTCGCGAACCGCGTCCACGCGGATGGAGCCCTTCGGGTCGGTATATTTGGCTGCATTGATGAGTAGGTTGGCGAAGACCTGTGTTAGGCGCACGACGTCTGCTTCAAGGTAGACGGCCTCCCGCGGCAGGTTCAGCGCAAGTTCGTGTTGCTTGCCATCAATCACGGGTCGCGCGGCGTCGACGGCGGCGCTGATGAGGAGTGCCAGTTCGGTGCTGCTCTTCTTGAGCTCGATCGAGCCGCGCGTAATGCGCGACACGTCCAGCAGATCGTCGAGCAGGTGAGTCATGTGAACGACCTGGCGTTCAATGACTTCGTTGGCGCGCGCCCGCTGCGCATCGGTGAGGCCGGGCTTGCGCATCGCGGCCAGTGCATAGCGGACCGGCGCGAGCGGATTGCGCAGTTCGTGAGCCAGCAATGCCAGAAATTCGTCCTTGCGCCGATCAGCTTCGCGCAGTGATTCTTCACGCAGCCGCAGCGCCTGCTCCATCGTGCAGCGGCGGATGAAGTCACAGGCATGACGCACGAACAGATCGACAACGCGCAATTCCTGCTCATTCGGTTGATGCTCGGTCTTGAAGTAAGTCGACAGCATGCCCAGGAGGATGCCGTCCGGGCCGATCAGCGGAGTCGACACCACCGCCCGATAGTCGGCCTGGCGCGCGACCGGACGCAGTGGCTCGTAAGGCGGGTCCGCTGCAATATCCCCGATTACAACCCGTGCTCGGGAGCGAAATGCCCGCCCGGGAGCCGACGGGTTGGTGAGGGTGACTTCCCGGAACGCCTGCAGGAAATCCGGCGCGAACCCGAGGTGTGCGGCGATGCGCAGCACGCTGCCGCTGTCGTCCAGCAGCTGCATGTGGCCTTTGTCCGCCGCAAGCAGTTCGACGACCGTATTCAGGATCTCTTCCAGACCGTCCTGCAGGGTGTGGCAGCTCCACAGCCGCGCGGTGCATTCGTTCAGCTTCGCCAACGCGTCGGCATGAGCCTTCAGCTGGCCTTGTGTGAGGCGCAGTTCGTGCTCGGACCGATGTCGCTCGCTGGCGTCGCGGGCAATTTTCGAGGCGCCCACAATGACACCGTTGATGTCCCGCACTGGCGACACGGTCAAGGAGATCGGTAGGCGGTGCCCATCCTTGGCGAGGCGCACGGTCTCGAAATGGTCGATGCGTTCGCCCCGCTTCAACCTTTCAAGAATCTGACGTTCCTCGGCCTGCAGTTCCGGGGGCACGATAATCATGATGGTCTTGCCGATGACTTCGGCAGCGGTGTACCCAAACAGTCGTTCGGCCGCCGCATTCCAGCTTTGGATGCGGCCCTCGAGGGTCTTGCTGACGATCGCGTCGTCCGAGGAGTCGACGACCGCGGCCAGGCGCGCCTGCGCAATGAAACTCGCCTGCGAAATAGTATCCGCCGGCGATTGCGCCGCAACCTCCGCGCTGCTCTGCGTCGTTCCCATTTGAGACCTCGGGCGCGACCGAAGGCCGCGTGAGGTGATTATAGGCGCGGCCTTGGCCGGCCGAGAGGCGCGTGTCACAGCGGCAAACGCGCAAAATGCCCGTTCTGGTGTCGGCCCTGTCCTACACGTTCCCCGGTGCCAGTCCCGCAGGCCGGTGAGCGGCACACGCGCTGCGCGGGGTCACCGCCCGCAGCGTATATATCACGCTATGATACAGTTACAGCTCCCCCCCGCTGTAAAGACCTCGAGAATTTGTACGTGATATCCGTGATTGATCGCAGTTCAGATGAAGATTTGCCTCGTGGCCGCGATTTCGCAACCGGAAACCGGTTGCTCATGCTTTCCATATTTGCGGTGGTGATCGGGGGCATCAGCACGGTCGGGGCCGCGGTGCTGCTGGCGGCTATCCGTCTGTTTACCAATATCTTCTTTTATCAGACGGTCTCGCTGGCCGACCGTTCACCCGCCCAAAATCACCTCGGGCTCACCGTCATCCTCGTGCCGGCGATCGGTGGTCTCATTGTCGGGCTCATCGCCCGTTTTGGCAGCGAGAAGATCCGCGGCCATGGCATACCCGAGGCCATTGAGGCGATTCTATTCGGCAAAAGCCGCATGTCGCCGAAGATCGCGATCCTCAAACCGCTCTCTTCCGGCATTGCGATCGGCAGCGGCGGTCCGTTCGGAGCGGAAGGACCGATCATCATGACCGGCGGGGCAGCTGCCTCCTTGCTGGCTCAGGCATTTCACCTGACTGCCTCGGAGCGCAAGGCGCTGCTGGTGGCGGGCGCCTGTGCGGGTATGACCGCCGTGTTCGGCACGCCCCTGGCGGCGGTGCTGCTCGCGGTCGAATTGCTGTTGTTCGAGTTGCGGCCGCGCAGTTTGCTGCCCGTGGCGATCAGCTGCGCCGTTGCTGGCTTTCTGCGACCATTGTGGGCCGTGGCGGGGCCCTTGTTTCCGCTGACGACGCCCGCGCCCAGCATGATCGCGATGCTGTCGTGTGTGATCGCGGGCCTGGCCAGCGGCGCGCTGTCGGCGCTGATGACCAATTTCGTCTATTACGTGGAAGATTTCTTCGGGCACCTGAAAATCCATTGGATGTGGTGGCCGGCGCTGGGCGGTCTGGTCGTCGGGATCGGTGGGTTCATGCAACCCCGGGCGCTGGGGGTCGGATATGACGTGATCGGCGATCTGCTGCAGAATCACGTGCTCCTGAGTGCTGCGATCGGCCTGCTGCTCGTGAAAACCTGCATCTGGGTCGTCGCCCTGGGCTCCGGGACTTCCGGCGGCGTCCTCGCGCCGCTGCTCACGATCGGTGCAGGCCTGGGAACGGTGCTCGGGCCATGGTTGCCGGGAGGCAGTCCGGAGCTGTGGGCGCTCGTGTGCATGGCGTCCATTCTTGGCGGGACCATGCGCGCTCCCCTGACCGCGGTGGTGTTTGCGTTCGGCCTGACGCATGACGTCAACGCCTTCCTGCCCACCATTCTGGGCTGCGTTGTGGCGTATGGCTTCACCGTCATTGTCATGCCACGTTCGATCCTCACGGAGAAGATTGCACGCCGTGGGCGGCATGTTTATCGGGAATATGGCGTTGATCCTCTGGATCGGCACTTCGTCGACGAGGTAATGACACGTTCCGTCCTGACCATCGACGGATCCATGCATGCCGGCAATGTATTGCGTGAATACTTTGGACCCGAACAGCTGCATCGCGCATACCCGGTGGTACTGGAGCGGAAACTGATCGGCATGCTGGACCGCACGAAGTTGCAGGCTTGGCTACCGGATGGACTTGAACGACCGGTGTCGGAGCTGCTCGCAGGGCAACCCATCGAGGCGTTCGCGACCCCAGGGGATACGTGCCGGATGGTGGCGTCACAGCTGGCAGCCGGTGGTACCGAGCGCATCCCCATCGTTGACAGCGCCGCCTCCTTGCATATCGTCGGGATCGTCAGTCGCAGCGACCTTCTCAAGCCTTCGCGACTGCTGCACGATGAGGACGTCAACCGCGAGCGCAATTTTGATTTTCTAGGCCGGATTGATCCATGAGTCCCGGCGGCGTCATCGATGAAGCCATGATCGAGCGGTTGGTGCATGGGTTTTACGCTGACGTGCGCCAGGACGAATTGCTGGGTCCGATTTTTGCGGCGCAGGTGAAGGATTGGGAGTCGCACCTGCAGCGGCTTTGTGCCTTCTGGTCATCCGTGCTGCTGAAAACTGGCCGCTACCAGGGGCAACCGATGCTCAGACATCTGCCGCTGCCGATTGACGTAAGGCATTTCGATCGGTGGCTCGAATTGTTTGCGGCGGCAACGCAGCGCTATTGCGATCCGCAGGCGGCCGCGCAGTTCGGCAGAATTGCCAGGCGGATTGCGCAGAGTCTCGAGTTTGGCGTCGCGGCCTCACAGCGGATAGTCCTTCACGAGGGGGCGCGTCTGCCACCCACGGTGAGCTGACCTTGCAGCGTCACCAGTTCCTGAAGATGCAGTTGGGCGATGCGCTGCAGCGTTTTCTTGCCCTTGGACGTCAACCGCACTTCGACACTGCGCCGGTCCGAGATGCTGGCATTGCGGACAAGCAGGCCGCGTTTCGCACAGCGGGTGAGGAGGGCGCCGACGCCGTGATGCTTCGCTTGTAGCCGTTCGGCCAACTCCGAGACGGTAGCCCAGTCGCGCCCCGGATAGCCCTGAACCTGCAACATCAGCTGATACTGAAGAGGTGTGACGCCCTGCGTGCGCGTCACGCGCTCGCTGTAGCGCAGAAACCGCCGCACCTGGTAGCGGAAATTCGCCAGCGTCTCGTATTGCTGCTTCGTGACCGGCTGTGTTGCGGAAGCCATGGTGGGCATGCAGGCGCAATGAACGGCGGCCACTTGCGCAGCCGCAATTCAGCGCGCCTTCTTCGAGGACTAGTGCGCCATCGAGGCCAGCGCGGCCGCGTTCAGATGGGCGATGGAGCGGGTGTCCTGGAAGGCGCGGACGCCTTCGATGCCCTGCTCGCGGCCGATCCCTGAAGCCTTCATGCCACCGAACGGCGCCCGCAGGTCCAGGCGGGTCGCGCCGTGGTCGTTGACCCAGACATAACCGCAGACCATCTGGCTGCCGATGCGATTGGCCGTCTTGGGGTCGGCCGTCCACACCGAACCGGCCAGGCCCGCCCAGCTGTCATTCGCCATTCGTACGGCATCCTCTTCGGTTTCAAACGGGATCACCGGAATGACGGGGCCGAACTGCTCTTCGGTCACGACGCGCAGGGTGAGCTTGGGATTGACGACGATGGCCGGGCGTACAAAATTGCCGCCCTTCATGTCGCCGCCAGGCAACTCGCCGAATTCCAGTACCTGCGCGCCGGAGTCCTTCGCTTCCTTGATCAGACTGTCGACAAAGGTCTTCTGCGCTGGGGAATGCAGCGGGCCCATGGTCGTGTCCTTGTCGAGGCCATAACCGAGCTTGACCTTCTGCAGACGCGCCGACAGGCCCTTGACGACTTCATCGAGCCGCGACGTATGCACGAACAGCCGCTTGGCGTTCATGCAGATCTGGCCGGTGGTGTCGTAGATGGCTGCAAACAGGCGGTCCAGGTGCACGTCATCGAGGATCGCATCCTTCAGCACGATGGCCGCATCGTTGCCGCCAAGTTCCAGCGTGACGCGGGTGAGGCTGTGCGAGGCCAGCTCCATCATCTTCTTGCCGCCGTTGACCGAGCCGGTGAAACAGACCTTGGCCACGTCGGGATTGCGGATCAGTGCGCTCATATTGGCATCGGCGCCCGTAACGACGTTGAGCACGCCGGCCGGCAGCTGTTCGGCAATGCGCTGCACGACGCGGGCGGTGGCCAGCGGCGCCGTCAGGGGAGGCTTCACGATGACGGTATTGCCGGCCAGCAGCGCATGCGGGAGCGCCGCGCCCAGAATGGCGATGGGCCAGTTGAAGGGCACGATGATGGTGACGACCCCGAGCGGCTGGTAGGCCACCGTGGTTTCGACGGGAATCGCCCCATGAATGGGGGGCAATACCTTCGACGCATTGACCTCGTCGGCGTGGCTTAAGGCCAGCTTCCAGCGCAGCTCCAGCACCAGTGAATCGACCCACCCCTCAAAGCGAACCTTGCCATTCTCCTGTGACAGGATGGCCGCATCCGCATCGCGGTTCTCGGCAATCCCCGCAAGCGCCGCCAGCATTTTCTCCGCGCGCTGCTGGGGTGAGAGCGCCGCCCAGGCCGGGTAGGCGGCCTTCGCGGCGGCGACCGCATCGCTGACGTCCTGGGTGGTGGCCGCCGCGGCGTGCCCAACGACCAGACCCGGTTTGCCCGGATCCGCAATCGCCATCTTGTCCGCGGTCTGTCGTGCCTTGCCCCCGATGTACAAAGGCGTGCTGACTGAATTTGACATTGATTGCTACCTCGTTATGTTTTCCGCCTGCAGCGTGCGCAATGGTGGCAGGTTACCTTAGATTTCGAAGCGCCGGAAACGTGTGCGCCAAGGTCGAACGGACCTTTTCCGCGATGAAGCTGACGAAGTCCGTCACCGCCTGCGGAATCTGATGGCGACTCACGTAGACGGCGTACAGGTCCGCACCGTCGCGGCGATAGCGGGGCAGGATCCGGAGCAGCTGGCCGGCTGCGATTTCAGGTGCGGTCACCGAATCCGGCAGCAGCGCGATGCCGAGACCCGCGACCGCGGCCTGCAGTACGACGCGCGAGGCGTTGGCGCGAAACCGTCCGGTGACCTCGATGGCCTCAGTGCCGTCGGGGCCGTGCAGCTGCCAGATCACCGCCTCGGGGTGACTTGATTGCACCAGGCACTCATGCGCGGCAAGGGCCGCGGGTGTCGCCGGCGCCCCGCGGCTGGCCACATAGGCGGGGCTGGCCACGAGTGCGAAGTGACTATCAACCAGCTTGTGACCCACATGCCAGGCTTCCACCAGGTGTTTCGCGCGGAACGCCACATCGATGCTCGCCGCGATGAGATCCGCCTTGGCGTCATCCAGCAAGAACTCCATCCGCAGCCGCGGATGAGCGGTTAGAAAATCCGCGATCCATTCGAGCCGGAAGACATCAAAGAAATCGGTGGGCGCGGCCACGCGGATCACGCTGCCGGCGGGGGTTCCGCCATCGTTCCATTCCTTTCCGGCCACCACCAGGGCGGCAACGGACGGCTCGCACCGCGCGAAGAACTCACGGCCCGCAGCCGTGAGACTGAGCTTGCGTGTCGAGCGATGGATGAGCCGGCTGCCGAGCTGGGTTTCGAGCTGCCGGATCTTGCGGCTGACCGAATTGGCGGGCATTCCGATGCGGTGTCCGGCCTGCGCAAAGCTGCCCGCGCGCACGACTTCCACGAACAGAAGCGTGTGATTCAGGTCGATCACATTACGTGCATTTTTAGATGACACCCGTCCTATTATGCCATCTAGTCGAGTAATCGGCGCGAGCCTATTCTCGCGACTGTCCACCCCCCCCTGCCGAACTGCAAAGGATTCCCCGATGGCTAAAGTGCTGGTGCTCTATTACTCCTCCTACGGTCACATCGAGACGATGGCGAATGCCGTCGCCGAAGGAGCGCGCGCGAGCGGCGCTTCGGTAGACGTAAAGCGCGTCCCTGAGACTGCGCCGCCGGATGTCGCCAAGGCGGCACACTTCAAGGTTGACCAGGCGGCGCCGGTGGCGAGCATCGAAGATCTGCGCAACTACGACGCCATCATCGTCGGCTGTCCGACCCGTTTCGGGCGCATGGCTTCACAGATGGCGAGTTTTCTGGACCAGGCGGGCGGCCTGTGGGCGAGCGGGGCCCTGAACGGGAAGATCGGCGGCGCTTTTGCCTCCACCGCAGCTCAGCACGGCGGCCAGGAGACAACGCTGTTCTCGATCATCACCAATCTGCTGCATTTCGGCCTGGCCGTCGTCGGTCTGCCTTACAGCTTCCAGGGACAGATGACGCTCGATGAGATTGTCGGCGGCAGCCCCTACGGCGCGACCACGATCGCCGGCAGTCAGGGCCAGCGGCAACCGAGCAAGATCGAACTCGACGGCGCGCGCTTTCAGGGCAAGCACATCGCCACCATGGCCGCCAAGCTCGCGAGCTGACGCGGCATGTCGGAACCGGATGCGAATGCGGTTGATGAAGCGCCGGTACTGATTGCCGGCGGGGGCCTCGTGGGTCTGTGCGCGGCCGCCTTTCTCGCCCAGCGGGGCATTCGCTCGATCGCCATCGATCGTTTGCAGGCAAGCTCACCGCTCCCGCGTGCGGCATTCTTCCACATGCGTACGCTGGAGATGTTTCGCTCCCTGGGTATCGAGGATGCCGTACGTGAAGGCTCCGCGAAGGATTTCGTGCCGGAGGGGGCCATCGTCGCGCTGGAGTCGGTGGCCGGCCGCAAGCTTGCTGACATCATGCCGAGCCTGAACGAAGGCGTCGAAGAACTCAGTCCGTGCCGCAGGCTGTATCTGAATCAGCCGAACCTCGAGCCCATTCTGCGTGCACGCGCCCGTGAAGCGGGGGCCACCGTGATTCAAGGTGCGCAGATTACGGATGTGAGGCAGGACGCCACGGGGGTCACGGTTGCAATCCAGGACCTGGATGGGAGCACACCGCGCACGCTGCGCGGCCGCTACCTGATCGCGGCCGATGGCGGACATTCCAAAGCGCGCGAAGTGCTGGGCATCGGTTACGCAGGACGCGGCGCATTCTCCAATTCCCTCACCATCTATTTCACGGCGGATCTGTCGCTGTGGCTGAGCGATAAGGCCTGGTCGATCATCTACGTGAGCAATCCGGTGGTGGGCGGATTCTTCCGGATGAATCGCACGGCGCAGGCCGGCTTTTTCGCCGTGAACATCGTCGGCGATCCGAAGGTCGACCCCGAAGGGGCGGCCAATGCTTCGGCCGATGTCAGTGAAGCGCGTCTCGTGGAGCTGGTTCGCGCCGGAGTGGGCGTGCCGGATCTGCCGGTGAGGATCGATGGCATGACCCGCTGGCGAGCGACTGCGTGCGTCGCGGAAAAATTCCAGGTCCGGCGCATTTTCATCGCGGGTGATGCGGCGCATCTCATGCCGCCGAACGGCGGGTTCGGCGGCAACACCGGGATTCATGATGCACACAATCTGGCGTGGAAGCTGGCGCTCGTGCTGAAGGGCCACGCGCCCGAAGGGCTGCTCGACAGCTATGCGAGCGAGCGCAAGCCGGTGGCGCATTTTACGGTGGAGCAGGCATTTTCGCGTTACGTGACGCGCACGGCACCGTGGCTGCAGTCCACGCAGAAGATCGATGCCGTGGTGCCCGACATCGAAATCGAGATTGGCTACCTCTACGGTTCGAATGATGGCGTGCACGCGGATCCGCGCAGGACGCACGGGCGGCCTGGCTCGCGCGCACCGCATGTGTGGATGACGCACGCGGGTCGGCGCGTTTCGACATTGGATCTGATCGGTAACTTCGTGCTGTTCGCGGGTCCGGATGGCGAAGAGTGGCTGCGGGCGGCCGCGGCATTGCCGGAACGCTTTGCCGGCATGCCGTTGGATGCATTTCGCGTGGAGCATGATCTGGCGGACAGCAGCGGCAAGTTCTGCGACAGCTACGGCATCACGCGGGCCGGCGCCTCTCTGGTGCGCCCGGACGGCTTCATCGCCTGGCGTCGCCCGGCCGGCGTGACCGATCCACGCAGCGTCCTGCGCGAGGCACTGGCGCGCGCCCTGTCCAACTGACCGGCTGGCTCTTGCACAAGCGCTCGCGGCAGGCGACCCTGTAGCCTCGCCGGGGGGGCGAATACAGGAGCCGTCACGATGAAGGGTCGATACTTTCCTGGCAAAGGTGCTGTGCTGTTCGTGGCAGCATTTGCCGCCATGACACTGGCGCAGGCACCGGTTCAGCAGGCTTCCGCACAAACGGCGGCAGCTGCGACCACCGGCAATCCGGTCCTGACCGGACAGCCGGAGCCGCCACCGACGATTCTCACGCCGCAGCAGCGCGGCGACCCGGAAGTGTTCCCCAGGGGCGTTGCCGGCGTCATTTTTGGCCCGCGAGCGGTGCCCAAGCCGGTTTCGGAGCCACCCCCGCCGGGCGTCAAACCTTTGCCGGTGGACATGTTCACGAGCAAGAATTTCTATAAAGACAAGGCTTCGTGGTCGGATCCGCGCTACTACCGCTGCAACACTCCCCGATCGATGATCGAAGCGATGTGGGAGTCGGGACGGATGGGTGCCAGTCCGCCGACTTCGGCCTCCTGGGGGAATTGCCAGATCGACTATCCCCGCGAGCGGATCGTAAGTCCGTATCCGTACAAGACGGCCAAGGAACACTATGAGGCCCTGATGGCCCAGGCCAAGGCACACGGCGGCCCGACGGTCTACACCAAGGCGACGACGCCTGATTGGGATGGCTTCTACATCCGCGATCCGAACGGCACGGATTCGCCCGGTTTCACCGGTCCCGATCGCCGCGTCGCCGGCCCGGGTCGCGGGGAGCGCTGGCAGTGGGGCGGCATCGAGCAGGCCTCGACCGTGGTATCGCTGCTGACTCCGGAGTTTCAGAAGCGCTACGTGCAGATGCTCTACCACGAGACCGTGGACAATTCGAAACAATGGAATGCCTCCTTCTGCCTGCCGGAAGGCTTCATCCGCTGGTGGGCGGCGTCCTCGCGCGGCAGCAATTTCGAGCTGACCATCACGCCGACGCGGGTCGAGTTCCTCTCCGGTATCGCCGACAACTTCCTGCGCGAGGTGCTCATCGGCCGCGAGCATGTTCAGAAGGTGCCGCAGTGGTATGGCGAGACCGTGGGCTTCTGGGACGGTGACACGCTCGTCAGCTGGACCGCGAATGTCCAGGGCTGGGATCAGCACACCATGTTCGAGTTCTCGAACAAGATGGAGACGGTTGAGACCTTCAAACCCCTCTACGACGCGGACCACAAGTTCATCGGCATCGATCACGAGGCGGTGTGGTACGACCCGGATGCCTACGTGCAGCCGCTGCGGGTCAAGGACCGGTTTTTGCGGCGGGCGGCGGCCGGCGATCCGCAGGCCCGCTTCACGTTCATCGAATGTCTCTCGAACATCAAGAACGTGAAGGGTCGGCCGCAGCAGCTCAGCAAGGACGATCCGAACTTCGTCGACTACTATGGCCGACCCTGGGCGCAGAACTGGGAAAAGTGGTTCGAGCAGGGCTGGGACAAGCCCGCTGACCTGGGCGCACCCAAGGATGTGTTGGACCTGTTCAAATAAATCAATGGCCAGGTCAAATCACTCGCGGCGATTCGCAGTTGTGCTGGCGGCGTTCGCCGTCAGCGCCGGGGTTGCGAGCGCTGCCGCCCCGGACGGGCCGGCGGCGGACTGGCCGACGTACAACCGGACGCTCGCGGGGGATCGGTATTCCCCGCTGGCGGAAATCACCACCGCGAACGTCGGTCAGCTCAGGTTGCGCTGCGTCTTCACGCTTCCGGAAGTGGTTGCCTTTCAGACCGGACCGCTCGTCGTCGACGGCACCATGTACTTCACGACATTCGAAGGCTCCTACGCCATCGATGCAGCCAGCTGCAAGGAAAAGTGGAGCCAGCACACGAAGAGTACCGGGCCGCCCGGCCTCGCAGTCAATCGCGGCTTTGCCTATCTCGATGGGCGGCTCTACCGGGGCACTGCCGATGCCCATGTGGTTGCCCTGGATGCTGCCGACGGCCATGTACTCTGGGACCATCCGCTTGAGGTGCAGGGGCCCGGCATCTCCATTCCGATGGCACCGATCGCGGCGAACGGACGGGTCTACATCGGCAACGCCGGCGGCGACACCGTCGGTGTCACGGGGCACGTCTTCGCACTCGATGCCCGTGACGGACACGTCATCTGGCGTTTTGATGTGGTGCCCAAGCAGGGTCACGCACGCAGTACGTGGACCAATCCACGCCTGCCGGTCTCCGGCGGTGCGTTCTGGACCTCCTTCTCGCTCGATGCCGCCAGGAACGTCCTCTATGTTCCGGCCGGGAATCCCGCGCCCGATTTCGACACGCTCGATCGCACCGGGACGGACCTTTATGCGGACTCGGTGATCGCACTGGATGCCGCCAGCGGCCGGATGCTCGGCTACAACCAGCTGGTCAAACACGACAGCCACGATTGGGATGTCGACAGCGCACCGACGCTGGTGACCACGCGCGCCGGGCGCACGATCATCGCCTCGGCGAACAAGGACGGGCTGCTGTCGATTCTCGACCGCTCGCGGATCGGCCGCTCGGCCGCCGCGTCGGGCGATGAGGCGCCGGTCATTCCGCTGCTCTCACAAACTGCGACCACTACGCGCGAGAATGTGGACGTGCCGCTCTCGCGCGAGCATCCGGTGCACTTCTGTCCCGGCATGGGCGGCGGCGTCGAATGGAATGGCGCGGCTTTCAGCCCGCGCAGCGACTCGCTGTTCGTCGGTGCGGTGGATCTGTGCGCCCATGTACAGCTGGTACGCGAGCTTTCGGTTCCGGCTACCGGAGAGGTCTGGTTCGGAAGCTCCGGTTCGATGGCGGAGATGGTCGACCCATCGGCCTCGGCGCGCGGGTGGCTCACCGCGTTCAATGCCGAGAACGGTCGCGTGCGCTGGAAGTTCAAGGCGCCGCATCCGGTCATCGCCGGCGTTACCTCGACCGGCGGCGATCTGGTTTTTACGGCCGATCTGGGCGGGGATGTGTTTGCGCTCGATCAGCGCAGCGGTCTGGTGCTGTGGCAAATAAGCACCGACCAGTCGATCGGTGGCGGCCTGGTGGTGTACCGCGCGGGCGGCCACGAACTCCTGGGCGTTGCATCGGGCATGAAGTCATTCGCGTGGCCCGGGTCGGCGGACCACAGTCGCATCCTCATTTACGGGCTTCAATGACGGCAGATGTGGCGCTACTTCGCGCGGCCCGCGTAGCCGTGTGCAACCATCCGGATCGCGAGGAGCTCGCCGCCTTGGCCCCCCATCAGGTGGTCGCTGGGCAGTCCGAGGCCGCCCTTGGCGTATTTGTGATTGAGAGCCACGGCATACAACGTCCGCTTGCCAGGACCGCCGAAGCTCAGGCTGATCACATCGTCGCCCTTGGGAAGGGGGATGACGCCCAAAAGGTGCCCATCATCAGGTGAGATCACGTCGATCACCGTGCTGCTGCTCACATAGATGCGGCCCGCAGAGTCGATCGCGCTGCCGTCGCCCCCTCCGGTCAGGTGCGCGAACACCCGTTCGTTGATGAGCGTGCCATCGGACTGAACGTCGAAGACCATGAGGTTCCCAGGTCGACCGAAGCCGCCGCTGGTCACGTACAGACGTTTCTCGTCGGGGCTCAGGATGATGCCGTTGGTGCCGGTGACGTCACCTTGGCGGGCAATGGTGCCGCGCGGTGAAACGTAATACAGGTCCCCAAGGGTGAAGTACACACCACCGTTGGCGGCGGCCGTCAGATCGTTGAGGCTGCCACTGCCCAGACAATCGAGGGAGTCGCCGTCGAGCGTGTCGGCGAGCATCCTGCGATCGGGCGCGAGCTCCCAGATCGCCTGATGCAGGCCGCGTTCGACGATGAAGGTCTGACCCCGCTTGTTGATGGACACCGCCCCGCCGGTATTCGTGTCCGTATAGGTAACTTTCGCGCGGCCGGCAGCGTCGACGAGGACGACATCGCTACTATCCTGCTGCGCGACCAGTACCCCGTCGGATGTGGCAACGATGCCATCGGCGTTATTGCCCGTCTCGTTCCACACCGAGCGCCACTGCGCGCCGGCTGCGATCACCCCTGGAATGGCCTGTACTTCCGCCGGACCCTCGTAGGCCGGAGGAGCCGCGGGCGGGGCTGCGCCACCGGCAGTGGTGGGAGTGCGGATCACCGGGTGGTGATTCATGCACATGGCGATCTCGGCCTTGTAGCGCGAGTCCTCCGGTGCCTTCAATCCCGGACCCTCGGTTCTCTGAGGTGTTTGTGCCAGCGCAACCGTGGCGCCCACCAGATACAGTGAGATTGCTACCAAGCATGAAGATCGCATGTCCACGTCCCCCTGAATACCAGCCCTTTTCGATCGATCTACCGTGCGACGCCCAATCTACTCGAAAGCCGCAAGCGCGGACAGCCTCGCGTCTTGTTGCCCACGTGCCTAGATCGGACAGATTTCCGGAAAGCTGATATCCAGTGCTTACTTGGCTCCCGCAATCACCCGACCCTTAAACATCCTGCCGTCAGGCCACCGCTCGATCCAGGTATCGCCCACCTTTCTGCCGTCCATGCCCTTGGCGCAGAAGTAGGTCGGAGTGCCGGGTATCGGTTTCGAGCCTTGTGTATAGCACAGCTTTCCGTCCTGCTCCTTCCAGGTGCCCATGGTCGTGATGGTCTTGAATCCACCACTGGCCCATGTCTGATACGTTCCATCGGCATAGAGTTGGCCCTTGACCACGAACTCGGGGTTTTGACGATCGTATTCAACTATTGTGTTGCCAAACAGCCCGGACATGTCCGCATGGGCAGTAAGTTGATCACTGCGCTGCGGGACCAACGCGCAGGCGGCGAGCAACGATGCCGCGACCCCAACCAATATGACTTGTTTCATCGCAATCTCCCGGGCCCACGCGACCCGAGCGCTGTGGCGCCGGGCAGAACTGAGAATCGAAGCGTGTTCAATATTGGCGCTTCCTCCGCTCGATCAATGAGTACCATCGATAAGGATCAGCTCCGGTCACGGCGCGCCGCGAAGCCTCTAGCGAGGCTCCTGCACATCGTAGCCACGCGCGCGAAGACCCGCCAGCCAACCATCAGGTGCGAAGAGGCTGTCCGCGGGCGCCAACGCAAATGTCGTCGTGCCGGTCTGGAGAGCGAGATCGACGGCGGCCAACCATTGCTCGGCGTGGTGGGTGGTCGCGTCCCGCGCTTGCTGATCGTTATCGAACATGTCTAGCACGCACGTATCCGGTTGCTGCCGTAGTGCGATCTCCCGCATCGTATCTACGTCGCCGACGGACCAGGCATCCTCAAGTCTCTGCAAGTGGTCACGATCCGCCTCGAGCTCCGACACGATTTCCTCCAGGCAGGAGACCGTGCGGCTACTCTTGCTGTTCTTCTGGAACTTCGCGTAATCCGCGTACGTATACAGAGTAATGACCTTCGCTCTCCACCCGAGTCGCAACACGGTATCGGAAACAGCGGTGTTGGAGAGCCCCAGCGACTTCATCACGTGTCTTCTCAATTCGAACCCGGCCGCCCAGGGACGCAGTTGTTCCATCGAATCATAATTGGCGGCAAACGCGTCCTTCAATGCCTCGAATCGACGGTACAGATCCGCGGGAACCACGTCCTTCAACGAGGTTTAGCTGCCCGGGAACCGTCCGCATGTCCTGATATGTCGCAGCGGTCAGCGGCGCATTCGACATTCTAGAATTAAAGCTGATGCCGCCGTCCAGAATCAGCTCCTGCGCATTGGCGATTGCAGCCTCGACCTGCTTGGTTCTCCAGACGATCCCGGCAGGAAGCGGTGTCGGCGGCGCGGCGAGAATCCATAACACATGCTGTCCCGACGTGACTTTCCACAGCGCCGGCCCCGCGTGGTCAGCAGTGACGTGCACTTCTTCGATCGGCTTTTCGGCCGGCGCATCACCCGCCACACTGGTGCTGGCCCGTAGCAACGCGATGAGGAGCGACGGCCAAGCGAGAGCGTATGCAGCGACTTTCATCGTTTGTGCGCTTTGGGCTCATCGTCCAGGATATATGGATCGAGGGCCAGGGCCCGGCGCTGGTCCTTCGCGGCGTCACTTCGACGCCCGAGTCGACCGGCGGCGATTGAACGGTTCAACAGCACCACCGCCTGATTCGGGTCGATTTCGAGACTCTCCGAATAGTCGCTGAGAGCCGAGCCGAACTCCTTCAGGTCGAGATGAACGTTGCCCCGCTTGAAGTACGCCACCGCATTATGCGAGTCCACGTCGAGGATACGAGTGTAGTCCTGCAAGCTTGCAGCGAGCCGCTTGTTCGAATAGTTTGCATTGGCCCGACCAAACAGTGCGGGAAGGTTGCGCGGCTGCGCCTGCAGCGCCATATCGAAATCAGCCAGCGCTTCCTCGTCGCGATGCAACGTTGCATACGCATTGCCGCGATTGATGTAATTCGCCACCGTGGGAGCGAGTTCAATGGCACGGGTGCAGTCGGTGATGGCGCCCTCAACATCTCCGAGCTTCGACTTCGCGACACCGCGGTTTGCCCACGCGATGGCGTCAGAGCCGTCGTTCGCGATCACCCGATCGAGGTCGGGCAGCGCCCGTTCAGGCTGCGCCAGCGACAAATACAAGAGCGCACGGGCTCTGAGTGCTGGCGACCTGGGATCGAGCCGAATGGCCGTCCCAAACTCTGCCAGCGCAAGCTGCGGATCCTCCTTGGCAGTGAGCCGCCCGAGTGCAGCCGATGCCGGCGCATAGGAGGGTATCCGGCGCACGGTTTCGCGATAGTCGGCCATCGCCTGGTCGAAGCTGCCATTGAGTTCGTAGGCCGTCCCGCGATCATAATATGCCAGGCCGTTGGAGGGATCGGCGCGAATGACTTCACTGAGATCTGCGATAGCCAGGTCCACTCTCTTGGAGGCCAGATATGCGGTCGCTCGATTCGAATACGCAGACGTATCCAGTGGATCCAGCGCGATGGCTCGAGTGAAGTCGGCAATCGCTTCGTCGTGGCGTCCGAGGCCCTCGCGCGCGGCTCCACGATTGTCATAGACCACTGGATCATCCGGTGCGATGTTCGTGGCACGATCATAGTTCTCAAATGCGTGCGAATAATCGGATTTTGCCGCGTAGAGATTTCCCAAACCGATCCACGGTCGTGGGCTTCTCGGATCGAGGTTGCCGGCTGCCTTGAAGTCCTTGAGTGCGGCCGGATCATCGCCACTTTGCTCAAGGGCGTCGCCGCGTGCGACGTACACCTTTGCGCGATCTTTGTCTTCCATCGCGGCGCCGTGCATCAGCATCCAAACGGTCCTGTTGCAGCTTGCGAGGCGTTTCGAAGCTGGGAGGCTCTTGTCAGCGCATACCCTGCCGTTCTCGTAAAGCAGGAGAGAATCGTTGGGGTCGCCGGAAGGCCTCGTGTCGGAGTACATGTGCCCCTTCCCGCCCTCCCAGTCCGGGTCCGCTGTCGACCGATGGCCGGTAACGGTGACCTCCTGTGTATCCGACGCGGTAGCTGAAGTCGGTGACACCGCCGCAGGCGCAGAGGAAGGTGCGGCGGACGGTGCAGAGGAGGTGCTGCGTGGCCTCCCCTTGAACGCGGGCCGCGGGGCCGAGAATGTGACCTGCGGCGGGGCGACTAACACCTGCGGGGCGGCGGCCGTCCCGATAACACCTTCCGGACCGCTCCCGGTTCCGATCGATAGCGCGGGCGTTTGCGCTTCGCATATGGCCAAGACCGCGGCGGCCGAAAAAATGATGAAACCCGTAACGGTTCTCATCGTGTAACACCGTGTCAGTGTGAGCGTCATTCCTGTGCCACATTAAGCTTAATTAGGGTGCCGGGCGGGCTTGCACGGTGATCTGATCTTGTTGCTCGAGAACCGCGAGCCCCGGTTGACGGCGCAGAAAAAGCACAAAATTCGTCAGCGTCTCAGGGTCCAAAGCCTGAAATGTCCCGGTGACTTCAAAGTGGTCGAGCTCAGGGCCCGCGACGATAAGATGGCGGAAATTGAAGCGATTTAATTCTTCCGCGACGACGGGAAGCGGGGTCGAAGCAAAAATGAGGAGCTTGCGGGTCCACCCAGATACTGCCGCGGTGTCTATCGTCTGGGGTGGTGTGATGGTGCCGTGCAAGACCGTCACTTGCTGGCCGGCCTCCACCATGGTGCCAAAGAAGCTTCTCGGAGCCCCGGCCGCGGTGAGTACGGCGACGCGACCTTCCAGCACTGTAAGCACGGTACCCAATGGGGTGCGGTTCACGTCGAACTGCGTGCCGACGGCGCGAAAGCGCGTCCCACCCGCACGAACTACGAATGGGCGCTTTGGATCCTTTGTCACGTGAAATAGCGCCTGGCCCGATACCAGTTCCACGGCGCGCTCGTGACTGGTGAACTTCACACGCACGTTCGAGAGCGCATCAAGGTCAACGTGTGATCCGTCTGATAAGACCACGGACCGCTGCTCGGCGATCTGGGTGGTGAAGCCATCGTTTCGTGAGTCAATCGCAATCCACCACAGCCCGCAGTTGATAGCGAGGCTCAGCAGCACAGCGATTCCAGTACGGGGTCCCAGCAAGCGTCGGAGTATGGTCTTTTGCGTGACGACTGCAGGCGAGGCGAGTCTTTCAGGCGCCAGGGCGTCAGCGGCGCCATAAACCACCTGCAGATCCGTGATCACGTGATCGGTGCGCGCGAGGGCGATCAACGGGTCGATATCGAGTCGGCGCTTCTCATCGTAGCCACGCGCGTCTTCCCAGAGCACCAGCATGTTTAGGTATGCCGCTATGTGTTCCGGCGAAGCACACAACCAAGATGCGAATTGGCGTCGCGCAACGACGCCGGGTGTGGCTGTGCGGAACTCGACCAGCCACTCAGCAGCCGTTTCGCGGATCTGTGGGTTCATCGTTGCTCCTGCCGTGGCTCTTGAATCTGGCTGCTGCACTGCGCTATAGCTCTGGCCAGATGCTTTTTAACTGCCCCTCGAGAGATTCCGAGTTGCGCGCTGATTTCATCAAGCGTGCACCCGTCGCGGCGTTGCAGCACAAACACTGCTCGGGTGCGAGGCGGAAGGCGCGCGAGGGCGTGATCGAGTGCTTCCAGACGCCGTTCGAGATGTACCTGGGCCACAGGATCGGAGTCTGTCGCCAGATGCTCATCGAGCAGCGCGTCGAAGGCGTCCGATGTCACGGGCGCGTTCACATTCGTCAGGCTGTGCTGATGGATGACGTGGCTGGCAATGGTGAGTAGATAAGCCTCGGGGCTGCGGATCCGTTCGAATCGTTCGACGCGCAGAAGCCGTAGGAAAACCTCTTGGGCGAGATCCGCCGTGTCAGCGGTGTTGCGGAGGCGCGCCGCGAGAAAGCGACGCAGGCGCACCGCATGTTTTGCGGCGACCTCCGCGACAAAGTTTTTCTGGCTCTTGGATAGCAACTCGGCTCCCTTATAGCTCTCCACCTCTGCATTAGAGCGAGAGACGCTAAAAACCGGTCACTGTATATTTATCAGGGGTATCCTGTTAGCTCCAGTAAGCGCACTACGCTGTTCATGCCGTCGTCGCTCCCTGGGCGGCCGCGAAGACGTCGCGCGCGGACGTCGTACCCGCTACGTGCTCCGTACCCTCGACTCCGAGGTCCATCCATCCTGCATTCACGGCCTCAAACATGTCTTCCGCAGGTCCAGTGCGGCCCTTCGGGATGCCGAATTGCTCGAACGCTTCGGCCCACCCTGCGCGCGGGACTGCAAAGGCTTTCACGCCGAGATCATCAACGCGGATTTACTAGCCTTCCTGAAGGCCTGACATCGGCCGCGCGTCGTTACGAGGACGAGCGGAGCAACGGCGGTCGCAGAGCTGCGTAGGGTTGGTATATCATCGCACAGGATCGTGGGTGCGGGGGCTGGATTTGAGCTTATGAAATCGCACCACCGAAATCACAATGGCGGCCGCGTCAGCCCAGCATCTTGGCCAACATCTTCGAATAGCCTAGCGTGCATAACCATCCGATCTTTGTCCTAGCGCCCTCTAATCGCCTAC
>DATAVA010000048.1:0-25261 GCA_036267975.1 Steroidobacteraceae bacterium | reverse complement strand
CATAGAGCGCAACAGCGCATGCAGTGGATGACAGGGAATACCCGCGGCTCACTCGGTCTGGGTCGCGCAATACGGGCAGCGGTGCGCCTTGAAGGTAATGCGGTCGACCACGGTGAGGGCGCCGCAGTCCTCGCAGCCGGTCAGGGCCAGCTCCTCTCCTTCCGCAAGCGCTCACCAGGAACACCAGATGCTCGAAACTGATGTGCGGATCTGCCACCAGGTCGTGGTAGACCTCAAACGCTTGGCAGAGCAGTTCACCGCGTGAGAGGTTGGCCAGCGCCTGCCGATTGACCGGCGCGCCTGTACGTGTCAGAGCGCCAAGCAGGCTGCACAAACTGGCAAGCAGCGAGCTTTCCTCCTGTTGCGCCGAACGCGTGAAGAACGCGCATTGCTGCGGCGACTGGCCGCGTGGCCTCGATACGGCAAAGCCGGGCTCGTTCAAATATTCGCGGTAGAGTTTGGTATTCTGTTCAGGTTGCACGAGCCTATCCGGGCGTCGCAACTTGTTGTCCGTTATGGCTTTTCTGACTTTTCGCATTATTCGCGCGGTTTGGGAATTCGTCACTGGGGCTCTGCATCGAAGACAGGGTGCCCACTTACCCAGCCGTGATGATCGCTAAATGGCCGTTGCTACCGTCCGAAAACTCGGCGCGCCGCCGGCCGCAAGGAGCACGCGGTACCTCCCATTGTTGTCGCTGTCGGGGGGGTAATCAAAACTCACCAGGATGGGCATCAATATGACACTCTATGCGACCCACAAATTGGCGATTTCCGCCCGCAGAGCGAACCTGGCGTGTCGTTACTTTTTCTCTTTGGTCCACACCCAGCAGCTAATTTTGGCGGACACCTGATCTTGGCGCCACGGCGGCGGCCGGCGTGATGGAGGGCGAGGTGCGCCAGATGCCGCTGTGGCAGCTCTCGCTACTGGCCCTCGGTTTGGGTGTGGTCACCGGTTTTGGTGCCGTGCTGTTCCGCGATTTGATCGGCCTTATTCACAATCTGCTCTTCGCCGGTCACGCCATCGTTCACTACGATGCAAACCTCTTCACCGGGCCCTCGCGGTGGGGCGCACTGGTTATTCTGGTACCGGTATTAGGCGCCATAGGCGTCACCTTTCTGGTGACCAATTTTGCGCCTGAGGCCACGGGCCACGGAGTCCCGGAGGTGATGGACGCGATTTACTACAAGGGCGGGGTCATCCGCCCGATTGTGGCGATCGTCAAGTCCCTGGCATCCGCGGTCGCAATCGGCAGCGGATCCTCGGTTGGGCGGGAAGGCCCGATTATCCAGATCGGCTCGGCCCTGGGCTCCACGCTGGGGCAGATCATCCGCATGCCGGTCGGCCAACGAGTCGCGCTGGTCGCCGCCGGCGCCGGCGCGGGCATCGCCTCCACCTTCAACACGCCCATCGGCGGCGTGATGTTCGCGATCGAGTTGCTGATGCCCGAGGTGAGCGTCGAGACGTTCCTTCCGGTAGCAATCGCGACCGGGACGGCGACCTTTGTAGGGCGCTGGTTTTTCGGGGATACACCCGCCTTCCATGTGCCGATGCTGCACGCTATGGCGAGCGACACCAGCCGACTGCTGGTACTGGTTCTGTTCGCGGTGCTCGGAACCCTTACGGGGATTGCCGCAGCAGGTTTCATCCGTGGACTGCACCTCGTGGAAGACTATTTCGCGGCCATCAAGTCCACCTATCTACGGCACATCCTGGGCATGCTCATGCTTGGGATGCTGATGTACCTGCTGTTGCGCACTCTGGGTCAGTACTATGTGGACGGCGTCGGCTACGCTACTGTCCAGGCCGTGCTGGGCGGACAGCTTTCGGCATTCTGGCTGCTGGGCCTGCTGTTCGTCTGCAAGCTGCTGGCGACCTCGCTCAGTCTTGGGTCCGGCTCATCCGGGGGCATCTTCTCGCCCTCATTGTTCATGGGGGCCACCTTGGGTGGCGGCTTTGCGGCACTCTTGAACGCCACCGGACTGCCCCTGCATCTGAGCATCCCCGCTTTTGCCAGCGTCGGCATGGGCGCGATGGTAGGCGGGGCGACCGGAGCGGTGATGACGGCCGTAGTCATGATCTTCGAGATGACCCTCGACTACAGCATCATCATGCCCATGATCGTGGCGGTTGCCATGAGCACGGGTGCGAGGCGGGTGCTGACCGGCGAAACCATCTATACCCTGAAGCTTGTGCGTCGCGGCCGCTCCATTCCCAAGGCGCGCCACGCCAACATGTTTCTGGTGCGCGCGGCGCGCGACGTGATGGACGCGGATATCCAGGTTCTGCCGGCCGAGGCGAGTTTCGATGAGTACCTGCGCCAGCCTGAGCACGCGGGACGCCTGCGTCATGTCGTGGTGACTGATAATGGGAGCGTTTTTGGGGTGATCCGGGTCAACACGGGTATTCGCCGAGGTTTGGAGGGCGCCAACACCGGGGTGACGCTCAGAGATGTCGCGAGCCGCAACTTCACCGTCGTGCGCGAGGAGGACAGTGCCTTTGACGTCATCCGCGGCATGTGGCGTAAGAACTCCATTATGGCCGTGGTCGTGCGTGGGCCAGGAATCCCCAGCGGTAGCGATGTCGTAGGCGTGATTACCAAAGAACATGTCGCGGATTCGGTCGCCGACAGCATCAAGGCGTATCCGCAATAGCCTCGCCTGAGGCGATACAGCCGCAGTACCATCGCGTGCAGGGGTGCTCACATGCTTCAGCGCCTTGCGAGCAGTCGGTTGCCACGGCCGTGATAGCGCGTCGTCGGTCTGATACGCACAAGCCCCTGATGCTGCTGGCCTCGATAGTTATCATCACTCCTGCAATTGGACGTCTCACGACTTTTCCGGACCTTTCTGGCATTGCGTCCTCTGTTCCTGCAGTCGCGTCCTTTCTCACGATACTGCTGGTGGCTCTCATCGTGTTGCTGCCACTGACGCTAGTGGCGTATGACTTGCTGACTGCGCGCCGACTGCATTACGTCACCATCTGGGGACTCCTCGGCTTATACACAATGGGATTCGCGTTCAACAATGTCGTACCGGCCAGCGCCGTCGGACATGCCCTCTGGAAGGCGCTGGAGTAGCACCACCCCTTAAGACACTGATTGCAATGGCTGCGCCTCCTGCGCGGCACGCAACATCGAGCAGGCGAATCACTCCTCGCAATGCAGGCAGCTGGGTGCACGAAAGATGGCCCGGTCAGATACGATAAGGGCCCCGCAGCCGCCGCAGTTGCAGAGCGCGAGTTCGTCACCCCGCGCAAGGGCCGTAACCAGGAACACCGCGTGCTCAAAACTGATGCCGTGTAAGGGCATCAGCTGCTGGTAGACCTCGAAGGCCTGGCAGAGCAGCTCGCCGCGTGCCAGGTTGGCTAGAGCCTGCGGATTGATCAGCGTCCCCGCCTGCGGCAGCACCCCGAGCAGGGAACACACGCTGGCCAGGAACGAGCTTTCCTCCTTCAGTCGCGGCGAGCGCGTGAAGAACCCGCACTGTTGCGGCGACTTGCCGCGCGGCCGTGATACGGCAAAGCCGGGTTCATTCAAATATCCACGGTAGAGTTTGCGGATCCTGTCATCCGAAAGTCCGGTCCAGGCCCTGATGGTTTGCGTGCGGGCTTCATGGCGGATGAAGCGCAGGGCGAGATCAAAACGAAAGCGGTCGCGGCTGTAGCGGTGGTCCGAAATGCGCATGACGTACACCTGGCTGGTTGGGGACAGGCGGCCCGCACTGTGCTTATGTCGGGTGCCGGTCCGGGTCGTCTGTTTTGTGATAAAAATAGCAATTGATATAAAAATAACAAAATATGGGACCGCAGTGCAGGGACTTCATGGCTTGAAAATTCGTCAGAACGTGGAGGAATACGATGGGGAAGCAAACCGGTTACGCGCCGCGCACGGCGCCGACTCCCCTGTGGGAGCGGCAGTCCTGGCTGGGTGCGGCGACGCTTGAGTCCGTGGTGGAGGTCAATGAACTGGCACTCGTGCTGCTGCGGGAGCAATGCCGGCTCGCGATCCAGCCGTCCTTGATCCGGGCGGTTGGCGATCTGGTGCTGAGTCTGGATGCCAAGTCGCTGCGCTGCGCTGCCGGCAGTGCGGTGCTGCTGGTCGATGCGCAGTTCGCGGATGCGCGGGCGTGGTCCGAGGCGATCGTCGGCGCCGTCAATGACCAGGCACCCGCCGGTCCCGCGTTCTTTACCGTAGACGGAACCGTGGCGCTAATGCGGCTGGTAATGACCCACGCCTGGCACCTTGCGCGCAGTGAGCCGGCCGCGGCACGGCTGCT
This sequence comes from Steroidobacteraceae bacterium, assembly GCA_036267975.1. Lineage (GTDB taxonomy): Bacteria > Pseudomonadota > Gammaproteobacteria > Steroidobacterales > Steroidobacteraceae > DAIDKA01. The sequence continues at coordinate 20,986 of DATAVA010000048.1, read as the reverse complement.
GCTGGGCCTATCGGCGGCAAACCTCGCGGTCATCGGCGGCTGCAGCCTCAGCCGTCTCACGCAGTTGGCGGAAACGCGCACGCAATGGCTGCGACCGCGCTGGGAAGCTCGGCCAAAAGTGTGGTGCAACCTGCTGCGGACGGCCCGTGCCGGCGACAGCGGGGCGGTGGCGCGGTCGCGGGTACGCGGCCTGCAGCTGCTGGCCGCCGACGCGCGGCCGGGGTAAGGTGCGACAGTGGGCGTATTGCCCTGAGGACTGTCGCCCAGGGGCGACGTCTGTCTGGCACCGCATCAGACCCGGTATAACTGGGAGTCTGCTTGCTCTGTGCTGTAACGAGGAGGACCTGACCCATGGCGCTCTGGAAAGAACCCAACGCACCGACCAGTCCGACACCGCCCCCATCGATGCCATCCGGCACCCCCACCCCCCGGGAGACCCCCATGTCCATCACCCCGCCTGCGAATACGGAAGCGATACGCCGTCCTCAGGTGGCGCGGGGCGAACTGAAGGAATCCCTCATCGCCGCCGACCTGACCATCGAAGGCAAGATCGAAGGCTCCGGCCATGTCCGCATCGCGGGCTCCTTCAAGGGTGACGTGAACGTGCAGGGCAACCTGACCATCGAGGTCGGGGCTCGCGTGACGGGGCAGGTCCGCGCCAGCACGGTCATCGTGGGCGGGGAACTGCACGGCAACATCGAAGCTGCCGCCCGCGTCGAATTGCAGGAAACCGGCATGGTGGTCGGCGATGTGAAGGCTGGATCCCTGACCGTGGCGGCCGGCTCGCGCATGCGTGGCCAGGTCGAATTCGGCTGGGGTGAGAAGGGCGTCAGCTCGCTGGCTTCGGCCAAGGTGGACGCGGCGGTCTCCTGATTCGAGGACCCGCCACTTAGATGACTTCCGGCAAGACGCGCAGCTGTCCGCACTGCAAGGCCACCATCCTTGAAAGTGCGACCGTGTGTCCGGGTTGCCTGCACCATCTGCGTTTCGATCCGGCGGCGCAGCGGATGCTGCCGGCGGCGACGCCGCTGCGGGTGGAGGGCACGATCCGTCATCCACCCGGTGGCGGCACCTGGGAATATTCGATAGTCCTCGCGGTACGCAACGAGCGGGGCGAGGAAATCACCCGGCAGGTGGTCGGTGTCGGGGCACTGGCCCCCGCCGACGTACGTTCGTTCAGCCTGTCGGTCGAACTGTTCGCCCCGCAGACCCTGGCGCGCGACCCCCGCACGGAGTCACGCGGCTCCGGAGCGTCCCCCGGCACAGCGGGTTCGTCGCCGCGGCCCACGGCACCGGCCGTGAGCAAGTCACCGTTCCGTGATCCGCGTGACCCGCGGACCCGGCCGCCGATGACCGCGCGGGATTCGACCACGGCCGGCAGCAGCGCGGGCGGGCCGCCGGCGCTGCCACGCGACCCGCGGCCGCCGGCATTGGAAACCCATGTGCGTACCCGGCCGGCCGCAGCGCAGCCCTTGACCAAGGACCGACCAAAGGACTGAACCCCACCGGAGTGCGAGTTCAGGTGTGCTAACCTCTCGCGCCCACCACGCCTGAATAAATCGGCCCACCCGCTGCCCATGCACGCGCTTTCAGTTCACGGACTTACAAAGACTTATCGGAATGGCGTCCAGGCCCTGAAGGGCATCGATCTTGAGGTCGAGCAGGGCGATTTCTTCGCGCTGCTGGGACCCAATGGCGCGGGCAAGACCACGCTCATCGGCATTACGACTTCGCTGGTCACCAAGTCCGGTGGTACGGTCAAAGTGTTCGGCCACGACATTGACCGGGAGCTGGAGGCGGCCAAGTCCTGCATCGGCGTGGTGCCGCAGGAACTGAATTTCAACATGTTCGAATCGCCGCTGACCATCGTCGTCAACCAGGCGGGCTTCTACGGCATCGAGCGCAGGGTCGCGCGCGTGCGCGCCGAGAAATATCTCAAGCAACTGCAGCTGTGGGACAAGCGCAATTCGATCGCGCGCGGCCTGTCCGGCGGCATGAAACGCCGGCTGATGATCGCGCGCGCGCTGATGCACGAGCCCAAGCTGCTCATCCTCGATGAACCCACCGCGGGTGTTGATATCGAGATCCGTCGCTCGATGTGGGACTTCCTGCGCGAGATCAACGCCAGCGGTACGACCATCATCCTCACGACGCACTACTTGGAAGAGGCGGAGACCCTGTGCCGCAATATCGCCATCATCGATGGCGGGCGCATCGCCGAGCGCGACCGCATGAGCAGCCTGCTGAGCCGTATGAACACCGAGACCTTTGTCCTGAACCTGCGCGAACCCCTGAACGCCGTGCCCGACCTGCCCGGTTATCCGGTCACGCTGTCCGATCCGCATACGCTGGAAGTGGAAGTTTCGCGTGAGCAGCCGCTGAACGATATTTTCCTGCGCCTCACGCAGCTCGGGATCCACGTGGTCAGCATGCGCAACAAGGTCAACCGGCTCGAAGAGATCTTCATGCGCCTGGTCGAGAACAAGGCGCAGGCCGCGGGAGCCAGCAGCTGATGGATGCGCTGGTGAAATCCGACGTGCCGCAGGCCGTGAATCTGGGCAAGGTGTACTGGTGCGGATTCAAGACCATCATCATCCGCGAGTACGGCCGCATCATCCGCATCTGGGGCCAGACCCTGGTGCCGCCGGCAGTGCAGGCAACGCTGTACTTCACGATCTTCGGCAGCCTGATCGGCCGCCGCGTCGGCCAGCTCGGCGGCTATGACTATGTGCAATTCGTGGCGCCGGGGCTGATCATCATGAGCGTGATCCAGACCTCCTACGGCAATGTGGTCTCATCGTTCTTCGGTGCGAAGTTCGGCAAGCACATCGAGGAGTTGCTGGTCTCGCCGCTGCCTAACTGGCTCATCGTTGCCGGCTACACGGCCGGTGGCCTGCTGCGCGGGGTGCTGGTGGGTGGCGTCGTGACGGTGGTGTCGCTGCTGTTCGCGAGACTGCCGTTGCTGCACCCGTTCATCGTGATGGGCGCGGCCGTGATCACCTCGCTGGTCTTCTCGCTCGGCGGCTTCATCAATGCGCTTTTGGCCAAGAACTTCGATCAGGTGAACTGGATCCCATCCTTCGTGCTGATGCCGCTGACCTATTTTGGCGGCGTGTTCTACTCGATGCACATGCTGCCGCGTTGGGCGCAGACGCTGTCATATGCCAACCCCATCATGCATATGGTGAATGCTTTCCGGTACGGCTTCCTTGGCGTCTCCGATGTCGACATACCTGCGGCCTTCGCGATCACGATCGGACTGACCGCGGCACTGTTCATGGCCGCCGTGCTGATGATGAATGCCGGGCGCGGTATCCGGGACTGAGACTGCGTTCACGTTTGGGTTGCGCGGCAACAAAACATTCACGATTCGTTCACTGAACCGCCGCAGGCCCTTGCGAGGCTATCGGCCTCATGAAGGCCGGTACCTTGAGCACCCTGGTCGCGCGCGTGGACGCTGCCGAATTCGGCCTGTGCCGGATGCTGAATGTCCTGAGCCAGCGTGCGCCCGCGCGGCGCTTGTTCCAGGTGGTCAGCCGGTTGGGCAATGGCGCGATCTGGTACGCGCTGCTGCTGGCGCTGCCGCTGTTGCGGGGTCGCGCCGGTGTGCGCCCGGCGCTCGTCATGGTGCTCACCGGGATCATCGCCGTGCTGCTGTACAAGCTGCTCAAGCACACCCTGGTCCGCGAGCGGCCGTTCATCACCCATAGCGGCATTTCGCTGCACGGCGCACCGCTGGACCGGTACAGCTTCCCCTCGGGCCACACGCTGCACGCCGTCGCCTTCACCTGGCAGGCCGTGGCTCATTTTCCCGAACTGGCCTGGGCGCTGGTGCCGTTCACCTTCCTGGTCGCGGCCTCGCGCGTGGTGCTGGGGCTGCATTACCCGACCGATGTGGTGGTCGGCGCGGCCCTCGGCGGCCTGCTCGGGCAACTCGGCCTGGCATTGGGCTGACCGGCCGTCGGTGATCCGCGACGCTGCTGCGGCAGGAACGGCGCGGCAACTGCGATACACTTGCGCCTCATGGGCAAACGCGCATTGATCGTAGACGACTCGAAGTCGGCACGACTGTCTCTGGCCCGGATCCTCGAGAAGCATGCCATTGAGGTCGATACCGCCGAGTCGGCGGAGCTGGCTCTCGAGTACCTGCGCACGCACCGTCCGGATGCCATCTTCATGGACCACATGATGTCCGGCATGGATGGCTTGCAGGCCGTGCAGGCCATCAAGAGTAATCCGCGCACGGCGACCATTCCGATCATGATGTACACCTCGCAGGAGGGTGAGCTGTACGTCGGGCAGGCGCGGGCGCTCGGTGCGATCGGTGTCTTGCCGAAGCAGATCAAGCCGGCCGATGTCACCAAGGTGCTCTACCAGCTGAACCTGGCGGTCGATCGCCGCAGCAGCGATCAGACCAGCTTCCGGCCCGTCGTGGAGAGCCTTTCGGCCGACGACGACAGGTATGCTCATACCAGCACGCATCCGCTGCATGGGCCGGATCCGGCGCTTCCGGCGGCGGCGCTGCGTGAACAGCTCATCGATCTGCGCCGTACGGTACTCGCGGGCTTCGACGCCCAGGGCGACCGGCTGCTGGCGGATATTCGCGCGGTTCTGCACGAACCGCACCCGCCCGTGGCCGGGGCGCCGCCCGCAGCCCCGCGCCCCGCGCTGGCGTGGCTGCTGTCGGCGGCCGCGGTGGGCGCCTGCGCCGTGCTGGCGCTGCTGTCGTGGCAACAGGCCACGCGCACCGCAACTCTCGAATCGGCGCTGGCGCAATTGCGCGCCGCCGACGCCGCAAGCTCCGCGGCGGTGGCGCTGCCCACGCGCCCTGCCGACGCACCGGCGGCCAGCAGCAGTGCGTTTGATCCGCCGCCGCGCGTCGCGGCGAGGCCAATCATTCAATCCGTGCCGTATGGAGTGGAGCCATTCAGCGGCGCGCGCCTGGATGCGATGCGGCAGCTGTTCGACCGCCTGACGGCGCAGGGCTTCCAGGGCAACGTCGATATCCGCACCTACAGCGGCCGCTTCTGCCTGGTTGGCAATGCCACCGACGGGTACTCGCTCGCGCCGGATGATCTGCCGTATGCGAAGTGCGACCTGGTCTCCGGGACGCACGATGATCAGTCGGCCAGCAGCGTGCGTATCCCGGTTGTCATGGCGGATCTGATGAGCACGGTGCGATCCGGCAGCCACGATCTGATTCATGTGCAGGTCAGTGGCGGCGATGGCACTGCTCCGGTCGCTTATCCGGCCATCTCCGACCTGTTGACGGCGGGGGAGTGGAATCGAGCTGCAAGTGCCAACAACCGGATCGAAGTCCGTCTTCGTTAGCGCCCTTTGATACCCGCATTTGAATACGCGCTGGAGACGGGCTTCCGGCCTCCCTGGTGGCTGCGCAACGCCCACGTGCAGTCCATTCTGCCGAGTCTCGCGCTGCGCCGTGCGCTGCTGCGGCGGCGCTGTGCGCCGCTGCAGCGGCACAGCCGGTCATTGCTTCTGGACTGCGGCGATGGCGTGCGGCTGCTCGCCCAGCACACGCCCGCGATCGCGGTGGGTCCGGCCGGAGCGGTGGTGATGTTGCATGGCTGGGAGGGCGATGCCAACGCACTGTACATGCGCTCGCTGGCTCGACGCCTGCTGGCCAGCGGTTTCGCGATCCTGCGCCTCAACCTGCGCGATCATGGCGGCAGCCAGGCACTGAATGCGGGGCTGTTCCATTCCTGCCTGCTGCCCGAGATCGTGGGCGCCGTGCGCGCCGCGCAACAGCTGTTTGGCGCACTGCCACTGCACCTCGCGGGTTTTTCGTTGGGTGGAAATTTTATGTTGCGGGTGGCCGCGGATGCTCCGCAGGCCGGATTGGCCATCGCGAGCGTCGTGGCCATCTCACCCGTGCTCGAGCCGCGCGCGACTCTGGATGCCATCGAATCCGGTCCGGCGGTCTATCGGCGTTACTTCGTGCGCAAGTGGAGCACTTCGCTGCGTGCGAAGCAGCGCGCGTGGCCGCAGCTTTATCAGTTCGGTGACCTTGAGCGCTACGCGAGCCTGCGGCAGATGACGGCGGACCTGGTCGACCGGCACACCGCCTTCGATACACTCGAGCAATACCTGGATGGCTATTCGATTACGGGTCAACGCCTGGCGGGACTGGCGGTGCCGGCGACCATCATTACCGCCGCCGATGATCCGATCGTGCCGGTGGCCGACCTCAAGCGGCTCGCGGCCGCAGCGACGCTGCGCGCCGTGGTGACAGCGCGCGGCGGACACTGCGGGTTTCTCACCGGCGTGCTGGGCGACACCTGGGCCGAGAACGCGGTGCTCGCGCATCTGGCCCGCTGAGTATCACGACCCGCTCTTGCGGCCGCGCTTTTCCTCGAAGTTGACGATAGGCTCGCCGCTGGTGACGGTGACCTCGCCTTCAATCACCGCCCCCCTCGCGATCGCAATGCTGCGCGCCGTAACGCGGCCTCGGATCACCGCCGAGGCGCGGATCTCGAGCTTCTCATCGACGCGGATCACGCCATTGATGATGCCGCCGACAACACCGCTGCGCGCATGAACTTCGCCATCCCAGCGTGCGCCGGCGGCCAGACTCAACGGTCCCTTCACATCACCGTCACCGCGCACCTGACCGCACATCACGAGGGCGCCGGGCGCTTCGATGTCACCGGTAATGCGACTGCCGGGCGCGACGAAGGTCGGCGCGGAACCCATCCTGTCGAGCAGTCGCCGTTTCGGAATTTCCGCCATCGCTCACGCCTTGAATCAAACTTTGAACATGTTGCCGCAGCGGCGCGGAATTCGCCGAAGCCGCAACAAACAACTGTGACGCATGCCCGAATCATTGGCCGCGATTTGACAATCCCGGCCTTTGACGTCCGATCCTGACGCATTACGTCACCTCGACCGGCGCGGCCGTACCAGGCTAAGTACTGGAAAAACAAGCATTTTAAGCATTGGCACAGCCTTTGCTTTGTTAATCCCAAGAAGCGGATAACTCCCCCGGTGTCCGCTCTCGAACTGGCCGCGACGCATTTTTCAAGCGCTCGCGGCCTTTTTTTCGCATAAGAGAATCGGTGCCCGGGCCAAGCCTCTAATTTGCAAGGAAATGGCGCAAAACAAGCCATTTTCAGCATTTATCCCCTGAACAAACTTTAACCAAACGGGTCTACCCTGACGCACCGGGTGGCCCCGGTCCGGGGGTAAAATTGCGCTGCGGGCACATCTGTCCGCTGAGCACCCGGCCGCTCCGGCCGGACCGACCGCCAACTCGAAGGGAACGCATGAACAGGCCAGGCTCACCGCCGCTGCCCCGTCGTCTGTCGGCCCCCGCGGCCCAGGGCCTCGCCCAGGTGCCGGGTCAGGCCGCGGTGCGTTCATTGCTGCTGGAAAATGGTCTCAAGATCATCGTCTGGTCGGATCATTCGATTCCGAGCGTTGCGCTTCACAACTGGGTACGCGTCGGCAGCCGCAATGAGGTGCCGGGCCTGACCGGACTGGCGCATTTCTTCGAACACATGATGTTCAACGGCACGGCACGCCATGGCGCGGGTGAATTCGACCGCTTGATGGAAGGGCAGGGTGGTTCAAACAACGCCTTCACCTGTGATGACGTCACCGTCTACCAGGACTGGTTTCCGCGCGGCGCACTGGATCTGGTGTTTGAACTGGAAGCAGATCGTATCCAGGGCCTGAGCCTTGATCCGGCGCTGATCGAGAGCGAGCGCGGCGTGGTTTATTCGGAGCGGCTGCTGCGCGTCGATGACAACAATCAGGGTTACTTGAGCGAACAGGTGCAGGCTCATGCGTTCATCGCGCATCCTTACCGCTTTCCGACCATCGGTCTGCCCGATGATATCCGCGGCTGGAAGGCGCACGACCTGCGTCAGTTCTACCGCACCTATTACGCGCCGAACAATCAGACCATCGTGCTCGTAGGCGATGTGAGCCATGAGGAGGCCTTCGCGCTCGCGCGGCGCTACTTCGGGCGGCTGCCGCGCCAGCCGGATCCGCCCGCCGTGCTGGTGCGCGAGCCGGAGCAGGTCGGCGAGCGGCGCGTGATGGTGCGACGCCCCGCGCAGATGGCGCTGCTGCAGTACGCATACAAGGCACCCGCGGCCGACGATCCGCTGGGGCCGGCACTGAATCTGCTGCTGACGGCGCTGGTGGATGGCAATGCATCGCGCCTGCACCGCCTGCTGGTGGAACAGCGCATGGTCGCGCAGGACGTCGCGGCCGACTGGCACCAGGGCTTTGATCCGTCGTTGTGCTGGTTCTGGTTCACGCTCGCCGCAGGGGTCGATCCGCACCAGGCGCGCGCCATCATCGATGCGGAGCTGGCGGGCATCGCGACCTCCGGCCTGGCCGGTGTGGACCTGGAGCGCGCCCGCAATCTGAATGCGGCGGGTTTCTGGAAGCAGCTGTCGACCATCGATGGCAAGGCCCATCTGCTGGGCGAGTATGAGTCGCTGCGCGGTGGCTGGCGCCATCTGTTCGACGCGCCGGAGCGGCACGCCACGGTGACCCCCGCGCAGATTGCAGCGGCGGCGCAGGCGCTGCTGAATCCGCGGCGGCGCACGGTCGGCATGCTGCTGCCGCAGGATTCAGGTGCTGAGCGCGATTCGGGCGCCGCGCAATGCTGAGTGGCGAAGTGGACGTGAAGTCCCCGCTCGCGCGGATCATCGATTTGAACCGCAAGGGCTTCGGTGTGCCCGCACACGAGCGCATCGTGCTGGCCAATGGCATGACGCTGCTGATCGTGCCACGCCGCGATGTGCCGCTGGTGGCCTTCCAGATGCTGATCCGCGGCGGTGCGCTGGGCGACCCGGCCGACCGGGCCGGTTTGGCGAGTCTCACGGCCGGCTTGCTGGACAAGGGCGCCGGCGCGCGCGATGCCGCAGCGTTCGCCGCCAGCGTCGAGGGCGCCGGTGGCAGCTTTGGCGCCAGCGCGGGAGCCGAATGCATCAGCATCGCCGGCCAGTTCCTCGCCCAGGATCAATCGCGGATGCTGGAACTGCTGGCCGATGCGGTGCGGGACCCGCGCTTCGCCGCGCCCGAGTTCGCCCGGCAGCGCACCCGCCAGATCGGCCACCTCCGGTCGCTGAAGGATTCGGACCCTTCCGAGCTGCTGCCCCAGTACGGCCGCGCGCTGCTGTTCGGCACGCACCCTTATGGGCGGCCCGCCAGTGGCAGCGAGGAGTCCCTGCAGCGCATCGCGCTGAAGGATGTGGTCGAATATCACCGCGCCCACATCGGCGCGGATCGGGCGGCGCTGGTGGTGGCCGGCGATGTCGATGTGGCGTGGCTGAAGGCAGATGTGGCGCGTCGCTTCGGGGCCTGGCAGCCGGCCGCGACGCCATTGCCAGCGCTCGCCGCCACCGTGAAGCTGCGCAAGCGCCGCGTGTTGCTGGTGGATTCGCCGGGTTCGGCGCAATCGTATTTCTGGGTTGGTGCCACCGGGCTGGATCGGGCGTATCCGCGCCGGGCAGCCTTGGACCTGGTGAATTCGCTGTTCGGCGGCCGCTTCACCTCGCTGCTGAATTCGGAGCTGCGCATCAGGAGCGGCCTGTCGTATGGCGCGGCTTCCGGCTTTACCCGCGGCCGCGCCGCTGCAGAGTTCGCCATCCGCACCTTTACCGAGACCCGCCACACGGTGCGCGCGCTCAACCTGGTGCTGAAGACACTGTCGCGGCTGAAGCGCGCGGGCGTCAGTCAGGCCATGCTCGACTCGGCGCGCTCCTACGTGATGGGCCAGTATCCAATGAACCTGGAGACCGCCGCGGACTGGGCAGCGCAGCTGGCTGAGCTCGAACTCTACGGACAGGATCCCGGATACATCGAGAACTACGCACCGGCACTGCGCAACGTCACGCTGGATGATGCGCAGCAGGTGCTCGATGAGGCTTTTCCGCTCGGCCGTCAGCTCGCGATGGTCGTGATCGGCGATGCGCAGCAGGTGCGCGAGCGGCTGGAACGCTATGGACCCGTGCAGCAGGTCGCGCTGGCAGCGGGCAGCTTCACGGACGGAACCGGCGCGCCTTAGAGTAAGGCGCGCCGGTTCGCGAACTCCCCTCAAGCCTCATGCTGTTATCTCTTGGTGTAGCGGTTATTGGCCCGACAGTCTGGTGAGAACTGCGCGATTGGCGTAGGCGATGGACAGTGGATCCTGATGCGCCAGACGCTCCTGGACCGGAGTGAAGTCGTCCAGGCGTGCCAGCTTGATGGCTTCATTGCAGGCGTCATGGGCTTCATCGAGGCGCCCGCTGGCCACGTAGGCCACGCACAGGTTGGTGCTGGCGGCCACTTCATTCACATTGAAATCCGTGGCGTGCGGTGCCAGCTTTTGAATGACGGTCGCATAGTCGCCGGCCAGCAGCTGTTCGCCGGCGGCGGCGTCGCTGTATCCGGACAAGACGAGCTTGCCTGACTCCGCATCGGCATGCGCCGCGGATGCGACCAGTAGCGTGCCGGCCACGGCGGCCGCCAATGGAACGTGGCGAAGACTCTTCAATAGTTGCAGTTTCATGACAGGACTCCTCATCAGGGTTGTTACGGCGCACCGGTATTTTCAGGGTGCGCGAACAAGCTAGGAGTTTTGCTGCACTGAAACAAACGAATAATTTGTGGCTATGCGTGATCCGGGCTCATCGCAGCGGCGGTGAGCGTGCGGACCTCATTGATGAGCCACTCGCTCATCGCGCGCACTTCCGGCTTTGCCGTATCCTTGGGCCGGGTCGCCAGATAGTATGTATCACTGGTGTGCAGGTTGAGCGGGAAAATGCGCACCAGCGATCCGGACTCGAACCACATGCTGCACAGGGCTTCGGGAACCAGCGCCACCCCAACCCCACGCTCGGCGGCGCGCACGACAGCCGACATGGTGTCCAGCTCAATGACGTTCTTCGGTTCGGGCGCCTCAAGACCCAGTTCCTCCGCCCAGCTGTTCCAGGCGAAGGGGCGCGACTTGTGAACGATGAGCGCCATGTCCCGAAACACGTTCGCCCCCAGACGCTGCACGGTCGGGGCGTGCTCACGGGCACAGGCGGCGACCAGCGACAGTGTAAACAGCGGCGTGACGCTTATTCCCTGGGGTGGCGCATCGGATAACAGCACGGAGATATCCGACGTCAGCGGGTGCGCCACTGGCCTTGGATCGCGCGTGTCGACCTGGATGTCGATGTCGGGCCAGGCGGCACAGAAGTTGGCCATGCGCGGCACAAAGATCTCGGTGGCAAAGAAGGGTGGCAGCAGCATGCGCAGCGTCAGGCGGTTGTTGCGGCGGGCGATGCGCGTAAGACTGCGGTCGATGGCATCGAGCAGTGGCCCCAGCTCATCCAGCAGCGTGGCACCCGCGGCGGTCAATTCGACGGCGCGCGTTTTCCTTTCAAACAGCCGCACGCCGAGGGAGTCCTCGAGCTCCTTCATTTGGTGGCTGACAGCCGATGGGGTCAGGAACAGTTCATCCGCCGCAACCTTGAAGCTGCCTCGGTTGGCCGCCACACAGAAGGCGCGCAGGTTGCGCAGATGTGGGGGCCGGAGCAATCGCATGGGGAGGAGGGTGCAATTTCGGTGCCACTGGCCTGCAGACAGCGGGAGCCCCGTATCCAGCCGGTGCTGACCTCAAATGGTGACCCCGCCGGCGCCGGCGCACCGCCGCGGCGCAAGATGCTGCTTGAAAGCGATGGGGCCAAGTCCTCATTATCGCAAGCTATGGAATTTCGCGACTATTACCAGACCCTCGGCCTGCAGCGCTCGGCCACCGCGGATGAGATTCGTAAGGCCTATCGGCGCCTGGCCCGCAAGTACCACCCGGACGTCAGCAAGGAGGCGGATGCCCTCGAGCGCTTCAAGCAGATGCAGGAGGCCTACGAGGTCCTCAAGGACCCAAAGAAGCGCGCGGCCTACGACCAGCTCGGCGCCAACTGGAAGCAGGGAGAACAGTTCCGGCCGCCGCCGGATTTCGGCGCTGGCTTTGGATTCAACCAGGCGCGTCGCGGCCGGGCGCAATCCGCCGGCCAGGGCGGCGCGGACCATGCGGAATTCGCGGGTGATGAGCAGTTCAGTGACTTTTTCTCCTCGCTGTTCGGCGGCGGTGAATCGCCCTTCGCGGGGGGCGGTGGCGGGGCCCGGCGGCGCAACGGGCGCGACCAGCACGCCGGCATCGACCTGGATCTGGAAGAGGCCCACCGTGGAACCGTACGTAACCTGACCTTGCAGCAGGCGCCCGCGCCGGGGCAGACGACGCCGAGCGAGCGCACCTTGCGTGTGACGTTGCCGGCCGGCGTGACCGAAGGCCAGTCGATACGGCTCGCCGGCCAGGGTGAACCGGCCGTGGGCAAGGCTCGCCCCGGCGACCTGTACCTGAACGTACACATCCGTCCGCACCGCAATCTGGAACTCGACGGCCGTGACGTGAAGCTGACCCTGCCGGTCGCCCCGTGGGAGGCGGCGCTGGGGACGACCCTCACGGTGCCGACACTCGGCGGCCCGGTGGATCTGCGCATCCCCGCACAGTCGCAGTCGGGCAGTCGACTGCGACTGCGGGGGCGCGGCCTGGCCGGCGACCCTGCGGGCGATCAGTACGTGGTCCTCAAGGTGGTGCTGCCGCCGGCGGACACGCCCGCGGCGCGCGAGCTGTACGAGCGGATGCGCACCGAACTGGCCTTCGATCCGCGCGCGGCCCTATAGCGGTGTGACCGGCAGCGACGTGCCGCACGCCAGCCACGCATGTTCTGCGGGCGTCGTCGTGCGTCCGAGCACCCGATTGCGCCGCGGAAAGCGGCCGAACCGGACGATGATGCTGTGGCTGTCGCGCGCCGTGCGCACGGCGGAGCTGGCGAGCGCGGTATCCGCGCCGCGGGCCGCGCTGGCGAGGCGCTCGAAGATCGCCAGCGACTCCTCCTGCGTGGCCAAAGACTCGGCTCGCTGCAGCGGCATGCAGAAGTACAGCCGCTCGATAAGCGTGAGGGTGGCATCGGCGCCGGACTGAATGCCGTTCAGGGTAGTCGCGAGCGCCCGTTCGTCGCAGGCGTAACAGCGCGCAGTGCCCTGGTAAATGATGCGCGAGAACTGGTCCAGCACGATGATCAGACTCAGTGCGCGGCGCGGGCTGTGCGTCCACGATGACAAAGCGCCGGCCGCGGCCTGGTCCAGCAGGGAAGTGAAGCGCTCGCGCACGATCTGCGCGTTGGACTGCGCACTTCGGTCCAGCCGCCCGGGGTCCAGCCAGAAATCGCGGACCTCCCGTGCCAGCTGCCCGATCATCCGCTCATGCTACTCGCACAGACTTTCCAAGTAGCCCTGCGCTACCGGCGACAGTCGCTTGCGCGCCAGTTCGCGTGCCTTCGGCGCATCCACGATGTACTCCAGCGGGCCGGTGACCAGGATCTGGCGGATACGGGGATTTCGGGCCGAAGCGCGGGCCATCTTGTTGAGGACGGTGAAGCCGCGCGCGATCTTGCCGGGGGAGGCCCGGTTGGTCTCGATGACGCGGGCGAGGTACTGCCCGAAACGGGAGTACAGGAAAAAATCATCATCTCCGACCTGGAAGCGTGCTTCCGCGAAAAAGTCGGGAAAGTTCTTCTCTAAATATTGAGAAACTCGTAGAAGACGGGGCCCAGGGTCGCTCGTGGTCGACGCTTTGCGGTTCTTCATCACTGTTCTCGCTACACCTCCAAGGGTCCGGACCACCATTTCTGGGCGTCACGAGCGGTACCACACCTCGCAACGCGGCGCGAAAGTTACGGCAGTTGCGACAGTGATGCAATAGTTTTGATTGAGAACTTTTCCGCGTTTTTGCGTAGGAGCACACCGCACGGGCTCGTATCGGCCGCAGCCGCGGAGCTGGCCGCCGCGCGCAAGTGCCATAATGTCCGCAAAATTGCCGTGCGACACGCTTTGCCGACTCCCAGTTTCAATCCCTGCGCCATCGTGCCGGTGTTCGACCACGAACGCACCGTGGCGCGAGTCGTGGCGGCAGTGCGGGCCGCGGGCCTGCCGTGTGTACTGGTCGATGACGGCTCAGGTCCGCCCTGTGCCCGCGAGCTCGAGCGGCTCGCCGCGACGGTGCCGCACACCAGCCTGCTGCGTCTTCCGGTCAACGGCGGCAAGGGTGCGGCGATGCTGGCCGGCTTCGCCGCCGCTTGGCAGGGCGGCTACAGTCATGCGTTGCAGATCGATGCCGACGGGCAGCATGCCCTCGCCGATATTTCGACCTTCATCGAGGAAGCGCGGCGACACCCGCAGGCGCTGGTGTGCGGACGTCCGGTATTCGACCGCAGCATGCCGGCCGTGCGGCTCTATGGTCGCTACCTGACCCACGGCCTGGTGTGGCTGAATACGCTGTCGAAGTCGATACCGGACTCGATGTGCGGTTTCCGGGTCTATCCGCTGGCCGCCGTCATCGGCCTGATGGCCGAGGAGTACATTGGCCGACGCATGGACTTCGATGTGGAGATCATCGTGCGTATGTACTGGCGCCGGGTACCGATGTGCTGGCTGCCGACCCGCGTCACCTACCCGCTGGATGGGGTCTCGCATTTTCGCCTGTTCCGCGACAATGCGCGGATGGTGGCGCTGCAGGTGCGGCTGCTCGGCGGCATGCTGCGCCGACTGCCGCGCCTGCTGGAGCGCAAGTCGCCGTGAAGAGCCCGCCGACCATGTCCAACGGCGCACAGGCCGCGTGGGCCGCCACGCGCGAGCGTGGCGCACTGTCGATGATGTGGCTGATGTTCCACGGCGTGAAGCTGCTGTCGCGGCCGCTGGCCATGCCGTTCATTTACCTGTCGACGGCCTATTTCTTTGTCTTCAGCCGGCGCGCCCGCGACGCCTCGCGGGACTACCTGGCGCGCATCGCCATGGCGGCGCCGCAGTGTGGCGTGGATGCCGGGCCGATGAACGTGTATCGGCACTTTCTCAGTTTCGCGCGCGCCATCGTCGATAAGCAGAACGCCTGGCTGGGGCGCATCGACTACAGCCAGGTCGGCATCGAGGATCACGCGAGGATGCGCGTGATGGCGCACGACCCACGCGGCGTGCTCGTGATCGGTTCCCATCTCGGTAACCTTGAACTGTGCCGTGCGCTTGCGACCCTGAACCGGCGCGTGCGGCTCAATGTCCTGGTGCACACCCGCCACTCGAAGAGCTTCAACCAGGTGCTGCGCATGGCAGGGGCGACGCAGGTGGAGCTGATCCAGGTCAGTGAACTGTCGGCGGCCACGGCGCTGATGCTGAAGAGCCGAATCGCGCAGGGCGAGTGGGTCGTCATCGCCGGGGACCGGGTACCCGTGCACGGGGGACGCACTGTTGATGTGCAGTTGCTGGGCGCGACGGCGCCGCTGCCGGTCGGTCCGTACGTGCTCGCCTCGGTGCTCGAGTGTCCGGTGCATCTGCTGTTCTGTCTGCGCCGGCCTACCGGTTATCGGGTGTATTTCGAACCCTTCTGCACGCAGGTGCGCTGGCAGCGGTCGCAACGGGATGCAATCATTGCCGACCTGGCACAGCGATTTGCCACTCGTCTGGAGCACTACCTGCTGATGGAACCGTTGCAGTGGTTTAACTTCTACCCGTTCTGGCGATGACGGACACCGTCCTTGTCTCAGGCTCCAGCCGCGGCATCGGCCGCGCCATCGCCTTGCGGCTCGCCAATGACGGCTACGACGTGGTCGTGCATTGCAAGTCGCGCCGCGCGGACGCTGAACAGGTCGCCGAGGGCATCCGGCACATGGGGCGGCGCGCGCGGGTGCTGCAGTTCGATGTGGCCAACCGCATGGCCTGCGCCAGCGCACTGGCCGAGGACATCGAGACCAACGGCTGCTACTACGGCGTCGTGTGCAATGCCGGGTTCGCGCGCGATGACGCCTTCCCCGCCATGACGGGGGAGACCTGGGACAGTGTGGTCCACGGCAACCTGGACGGCCTGTACAACGTGCTGCATCCGCTGGTCATGGCCATGGTGCGCCGGCGCGCGCCGGGGCGCATTGTGACCGTGTCATCGGCGTCGGGGGTCATGGGTACGCGCGGTCAGACCAACTACAGCGCAGCCAAGGCCGGCATCATCGGCGCGACCAAGGCGCTGGCCCTGGAGCTGGCGCGCCGGCAGATCACGGTCAACTGCGTCGCGCCCGGCTTCATCGCCACGGAAATGGTGCAGGGCCATCCGCACCTGGACGAGGCCGTCACGGGCATACCGATGCAGCGGGCGGGGACCGCGGAAGAGGTCGCCGCACTGGTCGCCTTCCTGGTCTCACCGGAGGCGTCATACATCACGCGGCAGGTGATTGACGTCAACGGCGGCCTGTACTGAAGCGAGCCGCACGGTGCCGAAGCTGTTGCCGCTGATTGCCGCGTTCGACGCAGCGGCGCCGCTGCTGTGGCACCCTGCAGGGGCGCTGAGCGCCGGCGAGTTCCTGCGCGGGGTGTTGGCCCTGGCCGAGGTACTGCCGGCGCGACCCTACCTCGTCAACCTGTGTGAGCAGCGGGCGAACTTCCTGACCGCCTGGTGTGCCGCGGCGGTGCGCGGTCAGGCGAATCTGCTGCCCGCATCGCGCGCACCGCAGGTGATCGCCGATGCGCAGGCGTGTTACGGCCCGAACCACCGCGTCGATGATGAGGTGGTGAGCCGGGTTCTGGCCGGCGCCAGGGACGGCGCCCCTGCGGCAATGCCGCAGATCCCCGCCGACCACGTCATCCAGATCGCCTTCACCTCGGGTTCGACCGGCGTGCCGACGGCACATGCCAAACAATGGGGCAGCCTGCATTTCAATACCGGCTTCAATGCCGAACGCATCCGGGAATGCCTGCCGGCAGCCAGCGGCACGACGCGTCCGGCCATCATTGCGACGGTGCCGCCGCAGCATATGTATGGCACGGAGACCTCGGTGCTGCTGCCGCTGCTGGCAGGAATGACCGTGCACACCTCCCGGCCGCTGTTCCCTGCTGACGTTGCGACCGCGTTGGCGCAAGTGCCGGCGCCGCGGGTGCTGGTGACGACGCCCGTACACCTGCGCACGCTGCTGAGCTCCTCCCAGGAATTTCCGCAGGTGGCCGTGGTGGTTTCGGCCACCGCGCCCATGGATGCGGCCCTGGCGCAGCGTGTCGCCGCGCGCCTGCAGGCGCCACTGTTGGAAATGTTCGGATCGACCGAGACCTGCGTGATCGCGACGCGCCTGACGGCGCACCAGAGCAGCTGGCGACTGTACCCGGAGGTCACCGTCGAGCCGGGCGCGGACCATACCTGGGTGCGCGCGCCGTGGCTCGGCCAGGCGACCCGGCTGCAGGACGTCGTGCAGATCCCCGCGCCGGGGCGCATGGTACTGCGCGGCCGTAACGTCGACATGATCGAGATTGCCGGCAAGCGCGCGTCGCTGTCGGACCTGACGCGACGCCTGCTGGACATCCCCGGGGTGCGCGATGCCGTGGTATTCCAGCCCTCGGATGCGGAGGCGGCCGCGCAGGGAGTGGGGCGCGTGCAGCGGGTGGCCGCAGTCGTCGTAGCGCCCACCTTGAGCGCGCCCCACATTCTGAACGCCCTGGCGCAAGGCGTGGATGCGGCCTTTCTGCCGCGACCGCTGCTGCTGGTGTCGCAGCTGCCGCGCAATGAGCTGGGCAAGACGACCCGCGCGCAGCTGCTGCAGCTGCTGCAGCGGCACCCGGACTAGCCGCTACCGGCCCAGGTGTGCGGCATCGATCTCGACCAGCAGTTCGTGCCGGCAGATGTCCGCGCCGAGCACCACGAATTGGGCATGCGCCGGCAGGCGTTCGCGCAGGTAGCCGGCCACGAAGCCGGCTGCGGCGGCATGGCGCAGATAGATCTTCAACAAGGTTCCGGGGCCACGCACCGCCGCGGCGCTGATCCCGCCCGCGTGGCGCAGGCTCGCGTGGTTGCGCAGAATCTCATCCAGTTGCGCCGGCAGATCATCCGGATGATGCGAGGCGTGGCCGAGTACACTGCCGGTTCCGGAGATCAGCATGCCCCCCGCCACCTGCATGGCGCGCGAGAAAGTCGGGGGCGAGGGGCCGTACTGGCGCGGGTAGTTGAAGGCACTGACCTGGCGCGGATTCTCCAGCGGCCGTCCGGGCTCATCGCCCGCCAGCCAGTACACCTGCAGCACGCTGCAGTGATCCTGGCGTCCGATGGCGGTGGCCGCCGGCCAGGCCGGGCCGGCCAGTTCCCGAAATCCCGCGGCGCGGCCGCTGCAGAAGAGCTTGTAGCGTTCGACATCACCGTCGCCGAGGTTGATGTCGGAGAAATAGTTGTACATGCGCAGCAGATGCTGGTGGCCGCTGCGCAGCGTGAAGCGGCTGATCGCTGCATAGGCGGTGCGCGCGGCTTCGGCCAGGCCGCCCACCGACCGCTCATCGATCTCCACCTTGCCGGCGAGGTAATGACTGCCGCAGGCAAACTGCACGAGGTCCGCGCGCCCCGACTCGATCCTGCCGTCGGCATGCCACAGTTCCGTCAAGCCGCTGCCCACGAGCGCCGGCAGGTTCACTTCGACACCGAGGCTGGCAACGGCCGCGGCGGGACGGCGCGCACCAAAGGTGATGGCACACAGCGTCGTCGCGGGCAGGGCTTCATCGGCGCCGAGCCGCCGGTACTCCATACGCGGGGGAGTGCCCGGGAAGGCGCGGCTGGCGACCCGTGGGTTGTTCAAATCAGATCCTCGCCCTCGAAGACAACGCCCACCTGCCGGCGCCGGGTGCGGTTGTTGCGCAGCGAGCGGCGCCACAGGGTGAGCCAGGTCGCCAGATAAATCAGCTTGAACACCTGCAGTCGCCACCACACGCGCGGACTGTTGAACACATCCCCGGCGAGCAGCGACACCATCGCCTTTTCAACCTGCAGCGGGTCGCGCGGATGCGCGAACAGCCGCGACATGGCCGGCGAGGTGAAGCGGTAGGTGAACCAGGACAGCTGGTCCAGGCCGCGCCTGACATAGCGCGTATAGCGGCGCTGCAGGGCCGCCTCCCGCTGCGGCTCGCGCAGGCAGGCTGCCACCATCTGCGCTGCATGCTCGGCACTGTTCATGGCCAGATAGACGCCGGTGGAGAAAATGGGATCCAGGAACGCGAACGCATCCCCGACCATCACCCAGCGCGGCCCGCTCATGCGGGTGCAGGTATAGGAATAATTGCCGGTGGCGTGCAGGTTGCCGATGAGACGCGCGCCTCGCATGCGCTCGCGCGCGCCGGGAATGCGCTTCAGCGTGGCGAGCAGGAACTCCGCGTTGTTGCCGCGCCGTTCGCGCAGGTACTCGGGATAACACACCGCGCCGATGCTCATGCAGTCCCCGGGCAGTGGAATCATCCACACCCAGCCGGCCGGAAAGCGATAGATACTGATGTTGCCCTCATCCTCACCGGGGCGGCGTTCGACGCCGGCGAAGTGCGCGAACAGGGCTGCACTTTGGTGGCGCGCGAGCCGCCGCTTCAGTTTGAATGCCGTGCCGAGCAGCGTGCTGCGGCCGGTGGCGTCCACCACGTAGTCGACCCGCAGTTGCGATTCAATTCCATCGGCCGTGCGCAGGCGCGCCGTCGCCCCAGCGGGCGTGAATTCGATGCTGACGACTTCGGTGTCCTGGTGGGTTTGCGCACCGCAGGCGCCGGCGTGGTCGAACAGCAGCTGATCGAGCGCGTCGCGCCGCACGTGTACGCCAAAACCGGTGCCCGGGTTGAGGGTATTGGCGAAGTGAAATACGCCGTAACCGCGCGCGTTGGGCGCGGGGAAGTCGGCGCCGAGCTTGCGCACCCCGATGGCCATGACCTGATCGAACACACCGAGGCGCTCGAAAATCGGCATGTTCATCGGCAGCAGTGACTCACCGATGTGGAAGCGGGGATGATGGCTTTTTTCGACGAGGGTCACGCGCAACCCCGCGCGCGCGAGCAGCGCCGCGGCCGTCGACCCGCCGGGGCCGCCGCCTACCACCAGCACGTGCGCACCAGCCGGCTGTTGTGACACCTGTCCGCTCCCTCATTATTAAGGCCAGGCAACGGTACACCAGACCGGCCGGGGCGGCCTCCATGTTAGGATTTGCTGACCACGCCCCGCCGCCAAGGTCGGGTTGACATCTATTTTATCTTGCGATCCGTCATGCCTGCCATACAGACCACCGCTGAAACCGAACTGGCCGAACTGATCATCGCCGCCGTCAATCTGGAAGGCGTGCGCCCGGCCGATATCGACCCCGACGCGCCGCTGTTCGGCGCGGGCCTGGGGCTGGACTCCATCGACGCCCTGGAAATCGCGTTGGAGGTCTCGCGCCAGCATGGCCTGCAGCTGCGCTCGGACGATGCGGACAATCGGCGCATTTTCGCGTCCCTGCGCTCACTCGCCGGGTACATTCAGCAGCACAGTCAACAGCCCAAGCCCGCGACGCAGTGACCCCTCCCGGCGACCGGCCAATGCCGCCCCTGGCCGTCACAGCGTATTCGGTGGTGTGCGCGACCGGCTACGGTCAGCAGGCGCTGCTTGCGGCATTGCAGGAGAGACGCGAGGCGCTCACGCCCAACGATTTCACCACCGAGCCCCTGTCGACCTGGCTCGGCCGCGTGGCCGCACTTGAGGATTCGCAGTGGCAGCTGCCTGCCGCGCTGGCTCCCTGGGAGTGCCGCAATAACCGGCTGGCCTGGGCGGGGCTCAATACCGACGGATTCATGTCGGCCGTCGGCGCCGTTCGGCAGCGCTACGGCGCACCGCGCGTCGCCCTCGTGATGGGCACCTCCACCGCCGCGATCGATGCGACCGAGGCGTTCTATCGGCACCTGGACGACCCGGCGCGCACACCGCGGCATCTGTTCCAGGCCGAGCTGCATACGCCGCATTCCCTGGGGGACTTCGTGCAGCGCGCCCTCCGGCTGGCGGGCCCGTGCTTCACCATCGCCACCGCCTGCTCATCGAGCGCCAAGGTGTTCGGCCAGGCCGAGCGGCTGATGCGCCTGGGGCTGTGCGACGCGGTCGTGGTGGGCGGCGTCGACTCGCTGTGCAACA
>DATAVA010000047.1:0-64967 GCA_036267975.1 Steroidobacteraceae bacterium | reverse complement strand
TGCTCGATCAGGTGTGTGCCGATCAACCGCGTGCTGAGCGTCCCCCCGGCCAGCTCGTTGTTGTAGCCAAGATCGAGGTCAATGCCTTGTGTGTGGGCCTCATTCAGATTCAGCGTCGGAACCTGTATTAGGGTAATCACGCCGGTCGAGTCGCGAGATATGTACTGGCACAATGCCGTGTCACCCGCGTAGCAGTAGTTCAATTCCTGCTGCGCGCTATACGTGGATATCTCGTCCGCAATCTTGATGTTGTAATAGTCCACCGAGAACGCCAGCCCGCTGAGCCACGAGGGTTGATAAGTTGTGCCTACTGTGAAGGTGCTGGCCCGTTCCGGTACCAGGTGCGGATTGCCTACGCTCGCACTATAGAGGTTGAACGCAGCGCCCTTCTCGAACGGATCGGTCACTGTAGACGGCGCGTAGTTGAGCCCGGCGTACAGGTTAGCAATGTTCGGCGCACGGATGTCATGTGACTCGGTCACTCGGAAGAGCAGGTCGTCGATTGGCCGCCAAGTCATGCCAGCCTTCCAGGTCTCTACGAGGCCACTCTGGGAGTAATCGGTGACCCGGCCGGCGGCGTTCAGATCCACTTCTTTGGCAAGGGGAAGGTCTCTCGCCAGCGGCGCCAGGAACTCGACAAAACCCTCTGTGACATCATACGAGCCGCTATACGGCTGCGCATTAGTGGTGAGCCAGCCCCCGACCTGGCTGGATACCGCACTCGGGACGCCGGGGATGCCCGTGAAGTTAAGGGGGAAGTCCTGCGCGATCGGGTCGGAGGTCTGAACTCCCGACAGTCTCCGCCACTCCATGCCGGTAGAAGCCGAGACCGGTCCCGCCCATGAGGAGAAGGGCACCCCATTGATGCTCGCGGTGGCATCATCCTGATTCATCACATTTACGTCATCATCTACGGCGCCAGCGCCGTGAATATAGGCGAGCGCCTGGGGCGAGGCTGCGCCCGGACCGAAGACATTGATCGGAGCGCAGCTGCCGTACAGCGCCGGATTGACGAGGGCGCTCGCGCAAACGATTGTGCCGTTGGGAGCTGTAACTGCGTCGGTCGCGCGATACACATTCACTAGATCTACGGCGCCTTCGAACGTCGTTCCCCACTGGTAGCGGCCGTGCTCGAAATGCACCTGCCAGTTCCAGTTTTTGCCGAATTCGCCCTTCAGGCCGGCGAGCGCATCGTAAGTCTCTTCGTGACTGTTAGAGTAGACAAGGCCCCAGGACAGGGGCGTGAGCCCAAGCTGGAAGCTCGGGACGTCGAGGGCCGTCATCTGCGCCTGGATCGACGCCGGGATGAACGGGTTGCCACTGTAGATGGTCAAGGGGCGAGTCGAGTTGAGGTAGTTCGGCGACTGGGCATATTCGGAAGTGCTGCGACTTGCTGACAGTTGAACCCATGCCTGGACGCTGTCCGAAACGTCATATTCGATGTGGCCGAAGCCCGTCTTGGTATCAAGCGGAGCGGTAAAGTCTACAGGCTCTTCGTTATATGTCGGATCGCCAGTACCGCCCACCTGGAAATTGCTGGTGTGCAGCGACCCGTAGGTGAAGGGCTCCGGAACGCCGCCCGGACCAAAGCTGATACCCTGCGCGGGGGTGGTTAGCCGACCGCTGGTGATCGCGCCACCAACGGAGGCATAGGGCTCCGTGACATTGCAGGCAAATTGCGTCAACGGATTGGTGGGCGACTCGGTGGCGGTGGTAACCCCGGGAGTACTAATGACCGAGCAGTGACCGTCCGCCCAGGGGCGGTTGGCCGCATCGGCCCCCTCAGAGTGCAGCCAGTTGAAAGATGCGATCACATGCACGCGATCGTTCGCAAAGGAGTCGCCCCATGCCAGCGACAGCTTGTCAGAGCCTCCATCGCCGACCGACGAGCGACCGGTGCCAACATCGACCTTGAAGCCCGTGAACCGAGTATCGAGGACGAAGTTGACGACGCCGGCCACCGCATCAGAGCCATAAGCCGCCGAAGCGCCTCCGGTGACTACATCGACACGGGAGATCAGCGCCTCGGGCAGCATGCTCACGTCAGCGTAGCCTTGGATGTTAGCCGGCACTATGCGGTTGCCATCAAGCAGCACCAAGGTCTCGACCGTTCCGAGGTTTCGCAGGTTCAGGAAGCTTCCCTGACCCACCGTGGTGGACGCCCCTTTGCTTTTCTGCTCGGTGGAGGCGGTAAGCGAAGGCATTTGTGTCAGACCTTGAACGATGGATTCAGGCCCAACGGAGAGCAACGCCGCCGTCGAGACGGCCGTCACGGGCGTCGGCGTGGACATCCCCGGGAGAACGGTTATCCGCGAGCCAGTGACCTGCACCTCTTGAATCTCCGGTTGCTGTGCCGCCGCCGGTTGCTCTGCCGCCGCAGGTTGCTGCACCGATGAATTCGCCGGAGCTGCCGCAGGCACTTGCTCCTGTACGAGCAGCATTGGCGGGCTCTGCGCTGTCTGCTCGGTTAGCTGCTTGGACGCATCGGCCCGGACTGGCCTGATCGTCGCTGCCGAGTCGGTGCTATAGACGGCCTCGAAGCCGGTATTTCGCAGAAGCTGCTGGAGTGCAGCGTGTTTCTCGATATCCCCGTTGACCGAATTTCCCTTCACACCCTCGATAAAATCGTACTGATACAGTAGCTGCATGTGAGCTTGCGTGGCGAATGCCCTGAGAGCGATGGGCAAAGATTGCGCCGGAATATTGAATCGCGCGGAGTCCGCGCTTGCCATGGCAGGAGAGGTCAGTGCAATTCCTGCGGCAATGAGGAACGCTGTCCACGCCAAAATCCGCGACTCACATTGGGTAACATCCGCCGATCGGTCTTTGGTCGACCTCATGAGCGCCCCCTCATTTGATTGTTGTCCGACCTCTCTGTGAGAGGCTCTGTGGACTACGACTCCCGGGGAGCGAAAACCCCCTAATCTATCTTCGATCGATCGGCTCGGTCGTCCCGCCGAGCTGTGCCTCCGCCGCTTGCAACCTTCGATCGCGCCGCTTGTCCGGCAGCCGTTCGATATATACATATACCCGACCCGGCGCGCGGCGTACGGTCAAGCCGAAGCCCTGCTGAAGCATCTGGAGCAGGGCTTCAGTGCCCTGGGGACTCGCCTGGAACGTGCCGCCCATCGGCAAGCTGCGCAGCTTCTCGTCCACTACGAGCTGCAGCGGCGTGTATCTGCCGAGCTCGTCCACGATCTCGCCCAAGGGTTGATTCTCGAAGTACAAGGTGCCATCCCGCCATGCCATGGATCGCGCGAGCTCCGCGGGCGACAGCCGCCGAGTTGCCGTCGCCGCGACGGTGAGGTCGGCTTGCTGGCCCGCGGTGAGCACCGATATCCCGGTCTGAGCGAGCGCATTGCCCGTTGGGATGCCGCCAACAAGGGAATTGACCGCGCCCACTTTGACCGTACCCTCCCCTACGGTGACCTGGACAGCGGTGGGACTCAGGTAGACGTCAAATGCCGTTCCGACCGCCCGAACCCACGAGCTGCCCCCGACCACCCAGAAGGGCCGATGAGTATCGTGCGCCACCTTGAAAAACGCCTCCCCACGATCGAGGTGAATCACACGCATCCGCTCCGAGTAATCCACGCGTGCGAGGCTGTTGCTATTGAGCTCCAGTGTCGAGCCATCCGCCAGTGAAATGGTGGCATGTTCGCCGCTCGTCGTACTGAACGTCGTGTCCGACGCCAGCCGGCCGAAATACAACCAGCCGATCGTTGCCACCATCACTGCCATGGCAGCCGCGATGAAAGCCCCTCGCCGCTGCCGTGGAGGCGTCAGCGCCGCCTCGCTCATCGACGTGGCGAAGGAAACAGCGCGGACGATGGGACGCGCGGCGGTGCATTGGTCCCAAGTGGCGGCGAGGGCTTCGTATGCGCGCGCATACATCGGATGCGAAGTCCGCCAGGCCTCAAATCGCGCGCGGTCATCGGCCGAAACGTCATCCGCATTCAGTCGCGCGATCCACTCGCTCGCCACGCGCTCAGCTTCGGTTGCGTCAGGAATTCGGTGTACGTCAGCCATCAACCGATCCTCGCCTCACTTGTAGCGCTCCCGAAGATACTGATGCGTCTCGCGCAGGGCGCGCGCAATGTGGTTTTCTACGGTTTTGGGGGCAATGCCCAAGCGCTGCGCAATTTCCTTGTAAGAGCAAGCATGAAATACTTTTAGAACGAAGGCGGCCCGACACTGCGGTGACAGCCGCTCGATGGCACGCCTCAGAAGCCGGGATCGTTCATCTGCGAGCGCCTGTTCTTCAGGCGACTCGCCCAATGATACGACTTCCGAGTCGACGGAATCCCCCAATAGATCGGTTTTGGCGACTCGATTATGTCGCCAAGAATCGGCCGCCAGATTTCGCGCCGTGGAGAACAGGAAAGCCCGCGGGACTTTCACGCGGTCAGCATGCACGTAGGTACGGAGGAACGCCTCCTGGACGATATCGTCAGCGGTCTCCCGCGAGTCGACGAGGCGCCGGACATATAGACGCAACGCCCGATGGCTATTGGAGAATAGCCTGCCAAGCAAGTCATCACTTGAATTGGGCATCAGCGCTTCGCCCCCCCCTAAGGAACCGCTCTAGAGTACACACAATCGGCGGAACGGCAATTTTGCAAGCGTGATTAGGTGTTTTCCCCGTGTGGGACGTCGTAGGCAGTTGCCGCGGCACCGGACCCACCCGCCCCGCTGCGGCTGCACCTCCATCATAGGGCCATTCGGCAATTTGATCCTCATGTAGAGGCCACCGGGCCTATGGTCCTTGGTCGGGTATATGTCCAAGCCCCGTGAAGCAAGCAGCTCGATTAAGTTGAAGGCGGTATGCTCAGCGGGCCGCCTCACCCGATGAATCAGAAATAGATTTGGGGGCTTTCACTCTCCTGGGAGTCGTAATCCACGGAGCCTCTCATTGGAGAAGTTCAACCCCTTCGTGCTGCCGGCGACGGTGCAGATCGATTTCGCGGATGGTACGAGCCGTCGCAGCCGGCCGCGCAAGCCCCTGGGCCGTGCTGCTGGCCATGTTGGTGGCGACTGTCCGCAAGCGGCTGAAGTGTGGTTGCATACGATGTTGCAGGTCTTGAGCGTGACGCTTTTCGAGAGAATCCCAGCTATTTTCTGACATTGAGGACAATAGGAAAGTGCCCGATGAACCTAACCAATTGAAATTGCCATGAAACGTGTCGGACACTAGTGATGGCAAATATGTGCATGCACCGTGCGCGCAATCGGTATACCGAGAGGAGCAAGCTATGAGAATCACCTTAGTCGCCGTCATTTCCCTGGCGGGCCTGGCATGGATTGGCCAGTCGCCTGCGATTGCGCAGGATCGGTCATATACGGAGGTGTATGGGCCGCTGCTACATCGTGCGGACTGCGATGGTTCGTGCCTTGGCAAGCTGATGGATCAATATCTCGATGCATTGAAGGCACACGATCCATCACGTCTGCCGCTGGCAAGGGAAGTGAGATTTACAGAAAACACGAATGAGATGGCCGTCGGTGACGGTCTTTGGCAGACCATCAGCAGCATCTTGCCGCGGCGGATCGTCATCACGGATCCGACGACTGCCCAAGTCGCATACTATGGTGCAGTGATAGAGAACGGCCGGACATCGTTGCTTTATGTCAGACTCAAGGAGCGCACCGGGCAGATCACCGAGATCGAGACGGGTGTGATTCGCGAGATGGTCGGTAATTTCGGCAGTTTTACCGATCTACAGGGTCCTCTCTCCGATTGGACCGAGACTCTGGCGCCGTCGCAACGTCGCTCGCGCCAGGAATTGATCGCGCTGGTCAACCAATACTTTGAAGGTATCGAACAAAGCAACGGCGACATCGTGCCGTTCGACCCAAGCTGCGTGCGTTGGGAGAATAACCGTAATACGTCTCGTAGTTCGTCCAGCCCACCGAAGACTCCGCCATCTGGAGCAACGGCATCGAATCCGGCCGGAAATACGACCGGATCGATCCTCAATGGGATGACCATCAGCCAAACGTTCAACACGCACGTGTTCAGCTACATCACCCATATAGGTGACCGCCGTTTCCCGATCGTAGATGAACAGCGTGGGATAGTCTCTGCGATCGTGACGTTTACGCATCCCGGGAATGTCCGCTCCGTTGACGTGCCTGGACATGGAAGGGTGGCACTCACTGGTGTGACGTCCGCCTTCCCAAACACGACGGAGATCATTGAGTCATTTCGCGTCAAGGATGGCAGAATCGTGGGCATCTATGCGTATGTAAACCTCCTTCCGTATCATCAGAAGACAGGCTGGTGACGGGCATGAGACTGCGCTACCACACGTTGTGGACATTGCCGACCTGCGGCGCCTGCGCCTGGCACCGTCGTGATGCGCCATCGGGGTTGCCGGCCAGCCCTGAGGATGTGCCGCTCTAATGGACTGGATGGCATGTCTTCGCGGAATTCCGATTGGGGAACAGCTGCGCCTCGCCCCTTTCCACACCAGAGGATGCCAGACCCACCGCCCTGTCGCGCACATGAACCTGCCTACGGCGGCGATCTGGCTAAATCCCGGGTCTCCTGGCGCGGGTCCGGAAATGCGACTCGAATATAAGTGTCAAGTCGCGCCCCCGCTACCAATTCAAATGCCGCGCTCCCTGCGTCGATCGCAGGCAAGGGCCGCCTCCTCACAAATATGCAGCAGTTCATCATCGGCAAGCCGATTATGGCTGTAGTGAACTCTTAGGCTGCCTGGTCTGCCGACGCGGTGCTTGGCAGCACAGCCGGTTGAATCGTCCTTTCGATCTTCTTCCCAGCTTTCTGGCTAGCAACCTCAAGGTCGTACTGGGTCTGCAGATTCAGCCAAAGCTGCGCGCTGGTGCCGAAATATCGCGCGAGTCGCAGGGCCATCTCGGCCGTGACCGACTTGCGCCGCCGCACGATCTCATTGACCGTGGGAGCGGACACGCTCAGATCCTTCGCCACCCTGTACGCCGTCAGCTTCAAGGGTTCCATGAAATCGTGACGCAGGATGTCCCCCGGATGAACGGGGCGAAGCCTCTTTGTAACCATTCCAGTGTCCTCCTCAGTGGTAATCAACGATTTCCACGTCAAACGCATCTCCACTTTCCCACCGGAGGCAAATCCGCCACTGTTGGTTGATGCGGATGCTGTACTGCCCCAGGCGGTCGCCTTTCAGCGCCTCCAGCTCGTTTGATGGCGGAATCATCAGGTCCCGCAGGTCGTGCGCGGCGCTCAGATATTTCAGCTTCTCACGCGCCCGTTGCTGGATCTTGCCATCGAGCC
This sequence comes from Steroidobacteraceae bacterium, assembly GCA_036267975.1. GTDB lineage: Bacteria > Pseudomonadota > Gammaproteobacteria > Steroidobacterales > Steroidobacteraceae > DAIDKA01. Next base: position 57,694 of record DATAVA010000047.1, on the reverse strand, counting down.
CCTTCACGAACTCCCCCTCATGCACCGCCGAGGTCCCCTTGTACTTGAAGGTCCGGATCTTCGGCGCGATATTAATGCGTTACGTTATTAACGTGAAGCATTAATACCGAGGGTTTTTCCCCACCGTCGCCCGCGTTTGCCGCGTCCACGCCACAGCCGGGGCGCATCGTCGAGGCGCAGCGGCCGATCATGATCCGCGACCTGTTGTCGCACACGTCGGGGCAGCTTCGGCTGGAGCGGCGCGTACAACACGCACTTCTTCATCGATCCGAAGGAGAAGGTCATCGCCATTTTCATGACGCAGGTGACGTTTCTCGATACGCGCGGCCAGCTGCGCGACGACTTCGAGACGGCCGTCATGCAGGTAGTCGTCGGCAACCGAGCGCGCCGCGTTCTCCAGTAGCTCCGTCTTCCAGGCCGTCATCTGGGTCGCATGCACCTCGTGGTGCGATGCGATCTCGGCCACGGTCTCATGAATCTCCATCCTCCGGTTGCTATATTGCTCCGGCAAAAATCCTATGTGCCCAAAACGCCAGCTTGCATCTTATTTTGCGCGGGCCGTAGTGACTCCAGCCTCCAGTTTATAGGTCCACTGGTTTGAGTCCCACGTGCAAGGCGGCCGCGCGCATGCGTGTGTCGTATGTCACGATGTACGTGGCCGACCCGTGAAGCGCCAGTGCAACATGCAATGCATCGAGCGTCCGCAATGCTACCGACTCGACATGCAGCAATAGGCGTTCGGCCTGACGGTGAATCACGGGACTCAAGTCGAGACGGCAGAACGAACCCGACTCGGCGTCTGCCAAGACGGCGTCGCGAATCTCGTATGCCTGAGACGCATTGAGCACGCCCTCGCGTCGTTTGCGGGCGACCGCGGACAATACTTCGGTTATGGCGAGCTCCGATATCAACAAATCTCGTCTGCCGCGGAGAAAGGCATCGAGACTGTCGCTTTCGGGCTCCGGCAGGTATAGCTTCGCCAGTGCACTGGAATCGAGATAGACGCCGGTGTCGGCGCCGCCCGTGTCCTGAACCATCACGGTTTCAGCCGCGCTCGGCTCGCTCGTCGATGATGGTTTCGGCAAGGGGCACCGGCAGCACCGGCATCCTGCGGCGGAAATCGGCACGGCCCGAAAAGGGCTTGGCTCGCTCTGGCCGGGGCGGCACGAGCCGCGCAACTGGCCTGCCACGATCAGTAATAGTCACCTCGTGGCCCTTGCGTACCTCTTCAATCAGGGCAGTAAGATTCTGCCTAGCTTCACGTATGCCCGCTTCTTTCATGACTGCATTGTGCTACATGTAGCACAAATCCGCAAGCCAACCGTTTCGGCGTAAGCGCCGGTCACTTCAGGACAACGACGTGACAATCGCACTTGCTTGGATCCGTAGCAGACCCGGGCTACCAATTTAAACGGACCCGTTCAGCTGATAGCGATGATCTGGTTCAGTGTCTCGCACGCCAGAGCAAACACATCCTCCGACACCTGCTTCCAGGAATGCGGCTTGGCCGCACGAGCCCGCCATTCAAATGACTTCGGCTGATGCCCCAAAACGTAGCTCACAGCGCCCTTCGGACCCTCGAACCGGATCGCGAACGGATTGGTTTCGTTGTAAGACGCGGTCGTCATCGGCAGGCCAATCACGATTCCGGTGCGCACATTGAACTCCCGGGGCGACAGCACCAGCAGCGGATGGATATCCTTCATCTCGCGTCCAGCCTGAGGATTGCAGTCGATCCAGATCATGTCCCGGCGGCTTGGTGCCCACGACCTGCGCGCCGCCATCAGAGCAATTCCTTGCCAACCGGACGCACTGCCATCGCCTCCCCGTTGTGACGGGTGGGGTCGAACGCGGCGAGCTTCTGCGCCAGCGTCAATCTCGGCGTTCCCGCCGGTTTGACCAATACGCCATCCTCGCCGACGGACAGTTCCACCGGTAAGCCGACCACAAATCGTGCAGACCTGGCAACAGCCGCAGGAATGCGTACGGCCACGCTGTTCCCCCACTGTTGTACTGTCAGACTCGCTGTCTTAGCCACGGATGGAACTTCCGGGCGGCAGGCTGATCCTGGCCCCGCTTCAATTTCAATATCGGTGATGTACAAGGATTTTTTCGTTTGGGTGATCCAGCGAGTTTGCGTGGAAAGTTACGTGTTACCCAAGAATTCAAGTAGGGGCTGACAGTCGCCAGCATCTGCCGCTTGGAGCGCAGCGATGTAGCGCGCGCTCAGCTCGTTTGCACCAACAGCGAGCCGCGGCCCCATTCGAACGCTATCAGCGGTCGTAGATGAGCATCGTGCACAGGACAACACTCGTGCCGATCAGCGCCGTGACCTCGTGATCACGGAATCACAGACGGACAGTCCATCTATTCACAATTAAAGAGGACCCATTCACACCGGCACAGTCACGTGCTTGCCGCCAAACACCGCCTGCCAGCTCTCTATTTCACTCACCACGACGTCGTCGGTCGCATGAGCGAGATCGGCCGAGCGACCGTAGTCCAGGGCGCTATCCGGCACGGCGAGCAATTGCACGATGCGCGCGTACACGGTCTGAAGTTTTTCGGCCGTCACTCGCGATATGGCTGAGAAGCGTTCGAAATCGCCGAAGTAGCGGATGCCCGCGATTGCACCACCGAATGTCGGCAGCAGTACGCCAAAGAATGTAAAGACATACGAGAGCTGCTCCGCGATTGCCTTGGGCCACCAACGCAGCGCCCCACCGCCTTTGAGAATCAGATAGCCCGCCACGGAGACGACGGCCAGCGTGAACAGAACCTCGGAGAACCTGTCGAGGTTGCGGTGCACGGCGGCCAGACGCCTCGCTTTGGCCAAGTGGTAGTCGCGCTGCCGGATCACGTGATCGTGCAGCAGCGCGCCGACGGCCTGGCGCAGAAAGCTCTGTGTAACGACCAGTCGCGGCAACCCGACCTCGCGCAGTCCATGGCGGGCATACCACTCGGGCCAGGAAGTATCGGTGCCCAGCGGCCAGCGGCCCGGGGCGCGCGCGACGCCCAGCAGCAGCAGGATCGGTCCATGCCGCAAGTACTCCGCCACGCGGCGCGTTTCGAACCAGCGGCCATGCCAGCGCCGTCTCTGCCCGGTCACCGTGATCGCAAGAATGGCTGTCAGGAGCGCAAGTTCAAACAGGGCGAACAGCCATTTCTCGTGTGAGCTTGCTAACGGCAGATAGGCAATCCCGCCAATGATCGCAAATGGCGCCAGCAGGAAATTGGCGGTCATGCTGCCGCGATAGGCATCAGACAGCTGCGCGGATACGCCGTCCGCCCACGCGAAGCGACGCAGCACCGTGGCTTCGACGCTCGCCACGTAGCGCGGCTCCTGGCCAGGCAACGCGCGGGCCTGTTCGAGCAGCCGGGCAGCGCTGCCCGAGCCGATGGCGTCGGGTGCCTCATAGGTCTGGCGCAGATTCCTGAATCGAAGCCGCAGGCTTTCCGCACCGAACAGGGCCTCGATACGGCGGTACAACTGCCAGATCGGACGGCTGCGCCGCGGCCACGATTCCTGGGCGAGAGTCTCAGGCCCTGCTACCGGGGCGCCGCCGTGTCGCTTGCCGTGCGTGTGCACGACGGCGGGGCGCAGCGCCCTGCGTACCAGCGCCTGCAATTCCGCGTTCCGATCAGCGGCTTGATCCGGGACTCCCGTGCCTGCATGGACGGCAGCCAACGCTTCCGGACCCATGAGAATCCGCCATTCATCCGGCTGGTTGGCATCGATCCACACGACCGGGGCGCCGGCCTCGAGTGCCACCTGGATCGTATGGCCCGTGCCACCGATGAAAGCGCGGCTGATGCCATCCCAGACGGCGAGCAGCAAGTCCGACTGCTCGATCATGACCCGGGCGGCCAGCGCCACCCGCAGTGAGGACTCGGCGGCGAACGTCGATGCCTTGCGGATGTCGTCAGGATCGTCCAGCTTTCCCAGGAGCAACTCGCTGATCATGGCATCGCGATCCGCAAGCTCGAACAGGCGCGCGCGGTCTGCCAGTGCGTAGATGCGCGCGGCCCGGTCTTGCAAGGCAACGCTGCATGCGCCGGCGCCAGTGCGGCCGGCCAGCAGCGCGTGCGCTTCCGCAACGGATACCGGGTGGGCGTTGATGGCGACGTTGAGCGCCAGCCCAAACGGCAGCGGCGCGACCAGCTCCCAGCCGCGTGCCAGCGCGGCAGTGGCCGCCAGTTGGTCGATCCCATCCGCGAGCAGGCAGTGCAGACGCGTGGGTGCGATGACGCGCGTAGCGGACGCGGGCGGCTCGGCTGCAACGGCGGCGGCGATCAAATCCAGAATTCGCGCCAGGACGGCCTCGATAGGGGCGCGCTGCGCCGTAAAGGCGGCATTGTCATCGCGATGTCCAGTAACGCCGATGCAAAGCCGCGGACGCGGTGGCGGCGGCGCCCGTGCTGGTTCCGGCGATCTCGCCATCATGTCACTGGCGGTGTCCGCGGCGCGGCCACCCACACATTGAAGCCCTCCGGTTCAAAACCCTCGGCAAACCGCTGGGCGGTCGCCTGGTCGTCGCGGTCGTCGGACAGAAATATGTCGGGCAAGTGCGACCTCATCCTTGATATGCGCACGCAGTTTATCTGCATCGGAGACTCGAGGTCGACCGGCAGGTTCCGGCGATAAAATCAGCTCTAAGCGTGCGGAGCCAAGATCCTCCTGCGGCGCAGCATGTACGTGCCTGGTCAACACCGCTAGTATCGGCCCACTAGCCGAGTCGCGCCGTCTCGTCCGGGGGATAACAAAAATGACGTCGATTGCAGCCGCGCGCACATCCGGCGCACAGAAGAGTTCTGCCTATCAGACGATGCTCGTCGGCCTGCTCGGTGTGAACATGGGTATCGTGTTCCTCGACCGGAGCGCCTTCGGGCTGCTCGCGCCGATGGTCCAGCCGGAATTCTCCCTCAGCAATACCCAGGTTGGGATGATCACCGGTATCCTTGCGGCCACCTGGGCGCTGTCGAGCTTCGGACTCGCCAGGGCCGCCGACCTGACCGGCCGCAGCAAACTACTGCTCGTCGCAGGCACGGTGATTTTCTCGATCGCCTCCATCAGCTCGGGGCTGGCGGTCGGTTTCCTGACGCTGCTCGCAGCACGCGCCCTGATGGGCATAGCCGAAGGCGGGTTGCCGCCGATCAGCACTCATATCGTCACCAGCGAGGTCGCTCCGGAGCGTCGCGGACTGGCGATCGGCATGCTCTCGACCATCGGGCTTTTCGCCATACCGCTGCTGGGACCCCTGGTGATCGTCGGCATCGGTACACTGTGGGGGTGGCGGCACGCGTTCTGGATTGCAGGCGGACCGGGCCTGGTCATGGCGCTTCTGATGTGGTGGCTCGTCCGCAATCGTAAGCATGCTCCCGCGGCTGACGTGCCCAAGGGCAGCATCATCCCGCTGGTGAGGCTGCGTAACATCCGCTTCACGATGGCCTTGGCCGCGCTCAACATGACCGTCTATGTTGGCGTCACCGGCTTCCTGCCACTCTATCTGGTGAGAGTGCTGGGCCTGAGCAACCCAATGATGGGTGTGGTGGTCACGGCCCAGGGGGCCGCATTGGTCGCCTTCGGCTTCATTGGACCGATGCTGTCCGACCATTTCGGACGCAAGCCGACGATCATCGGCAGTTTCATGGTCACCGGGCTCGGCTGGCTCGTGCTTGCGTTCAGCGGCGGGGTGTTGCCACTGGTCTTTGCCGGCAGCATTCTGGCAGGCGGTTCTGCCGGGGCCGCCATTCTGATCATGAACGTCATTCCGGGGGAATCCGCTCCGGTGCATCTGAAGGCAACCGCGATGGGGTTCAACGCCGCGTTCGGCGAGATGCTGGGTGCAGGGGCGATGCCGGTGGTGATCGGTTGGGCCGCGGACAAGGCGGGCCTCGGCATCCTTCCATGGCTGCTGACCGGTTTCGCCGTGCTGACCATCGTGGTGACGCTGGGCCTGCGCGAAACCGCCCCCAAGCTGGTCCCCGAACTGCTGGCCCAGGCCGTCTGACGGGGCCCAACGGCCCCGGTCGATACTCGCTCGGAGACGGCCTGCGCTTATGGACACTGCCCAAGCCGATCCAATCCCTGCCGGCAATTCCGTGCCCCGCAGCTTGGGCGAACGACTCGATGCACTCACCGGTCGCGCAGGCACCTGGCGCCTGGTGGCACTTTTGTCCTTGGGCGGCTGCTTCGAGTTCTGTGACCTGTTCCTCACCGCCTACCTCTCGCCGGGCCTCGAGCGCGCCGGAATCTTCCACGCCCGAGGGATATTGCTGGGCCTTTCGGATCAGGCCGGATTTGCGGCGGTCACCTTCGCCGGTCTGTTCATCGGCACAATCGCCTTCAGCCAGGTCGCGGACCGCTACGGGCGGCGCACGATCTTCACCACATCGCTGCTGTGGTACTCGGCGATGACGTTCCTGATGGCGCTGCAGAACACCGCTGCGGGAATTGACCTATGGCGATTCATGGCGGGCATCGGCATCGGCGTCGAGCTGGTGACGATAGACACCTACCTGGCGGAGCTGCTGCCGCGGCGAGTGCGCGGCCGCGCGTTCGCGTTCAATCAGGCCATTCAGTTTACGGCCGTGCCAATCGTCGCACTGCTGTGCGCGCTACTGCTCAACACCCATCCGCTCGGGCTTGAGGGCTGGCGCTGGGTCGTGCTGATCGGCGCCAGCGGCGCGCTGTGCGTGTGGCAGCTGCGCCGCGGCCTACCCGAATCCCCGCGCTGGCTGCTGCAGCAGGGTCGCGCGCGGGAAGCCTGGGCGGTGGTTCGAGATCTGGAACGCCGCAGCGGCATCAACTCGAACAGCGCGGAACCGCTCGAGAGTAATCCGCCCGTTTCCGTCGCCCCGGGCCGGCTCGCCGAAATCTTCCGCCGCCCGCTGCTCGGCATCACCGTGATGCTGTCGGTGTTCAACTTTTTCCAGACCGTAGGATTCTATGGCTTCGGCAACTGGGTGCCCAAGCTGATCGAGTCAGGGGGCGCCAGTGTCGTGCAGAGCCTGAACTATGCAGTGGCGATTGCCCTTGCCTATCCGGCAGGACCGCTGCTTTGTGTACTGTTCGCCGACCGCTTCGAGCGCAAGTGGCAGATCGTCGCCGCCGCCGTGGGCACCGCCGTCACCGGGCTGCTGTTCGTGCGGCAACACGGCGCATTGCAACTGATCCTCTGCGGCATACTGATCACACTGTGCAACAACCTGCTCTCGTACGCTTATCATGCCTACCAGAGCGAGCTGTATCCCACCCGGGTCAGGGCTCGCGCGGTGGGCTTTGTCTATGCGTGGAGTCGCCTGTCGACCGTGTTCACGAGTTTGATGATCGGATTCGTGCTCGGGCAGTTCGGCAGGGGCGGTGTATTTACCTTCATCGCCGCCAGCATGGGCGTGGTGTGCGTGTGCATCGGCGTTTTCGGCCCGCGCACCCGAGCGCTGTCGTTGGAGCAGATTGCTTCATAAGGACTGCGGCGTGCTCGGTCGAGACAACATCGATGGGTCTTAGGTGTACCCTAGACGGCTCGTCATACGGAGAAGCTGACATGAACCTGCACCTATCAATCGGTCCCCTGGCGGCGCTCATCGCCGGCATTCTGATTCTGGTGGCACCCAAGCTGCTGAACTACATCGTGGCGCTGTATCTGATCATCGTGGGTCTTGTCGGCTTGTTTGGCACGGGCAATCTGCACTTTCACTAGCGCATTGCCGCAACCCCATACGCAGCGTTGAGGACAATCCAAGCGCGGCGTCCGAAATGCTCAGGCAGTGCAGCGTCACGCTGCATTGATGCCTCGCGACTGCGCCGTCGGACCCCACGGCACATGTCCTCCCCTATTCTCTTAACTTCTCACCCAAAGCGACACCCAGTACCTTTTCAGACGCGCTCGGGGGCCAGCCCGCCTCGTCCGAGACGAGCGATTCGCCTTCGACAATCGTATTCTCAAGACGGCCGAGACCTTCAACCTCCACCACGATGAAATCGCCGGGACTGACGGGTCGTGAATTCGCGGGCGTGCCCGTCATGATCAGATCGCCAGGGATGAGCGTCATCATTCGGGCAAGATCGGTGAGCAGATAGCTCATATCCCAAATCATTCCGTCCAGGCTCGACTCCTGAACGACGTCACCGTTCACGTATGTGCGGATCATTTGTCCGGCCGGCCGCCAGCCTCGCACCAGGCCGGGCCCGACCAATCCCAGCGTGTCCGCGCCCTTGACCCTGACCATGGAGCCTCGATCCGCATCACGAAAGTCATGCAGCGCGTAATCGTTCGCCAAGGTATAGCCCGCAATGTAATCCTGCGCATCGGCCCGACGGATGTTGCGGGCGGTGCGACCGACCACGATCGCCACTTCGCCTTCATAGTTCAGAAATCGACAGCCCCGCGGGCGGATGACGGCACTGCGATGCCCAACCAGGCACGAGGGCGGCTTGTAGAAATAGTTCGGCGCCGGACCGGCGCTGGTCTTCAACTCCTCCACCCGGTTGCGGTAGTTCAGGTGCGCACAGATGATCTTGCTGGGTTCAACCGGAGGTAGATGCACGGCATGATCGCATTCAATCTGCCGACCATCCGGGGCGATCAGCGTGTTCCCGCGGCGTTGCATCTCCACGATAGCGCCGTCGAGCAAAATGCGGCGCGTTTCGGAACGGTCCATGAATTACGGTGCCGTGAGCGGATAGCCGCGGCCGGCATAATCGAAGCCACCCAATTCGAGATGCTTCAAGGAGGGGTCCTGCGGCGAGGCGTAATATGCCCGAATCTCTTCAATGAGTCCCCGGGGGCTGAATACGTACCACTCATCGCCACGCAGCACGATCGCCGGCACACGCTTGAAATGAGTCCACTCAATGACGGCGCGCCGGGAGCGTGGATCACACAACACCTGGTCCACGGTCCAGTACGACCCGAGGTTCTTGACCGCCGCACTCCAGTTCGCTCCGATCGTGCGCGCGCCTCTGAATGGTCCTTCATAGGTGCCGGGCGGAAAATAATGGACACCATGCGGTTCAAAGTTGGCCGCCACCCGCTCGATGTCACCTGAATTGCAATCGGCGAAATAGCATCGAATCCGGGATTCCATGACCTCCCAGGTCAACCCGGCGGCGGTCTCACCGGCCGATATCATCCGGCCCCCGTCATCATGGCCGCCGCCACGTTGCTCTTGGCCGAGACCGGTGGCGTGGGCAGCCAGGACGCGCCGCGCTGGAGGACGAAGGTGTATGCCATGCTGTACCAGGCGCCCTGCACATCAGCGTCTGGCGCGGGCTCGTTCTCGTGCCGCACATAGTGCCCGATCGCATTCGTGGTCACGCCGAACTGGGCATCGGATGCCAGATTCTCGTCGTCATCGGCGTACACCTGGGCCGCAATGGTCTTGAAGCCCTCCTTGTAGACGAGGGCGTGAAGGTGCGCGGGGCGAAAGGGATGACGGTGCTGCAAGTTCAGCAGCTTCTCGGTGGGACCGCCGGCGGGCACCGGGTAGCCCGCGGGCTTGATGGTGCGATAGTTGAATGCGCCCTTCTCATCGGTCGTGAACCGACCGCGCAGATTCCAGTCCGCCTGGCTTGGATCCTGATTCTCGTACAATCCCTTGGTGGAAGCATGCCATACGTCCACGTGCGCGCCGACGATCGGCCTACGCTCCGTGTCGACCACGTGCCCGGTAAAAAACAATGCGGCGCCAGGCGTCGGCGAGCGCACGATTGAGCCCCCGTTCTCGACCTGCGGAGCATCCTTGCGCCAGAACGGGCCGAGCAGGTTGGCCGTTGTCCCTGCATTGTTCATCATGCACACCAGCGTCGATAGTCCCAAAGAGCCCGCAATCAGGCGCGTTTCGTTGTGGCTATCGGTGGTGAGCCTTCCCAGGGCCGTCACAAGATTGATCGCAGAATTGAATTCCTCTTCCGTGAGCCGCACTTCCCGTGCAAATCCGTGCAGATGCTTGATCAGCGACTGGATGATCTGCTTGAGGCGCGGGTCCTCAATGCGCTGACTCTCGCCCAACACCGCTTCGGTCACCTGGTCTTCACGCTCAATGATCATTCTGGCCGCCCCTCCAAACCTCGCGCCATCTTACGACAATCGCCAGTCCCCGATCAGCCCCCCAGGCTGCTCGCCTGTTCGATACCAGAAAGACAGACGGAAGCTCACCCGATAAGACAACCCCAGCACGGCTACCGCTTCGCGCCCTGTATATTTTTTTGCGCGCGCCGCTCGCGAGCTGTGACTGATCAATACTGATTTGTTCGAAAGCGTCGTGCCGGGGAATGCTGCTGTGATAGTGCGCATGTCAGACATATCCCTCACGGCCTGGTTCTCATTGCCTGGAAGTAACCATCTGCTACCTGACAGCGCCAGCGAGGCAGCAGCCCTAAGATCTGCGTAAGGCTATGCACAGCTGCGGCGGGAAGCCGGAGATGTTCTTGAAGGGGATGAACGCATACCCACAGCCGCTACCACCCCACTGATATCACGAGGAGCCTCCATGAGAAACGCCTTAATCGCTTCACTGCTGCTCGCAACGGCAGTAGTCACGGCCAACACGCAAGCAATGGCTGACGAACACGATGGCCATCAAGACGGTCACCAGTACGTCCACCATGGCGATTGGAAGAAAGGCGCAAAGATGCGCGACGAGGATTGGCGACGCGGAGAGCACGTCGACTACAAGGCCCGCCATCTGCGTGCACCGCCGCGCGGCTACGAATGGCGCGAAGTCGACGGCAATTACGTTCTTGCTGCCATTGCCACGGGCGTGATCGCCTCAGTGGTGGCGGCCTCCGTCGCCGGGCGCTGAACCGGGTCAATTCGTTGAACGCATGCGCCGGCTGACCGCCGGCGCTTTGCAAACACAATCTGTGGGGCCGCAGCGGCCCGATCGCGCCCCAGGCCAGGCCGGACGGCCTGGCCTGGGTCCACTACTCAGAACTTCGCGCGGAATCCGACCTTCCAAGTAAGACCGTAGGTATCGAAGTACACCGGGTTCGTCGGATACCCGTTGCCGCCCGGCGCGAGCGGCGGATTCTTATTAAGCAGATTGTTGATCGTCGCGAACACCGTGAAGTGCGAGCCGAGATCGTAGGAGCCGGAAAGATTCAGATAGGTCGCGGAAGCGACCGAATTGTTGTTGATGCTGTTCGGATTGGTGCTGGCGTACCCCGCATCGCCGGGTGCAATCGGCGCACCACCAAAGGCAGTGATGGCCTCGTACGATCCCGAACCGATGTAGCGTACCTGCAATGTCGCAGCCAACGGCCCGTTGGCGTAGGTCATGAAGAAATTCGACTGCCAGCGTGGGGAGGTATTGAAGCCGCCGAACGCCGCCGTCGGGCCTGACTGGCCCGCATAGTCAACCGGCGCCGCGCCCAATCCGGCGTCGATCGTCATGTTGTAAAGCAGGGATGTCAGCAAGCGGAAATTGAGATTGCCGTTCAGATGATCGTTGAGTTCGGGCAACGGCAGGCTATAGCTCGTCTCAAAGTCCACGCCTCGGGTCTCGAAACTGCCCAGGTTCACCGCCGTGTTGTTGATCGTGGTGATGGAGCCGAAATTTCCAGGTGTTCCAAAGGTAATGCGATCGCAGAACGCCTGCTGTCCGGCATAACACAGATTGACGATGTTCTGCACGCCAAGGCCAAATGGCGGCCCCGTGATCGGATCGTTGAGGACGATTCGATACCAGTCGGCGGAGAACTGGAACCGCTCGAGAGGACCGGACTTAGGTGCGAAAACGAAGCCGACCGTGGTTGTATCGGCCTTTTCCGGCTGGAGATTGATGTTTCCGCCGGTCAGGGCCGTGATCACTTCGCTTTGCTGATTGGCAGGATTGACGATCGTGCCGAACGGTCCGCCCGCTGACACGGCGTAAGACTCATACAGCTCGCGGAATCCCGCGGCGCGCACATCGCGCGAACGCGTGCCACGAATCCGCAACCAGTCGGTCAAATCCCAAATGGAGCTGAGCTTCCAGCTGGGGATCACGTGGGAGACTGCATCTCCGTCATTCGGGGATCCAGCCGTCTCGTCTTCGTTCTGATTCTTGGTCTCGCGTACCGCGCCGTCGAACTCCAGATACTTGGCAAGCGGTATATCCTTGAGGACGGGCACGTTGACCTCTCCGTAGCCTTCCTCTACCGAGATCTTGCCTGCGTAGTCGAGGCCGTAACTCAGAAAGTAATCGTCATAGAAGGGCTGATCGGCCAGGTCGTGGGTAACTTCAGCGGTATCCTGGCGCACCTCCGCGCCGAATGAGGCCTTGACCGGCCCCGCGCCGAAGCCGCTGAACAGCTCGCCACCCACATTGCCCGACACGACTTCCTGCTTGAGGGTGGAGTATTCCACGAGGGTGCGGAACGCATATGCCAGCCCCGCACGGCTGGCATTGTTGCTGCCGAAGAGGTCCAACGGTGAGCAACCTGCAGCAGCCGCATTGTAGGCAGTTGGATAGTAGGTCGGATCAGTTGCACGACATACGACCGGATTGCCCGAGCTCACCGGCAGGGCCGGATTCTGCGGGACGGCATCCAGCGCAAACTGCAGGAACGTGCCGACGACATTGTTGAACAGTGCCTGGTCGTTCTTGTTCTGGCCCCATTCGAAATACGTGTCCCACGTCCAGGTCGAGGAGATCGTGCCCTTGAGCCCACCGGTAATCCGCACGACGTCGTTTTCGGTCTGATTGCGTGCCGGATCGATGGCATTCATGTTGAAGCCCAGCAACGCGCCACCGACCGAGTTTCCGCACGGGGATGGGGCAGGACTGCACAATGGCGGGGGAATCGGTATGGAGGGTGCCAGCGCATTGGCGCCACCAGGCTGAAACTGGGCCGGCAGGTAGGCGTTGTCAGGCGCGATGTAACTGCTGAGAGGCACGAAGACGCCCGAGGCAACCTCGAGCGCGATGGGGCCGATGGCGCCATTTGCAACGGGGTTCACCGCCTCACTCTTCGCGTAGGAGAGCTGCAGGAAAGAATTAACGTTATCGCCAATCTTGGAATCCAGGTCCACGAGACCCGTGTAGCGCTTGACCGCCGGTCGCAGTGTCGTGCCGTCGTAGGCGCCGACGCCGGTGGTCCCGGCTCCCTGACTGAGCCCGAAGACGCCCGCGCCATCTGGATACAGGCCGGGATTGAAGGGTGACGCCGCCGAACCCGCTGAGTTGAAATTGTACTGCGGGCCCGTGGGAATACAGACGCCCAGGGGCACCTGGCAAGGCGTCAGAACACCGGTCAGGCTCTGGTTGGCAAGCGTCGCATTGGGTCCGATGATGTAATGAGGCAGTCCGTTGGGGGGTATGGCAGGGCTCGTGGCGCTCGCCGGAACCCCGTCATAGAGGGTGTTGGTATACAGTCCGGAGCCGCCCTTACACCAGTCGCGCACCTGCGAACAGATACCGATGTCCTCCGAATTCTGGTACTCGGCACCGACGATGAAGTGAGAGCGGTCTCCCAGGTCGCTGCCGTACCCCACTGAGAAATGGGCATCGCCGCCGTCGTGGTGCGAAGTCTCGCCATAGTCCGCCTGGCCCTTGAATCCATTGAGCTTCTTGTCCAGGATGATGTTGACCACGCCGGCAACGGCGTCGGAGCCGTACACGGCGGACGCGCCACCCGTGACGACTTCAGTCCGCGCGACCAGCATCGAGGGGATCAGGGTGACGTCCACGCCGCCGCCGGTGGCCGTCGGCACCACGCGCTCCGTGTCGATGAGGGTCAGGGTGCGCGTACCAAAGAAGGGATTCAGGCCGCGCAGGTTCGCAAGTTGCGCGCCGACGTTGAAGTTACCCAAACCGACATTGTTGGCGGCAAAAAAATTCGAGTTTTGGGGCAGTTCGCCCAGCACCTCGCCCACGTTGGTGAGGCCGAGATTCTCAATGTCCTTGGCGTCCAGTACCGTGACGGGATTGGGTGTCGTGAAGGTCGAACGGGCCACACGTGAACCGGTGACCACCACTTCCTCGACAGTCGTGTCCTTCGAACTGTCCTTCTGCGGCTGCGATGCATCCTGTGCAGATGCGATCCGCGGCATGCTCACCACCGCGGCCAGCACCGCCGTGCCCAAGCATGCCTGCAACACTGCCTTAAGACCCCAACTACGAATTCCGGACCGATGAATAATCATGGTTCCCCTCCAGTATTCTTTTTGGTCAGTCGACTTTGGACCTGCGAGGCAGAATAGTCGCACTCTCCCGAATTTCGCAAGGTCCAATGACTGATTGTGACAGCGGACGGCAGCCGCCGATGCGCGGCCTGATTGACACCTCTGCGAATATGCGGCACCCGTAGACTCGGGCGCCCAGCGACCAAGATGCGGGCATCCTGAAACATTGTATTTGCCGCACTGCCGCATTTTCAGGTCACGGTCGCGGCGAACGCATCAACGGCGTCTGGAATGAACGATTCATGCAGTCGCTGCCTGCGGACCCCATGCGGCTCATCACATCAATCGGACGCCATGGTGCGGCGCTGCAGTCACGAGCTCCATCGTGGAACCACTTCATTTGCTGCAACTACTTCTACATGAGTCCGCCAACTCGTTGGAAATACAAATGGCGCACACAGTCACGTTGAGTATTTGTGCGGTATCACCCGCTTTATGCAATACCGCTCCGCCAAACTGCTTAGCACACGGCAAGCCGTTCGACTGTGACTGTCGCGCGGTGAGGCCAACCGGTCTTGATCATTTGGCTTTCAAATGAATGTTGAGACCTGAGTCACACATTGGCAGGTACGCAGTTGCGTCCTTCAAGTGGCCGGTGATTCAGCCGATACGGATTATGGTCACACCGCAGGCAAGTTTTTTATTTGGAGGATGGCATGGATATTCGGATCAAGCGAGCGATGATGGCTGCCGGCATCGCGACAGCCATGGCGCTGCCGCTGTCGAGTCAGGCGTCGGATGGAACAATCACTTTTACGGGTGCAGTCACGGCCAGCAGCTGTGCGCTCCAGGTCAACAACGCAGGCACCGGCGACGGCGCAGTGACGTTGCCGACCGTTGACACTTCAGCTCTTACCAATGCCGGGGCAACATTGAAGAGCGCGGCTGGAACCTTCTTCAGCATAGCTTTGACCAACTGCACCTCGGCGACGGATCTGCTGCCGGGCCCAACGGCGACTTCGCACGTAGCGATCTATTTTGAAGCGGGCCCCAATGTCGATGAAGCCACTGGCGGTCTCATTAACGCCGGTACCAGCAACGTCGAGGTAAACCTCTACAACGCTTCGAACGCGACAGTAATAGGCTCGCAGATTAAGCCTGGCACAAGCACCAATACGACGTCATATGGTACGCCGCTGAGCCTGGCGGCCTACGCTGCCTCTGCTGGCCCGGTGCAGTGGTTCTATGCAGGCTATTCGACGCTTGCGAATGCCGGCCACGCCGCTTCCGCCGGTTCTGTAAGCACTTCGGTCACGTATTCACTGGTCTACAATTAAGTGTTGCCGACACGATCGGAAGGCTGGTGACGACCGAAGCACGCCTGCTGATCAACTGGGCGCAGCTGCCGTTGCGGCTGCTGCGCTCAGTGTCCTGCCCTGAAGAATCATGATGTGGAAACGCCTGGCAATGTTCGGACTGCGCGGAAATCAAATCATTCCGCTGGCGTTTGTCGCAATAACGATCTTCACCGCGGCGCCCCCCGCGGTCGCCGGGATCGTCGTCGATGGCACCCGGGTCGTCTATCCGGCAGCCAAGCGTGAAGTGACCATCAACATCCATAACCCCGGCGAAAAGCCGTCGCTGGTGCAGGCCTGGCTCGATGCGGGAGACATGCGTGCCAAACCAGGTGAATCAAAAGTCCCCTTCGTTCTGACGCCACCACTGTTCAGGCTGGATCCCACCAAAGTTCAAAGCCTGCGTCTGGTCTACACCCACGATCCGCTGCCCGAGGACCGTGAGTCGCTGTTCTGGCTCAACGTGCTCGATATTCCGCCGCGCACCGCGGCCAATCCGGAGCTGCCGAACCAGCTGGAGCTGGCCTTCAAGCACCGCATGAAGGTGTTCTTCAGGCCCGCGAGTCTTGCCGGGTCCGCGGCAGATGCACCGGCGCATCTGACGTGGAAGCTGCTGTCCAAGGACGGCAAGCTGGTGGGAATCGAGGCGCGCAACCCCACCGCGTATCACGTCTCGCTGATCCAGGTCACTGCGACAGCGGGCGGCCATCCCGTCAATGCCAAGGCGGAAATGGTGGACCCGTTCGCGACCCGCCGCTTTGATGTACCAGAGCCGGTCGCCACCCCCAGTGGCCCCGTTTCGATCGAATTCTGGTTCGTCAACGACTACGGCGGCAACGTAAAAGCCACGGCTACCGCGTCGTCGGCACCCTGATCCGAATGATGCCCCGTGGCTACTTGCGACGGGACTTCCCGACCGATTTTTCATAACCTGCCGAGCCAATGCGCCCGCCGCTGGCTGTTTGCGCTGCTCGCGTTGTGCCCGGTACTGTCGCCGGCGGCTGCGGCTGAGGGGCCGCCAGTGGAATTTAATCCGGCCTTTCTTCAAGGCGGATCCCAGGTCGACGTGTCCCGCTTCTCACGCGGCAATCCGGTGCTGCCCGGAGACTACCTGGTCGATGTGGAGATCAACGGCAAATGGACGGGCCGCGCCACGGTTCACTTCATAGCCAAGCCCGACAGCGACATTGCCCAACCGTGCATCGACCGCGCGCTCATCGGTCGGATCGGACTGGATTTCGAGAAGCTCTCGCAATCTGCCCGCGTCATGCTGCGACAGGCGCAATCCGACGGTTGCGTGGACCTGAAGGCGATGATTACCGACGCGGCGGTCTCGTTCGACCTGTCCGAACTGCGGCTTGACCTCAGTGTTCCCCAGGCTGCGCTGCTGCTCAAACCCCGCGGCTACGTCAGCCCGGAGTTCTGGGACAGCGGCGTGCCGTCGGCCACGTTGGGCTACAACCTGAACGCCTATCGCTCCGCAGCCTCCGAGCTGACCACGACGGTGGGTCATCTGGACCTGACGACCGGAATCAATTTTGGCAGCTGGCATTTGCGCCAGCGTTCCTCCCTCGAAGTCACCTCCGGCCAGCCAACGACCTATCAGAACATCGCCACCTACCTCACGCACGACATCCCGTCGATCCGCAGCGATCTGACGGTGGGCGACAGCTTTACGGATGGCGCCGTCTTCGACAGCTTCGGATTCCGCGGTGTGTCATTGGCAAGCGATGATCAGATGCTGCCGGATTCGCAGCTCGAATACGCGCCGGTCGTGCATGGCATTGCGCGCACCAATGCGCGCGTTGTCATCACGCAGAACGGCAACACCCTGCTGGAAACCACCGTATCGCCCGGCGCATTTGAGATCAACGATCTGTACGCCACAGGCTACGGCGGGGACCTGCACGTGACCGTCTACGAGGCCGATGGCAGCCAGGACACCTTCACCGTACCGTACGCATCCGTAGTGCAGCTGCTGCGTCCCGGCGTGTGGCGCTACACCGCCGTGGCGGGAGAAGTGCAGCAGCCCTCCGTGTCCGGAACGGAGCGGTTCATGCAGGCGACGCTGCAGCATGGGTTCAACAGCTTCCTGACCGCCTACACCGGCGCGGTGGGTACTCCGCACTACGGGGCGGGCTTGCTGGGAATCGCCATCAACACCGTGGCGGGCGCCGTGGCAGCCGATGTGACCGCGGCCCGTGCCGACATCACCGACACGTACTCCTCAAGTGGCCAGAGTCTGCGGCTCACCTACAGCAAGCTCATCAGCGACACCCAGACCAACATCGCACTCGCCACGTACCGTTACTCCTCCAGCGGTTTTTATTCTTTCGCCGATGCGCAATCCGCGCGTGAAGCGATCCTCAGTGGCGCGAGTGCTGACGTGGTCGATCGCGCACGCAGCCAGTGGCTGATCAATATCAATCAGACCTTGCCCGGTCAGTGGGGAAACTTTTATCTGACGGCCTCGGTGCGTGACTACTGGAACGCCCCGGGAACCTCGACTCAGTACCAGGGCGGCTACACCAATCATGTGCGGTTCGGGGCCACGGCCCTCAGTTTCAGCATCTCGGCTGCCCGGCAGAAGGATGTGGTGACGGGAAAGCCCGACAACCGCGTACAGCTGAACTTCTCACTGCCGCTGGGCCATTCACCCCATTCGCCCATGCTCTCGACCAGTTTCAATCAGGAGACGATCGGCGACGCACGCACCCAGGGGGGACAGGAGGTGCTGAATGGCACCTGGGGCGAGACCAGCCAGGCGAGCTACAGTGTCTCGGCAAGTCAGGCCGCGGGGCAGAATTCCTACACGGCCAGTGGCCAGTACCGAGGTGCCTACGCCGGCGTATCGGCCAGCGCGAGCGAGG
The DNA here is from genome assembly GCA_036267975.1 of Steroidobacteraceae bacterium. Taxonomy (GTDB): domain Bacteria; phylum Pseudomonadota; class Gammaproteobacteria; order Steroidobacterales; family Steroidobacteraceae; genus DAIDKA01. The sequence goes on along the minus strand of DATAVA010000047.1, from coordinate 39,361 downwards.
GCAGCGGCTACTCCCAGCAGTCGCTCGGAGCGTCGGGCGGGCTGGTAGTTCATCCCGGCGGCATCACCCTGGCAAACCAGATGACCGACACGATCGGTATCGTCGAAGCCATTGGTGCCGAGGGCGCCCGCGTGACCAATAACATCGGGACCACAATCAATCATGCAGGCTATGCGGTACTTCCGTTCCTGATGCCCTACCGCCTGAACAACATCAATATCGATCCGGACGATGCTGTCTCTGTGGATACCGAGTTCAAGAGTACCAGCGAGTCGGTCGCGCCCCGACTCAACTCCGTCGTCATGATCCGCTTCCAGACCGTTAGCGGCCGGGCTATCCTCATCAACGCCCATCTAACCGACGGATCGGTGGTTCCATTTGGTGCCAGCGTCTACGATGCTAAGGGAAGCGAGGTCGGTCTGGCCGGCCAGGATGGAGGCATGTACCTGCGCGGCATCGCTGAGTCCGGCAGCTTGACTGCCCGCTGGGGCGATGCCTCCGATCAGCAATGTGCCTTCAGGTACCAGCTGCCCCCGCGGCATAAGGGCGATGGCCCCTTCGTCCGAATCGACGCCACGTGTGCCCCGGATGTGATCACGTTGAATGAGCATGACGGCGGCGGCAAGGCTCCCTTGGAAAATAACATAGGACAGCGCTAGCCATGAGGCGCAGGACAGGTTGGCTGCAACGCGTGCTCGCACCGGGCGCATTCAGCCTCCTGCTGTCCGTGGTGGGCGCGCCGGCCTTGGCGCAGACCGTGAATTTTTCACCCGCAACATTGTCGTTCTCGCCCGCAGGACCCTACTCGGTCCCCCGGGACGCCGCGGTGGGCAGCCAGGTGGCTCACGCGCTGGCAGCCGCCACCGCCACCGGCATCACCTGCGCGCTGATCGAGACGGCCACCGTCAATGGCACGGAAATCTCAGCCGGAAGCGGTGTCTACCAGACCAGCGTCAGCGGCATCGGGGTCAGCTTCTATGTCGTGAACGGCGGCAGCCAGACTCTGATCACTTCCACTAGCGGTGGCTACACCTCAGGAACGATCGGCGCGCCCGGCAACGGTGCGCTCCCCGGCATTCAGGCGAATCTGATCGTCACGGGACAGGTCGTCTCCGGTTACTCGCTCTCAGGCCTGCCGACGGTGACCGTCACGTTCACTCCGACGGGCGCCTGCAGCTGGAGTACGGGTATTGCGAATACGCTGGCGACGAATGCCAACAACAGTGCAGTCGTGCCCATCACGTGTATCGTGACGACGCCCAGCGTCAGCGTGAATCTGCCAGTCATATCGCTTGACGCCCTGAGCGCCGTTGGCAAGACTGGCGGGGACACGCGCTTCCCCATCGGCTTGAGTTGCGCATCGGGTGCCACCGTCTACATCACCCTCAGCGATGTCACCACGCCGGCCAACGCTTCTGCGTTGCTGACCCTGGCCCCGAGTTCCACCGCGCAGGGAATCAAGCTGCGTATCCTGAACAGCGCCGGACCGATCGATTTCGGTCCCGATTCGGCCGCCCCGGGCACCACCCATCAATGGCTGCTGGGCGCATCCAGCAGCATCGCCGGCATTCCACTCACGGTGCAGTATTATCGGGATGACACCAATCCCGCGGGCACCGGTTCGTCGGTATTGTCCGCCGGCAGCGTTCACGCCCAGGCGACGTTCACGATGAGTTACCAGTAGCCGCCGCAGCGCGAAGGCCGTAGGTCGCATACCGCGTCTTGACCTTTGGCGCACTTTGGAAAAAGCACACGACCTTGTCGTCTCGGGCACGTGCCGACATTCCATACCAGGTTCTCGGCAGCAGCGCGGGGACACTGGTCCTGATGATGGCGTGCAGTTGCACGGCGCGTTCCCCGTCTGCCTTGGCGGCACGGCCATCGCGCGCCTGCGCCTTGAGTTCCTGCAGATGCTCGCGCATCGCAGCTCGTTCCTCATCGGTGAATCCCTCGGATTTCCTGCTGTCTTTCCTTGCTGCTCTCATGATTGACGCATCCGTTGCGGCAAGTGCACCATGCCGCTCCTGCATACATTCTCGCAATTCGCGCGATCGCTGCAAGTCCTGGGGGCAAAAGGCATGGCATTGCAAGAAACTGAACAATTGTCGCGGATACTCGCCAGTGCAGCCCTGAGCCGCGCCATCTGCACCATTGCGGAATTGGGAGTGGCCGATCACATTCCCAGCGATCAACCCCAGTCCATGGCAGCACTCGCCCGCCTGACCGGCGCACACGAGCGCTCTCTTTATCGCATATTGCGCTTCGCGGCGAGCTATGGAGTATTTCGCGAAACGGCGCATCACGAATTCGCGCACACGCGCCTTTCCAGTGCGCTCAAGAACGATGCGGATGGCTCCTTCCGGGCGGCCGCGCGAATGTTTCACCGGATCTCGGCCGGTTGGGAAGGCATGCATCACACCGTCCTCACCGGCGAGTCGAGCTTCCAGAAAATCTACGGACAGCCGCTGTTCGAGTACGTTGGCGCACGCTCCGACTTGGGTCCGCTTTTCGATGCCGGAATGAGCGCGTTCCACGGACACGAGACCGCTGCCATGCTCGATGCCTACGACTTCAGTGACAGCAACACCCTGGCGGACATCGGTGGCGGCAACGGCACCCTGCTCGGGGGCGTGCTACAGCGCTATCCGCATCTGCGCGGCATCCTCTACGATCTCGGCCATGTGACGGGTCGCGCCAGATTAGCGCTGCAAGAACTGGATCTCGCAGGCCGCTGTTCGATCATTGAAGGTAACTTTTTCGAGTCGATACCCGCCGGCGCCGACACTTACCTGATGCGCCACGTCATTCACGACTGGACAGATGAACAGAGCATCCAGATCCTCAATAACTGCCGCAAAGTGATTCCTGCCCACGGCAAGCTGCTGCTCGTTGAATTCACCGTGTCGGCCGCCAATGAGGCCTCATGGGGCAAGGACGCCGACATGATCATGCTGGCCTTTCCGGGCGGCATGGAGCGGACCGAACAGGAATATCGTGAGCTGTACGAAAAGTCGGGATTCCGACTGACCACGGTGACTCCCACGAGGTCCGCCGTGTGCGTGTTCGAAGGCAGGCCGGTCTAGGCCTTCGTACGAGCCGGACCTGTCACGGTATGGTGCAGATGGCGGGAATCTGCCAATGGCCCCGTGCGTCCTTGATCAGCCAGTACACCGCATCGATGTCGGCACGCCCATTAAGGCTGTACACCACGTGAACCGGATAGCCGTACGCATCGCTGCGTCCGGCGCCGGGCGGTGCATACAAGGCTTCGTAGCTGTTGCGCGGATGGCGCGCGGCTGCAATCTCCACCGTCTTCCAGGTGAAGGTCCATTTATTGCCGATGTCCATTTGCTGGACGCAGGCTTTGATGGCAGCCACCGATGGTGCCGGCGCGGGTGTCGCATCCGCAAGGCAAGCTGCGCAGGCGCAGAGCATCACTACGGCGGCCAGTAAGCGCTTCATGGATAGTTCTCAAGGTTCAGGTACGCGGCCTCGATGTCGACTTGGCGCAGCATGTCGTAATAGGCCCAGCCCTTGTATTTTTCGAGCAGCAGTGTTTTTTTCAACTCGGCCAGGCTCTCGCCCTGTGCCATACCGCGCGCCACGCCAGCGCGCAGGTCCTCGAAATACTGCCGTCCCTCGCTGACATCTGCCTTGGTAAAGGTCACTGAACCGTGGCCCTGCGCCAGGATGTCGAAATCAAGACCCTCGATGGTCTTATATGATCTGATCCATTCGGCCAGCGGATGATGGTCGAACATGCCGCAGCCGCTGGGCAGCGACCGCATCGAGGTCGTAACCAGTGCGTCAGCCGGAAAATCCGCGGAGAACACCACTCGTTCCATGGGGAAGTAGACGACAGTGCCGTCGTCCGCATGATTGAGGCCCGGGAAGAGCAGCTGGATGGTGCGTCCGCCAAGAACCAGGGTCATCCGGTCCGAATATACGATGTCGGGCGGCACCACCCCCTGCGCCGCCCACCATTGCGCCGGCGTGATGTGCCCCGTGTGCTCGCGATCGATGGACTCGAAGTAGCCGCGACCCATCCCACAGATGCCGGGGTGTTCCAGGGTGGGAATGGCAATCTCTTCGGACTCTATCGTGCCGTTATGATTGAGATCGATCATGTTACCGGGCATGTGCGGAAAGCGGCCATCCATGTTCTTGAGAATGCGCTCCTGGCCGACGATATGCGGGTGACTGTCGGCAAAGACACCGGCACCCCCCACGTGATCCCAGTGACTGTGGCTGTAAACGATATAACGCACCGATTTCCCCGGAAAGCGCGTGGCGAGCTCGTTTTTCACCCAGCTCGCAAAGTCCGGGCTGATCGGATCGACCAGCACAATGCCATCCGGCGTCACGTAGATCAGGCTCCACCAGTTGCCGTTGCCGGCGCGCCACAGATCGCCCTTGATCTGCACAAAGGTACGTGGTGGTCCGGGGCGCCGTGCAACGGTCGCTGCCGCGGGCGCCCGCTGCGCAGGAACGGGCTGCGTCGGAGCATCCGCAGAATAAAACACCGCCAGGGCGCAAACGCCCAGCAACCCACTGATCTTCAAAGCTGTACTCCCACGTCGCGGCAGCAACGCGCCCACTATGATGCCTGACGCAACCTGACGAGCCGGACCAAAAGGTCATTCATTGACATCGGCCTGCCAAAAAGCCAGCCCTGCGCGTACTGAACGCCGCGCTCGCGCAGGAATTGCGCCTGTGCCTCGGTCTCCACGCCCTCGGCAATCATTTCCAGATTCAATGATTTCGCCATCTCGATGATATGCAGCGCAACCTGGCTGGTCGGCGTATCCAGGTTCATCGTGTCGACGAAGGACTTGTCAATCTTGAGGAAATCCAGCTCGAAACTCTCGAGGAACGCCAAACTGGAGTAGCCCGTGCCAAAGTCATCAACCGCGACACGAATCCCGTTGACGCGCAGCTCCTTGACGATCCGCTGCGCGGGTTCCGGCTTGACGAAGCCGCGTTCACTGACCTCGACAATCAGATTGCCCGCAGCGGCACCCGTATCTTTGGCCAGACGACTGAGCAATTCGACGGTGCTCTGGGCGTGCAGATCGGCCGAGGTAAGATTTATCGCGATGTGCATATGCGGATGACGGACAAAGAGGTCATCGATGTCGCGACGCACCAGATCGATGACGCGTTGCGTGATGCGTTGCATCAGACCGGCATCCTCGGCCACCGGGATGAACAGGTCCGGGCGCACCATCTCGCCGCCCCGCCGCCGCCACCGAATCAGAGCCTCGGCGCCAACCCATTGGTGGGTCCGCAGATCGACGATGGGCTGGTAGAGCATGAAGAATTCATGGCGTTTCAGGGCCGTCTTCAGGACGGCCGGCATGGCCAGCTGCAGTCGTCCCAGGTACAGCGTCGCGATCGCCAAGACGATTCCGGCTATCACGCCCACGGGCAACAGTACCGCCGCGGTGGCATGCGTTTGTGCGCGAACGTAGGAAATCGGCAGCGCCGCGATGGCACCCACGTAGTAACGGTTCGAAGCCACGACCGCGACCGCATAGCCATTGGCCACGAAGGCGCTGACGAAGCGCTCGCGCGGCAAGCTGGACCAGCGACGGCCTATCCAATTCGGATCGATGAAGCCGCGCGAGGCCATGACGCGCCCGTTGAAGGTCGCAAATGCCGACAGGGAAACATCCTTCTCATTCGTGGTGGCATCCAGCGGCAGATCCTTGTTTATGATCGCCGCGTAGCCTTCGGCCGAGGCCAGGACCAGGTAGGCTGTCACCGGGTCAAATGGAAATTTCACATTGAGCCGGATGCGAAAATCCATCGGCGTTATCCAGTCTACGGGCCCGAGGTCGAACCCCCCGCCGTCACGCCCCTGCGAAGAGCACACCAGGCGCCCGTCGTTCACATATCCGATCGCCTGCAGATAGCTCGATGACAGGTCAAACCTGCGCATGATCGCAATGTTTGCGTCCGAACAGGGGTCTGCGGCGCGCGCAGCTGCCAGGGTGTCGGTGGCCGCAAGCGCCTGGTCAGAGGTGGTCTCGGAGCGGTGCAGGACATCGTTGGCGTAGCCGGTCACCAGACTCAATTCGGTCGCACGGGCCTGGCGGTCCGCAAGCTCGATGGCGAGCAGCACTGGAATCGCGACTGCGGCCAACAGCGCAATCAGCGTCAGGATCATCGCGATTTTCTTGTTCATCGGGGTGGTGGGTGCCACGGGCACGGCGATTTAGGAGCCGGAAGCTCGACACTCAACCCGAAGGGCCGATCGCTTCACGCTGATATGCTCCCCCTGGCCTTCTGCCCGAATCGGTGATTCGAGGAGTCCGTCACTGGCAGCGGCCTGCGCGGACGAGGCCTAATTGTCCGATCATTAGACGCTTGATCGGATGGACTGGCAACAGTTGGCGAGGCCGGCCCCGTGGCGGGTCAGTGCATTCTTCGGCGAATAAATCGAACACGTTTCAATACGATATTGCTCACGCCGATCGATCCGGCGTGGTGCACCCCAAAGTCCTGTAGGCAAAGGCCGACATCGGGAGCATACCCAAGGCGCGCGGTCAGCCGCTAGAATTCCCTTCACTTTCAGCGCGATGGCGGCGATGGAGCCCACGCAGGCAAAAGACGGAAAAATACCGGGTGAGCGAGTCGGCACTTGAACGCACAAGACCAGCTACTGGCACGGGTCATGACTTCCTCGCGGGCGGGGGGGGAGCTTGGAGAGCTGATTCGCAATTTCGACTGGCGTGCCACACCGCTGGGCTCTCCCGAAACCTGGTCGCAGAACCTCAGAATGGCGCTGCGGATAATGCTGACCTCTCTGCAGCCGATATGGATCGGGTGGGGCAAGGAACTGATCTACTTCTATAACGATCCGTACCGGTCGATCGTCGGCGGCAAACATCCTTGGGCGCTCGGACGACCGACTGCCGAGGTGTGGCGCGAGATCTGGGGCGACATTGGCCCGATGCTCGCCACCGCGACGCATGGCGGCCACTGCACGTACGTCCGCGTCGATGGAGTCTACCGGTGGGCCTTGAGCGCTGCTGCGCCCAGGTTCGGCGCGAACGGCGAGTTTCTCGGCTACATCGGGTCGGTCATCGATATTACCGAACGCAAGGAAGGCGAGCAGGTACTCGAACAGGCGAACGAGATTCTGGAGGCCCGGGTCGCTGCGGCCCTCACCGAGCGAGCCAATGCCGAGGCACAACTGCGGCACGCGCAGAAAATGGAATCGCTCGGTCGGCTGACGGGGGGAGTGGCGCATGATTTCAATAACGTCCTGCAGGTGATCGGCGGCAATCTGCAGCTTCTGGGTCGTGACGTTGCCGGAGTCCCCACGGCCGAGCAGCGGGTACACACTGCCGTCGCAGCCGTGCAGCGCGGCTCGAAGCTGGCCTCACAGCTTCTGGCCTTCGGCCGAAGGCAGCCGCTGGCCCCAAAAGTGGTCAATCTGGGGCGGTTGGTGCGGGGAATGGACGACATGCTGCGTCGCGCGCTCGGCGAAGGAGTCGAAATCGAAACCGTTGTCGCCGGTGGCCTATGGAACACCTTGGTCGATTCCGTGCAGGTCGAAAATGCGCTGCTGAATCTCGCGATCAACTCACGTGATGCGATGGACGGTCACGGGCGCCTGACCATCGAGGCCGGCAATGCGTCACTGGACGATAACTACGCGGCAAACCACTCCGAAGTCGTCGCCGGTCAGTACGTGATGCTGGCGGTCAGCGATACCGGATGTGGCATACCCCCGGATCTGATCGATCGGGTGTTTGAACCTTTCTTCACGACCAAACCCGAAGGCCAGGGAACCGGACTCGGACTGTGCATGGTCTACGGCTTCGTGAAACAGTCGGGCGGTCATATCAAGATCTACGGCGAACCTGCTCAGGGTACGACCATGCGCATGTACCTGCCGCGTGCCCGGCAACCGGAGGACCTGGAGACGAACATCGCGGCCGGCGGCCCGGCGGTGGGCGGAATCGAAACGGTGCTGGTGGCAGAGGATGATGCGGATGTGCGCAGCACCGTCGTCGACATGCTGTCCGAGCTCGGCTATCGCGTGCTGCAGGCGAAGGATGCGCAGAGCGCCTTGACGGTCGTCGAAAGCGGAGTTCCGATCGACCTGCTGTTTTCCGACGTCGTCATGCCCGGCGCGTTGCGAAGTCCGGAACTGGCGCGCAAGGCGCGCGCCCGGCTGCCGGATATCGCGGTGCTGTTCACATCAGGTTATACGCAGAATGCGATCGTACACGGCGGCCGGGTCGATGAAGGAATCGAGCTGCTCAGCAAACCCTACAGCCGCGAAGCGCTGGCCAGAAAGATTCGGCATCTCCTGCACAACCAACGGCAACGCACCGTCGCGCACACGCCGACAGTGCAGCGTACCGGCGCACACGCAGTCCACGAGGACCACGGATCCGGATCGCGATCTTTGCTGATTTTGCTGGTCGAGGACGACCCGGACATCCGCGAAGTGACCGCTGTAATGCTGTCCGCTCTGGGCCACAACCCGATCGAGGCCAAGAACGCCGGCGCGGCACTCGAACTGTTGACTGCACAGCCCTTCGACCTGCTCGTCACCGATCTGACATTGCCCGATATCCCGGGCCATGAGCTCGCGATTCGGGCGCTTGCGCTACGACCGGGATTGCGGATCGTGTTCGCATCCGGCCTCGATGGGCTGCCACAATCCAGTGATCAGGATGATCTCGAGCGGGCAATTTTCCTGCGCAAGCCCTATGACGACAAACAACTGGAAGCGGCGGTGGCGGCGGCGATCCGGCGGCTTCCCATGTAGTTGCGCGCTCGGTTGTCGCTCCTAGCACCCCATGAGTTTCATCAACGCCGCAATCTCGATCGTCGCGAAGTTCGAGAACGTGTCTGATACGGCGTAGGGCAATACGATCTGGTTGTTGTGCCGCATCGCGCCGCAGGTGTAGACCACATTGGGCACATAACCTTCACGCTCGGACGGCTCGGGCTTGACCAGGGGTTCACTTGCACGCCCAAGAACCTTGGACGGATCTTTCTTGTCGAGAAGAACGGCTCCTATCGAATACTTGCGGACCGGACCGACTCCGTGGGTCAACAAAAGCCAGCCCTCATCAAGCTCGATCGGCGAACCGCAGTTGCCGATCTGCACGAATTCCCACGGAAACTGCGGCTTCAAAATGGCTTTCCCGCTGTCATTCCACGTGTACAGGTCGTCCGAGTAGATGAGGTACAGGTTCTCATTGTCCTGGCGGGCGATCATGGCGTATCGACCATCAACTCGCCGCGGGAACAGCGCCATGCCCTTATTGCGCGTTGCCGCCCCGCGCAACGGTGACATGCGGAACTTCAGGAAATCGCGGGTCTCGAGCAGCTCGGATCGGATGGCCTTACCGTTGTAGGCGGTATAGGTCGCATAGTACTTCCGTTCGCCGGCGTCATCGAACTCGACGAATCGGGCATCCTCAATGCCATTCGATTGAGACTCCGTGACCGGAAATATCACGCGCTCGCTCAGCTCCGCTTCGCTACCGAACGCCAGCTCCACCGCATCCCCATCCGGACCGGCCGTGCGGGTAACGATTCCGGGCACGGACGCAAGCCGTGCGGATGGATCCACCGATACACTACCGTCGGCCGCGACGACTCCGGAGCGGAACGTGAGCGAGGAAATATGGCCCTCGCCAACCGCACGCAGACTCAGAATGAAGCGACGCGTTCCAGGCGGGGCACCTGATTGATCGGTGTGAGCAACGATGCTCGGGTTGAAAAGTGCGGCAGCTTCAAATGAGTACTCGTTCAGAAAATACGCGCCAATCAATCGTCGCTGGTCGACCGTGAAGTTCGTATGCTCGGCAAAGGCGTCCTCCATTTCATCCGCTCGCGCCTCGAATATCGCCAGCAGATTTCGGTGGCGTCCCTGGAAATTCTCGAGCACCTCGGCCAGCAAAGTGGCCGCCATGGCCGGATCGAGCGCCAGGGCCCGGTCGACGATATGGTTGGCGCGTTTTTTGTCCGTGACATTCAGATCACGTGGTTCCACCGCCGGTCTGAACGGACGTACCACGACTCTGGCGGGATCAGGCCGCAGATACAGGCTCTGGCGGTTGAGAAACTTGGCAGGTGGCAAAGACGACCTCGATTTGGGTAGATTTGAGAAGGACAAATCAGCTGTGCAAGGTGCGAAGCGGTGATGGCCGCGTGCTGATTTCTTCGAGCCTGGCGAGCTTGCGAATCTCCCCGAGGCTCAGCAGGTAGGAAACCACTGATTCTCCCCCCCGGTTCTCATTGACCCGGTCCGGGTGCAGTCCATCCCGGCAGCTCCCCAGGTCCCGATCGGCCAGACACGCAGACAGATCGTTCTTGCCGAAAAACCATGCAAATGCCCGCGTCGCATCCGCCTTCCACCGCGGGTCCCCGTCCGCCTCCCAGGCCGTGAGGCAAGCTGAGATTGCTGCGGCGGCCTCGAGGGGCTGCTGGTCAAACGTCCGTGGCTGTCTGCGCGTGTCACCGAAACTTTCTGATCCAACGGGTCGAAAGAAATCCGCATCGGTGGTCTGCAGGTTGGTGAGCCACCGCAAGGACCTCAAGCCTGCCGTGACGTAGGCGGGTACGCCCATGGACATCCCCGAGGCGATCAATGCGTGTGGCAGACGCGCATTATCGTAGGAAAGGCCGGCCTCGAACCACACCCAGTCCGGCGTCTCGACGGTCGCCAGCAGCGCCATCAGCCTGTCGGCCAGCAGGGCCCGCACCCGTCTCGCACCTGAATCCGCCGCGGCCGCGAAACAATACCCCTCCAGTCCCAGCAGCGTGAACGCCCACGCGCGCGGCGAATGAAAGTGTTCCACCGCGGGGAGTGCTTCGGCGAACAGGGCTCGCGCCCAGCGCTGCCGCGACGGGCTGGCATCAGCGCGCGCGCATTCACCCAAGGCCCACAATGTCCGCCCGTGGCTGTCTTCCGAACCGGCTTCTTCCAGCCAGCGACGCTCAAAACTCATGAAATTGCGAAATCTCCCGGAAGTCGGGTTCCAGGCATGCTGCACGAAGGCCGCCAGGCGTGCCGTGAGGAGTTCAGGCAGGCGCTGCTCGCCGGGCGTGTTGAGCATGCAGGCCACGAGCAGTGCGCGGGCGTTGTCGTCCACGCAATATCCGTGCGACCGATCGGGTATGGAATGAACCGCGTGCTGGAATAGACCGGTGTCGTCGCACATCGCCATAAAATGCCCGATCTGCATCTGTGGTACGGCGGATCCATCGATCTGAAGCCCGGTCGCCGCCTGGCCCCCGACCACTTTCAGAGAAGGTCGATTCCGGCATCTTTCAAAGACGGAAAGATAACGCTCGGCGGTTCTCTGCCACGTCATCGAACGACTGCTCGCATAGGAGCGCGCCCGCATGGCATCGCGACGGACGTCATCGGTCAGCAAACCCGCGATTTCCGTTCCGATGGTCGTCGCATCGCCGAACGGCACCAACACCCCGCGTCCGTCTGCGAGCAGCTCGCGCGCATGCCAGTACGGTGTTGACACCACCGCTTTGCCAAGCCCGAAGCTGTAGGCAAGCGTACCGGACGTCATCTGCGCCTCGTTGAGGTACGGCGTGACGTAGACGTCGCACATGGCAATGAAATCCAACAGCGTCGCGCGATCCACAAACTGGTTCAAGAAAACGACATGTTCTCTCAGGCCAAGTGCTTCCACGCGGTCCAGCAACCTTTGGCGATAGCCCTCGCCTTCCCGTCGCACCAGATTAGGGTGCGTCGCCCCGAGGACCACATACACCGCGTCGGGCCGACGTTCCAGGATCGCCGGCATTGCGTCGATCATGACTTCAATGCCTTTATTCGGCGAGAGCAGACCGAACGTCAGGATCACAGCCTTGCCGCTGAAGCCCAGTTTTGCCTTGGCCAAGTCGGGCTCGACGAAATCGCAATCCGGGACTCCGTGCGCAATGACCTCAATCTTGCTCCCGGGCACTGCATATACGGTTCCGAGCAGTTCCCTGGCCTTTTCGGCCATGACCACGACCTTCGTGGAAGCGTCGATGATGCGTTTCAGCACATCGCGTTGCGCGGGCTTTGGTTCGGAAAGAACGGTGTGCAGAGTGGTGACGATCGGCATCTTCAATCGCCACAGTAGCGCCAGGATATGACTGCCCGCGTCACCGCCAAAAATGCCGAACTCATGCTGCAGACTGACCACGTCGAACTTTCGCGTGTTCAGAAAGTCCGCGGCCTGCACATAGTCATCCAGCCTTTCGTCATTGATCTGCAGGTGGACCGCAGGCGGGTATTCATAGCTGTGGCCATGATCCGTCATCGCCACGATGCCGGTCTCAATGTCAGGACGCAGGTCCGCAATCGCCTGCTGCAGATCGGTTGTGAATGTCGCAATGCCGCAGCGGCGCGGAAGTGAATTGCCGATGAAGGCAAACCGGCTGGCTGGAGTCATCGTACCTCCCATGTCAAGGTGTACGAACGGGCCGGCTTAGGACGCGCGAAGATGGCTGCGAAGCAAGACGGGCGAAAGGTCGATTTACAGTCTACAGCAGGCGCGGCCGGGACAGTGGCGCGATTGAAAATCGCGCATTTTCCGGCCCGCGTTCAAGGACATCCCCTACACGGAAAACTCCCGAAAAGCGCTGGTTCGCCGCTGCAGGGCCACCAAGCGGCTATTTCTTGCTCACGTCCAAGAACGGGATCGGCGCCCCAGCATAGATTGCCTCAGGCAATTTGCCATCCCATTTCTCGGCCTTGGTCTGTTCGACCGTGATTCGCCGCAGCTCCAATACCTGGGCGCTTTGGGCAAGCGCCTGGCTCTGCACCTGGATGGCCTTCGCTTCGGCGGTCGCATTCGTAATGCGCGCATAGGCATCGCCATCCGCGGTTGCCTTTACCGCATTCGCTTCGGCTTCGGCGATGGCCACCTTTTGCTTCTGCTCGGCCTCCACCGTCTTTAGTTTGTTTTCCGCGGCGAGCCGCAACTGCTCCTGTGTCACCTTGTCATTGATCGCCGCCATGTAGGTTGGCGAAAAAGCGAAACCCGTCATATCGATATTGATGACGCGGGCGCCGTATTTTGCAAGCTTGATGGTCAGCGCATCGTAAATATCGGCAGACACCTTGGGGCGCTGCGATATCAGGTCCGGCGCATCATATTTGGCCGTCACCGACTTGAAGATCTCATGCGTCGCCGTGTCCACATAGGAGGACAGGTCACCGTCGTGAGAATACTGTTCGAATACTTCCGACACCTTGTCCGGCTGGATTGCGTACCGGACGGTGAGGCTCGTCGTGACCGGTTGTGTGTCAGACGTGGCCCCTTCCGCGTTCTGCACGTTCGCCGTCTCTGCGCGGATCGAAAAGATCGAAAGCTTCTCCCACGGCGGCAGGATCGTAAGACCCTCGGCCTCGATACCCACGATGGCACCGAACCGGGTAACGACGCCGCGCGAACCGGTCGGGACGCTGTAGAACGGCCATACGAGCGTGAGCACGATGATTACAGCCACGGCCACGCCGCCCCATTTTATGAGCTTCTGAAGGTTTAACGATTCCATGTCTCCCCCGTTGGTTTTTGCGGATATGGCCGAAGCGACAATGCCGCAAAGCTCGGCTCGCCGCCAAGACCCGGACGCCAGCGCAGCGACATCAGCGCGAAGACGAGCCCCAGGCACGCACCTGCGGCTACGTCCACGAGCAGGTGTTGCTTGATGGCCAGGGTCGAATACACGATGGCGGCAAACCATGCAGCGTTGATGAGGCGCAGCTGCAGGGGTACGCGCATCGAACGCAGTACCTCGTCCACCCGAACCACGGTGAAGATCGCGACCGCCACGTGCATTGATGGGCATGCATTGCTGGATTCATCAATCCGGTGCAGCAACACGAAACCCGGAAAATCCGTCGCGGCGATCATCGATCTGGGTACTTGTGTCGGCCAAAAATAGAATATCGCGAGCCCGCAGATGCACAGCCCGCATAGCCACAGCCCATAGACGGCAAAGTCGCGCACTGTGCGCTGCAGTCCCGGACCGAAGCCTATGTATATCCATACCGAGACATATGCCAGCAGCGCCGGTGCCTGGAACGGGATGCGCAGATCCAATGCCGTCTGCGGCATCATGATGGGCGAGTACGCCGGATGGCGCTGTACCCAGAAATACCCGATGAAAAACAGCCCGGTGAGCAACGTCGTTGAAATCGTGGTCCGGAAGAAGCCCTTGCGGATCCGGTGGCCGAGCTCAACGGCCCACGGTGCCAGATAACCCCCCGCTACCGCAGGTTGAACCGGGTTCTGCCCTAGGAAAGGATCGCGCACGTCGGGAAATCCTGCAGCCATGATCTTCGCTAAACCGGGATAATGTGTAACAGGAAATCCGGCCTGCGGCACGGATTATCGGTGCCTGGCGCAGCTGTTTGCCATGCGCGCGCCGGCGAGCGAGATGACACGATCGAATCCAGTCAGCGCATCAGCAGGCGGCCCAGCCACTGTCACCATTCAACTATGGTCCTAGTACGCGGCACGCGGCCCGCAGGCCTTTGCTCGTGAAAGAGGTACCGGGAGTGTTAGGAGTCGCACAGTTTTGAGGGTCAAAACTGGGTTCCGAGCGGCGAAACTGCGAGACTTCGGCCCTGGGAACCGCGCCCGCCGGGATTACGCGGGTCCGCAAGGAGAGCGCCCGGTGACACCGCTAGTTGTTTGCGCCTTTGTCGTCCTGATCGTCGGAGGATATGCCGTCACGATCTACAACGGCCTCATCCGCGTGCGCAACGGCGTCAAGCTTGCCTGGTCGAATATCGACGTTCTGCTGCTCCAGCGCCACGACGAATTGCCGAAACTGATCGAGGTCTGCAAGGGCTACATGGTGCATGAGCGGGAGACGCTCGAGTGTGTCGCGCGCGCCCGCGCCAATGTGGAAGGCGCGCGCAGCGCCGGTAACGTCGCCTCGGTAAGCGTTGCGGAAGGCGCCTTGCGCACCGGCCTGTCGAGCCTGTACGCCGTAGCGGAGCGCTACCCGGACCTCAAGGCGAACGATCTTTTCAAGAATCTGCAGACCCGCATCACTGCGCTGGAAACCGCGATCGCCGATCGTCGGGAAATCTACAACGACGCCGTCAACGCACTGAACGTGCGGCTCGAGTCGTTTCCCGACCTACTGATCGCGCGCCCGTTTGCCTTCGCGGCCGCGCCAATGCTCAAATTCAGTGCCAGCCAGACCGGCGACATCGATCTGAAGCCCGCTTTCGGAAGCTAGCCGTGGCGGGGCACCCGGGCGCAGGGTATTGGATATTTGCCGCGCTGTGCGGGGTGATGGCCCTGCTCGCCCTCCTCGCCTGCTTCTCACGACTGCGCCGGGACCGGTTTATCGCTGATACGCCGCTGGTGCGGATCCGCTCCGCCGCGCAGGGGTACGTGCGGATCTCGGGAATTGCGAGGTCGCCGCCGGGCGAAACCATGCGCTCACCGCTGACGGATCGACCCTGCGTGTGGTGGGACTACAGCGTTGAGGCGCGCGAGGAAAATGCGAAGGGTGAGGCGGTGTATCGCACCGTCGAGAAGGCAACGAGCGTCACCCCTTTCGTGCTGAACGATGCGGACGGCGAATGCCTGATTGGTCCAGTCGGGGCTGACGTGACCGCGACTTCCAATGAGCGCTGGTCTGGAATGTCACGACATCCGCAAGGGACGCCGCAATCCCACGCCATCCTGGGGTTACCCGGCCAGGATGACTATCGGTTCCAGGAACGGCTCATTGCCCCCGGAACCCCGCTGTCAGTGCTGGGCGAACTGCGCTCGCACACCGAGTTCGGCGCAGTCGATCAGAAGACGCAGGAACTGCTCGCCCAATGGAAGCGTGACCAGGCCGCGCTGCTGCGCCGCTTCGATCGGAACCACGATGGCCAGATCAGCCCGGATGAATGGGAGGCAGCACGCGCGGCGGCCCATACCGAGGCTGAGGCGACCGTGCTGCACTCGCCGATCGAGCGCGTCGGCGTGGTCGCACAGGCCAGCCACGATGAACCCTTCATTATCGCGCCGATGGACGCGAAGCATCTCGTGCGCCGCGAGCAACGCAATGCGCTCCTGTTTCTGCTCGCCAGCATTCTCGCGGTCGGATTGGGTCTGTGGGCGCTGTCAAAAACGCAAATTTACCAGCCCGATTCCATCCGGAACGGCACCGTGGTCAGCACGGCTTCGATCTGGCGGATCTTGGCGTCCTCGATCTTGAACACCTCGGCAATGTAGAACGTGATCGGCTGTCTGAACGTCGCGGCCACGTCCGCCGGCGCGTGATCCAAGGTGCGCGAGAACTTGGCGTGCGTGCCATCGTGATCAAAATAACCCCAGCCGAATGCCAGGCCCTTGGTCCGGTCCACGATTGAGAAGCGCCGCTCGCGGATATTCGTGACGATGACGGAGAAGCCGGTGTCAAACTGCGACTTGCAGTCCAGCCACTGCATCGATCCCTTCGGGGCGTCCGGATTGTTGGCGGTAACGGTGCCGTTCTCGCGCCGCTGGCACTGCGGAGAAAACGGCACGTTGGCGCTGCTGTCCTCGTCGGCCATGCCCGTGAAATAGCTGTTGCCGATCCGCGCCAGCTCAGCACGGCTCAGGCGCTGATTCTTCGCAAGCACCTCGGCCATCAGTGGATTCGGCACTGTATTGGCCTTGGCGCCTCCCGGCGGTCCGGCGCCGGGGCCCGCGCTGATGCTGCGATTGATCAAGGTCTCGATCTGGGAGACCTTGTGGTTTTGCTCCACTTTCAAGCGCACGGCGAACCAGTTGTTGTTACCGTTCTCACTGATACGACCGAGCAATCCGACCTGCCCGGCCTCATCGTCGATCACGTCCAGCCGGTAGGTGGGCATTGCAGAAGCCGTCTGCCACAAGCCATCCCCCAAGTTCAGCCGTACGCCATTCTCCGTGTATTTTACGTTCTTCGTGACGGACAATTTTGCGGGATCGTGACCGACCACGGCCTGCAGGTAGCTGTTCATGACACCAGCGAGGCACTCTCGGTTGCAGCCCTGCTCCGCCGCAGGCGCTTGCGCTGCGCCTGATACCAGCACGGCCGCAAGTCCAATGGCTAACAGTTTCATCGCCTACCCTCTTGTGATTTGTGCGGGCAGGTTAGCCGTTCATGCGCCGTCTTGCCAGCCAGGCATGGGGTCGATGCGATGCGGGCTTCAGGCAATTTCCGCTTCGAGGATCGACGACCACGCTCCGGCGGGTATTACCCGCGCCAGCCGGAAGCCGGCGCTTTGCAACACGCCGTTCCATTCAGCCTGCGTGCGCTCGCGACCCGTCGTCATCACGAGCATCTCGATGTCCAGATCCTTCACAAAATCATTCTGCGTCTCTGCACGGACAATGCCTTCAACAAGCAGCAACTTGGCCGCGCGCGGACTATTGGATTTGAGGTTGGTGAGAATCGTCACAGCTTCAGCATCGGACCAGTCGTGCAGGACGGTCATCATCAGGTACGCATCACATGCCGGTATGCGCGTCTTGAAAAAATCCCCGCCCACATAGGTAACGCGCTCATCGGCACGCTGGCGGGCCTCCTCGATCACTTCCGGCAGATCGAAAAGCATTCCCCGTGAGGCTGGAGTCTGGTCGAGCACGCCGTACAGAAGATGACCCAATCCGCCACCGATGTCGCCGATGGTTCTGAAACTTCGAAAATCGTATGCCTGAATCACGGGTCGGACCTGAGCGTAGGACTTGCCCGCCATTGCCTCATGGAACAGGCGTCCCTCCCCAGGATGGGCACGCAGATACGGAAACAGGCCGCCATCGGTCACGGCCGCAATCGAAGGTGTACCGGACCGCAATGTGACGTCAAGTTCACGATAGGCATCCCAGTGAACCTTCAGTCCCATCATGCGCGCGAGGGATCGTGTCGAGCCGGACGCATCGGAGCGAAGTGTCAGCGAGGCTGCGTTGTGAGCGAAGAACTGACCGTCGTAGCCGAAGATTCCGTGATTGGCGAGCGCACGTAGAACCCTATTCAGCGCCCGGGGTTGCAGGCCGCAGGCCTGTGCCAACGTATCCGCAGTGGCGGGCGTATCCCCCAGATGGTCCGCGACTCCCAGTTCAGCGACCAGGTGCAGGCAGCGCGAGACCCAGTATGCGACTGCAAGGTCCTGGACAACCTGGGCCGCAGGCCGATCAGTGCTCGTCGGGGCGCTCAATCGCGCCGCCGTGACACGACGAATGCCTCGTCGTTGAACCATAGGCCGCCATGTTTCTGCAGTACCTTTTGTGTCGCCGCGAGATATGCGCCATTGGTCACCACGGCATCCAGGCGCTCATCCTCGATCTGGTTGACGTAGATCGCCGCGTTCCAGGCAGCGAACAGTGTCGAGGTGCCGATCCGGTCACCAATCTCCGAGGGTAGCGTGTGCATTTCATATCGGAACACTGCCTTTTCATCAGGCAGTGCAGTGAAACTGAACTCGCGGGCATCGCGCCCAAGCTCGCGACGCAGGGTGCTCAACAGCTCGTGCCGGCCGACTTCGAAAGGACGCTCCTCCGGCCACAGCTGCTGGATGATCTCCAATCCCGGATCGTGTCCGCAGGACTGGATGGCGAGGAGCCGTCCGCCGGCGGCCAGGCTGCGCGCCAGCGGCAGCAGGATCTTCTGCACCTTGAAATCCGCACCCATCCGCGCCCGCCAGGGCTGCGAGGCGAGCACCAGGTCGTAATGTTCGAAAAGGCGGCCGGGCTTCGGAATTGCGGCGTCCAGCAAGAACTTGTGATCCTCCCGGTAGATCACCAGCACCGTCGGGCGCACGACCTTCGGGTTGCCCGTCTTGGGGCTCGGCGTGGTCTGCCAACCACGGTCGAGAATGCTCCCCAGCTCTTCGATCTGCTCGGCGTACTCGTGCGCCGTGGTCCCGGTCAGCCGGACCTCCTGCCAGTTCAGTGCCGCGGCCGCCTGAGCGTCGCGCGGCATGAGGCGCGGCGCCTCGGCATAGTTGAGGTTCGTGACGACGAAGACCGTCGCGGGATGCTCGAACAGCCGGTCCGGGAGTTTCTCCAGCCCCAGACGCACATCTTCAAGGCTGATTTCCTTGGCGACCACGAACTGCGGAATTGTTGGAAACAGCCAGTGCGTGGCACGCATGACCCGCGTGATTACCGTGCCATCACCCATTCCCGCATCGAAAATGCGCACCGCCGGCGGCGTCGGCCGCAGCAAGGTCACCTCATGCGTCGCGCGGTGCGCAATCGCCGATTTTTCGTTGCAGCTGGTGACAAACGCGAGATACTTCTGGCGATTGTCGTAGAAACGAAACGGCGGCGAGGAATCGTCTGTCATGCCATCACCACCATTGGTGCAAACACTTAACCCCCTGGCAGCCGCTTGATTTTGATTCAGCACCGCAGTGGCGCCCGGTTCGGCTGCGAGCTGCATTTCGCATATCGAAATCTGCGTCGATATGCGAAACCATAGTGGCCTGTGCTTTGTATCAGCGTCAAGCCTGCAAGACCTCCCCGATCGACATCTGCATCGTATGCCATCACCTCAGTCCCAACCGCGGGCATGCGCACCGGCCCGGGTCAGTGAGCGATTGACCGCCGAGTGAAATTGGGCCGATGATGCCGGCCATAACGACTTGTACCCCATACCGTACCGGTGGCGGGGTGCACATAGAATGAGTAAAGCCGAAGGGGGAAATATGGCTACCGAGAAGAGCTGGGACGTCGCCTACGAATGGAAGGCGATTCTGATTATGAGCGTGGCCTTTGGTCTGGTCGGTATCGACCGGTTCATCTTGCCGCCACTGTTCCCGGCGATGATGAAGGATCTGCACGTCAATTATCAGGACCTCGGCAACCTGGTCGGCATACTCGGCGTGGCATGGGGGGCCTCCGCCATTGCCATCGGCAGCCTCTCCGATCGCCTCGGGCGACGCAACGTGCTGGTGCCGGCCGTCGTGATCTTTTCGCTCCTCTCCGTGCTCAGCGGCATGGCGACGGGTCTGATAAGCCTGCTGGTCATCCGCGCAGTCATGGGTGTCTTCGAAGGACCGGTCGCAGCGACGGGCGTGGCGGTGGCAGTAGAGGCGTCGCATCCGGCGCGCCGCGGGATGAATAACGGCATATTCCAGTGCACGGTTTCGCTGTTCGGCAGCGGCTTTGGCCCGATCCTGGCGACGCAGCTGCTGCTGTTCACGACGTGGCGGCATGTGTTCTGGATTGTCGGTCTTCCGGGTCTGATCGTCGCCCTCATACTTTGGTTCGTGATTCGGGAACCGGCGACCCTGCACGCCCAACGTGGCACTGTGGCACCCACACGTGCGCCGCTGTCGCAACTGTTCAAGCACCGCAATGTGCCATTGGCGATGGTGACCCTGCTGTGCGCGATGACGGGAATATTCGTGCTGTCGGCCGTCATGCCGAATTACCTAGTCGACTACGTCAAATTGACGAGCACGCAGATGGGCATCATCACCTCCGCGATCGGCTTCGGCGGCGCGCTGGGTCAATTCGGCCTGCTCACCGTGTCCGACTACATTGGCCGTCGCCCCGCGACGGTGCTGTCCTTCATCATTGCCGCGGTATTTCTATGGCTGTTCATTCACGCAGGATCGAGCCTGCCGGTGCTCTTTGCCCTGCTGTTCGTAGCGGCGATGTTTAACTTTGGAGCATTGGCGATTCTTGCCGGCCCAATCCCGGCCGAAGCCGCACCGGTGGGCCTGATGGCCTCGGCGGCGGGACTCGTCATCGGCGCGGGAGAAATCTTCGGTGGCGGCGCCGCGCCGTCGATCGCCGGCGCCATCGCACAGCATTCCGGCATCCAGTACACGCTGTACTTCGCGCTGTGCGGTCAGCTGCTCGGACTCGTGCTCGCGCTGTTTCTGCGTGAGACAGCTCCGCGGCGCACGCGCCATGCCGCCGCGGAGCATGTTTCGGCGCTGGATCGGGCCGCGACCAGCATCACCTAGCCGCTGCCGGGCGCCCGGACCTTGCGGTCAGGTGCGCCCTGCTCCCATCACCGAGTGCAGCAGCCGCTGTTCGCTGCCGTACGGGTCATTGAGCAGCTCGCACTTGTCGTTGAATATCATCGTGGCGCGGCGGGTGTTGTCGTACGGTACCCAGACATCCGGTAGGGTCGGATGATTTGGATTTCCGGTGCGGGCGAAGGCGACCCAGGCGCTGCTCATCTTCTGCGCCAGGGCATACCGATCCTCGCCCGAGCCGGTCATGGACTTGCAGGCATCGACATTGTCGAACACGAACGGTATCTCGAGCGTGTGAAAGGTGCGCAGCTTGCCCTCACGCACCGGTGAACGCCACGTGAAGTAGTACTGGTACACGGGCGCCTGGGTCTGCTCCGCCTTGCGTTCCGCTTCGAGCAGGACGGCCGCGCGGAAGGTGGCATCAGAGGCCATGATGAGGTACAGATCCGTATTGGCCCGATCGGGCCGGCCGCCACGGTAGGCCGCAATCACCCGATCTACGTCCGTATCGCTGGCGGTCCGCAGCAGCTGTTTGAGCTTGGCATGGAAGGTCGCATCGTCCATCGGCTCGAGCGGCTGGCCCGGGAAGAATGTGACTTCCGTTTCGACGGTGCCGATCAGCAGCGGCACGCTGCCGGAGAGCTCGGGCGCCGTCGGATCGAACGGGTCGGACGGCAGGCTCTTGCCATCCACGACCGGTCCGAAATTGATCGGCGGCCCGCTGCCCTCATTGGCGGCCTTCAGCAACTGATCCATCGGCACGTGCTGCAGCTGATCGGCCTGGTCGGGCTTGAGATTCAGGCGCGCCAGCAAACGCTGGGCATCGCGGGTCGCGGCGTCGCGCGAAATGCCCTTCACGTCGGCGCCACTTTGCACAATCGCGCGCTTGAAGAGCCCGTGAGCGGCCGGCATGGCCATCAGCGAGCTGACTTTGCCGCCGCCGCCGGACTGGCCAAAAATAGTGACGTTGCCGGGATCCGCGCCAAAGGTGGCGATGTTGTCCCGCACCCATTCAAGTGCGGCAACAATGTCCAGATTCCCGACATTGCTGCTGTTGGCGTACTGCGCGGAGCCCAGGCCCGCCAGATACAGGTATCCGAGCGGCCCGAGCCGATGATTGACGTTCACGACCACGACATCGTGCTTCTTCGCCAGCTGCGCGCCGTCGTAGCAGATGAAGCCGCCGGAACCGCTCGTAAAGCCGCCACCGTGCAGCCAGACCATGACGGGCAGCTCGCGAGCACGCTCGAGCGTCGGCGTCCATACGTTCAAGACCAGGCAGTCCTCGCCCATCGGCTCGTCGCGGTCCATGGCCTCCACTTCGGGTGGCACAAATCCATGAAACAACGACAGCAGCTGGGGTGAGCGGTGACCGAGCTGGGTGCAATCGCGCACGCCGCTCCAGGATTTCGCCTTTGCCGGCGGCTGGAAGCGGGCGGCACCGGCCGTCGTCGCTCCATAAGGAATGCCCTTGAAGGCAAAAACACCCGACTCCTGGGTGCCGCGTATCTTGCCGGCGGTGGTGGTGGCCGCCGCGGCCGGGCCTGCGGCAACAGCCGCCCATGCGTTCCTGATCCCGGGGACCAACGCGCCCGCCGCCACTGTCGTCCCGATGAAACTGCGCCGGTCGATCATCCCCCACCCCTTGATTCAAGCTGAAAACCGCTCTGGCACCCACTGCGTCGTCAAAACCGCTGTATCGCAGCGGAAACGAACTCACCGCGTCGCTCGGCGGCAATACTGTTTCAGACCGCAGTGTAGTGCAATCTTGTGAGGGTTTTCGCGACGTTGAGATCACAACAGCCTCTCGTCGGGCGATTGGATCCCAAATCACACGGAACTCGACGCAGCGCGAATCTGTGATAATAACGTCCACCGGGACAGGATCCGAATCCTGCACCGCAATGTAACGGGGGAATGCATGCGCACCATTTACGGGAGCCGAGTCGCTGCCGGGACAGCGATTGCGCTGCTGCTTGGCCTGATGCTAAGCGCGGCGGCACAGGCACAGATGGACCCCTCCGGCGAGTGGGCACCGCGCTTCGACGAGGATCGCTTCGAGCGCATACCGGGTCCGGAAATCGGCGACTATCTGGGCCTGCCGATCAATGATGCGGCGCGTCTGCGCGGCGACAGCTGGGATGCCGCCCTGATCGAGCTGCCCGAGAACCAATGCCGCGAGCACGGCTCGGACTATGGCTGGCGCGGACCCTCGAACCTCAGCATCTGGAAGGAGGTCGACCGGGCCACGCAGAAAGTCATTGCCTACCATACCCACCTGTCGGCTTACGGCGCCGAACAGACCATCTGGATGGACGGCAGGCCGCATCCGCCGGACTATGCGCGGCACACCTGGCAGGGTTTTTCGACGGGAGCATGGGATGGTGACACCCTCGTCATCACCACGACGCACCTGAAGGAAAACTGGATCCGGCGCAATGGCATACCGCGCAGCGACGAGGCCACGGCCCGCGTGCATATCATGAAGCACGGCAACTATCTGACGGTGGCGGTGATTGTGTACGACCCCGTCTACCTCACCGAACCGTTCATCCGCACTTCTGACTTTGTCTACGCCCCGCAGCAGCAGATGGCGCCGTGGCCCTGTGAAGCAGTGGATGAGGTTGACCGTGCTCCTGGTGTGGTGCCGCATCATCTGCCCGGTGCGAACACCTTCCTCAATGAATTCCCGGCCAATTACGGCATACCCGTGCCGGCGACGCGCGGCGGCGCCGATACGATGTATCCGGAATACATGCTGAAAATGAAAACCATGCCGGTGCTGCCGCGGCCCGCAAAGAAGGCGCCGCCGCCATGAAATATCTGCAATTGTTGGCGCTGGCAGGGATGGCGGCCGCCGCCACGATGGCCGCGGCCGCGCCGCCCGCACCTGCCAACCCGGAGCCCGCGCCCGCCGAAGTGCATATCCTGCCCGTCCAGGGCAATATTTCGATGCTGGTGGGGGCCGGGGGCAACATCACCGTCCAGACGGGCAGCGATGGCGTGCTGCTGGTGGACACCGGGCTGGCGCCGATGAGCGCCAAGGTCCTGGCCGCGGTCCGCAGCCTCTCGGACAAACCCATCCACTACATCATCAACACGCACGTGCATCCCGACCACGTCGGCGGCAATGAGGTCATCGCAAAAGCCGGTACGACGATTGCGGGCGGCAATGTGGTCGGGGATATCGGCACCAGCGCCTCGAACCAGGCCACCATCATTGCGTTCCAGACGGTATTGGATCGCATGAGCGCCTCCGGACCCGGCTTGACCGCCGCTCCCGAGGGCGCACTGCCCACGGACACGTACACCACTGCGCAGCGCAATATCTACTTCAACGATGAAGGCGTGGAACTGATCCACGTGCCCGCCGCCCACACCGATGGCGACACCATGGTGTTCTTCCGCCGCTCCGATGTGATCAGCACGGGGGACATCTTCGTCACCAATGGTTATCCAATTGTCGATCTGGAGCGCGGCGGAAACATTCAGGGCGTGATCGCCGGGCTGAACCGCATCATTGCGCTGGCCATTCCGGCCGACGAGCAGGAAGGCGGCACACTGATCATTCCCGGACACGGACGGCTGTGCGACGTGGCCGATGTGGTCTTTTACCAGGAGATGGTCACGATCATCCGCGACCGCATCCAGGATCTGATCAAGAAGGGTAAGACCCTGGAGCAGGTCAAGGCCGCCAGACCCACGCGCGACTACGATCCGCGTTACGGCTCGAGTTCCGGGTTCTGGACCACGGACAAGTTCGTCACGGCCGTGTACCAGAGTCTAAGTCCAAAGCACTGAAGGTATCGCTTCATGAATCGCAAATACCTGGCCCTGCTCGCCGCCACCGCCGCAATCGTCCTGGGGCTGCCGGTGCATGCCCATCATTCCTTTGCGGCCACGTACTTCGTCGACCAGGAAATCAGCATTGACGGGACACTGACCCAGTTCCTGTTCCGCAATCCGCATTCGTTCGTGAAGGTCATGGTCAAGGACAAACAGGGCCAGGAGCAGATCTGGTCGGTCGAATGGGGCGGCGGTGCGCAGCTCACCCAGGAGCATGTGACCCGTGAGACCTTGAAAACCGGGGATCACGTCATCGTCACCGGCAATCCGGGGCGCGATCCGAACGAGCACCGCATCCGCCTGCACAAGATTGTGCGCACCTCGGATGGCTGGACCTGGGAAGGAGTAATCATGTGAGCAGGCTGGCAACACTGGGCCTGGTTGCAGGTCTCCTCATCGTGGGTGGCGCCCACGCGCAACGGCCCGCGGCGGCGCCGGCCGATCCGCGCAGCCGCGCGCCGGTCGACCTGACCGGGTACTGGGTCGCCGTCGTCACCGAAGACTGGCGCTACCGGATGATGACGCCGGACAAGGGCGACTTCACGGGCGTTGCGCTCAACGCCGCCGGCCGTGCGCTGATGCAGAAATGGGATCCGGCAAAGGATCAGACGAGTGGCGAAGCCTGCCGCGCCTATGGGGCTGGGGCGATCATGCGCACGCCGACGCGACTGCACATCACCTGGCAGGACGCCGGCACCCTCAAGGTGGATACGGACGCCGGCGAACAGACGCGATTGCTGCATTTTGGTGATGCACCGGCCCATGACCTCACGGCCAGCTGGCAGGGCTACTCCGTGGCGCAGTGGGAAGGGCTGAGGGGACGCGGCGGCTTTGGCGGGGTAACCGCCGGATTGCCGACCACCGTCGGCGTTGCGGGCGCCGCAGCCCCGACCCAGGACGGCTACCTCAAGGTCATGACCACACAGCTGCGTCCCGGTTATCTGCGCAAGAATGGCGTGCCCTACGGTGCGAATACTTCCGTGGAGGAATACCTCGACAGCTTCCACGAACCCAATGGGGACACCTGGCTGATCGTGACCAGCATCGTGACCGATCCGGAATATCTGGATCAGCCGTTCATCACCAGCTCACAGTTCAAGAAAACCGACGCCGCCAAATGGAACCCGACACCGTGCGTGGCCAGATAGGCGCGCAGAACGCAGCTGGACAACGCCGTCGATGATTCTGGACAGCGCCCTGGTGTGGCTGCACGACACCTCCTTCGGCACGATGATCCGCGAATCCGTCTGGGCGGAACCGATCATCGAGACCATCCACGTGCTGACACTGGGTGTGTTTCTCGGTTTCGTGATTCTGCTGGACCTGCGGCTGCTTGACCTGGCACTGCGGCGCACGCCCGTGTCGACCGTCTTCAGGCAGCTCAATCCGTGGTTGTTCGGTTCCTTTGGCATCATGATTGTCACCGGTGTATCGCTATTCGCCGGTGATCCGGTGCTGTTCTACGGCACCATCTTCTTCAAGCTGAAAATGCTGATGCTGCTCGCCGCCGCACTGAATGTCGTCGTGTTCAGCGTCACCTCCGGCCGCACCATGATGCAGTGGGACCTGCTGCCGGTGACGCCACGCGGCGCCAAGCTCACCGGCATCGTCTCGTTGGTCCTGTGGATAGCGGTGGTCGCCTGCGGGCGCGGCATCGCCTACGTACTGCCACCGCCGTAATCACCATGCACGAACTTGCGATTCTGATCCTGGCCTTCTGCCGCTGGTGCAATGACTCATTCTTCGGTCACACCATCCGCGACTCCGCCTGGCTGTTTCCGTTCGTGGAAATCTTCCATCTGCTGGCCCTGGGGCTGCTGGGGGGAACCGTGGTGCTGGTGAATTTGAGCCTGCTCGGAATTCGCTTCGGTAACGCTTCCACGGCCGAGCTTGCCCGCGAACTGCGGCCCTGGATGCTCGGCAGCATCGGGGTGATGCTGTTATCCGGCTTCCTGCTGTTTTCGACCGAAGCGGTGAAGATGTACGGGAACTGGGCGTTTCAGCTGAAGATGACATTTCTGCTGCTGGCAGTGCTGTTCACCTTGACGATCCACCGCAAAGTGATCGACTCGCAGCGCACCGCCGTCGGCCTGCAACGCGCGGCGGCGGTGATCTCCCTGTTGCTCTGGCTCGGGGTCGGACTCGGAGGCCGCGCCTTAGGCTATGTCACGACGGCCGCCTCGCCATTGATCGGCCAATAGGCAGCGGCTCAGATGCGCTCGAGCAGCACCGCAATGCCCTGGCCCACCCCGATGCACATGGTGCACAGAGCCAAACGTCCACCCCCGCTCGCCAGCTGATTGAGTGCCGTCAGAACCAGCCGTGCGCCACTTGCTCCCAGCGGATGGCCGATGGCAATCGCACCGCCGTTCGGATTCACCTGTTCGGTGTCATCGGGCAACTTCAATTCGCGCAGCACCGCAAGCGCCTGCGCCGCGAACGCCTCGTTGAGCTCGATCACATCGATCTGCGACAGCTTCACGCCGGTTTGTGCCAGCAATTTCTCGGTCGCCGGCGCGGGACCCCGGCCCATGACGCGCGGCGCAACCCCGACCACGGTCCCCGCGACCACGCGGGCACGGGGCGTCAATCCGTAACGCTTTACGGCGGCTTCACTGGCCATGAGCAAGGCTGCCGCCCCGTCATTGATGCCCGAGGAATTGCCGGCGGTGACCGAACCGTCCGGGCGGACCACGCCCTTGAGCCGGGCGAGCCCCTCCAGTGTCGTATCCGGTCGTGGCTGCTCGTCGCGGTCGATGGTTACGGCGGCCTGCTTCGGCAGTGCGGTGGTAAACGGCGTGATCTCCTGCGCGAAGAAGCCGCGCGCGAGGGCACGCGCGTACCGCTGCTGACTGCGCAGCGCAAAGGCATCCTGATCCGCCCGCGAGATCTGCCATTGCGCCACCAGATTCTCAGCCGTCTGCGCCATCGAATCGCAGCCGAAGCGCGCCTGCAGCTGCGGATTGATGAAGCGCCAGCCCAAGGTTGTGTCTTCGAGCTTCGCCCCACGCGCAAAGGCGCTCTCGGCCTTCGCCAAAACGTAAGGGGCGCGGGACATGCTCTCGACGCCCCCGGCAATCACCAGCTCGCAGGCGCCGGTTTGGATGCTGCGGGCAGCCGCCATCGTGGCGTCGAGACTCGAGCCGCACAGCCGATTGATGGTGACCGCCGGCACCTCCTCGGACAGCCCGGCCAGCAGCACCGCCATGCGGGCGACATTGCGATTGTCTTCCCCGGCCTGGTTGGCACAGCCCATGTAAACATCATCGAGGCGCGTCCAGTCGACCCCCGGATTGCGCTGTTGGAGGGCGCGCAGCGGCAACGCCGCGAGATCATCGGTGCGCACCGCTGCGAGCGCTCCCCCATAGCGGCCGAACGCGGTCCGCACCCCGTCACAGAGGTAGGCCGGTGCCAATTGGCCAGTATCCATCTAAGGCTCATCCTTATGCGCGGCGGCGGAGCGCGCCTGCAGGTCGCGCAGCACCTGCAGTTCACCTGCCGAAGGCTCCGCCGTCGTAGCGAGCCGGTCCGAGAAGCGCAGCGCCCAGCCGCAGACTGCACGCGCCATCTCCGGGGTCACGCCCGGATGCAATGAGGTCACCACCAGTTCGCAGGTGTCAGGATCCGGCTCCAGCACGCACAGGTCGGTCATGACCCGCGTGGGCCCCCGGCTCTTGAGGCCCAACGCCTCGCGGGAGCCGCGGCCGGTGCCGTGACCGAGTGATGTGATGAACGGCAGCTGTTCCACGAACGTGCGCCGCGACATCGGTATGGTGATGAATATCTCCTGGCAGCTGGAAGCAATCTCCGGCGCCCCTCCCCCGCCCGGCAGACGCACCTTCGGCCGCTCGTAGCTCCCCACCACCGTGGTGTTGAGATTCGCGTAGCGGTCCATCTGCGCCCCGGACAGAAAGCCCACGGTGATCCGGCCGCCCTGCAGCCAGTAACGGAACATTTCCGGCACGGAGACGGTGGTCAGCGCCGTCTCGCACAGCTCACCGTCGCCGATCGACAGCGGCAGCACGGTCGGTCGGGCGCCGATCGTTCCTGATTCATAGATCAGCGTGATGTCCGGTGCGTGGGTGAGACGGGCGAGATTGCAGGCGGCTGAGGGTGCACCAATGCCGACGAAGCACACATCCTCGTTGCGCAGCGCCCGCGCCGCCACGACGGTCATCATTTCATTGGCGCTGAAAGGCGCGGCGGGTGGCATCGTCATGCTGCTTACCTGCCCTGCGGACTGTACGTCCGGAAGGCCTCGGGTCCCCGCTTCAGCACATGCTCACTCACCCAGGCCATGAACCGGTCGCGGTCGCGGGAGATCTCATCCCAGGCTGTGTAAAAGGCGTTCGCACGGTGGTAGTAGCCCTGCGCGTACGAGGGATAGGCGCCGCCCGGAACCGCGACGATGGCGGTAATCGTCCATGACGGCAGTACCACTGCATTCAGTCCCGGCGCGCCGAGGTCATCCACAATCTCCTCCACCGTCACGACCGCGCGGCGAGCGGCCAGTACCGCCTGCTTCTGGACACCGACGATGCCATCGAGCAACACATTGCCGGCGCGATCGGCGCGCTGCGCATGAATGATCGTCACGTCCGGCCGGATGGCCGGCACGGCCGCGAGTATTTCCCCGGTAAAAGGACACTCGACCCGGCGGATTCTCGGATTCACCTTCGGCAGGTCGACTCCGATGTAGCCCCGAAATGCCGCGAATGGCAGGTTGGCCGCTCCGGCCTCGTAGGCATTGGCCATCGCTGCGTGGGAATGCTCCTCAAGCTGCAGCGGCTGGGGCCAGCCGTTCTCGACGGCGTCGCGCAGTCGATGCAGCGAACCGACTCCGGGATTACCGCCCCAGGAGAAAACGAGTCGGTCGGCGGCCCCCATGCCGATGAGTTGATCGTAGATCAGATCCGGCGTCATCCGCACCAGCGTGAGATGCCGGCGTCCCTGCCGCAGAACCTCGTGCGCGGCGGCAAAGGGAATCAGGTGAGTGAAACCTTCCATCGCCACGCAGTCCCCATCGTGGACATGCGCGGCGATGGCTTCGCCAAGCGAACAGAATGCGGGCATGCGCCCACTGGCCGTCACATCAGTACTTGAGCGGCTCGATCTTCTGCAGCAGTTCCTCGCGGCGATTGGCGAAGAACGGGGGAATCTGCATGGCGGTGCCCAACATCTCGTACGGCTCATCGACCAGGAAGCCCTGCGGCTTGGACACCGTCGCCTCGAACAGCGCACCGCCCGGCGTGCGCACATAAACCGAGTCGAAGTAACCGCGATCCTTCATTTCCGACACGTCGGTAAATCCGAGGCCCTCGAGGTGGAATTTCACCTTGCTCTGCGCGTCGTGATCGGCAACCTCGAACGCGACGTGATGCGGCACACCCTCGCCGTAGGTCCAGCTGCCTGCGGGCACATCCGCATCGACGCGAAACTCGACGACGGCGCCACTGCCGCCATTGCCCACCTCGTAACGCACATGGCGGCCGTCGCGCGCGATCCGCCGACCGTTCCAGCCGCCCTGCATGAACTCTTCCGAATTTTCGGCGTCACGCACCGACACGACGACACCGTGAGTACCACGCAGCCCGTGCTCCTTCGGCACGACCCCATTGCTGTACGGCTCGCGCGGGTCATGCTTGGCTTCAATCAGTTCGTATTCGATGCCACAGGGGTGTTCGAATGCCACCAACCGCTCACCGAAACGCTCCTGCATGCGCACCGTGAATCCACGGCTTCGCAAATGCTTATCCCAGAAATCCGCCGACCCCACCGGAATTGACAGCTCGACGGTGCAGATCTGGCCGGTTCCCTTGCGGGCCTTGCGGCCGGAATGCTTCATTGGAAAGCAGGTGATGAGGCGGCTCACATCGCCGGTATCGTTTCCGTAATACAGATGCAGAATGGGCTCTTCCCCATCGTACAGGGCGGTCTTCTTGACGCTCTTCAGCCCCAGTACTTTGGTGTGGAAATCGTAGTCTTCCTGAGCATTTCCGACACTCAGTGTCAGGTGATGGTGGCGCCTGATGTAGTTATTCACGCTCATCTGTGATCTCCCCGAAAAGTCGTACTTCCGCGCCGGACAGGAGTCGAGGGGCCGGCAGGTGTGCCCCTGGGATCCTCTGGCTCTCGCGGCCCGTAAGTCTACCCCAGCCCGGGCGGGTCGGAAACGACCACGTTGACTCGGCAATTGCCCGGGATCCCGCCCGGCCGCGTGGTGGCCGGCAAGGAGCGGTGTATAGTCCGCACAGTTAAAAACAAGGCTGATTATGCACGACACAGGCCGGGGGATCCTGACGACGCATGTGGGGAGTTTGCCCCGCAGTCAAACCGTAACCGATGTGATTTTCGCGCGCGAGCGCGGTGATGCACGCGATACCACGCAGGATGACGCCGTGATAGCCCAGGCCGTGGCGCAGGTCGTGCAGCGGCAGGTCGATCTCGGCATTGATATCGTGAGTGATGGCGAGATGAGCAAGATCAGCTACGCCACCTACGTCGCCGACCGCTTCAGCGGCTTCGCGGGCGACACCGCGCGCGAGGCCGGCCAGGATCTGGTCGAATTTCCAAACCTGCTGCGCAAGCTCGCCGACCGCGGTGCCACCGCCAAGTACCGTCGCCCCCGGTGCGTTGGCGAAATCAGGGTGCGCGACACGCGGCCGCTTGAGAGCGATGTCCGCAATCTCAAGGCCGCAACCGCGGCAGCCGCTCCGACCGCGGCATTCATGAACGCGGCCTCACCGGGTGTCATCGCCTTCTTTCAGCCGAATGACTATTACCGCACGCAGGATGATTACCTCGAGGCGGTCGCGGCCGCGCTGCAAAGCGAATACGAAGGCATCGTACAGGCCGGCATCATTCTGCAGATCGATGCCCCGGATCTGGCGATGGGGCGCCACACCATGTATCGCGATCGCACGCTGGATGAGTTTGATACGCTGGCGGCGCGCCACATCGAGATCTTGAACCACGCCTTGCGCAATGTGCCTGCAGACCGCGTGCGCATGCACGTGTGCTGGGGCAATTATGAAGGGCCGCATCACCATGATGTGCCGATGGAGCGCCTGCTGCCCATCGTGCTCAAGGCGAAACCCCAGGGGCTGCTGTTCGAGGCCGCCAATCCGCGCCACGCGCACGAATGGACGGTGTTCAGAAACGCCAGGATCCCCGACGACAAGATCCTGATACCCGGTGTGCTCTCCACGACCACGAACTATGTCGAGCATCCGCAGCTCGTGGCCGAGCGCATCGAGCGCTTTGCGCACATTGTCGGACGCGACCGCGTCATCGCCGGCACCGACTGTGGCTTCGGCACCTTTGCCGGCTTCGGACCGGTTGAACCCGATATTGCGTACATGAAATTACAATCCTTGGTAGAAGGGGCCCGGATCGCCTCCAGGCGCCTGGCCGCCTGAAGCACGCCGGCCGCCTCGCTACCGGGCTGCAGCCGTTTGCGGTCCATTTTCCGTGAGCCAAGAAGAATTCAGAACGATGAACAACGCAATGGCCCTACCGGCTGCACCCATTTCCCAGACGCGCTCCTTCAGCACCATCCTTCTGATCGAGATGTGGGAGCGCTTTGGGTTCTACGGCATGCAGGCGCTCATGGTCACCTACATGATCAAGAAGCTTGGCTTTGCCGACACCCGCTCCAACCTGGTGTTCGGTGCGGCCTCGGCGCTGATCTACGCCACCCCCGCCATCGGCGGCTGGGTCGGCGACAAGCTGATCGGCACCCGCCGTACCATGAAGGTCGGCGCCTTCGTGCTCGCGATCGGTTATGCGCTGCTATGGATACCGGTGAACAGCGCGCTGTTTCTCTATTGCGCCCTCGGCGTCATTGTCATCGGCAACGGATTCTTCAAACCCAATTGCGGCCAACTGGTCCGCAAGATCTACGAAGGCGATGACACGCGGATCGACAGCGCATTCACCTACTACTACATGGCGGTGAATATCGGCGCCATGGTTTCGATGGCCTTGACACCCTGGCTGCGCGATTACATCGGCGCGCGTTACGGCGATACGGCCGGCTGGCACACCGCCTTCGGCGTGTGTTCGATCGGACTTGTCATCGGCATGATCAACTACGCGCTGATGAGCCGCGGCATGGCGCGCTACGGGTCGCCACCGGATGACCGGCCGGCAAAGCCGAGAATAGTGATCGGCCTGCTGGGAGGCGCGATCGCAGTCCTGGTCATCACCGTCCTGATCCTGCAGAGCGAGACTGTGGCGCGCGTTTGCGTCTATCTTGCCGGGGCCGTCATTTTCGGCATCTTTGTGAAGCTGATCATCGCCAGCAAACAGGATGAGCGTGCCGGTCTGATCGCCGCGTTCGTGCTGGTCATACAGTCCGTATTCTTCTTCATCTTCTATCAGCAGATGTCAACCTCCCTGAACCTGTTCGCGCAGCGTAATGTGAACCTGGATTTCAGCCTCTTCGGCGTGCACCTTTTCACCTGGATTCCCGAGCAGTACCAGGATTTGAACTCGATCTGGATCGTAGTCCTGAGCCCCGTCCTGGTGTTCATCTACAACAGGCTCGGGCGGCTCGGCAAGGATCCGTCGATCTCGGCAAAGTTCGTCTGGGGATTCGCCGCGGTGGCCATCGGCTTCTTTATATATGGCGTCGGCGCGCGCTGGGCAATCAACGGGCAGGTGTCGTCCTGGACCATGGTATGGGGCTATGGCCTGTATTCGCTCGGTGAACTGCTGGTCAGCGGCCTCGGCCTCGCAATGATTGCCCGTTACGTACCCGACCGCATGGGCGGCTTCATGATGGGCGCATACTTTCTGGCCTCCGGCCTTTCGCAGTACCTGGGAAGTGTCGTCGCGAACTTCGCGCACATCCCCGAGAATCTGAAAAATCCGGTTGAATCATTGACCATCTACACCCGCCTGTTCAACGAGCTCGGCTTTACCGGCATCGGCTGCACGGTCATTGCGATCGCCATGTTGCCGCTGATGAAGAAACTTTCCGCCAGCCACGCGCATTCGGCAGCCGCAAAGCGATGAGTACATCGAATCAGAACGCGAAGGAGATCCTCGGGACGATTGCACGGCAGGCCATGCTGGATCACGGGCTGCTGCCGGATTTCTCCACCGCGCAACAGGCCCAGGCCGACGCCCTCACCGCTCCCGCCCACGACCCGGCCGCGCGTGATCTGCGCGGCGCAGAGTGGGTCTCGATCGACAATGACGATTCGCGCGACCTGGATCAGCTATCCGTGGCCCAAGCCGTACCGGGCGGTAATACAAAACTGCTGGTCGCCATTGCGGACGTCGATGCCGCCGTGAGTCGCGGCTCGCCCCTCGATGAGCATGCCCGCCACAACACCACCTCGGTCTATACGGCGGCACGCATCTTTCCGATGCTCCCGGAGCGGCTTTCGACCAACCTGACCTCCCTGGTCCAGGGGCAGGAACGCCTGGCGATGATCATCGAACTGGTGATCAGCACCGACGGCAACGTCGCATCCTCTGACATCTATCGCGCCACCGTCGTCAACAAGGCGAAGCTCGCCTACGACAGCGTCGCGAGCTGGCTCGAGGGCCAGACGCGCGCGCCAATAGGGCTCGAAGCCCCCACACTGCAGAATCAGGTGCGGCTTCAGGACCAGATCGCACAGTCGCTGGGAAGGGTACGCCACGCGCAGGGCGCACTGACGCTGGAGACAATTGAGACCAGCGCCGTTTTCGACGGCAACGTGCTGCGGGACCTGCTGCCGAAGCGCAACAACCGCGCCCACGATTTGATCGAGAACGTGATGGTCGCCGCCAACGGCGTGGCGGCGCGCTGGCTGCAGAACAAGGGGCTGCCCTCGATTCGGCGGGTACTGCGGACCCCCGCGCACTGGGACCGCATCGTGGCACTGGCAGGTGAACATGGCGGACACCTGCCGGCGCTTGCTGATGCTGGCGCATTGAACGCGTTTCTCGCAAAATCCCGCCGCGAGAATCCGGCACAGTTTCCGGACCTTTCCTTGTCGGTCATCAAGCTGCTGGGTCGCGGCGAATATGCGGTGGAGCTGCCGGGCACGACGGTCGAGGGCCATTTTGGCCTCGCGGTCAGTGATTACATGCACTCGACCGCACCGAACCGGCGCTTCCCGGACGTCATCGCCCAGCGGCTGGTCAAGGCGGCCCTCGGCAACCTGCCGGCACCGTACACGAACAGCGAACTGCGGGATCTCGCGACCCAGTGCACGACGCAGGAGGATGCGGCGGCAAAAGTGGAGCGGCGCGTCAGCAAATCCGCGGCGGCGCTGCTGCTGCAAGCGCGGATTGGCCAGACCTTCGATGCGATCGTCACCGGAGCGGCCGACAAGGGCACGTGGGCGCGATCCATGACACCGCCGGTCGAGGGTCGGATCGTGCGTGGATTTCAGGGCCTGCAAGTCGGCCAAGCCGTGCGGGTGCGGCTGCTCAGCGTCGATGTCACACGCGGCTTCATCGATTTCGCCAGCGAGCAACTCTCATGACGAAGGATCGACCGGGTGATGCCGCGCAACTTGCCTACGAAAACGAGGAATTTCTGACGAGTGACGAGGGCCGCCCGCTGCGCATCCTCGCCGAATACCTCGAGCCTCTGAACCGATTCCGGCACGCGGCCGTGCGTGACACCATCGTGTTCTTCGGCTCCGCACGCCTCACGGCCGCAGGTCCGATGGGTCGCTACTACCACGACGCCCGGATGCTGGCCCGCATGATCACGCAGTGGTCCGAGTCGCTGCCGACGGACGCCCATCGTTACGTCATCTGTTCGGGCGGTGGTGGCGGCATCATGGAGGCCGCCAACCGCGGTGCGGCGGAGGCTGGCGGCAAGACCATCGGACTGAACATCAGCCTGCCGCATGAGCAGCAGGCCAACCCCTATATCACCCCGGAGCTGGGGTTCGAATTTCACTACTTCTTCATGCGCAAACTGTGGTTTGCGCAACTTGCGCGCGGACTGGTCGCCTTTCCGGGCGGTTTCGGCACCCTCGACGAGGTCATGGAAATCCTCACACTGACCCAGACCCGCAAACTCGTTCGGCGCATTCCTGTCATTCTCTATGGTTCGGAATACTGGAACGAAATCATAAACTTCAAGGCCCTTCTTCAGCACGGTGTGATCAGCGCCGAAGACCTGAGCCTGTTCGAATTCGCCGATACGCCCGATGCGGCGCTGCAGCTGCTGCAATCGCGCCTTGAAGCCGCAACGGGCGGGACGACGCCGGACTTTGCTCATGCCCGTAATACCTAGTCAGGAAGCGCCTACACGTCGGCGTAACAGTGAGCGGTTGATTCATTGCAGCAAACCATTCGAAATCACGACACATGAAGTTCTGTGTTTGGGCACCGCTTGCCAAGAAGTCCGTGGAACTGGTCTGCGCCGATCAACGCTTCGCGATGTCCGCGGACGTGTCGGGGTATTGGCGCGTAGAATGCAACCCCAGCGGCATCGCAAGCGGCTATCGCTTTTCGGTTGATGGATCCCCTCCGGTCCCCGATCCACGCTCCGCGTGGCAGCCGGATGGGGTGCATGGCGCCTCCTACCTGGTCGACGAAGTTGCCCTGAGGGCGATCAGCCGGACCACGTTCGAGCAGCGACCGCTCTCCAAGGCCATTATCTATGAGCTGCACATCGGCACCTTCACGCCGGAAGGGACGTATGCGAGCGCCACGCAGAGGCTCCCGCACCTCGTCGGCCTAGGTGTGACCCACGTCGAAGTCATGCCCCTCGCGACCTTTCCGGGCCAACACGGGTGGGGCTATGACGGCGTCTACCTGTTCGCGCCGCAACCCTCGTACGGCACTCCCGAAGACCTCGCGCGATTTGTCGCTGCCTGCCATGCACAGGGCCTGGCCGTACTGCTGGATGTCGTCTACAACCATCTCGGCCCGGATGGCAACTACCTGAATTATTACGCTCCGTACTTTACGAATCTGGTCAAGACCGCCTGGGGTGATGCGATCAACTATGACGGCGCACACAGTGATGGCGTCAGGCAGTTCGTTCTCGACAACGCGCGCATGTGGCTGGAGCTCTACGGATTCGACGGACTGCGTCTGGATGCCGTGGGCGCGATTTACAGCTTCGAGGCCGTGCACCTGCTGGAGGAACTGGCGAGCGCCGTGGACAGTTTCGCGGCCGGCAGCAAGCGCAAGATCGTGCTCATCGCGGAAAGCGATCTGAACGACCCCAGGCTCGTCTATCGGCCCGAGCGCGGGGGCTTCGGCCTGGACGCGCACTGGGCGGACGACTTCCACCACGCGCTGCACAGCGCGATGACGGGCGAGACCGTCGGCTACTACATGGATTTCAACGGGATCGAAGATGTGGCGCGGGTGCTGCGCGACGGCTACGTCTATCAGGGCCAGTATTCGATCCATCGCAAGCGCCGTCATGGGCGACGCCCGGATGATGTCAGGCCTGACCAGCTGATCGTGAGCTCACAGAATCACGACCAGATCGGCAATCGGGCCAAGGGCGAGCGCTTGAGCATGCTGCTCACGCCGATACAGCTGAAGGCCGTCGCAGCGATGACGATTCTCTCCCCGTTCGTGCCCCTGCTCTTCCAGGGGGAAGAGTGGGGTGCTTCCACCCCGTTCTTCTACTTCACGGACCATCAGAACCAGGAGCTCGGCCGGCTCGTGGCCGAGGGACGGCGCCAGGAATTCGCAACCTTCGGCTGGGCGAACGAGGTG
The DNA here is from genome assembly GCA_036267975.1 of Steroidobacteraceae bacterium. Lineage (GTDB taxonomy): Bacteria > Pseudomonadota > Gammaproteobacteria > Steroidobacterales > Steroidobacteraceae > DAIDKA01. The sequence goes on along the minus strand of DATAVA010000047.1, from coordinate 1,866 downwards.
CCGAATCCCCAGTTACCACGCACCTTCGAGGATTCCCGATTGGACTGGAGTGAAATCAACCGCACCCCGCATCGCGAGCTGCTCGCGTGGTATCAGCAGATCATTGCCTTGCGCGCTTCGGATCGGCATCCGCTGCCGTTACCCGTGAAGGTCGCACACGATGCGCGGGAGGGCTGGCTATGGTTCGTGCGCGGCGATCTGTGTGTCGTGGTCAACTTCGCTTCACGCGAGCTCAAGGTCGCCCTGCCGGAGGGCAACTGGACCCTGCTGCTAAGTTCAGCCGCAGCAGCTTCGACGTCCGCGACCCTCAGCGCCTTCGAGGCGCGTGTTTACCGCCGCCAGGAGTAACGAGCGCCACTGCCTCAGCAGGCCTTCTTTCGCAGCAGCGCCACCGGAAAGCCGCCAAACAGCTGCGTGGCATCAATCGAAGAGGACACCGTATCCAGGGTAAAGATGTTCTCCCAGTTGCCGCTCGGTAACGGCAGACGCGTGTCTTCCCATTGGTTCGCAATCGATAACATCAGGCGCGGTACCGCTGCGATCAGATTATCACCGCGCCGAAACGCAATCATATTGCCCAGATGCGGGCCCTGCGCCACCAGCGGTTGGTAGCGACTGCCTTCGGAGAACTCCTCGGGCTGCGCCACGCGCAGGCTCAGAACCCGGTCGATCAGCCACAGCTTCGGCAACCCCGAGTCCCAGTCGGCGGTCGCCTCGCCGGCACGCATCGAGCGGCAGCGGTTTAGCAGCTGCATCCGTTCGGCATAGTCGACCGGACGGCGATTGTCGGGGTCGACCAGGCTCAGATCCCACAGCTCCGTTCCCTGGTAAAAATCGGGTACTCCCGGAATGACCAGCTTGATCAGTGTCTGCGCAAGGCTATTGATCCGGCCTGGCAGCACCAGCGGTTCGACGAATTCGACGAGACTCTTGAGGAAGTCCTCGTTCTGCAGGACGCGGTCGACGAAACCTTTGATGTTCTGTTCATAACCAACATTCGGTTCCTGCCACGAGGTGCGCAATTTTGCCTCGCGGCAGGCCTTGAGCATGTACTGCCAGCAGCGAGCGCCATCGATGGGCCAAGCCCCGACCAAGGTCTGATACAACAGATATTCCGCGTGGCGATCCTGGGTGCGGTTGTTCCAGGCACCCTCGTTCATGATCGACCACTGCTGCAACGCCTCGGCCCAGCGATCCGCGATTTCCGACAGCAACGAGATTCGGGTGCGCACATCTTCGCTGCGCTTGTTGTCATGAGTCGAAGTGGCAAGCTGATTGCGCGGCCAATGATCGCTCAAATACAGGCAGTATTCATGAAACTTGTCAGAGGAAATTCCGATCAGCGACGCCTGGGCGCCGACCTCGTTACACGACAGCAGCCGATCGAAACAGTAGAACGTCGTGTCCTCTACACCTTTCGCCATCACCGCAGGCGTCAGCTGCTGCCACGGGCCAATGAACGCGAACTCCGCTTCGCTCAGTTCCTCGCGGGTCAGGACGGCCAGAATGAAATCGAATACTGCGGCATCGATGCCTGGGCGGGCGAACCGGGCACTGCGTACCGCCTCTGCAATGACGGCCTTGTCAGGCTCGCTGAGAGTACCGGCCTTGCGATAGGTGCGGTATACGCTCAGTGAAGCGGTGACCTGAGCAACCCCGTCATGAATCTGTTGTGGGCTCAGGTCCCGTGTCAGGTAAGACTCGCGCGCAATATTGACCGCGATCGCCGACAGCCGCTGGTGATCGTAGGCGAACGCGTGACCTACTATGAAGTCCTTCTTCTCGCGGATCAGGGCGCCCAAATCGACTGAATGACCGGTAAAATCAGCATAGGTGGAGGTGAGCTTGTCACTGTGCTGATCGCTC
>DATAVA010000046.1:0-6034 GCA_036267975.1 Steroidobacteraceae bacterium | reverse complement strand
CGGGCGGTGAGGGTGACTTTTATTCATGTGGTTTCGCAACCTGGTTCTCTACCGATTGCCCCCCGGGTGGTCCCTCAGTAGCGCGCAGCTGGAGGAGAAACTGGGCACGCGCCCGCTGCAGGCCTGCGGTGCACTCGAGATGCTCAGTCGCGGCTGGGTCGCGCCCTCATCCAGCGGTCGGCTGGTGCATAGCCTCAACCAGCACCACCTGATTGCGCTCGGGGTCGATCAGAAGCTGCTGCCCGCGAGCATCGTGCGCCAGGAAGCGTTGCGCCGCGCGAAGCTCAAGGAGGACTCACAGGGGTTTCCAGTGGGCAAGCGGCAGATGCGCGACCTCAAACTGCGGGTCACCGAGGAGCTGCGCGCCCGGGCGCTCACGCGCCAGCGCAGCACGCGTGCCTGGATCGATCCGCCGGGTGGCTGGTGTGTCGTGGATGCCGCAAGCCCGACCAAGGCCGAGGAACTGATCGAGGTACTACGTGACACGCTGGGGACGTTCGCCGTGCAGTTCGTGCAGACGCAGCGCTCGGCGCACGCCAGCATGGCCGCGTGGCTGACGCAGGGCAGTGCCCCGGATGGGCTCGCACTGGACCAGGATCTGACCTTGACGACGGCGGATGGCACGAAGGCGAGCGTGCGTTACACGCGTCACGCGCTGGATCTGCGCGAGATCCGTTCGCACCTTGATGCCGGCAAGTATCCGGCGCAGCTGGGCCTGTGCTGGAATGACCGGGTCGCGTTCATGCTCACCGAAAAGCTCGCCATCAAGCGCGTGCAGTTTCTGGACCTCGAGCCGGATGCGGATGCGCAGGCGCCGGAACACACCGCGACCGAGATTGACCCGCTCGAGAAATTCGACGCAGATTTTGCGTTGATGACGGGTGAACTGCGCCTGCTGCTCGGAGCCGTGGTGCAGTCACTGGGCGGGGAAGTGCCGATCGCCGCCGCTGCCTGAGCCGCTTAGCGGTTACGGCGCACGCGCCGCCAGGCGCCGATGGTCACCGTGCCGGCCACCACCACGATGAGGAGGATCGCCAGCGCGTACTCGCCGAGCCAATCCAGGCGACGATGCCCGGCGAATCCAACCGACTGCGCCCGCAGTCCCAGTGCCTGATAGACGCGCGCATTCGCTGCCAGGAACTTCGGGTAGTCCGCCGGCTGCACGTGGTCGGACAGGGTGACGTAGCTGTGAATGATGTACAGCGTGCCGTGCGTCAACCGCACCTCGCGCTGGTAGCGATAGGCGGCGGTTTCGACCCGCAGCATCCCGACCGGCGCCGTGAAGTTCGGGGGCAGTACTGCCGTTATGTGCTGCTCCAGTTTCAATGGCCACGGAATGCTCAGCGGCAGTTGGCGTAGCGCCTCATCGCGGGGCGCCACCGCATCGGTGAGTGCTTCGGCAAAGAAATCGAAGTGCGGGTCCGGCCCGTCGCCCAGTGGGCGTGGAATCCGAAAGCGCGCAGTGAGCTGCAGCGTCTCCCCGCCCGCCAGGTCCTCAACCTCGACGGCGCCTGCGCTGCTGGCCAGCGGGTAGTCCGGCGCGACGCTCTGAATCTGGTTCAGCTGCCGCTGTGCGGGGCTTTGAGTCAGCAGCTCGGCGCGCACGGCCTGCGCCCAATTGCCGTGGAACTGCGTCCTCAGGGTGAGCGGGGCCGGGTGGCGGTTGCCCGCACTCAGATCGAATTGTTCGGCAACGGCGCGCAACCGTGAGTCATTTGCGGGTGGGGGCAGCGTGATGAGTCTGCTACCGCTCGGGGCGAGCAGCAGGGCATGCCGCAAGTCCGTGGTATCGGTCGTGCTCAACTGGGTAGCCGGTCCCGGCGCTGCCGGATCGAGCCAATACTCGGTCGCGCCGTTGTGTGCGACCACGAGTGCCGAGTCCAGAATGAAGGGCGAGGGCAGGCGACTCTCCAGCAGCGCGCCACGATGGCTGTCACCCAGCGCCACGCGCGCATCGATACCCACGTCCCGCAGCAGTCCCGCCAGTACCCGCGCGAGCTCGCGGCTGTCGCCATAGCCGCGCTGCAGTACCTGTGCCGGATCCGCGGGCAGGTAGGGCCCGGCGCCGGCGTGGATCGCATGCACCTTGGACTGCACCAGACGCAGGGCATTGAGGATCATCGGCGGTGCCTGGGGTGCGGCCGCCGGAAGGGGCGCAGGCGCAGCAGGCTCACCGTACTGCGCCGCCAGCAATGTGGCCACTTCGGACCAATCGCTGAAATCGCTCAGCTGCACGGTGCTGCGAGTTTCGAACCAGCGTGGCGTATCCGCTTCCGTCACGGCGTGGGGCGGATCACGCCACAGGACCTCCAATTCACCGGCCTGGCTCGTGATCCGTGGTGCGCCGCCACCGCTGAGTTTGAAGCGCATCGTGCGTGCCAGCGGCCACGTCACGCGCAGGCGTTCCCATTGCATGGCTGCCGCATCATCACGCGACCACTGCGCCGCGTAGTGACCGGCCATGAGCCCCGCGAACCGCGCCGCGCGCGACTGCACCGTGTAATCGCATTCGAGCAGGTCGCCGGGTTTCGCATCCGGCAACGCCAGGCTGATCAGCAGGCGCGGATCCAGGGCGCGCTGCTGCGGATTCGGCTCTGCCGCCTGGCTGTGCAGCCGCGCTCCGATCTGGGCGGCAGTGAGTGCCACGAGCGCAGCGCCGCGGTGCGTGAGGCGCACCGAATGGATCATGAGCAGCTGGTAGCGAGGATCTACGCTCACGGACAGCTGGGTCGCCTGCTCACCGCTTTGTGCGGGCGTCAGGCGCAGGGTGAGATGTTCGTAGCGGTCATCCCCCGCGGCAGTGATGTGGATCTGGCGGTCGTGGAACGGCAGCACCCCAGGCGGCACCGGCGATTCCTGCACCCACGCTGCGCGCGCCGCGACATGCCATGCCGGCGCGGCCGCACCGGCGCCGCAGACGTACAGCACCAAAACCAGCGAGATGATGCGCAGCGTATTAACCGTGGTGGGTCGCATGTGAAACCAGGCCCAGACTAATGCGTGCCATGCTGTAATGCACGCCGGAGCCAGGAGGGAGCGAGGATGCGTGTTTGGCAGCGCCGGGTGGCGGCGGGATTTGTGGCATCGGTCGTCTCGGTGCTGTCGCTGGCGCAGGTGCGCCACGCGCCACTACCGCCGCAGCGCAGTGGACCCTGGATCACCGTCTTCGGCGCCGATCAGCCGTCAGCGGGCGCGGCAGATGCAACCGGCGCACCATTGCGGCGTCTGGATGGCGCCCTGCGTGGCATCGCCCGGGCCGGCGCCGTCGCAGGCCGACTGCTCAGCGCGGACTCCCTGCATGTCTACAACCCGGCGATTCACCTGCGTGTGGCCGCCCCATCGGTCACACCGGAAGTGCTGGTGGATGTGGTGGCCAGCGCCGATCCGGCAACCACCCAGCGGGCGCTTGAGAGCCTCGGCATGCGCAATAGCGCGCGCGCGGCAAACCTGATCGGCGGCTGGCTGCCGGTCACGGCGCTGGCGCAGGTCGCGCAACTGAGCGCAGTCGATCAGGTACGCGCCTCGATGCCGCGCACGCGCGCCACGGTCGGGCCGGTGGCGGTACAGGGTGATTTCGTTCAGGGCAGCAAGGCGCTGCGGACTCAGTACCCGACGCTGACCGGCACGGGCACGACCGTCGGCATCCTTTCCGACAGCTTCAATTGCTACAACTACTACGCCACCCACGGGCCCACCAAGCTCGGCAACGGCTACAACGGCTATGCGACCAATTCGTTTGCGGCGACGCTGGCCGATGATGTCGCCAGCGGTGCGTTGCCCGCCGGTATCGATGTCGTGGAGGAGGCCGACTGCGCTGACTACGGCGCGCCCCAGCAGCTGCCCTTCGGCGATGAGGGCCGCGCCATGGCGCAGGTCGTCTACGCCGTTGCGCCCGGCGCCCAGCTCGCATTCCATACCGCGGCCAACTCCGAGGCCGATTTCGCGGCCGGGATCACCCAACTGCAGAAGCTGGGCGCGAACATCATTGTCGATGATGTCGGTTATCCGGATGAGCCGTTTTTTCAGGACGGCGTGATCGCCCAGGCAGTGACTACCGCCGCGGCCGCGGGGGTCGCGTATTTTTCCGCGGCGGGCAATGACGGTCGCAATTCCTATGAGACCACGACCCCCGCGTTCGTCGCGCAAGGTGCGCGCAGTCTGCTGAATTTCGATACCAGCGGGGCGACCACGGCGACGACTTTGCCGATCACCCTACCACCGGTCGGGCCCGGCGAATTCGTGCTGCTGGTCGTTCAATGGGACCAGCCGTACGTGACCGGCGCACCCGGCAGTCCCGGCGCCGCGAATACCCTGAACTTCTGCATCGACAGTGCGAACCCCGGCGCCGACTGGGTGGCACAGGCCAACGGCCCGGCGCAGATCGTCACCTATCCGGTGTGTACGGGCGCGAATTCCCTCGGCGCTGATCCGGTGCTGATTCTGGCGCTAGGCAATCCGGCCAATGCCACGGCACCGACTGTGCAGGAGACCTTGAACCTTTCGGTGCAGCTGGTCAGCGGCGCGGCACCGCATCGGGTGAAATTCCTGCTCTCCGACAATGGGCTCGGTGCGACCATCGACAGCTTCGCGACGCTAAGTCCGACCCTCCAGGGCCATCCCAACGCCGCGGGGGCGGTGGCCGTCGCCGCCGCCTTGTATTTCCAGACGCCGGCCTGCGGCAGCTCACCCGCGATTCTCGAGCCGTTCTCATCGTATGGTGATGATCCGATCCTGTTTGATACGAACGGTGTCGCACTGGCGACCCCGCTGGATCGCAACCAACCTGATCTGACGGGGCCGGATGGGATCAACGACACCTTCCTGGGGTTCCAACTGGCCAACAGCAGCGCCAACTCGCCGCCGTGGAATTCAAGCGGCCAGTTCGTCACCGCCATCGCCCAGTGCCAGAACAACGCCGAGTACCCGAACTTCTTCGGCACCTCCGCCGCCGCGCCGCATGCCGCAGCCGCCGCCGCATTGCTGTGGCAGGCTAACCCGGCGCTGACGGCCGGCCAGATCACGGCGGCGCTTGAGCAGACCGCACTGCCCATGGCCGCCGGCGCGCAGGGCAGCGGTGCCGGTTTTATCCAGGTGGATGCGGCATTGGATGTGATTCCGGTCGGCGCGCCCACATTGAGTATCGCGCCGACCGAAATTGTGGCTGGCAGTGCGGCCACGCTCAGCTGGGCGTCCTACGCCACCCGCAGCTGCACGGCCACGGGTGACTGGAACGGGGCGCAAGCGACCTCCGGCACCGTGCAGGTCATGCCCACCGCAGCCGGCACGCTCAGTTATTCACTGACCTGCACCGGGGCCAATGGCACCGGCACGGCCGCGACGGTGACCCTGACGGTGCAATCGGCCGCGGGCCACCATGGCGGGGGCGCGCTGGATGGTACGACCCTCGCGGTGCTGCTGCTATTGCTGGTAATTACTTGGCCTGCTGCGCCTTGGCGCGCGCGAACGAACGCATGATGTATTCCTGCGCTTCCGCCGCGTCGCCCCAGCCGATCACTTTGACCCACTTCGTGATCTCCAGGTCCTTGTAGTGTTCGAAGAAGTGCTGGATCTGCTGCCGGGAAATCTCCGGCAGGTCGGTGTAGTTGTGCACGTTCTCGTAGCGGCGGGTCAGCCGCGTCGTGGGCACGGCCATGATCTTTTCATCGCCGCCGGCCTCGTCCTGCATCTTGAGGACGCCGACCGGACGCACCGCGATGATGGCGCCGGGCTGCACGCCGCGTTGATTGCACACCAGCACATCGCACGGGTCCCCGTCCTCGGACAAGGTATGAGGAATGAAGCCGTAGTTGCCGGGATAGCGCATCGACGTGTACAGAAAACGGTCGACCACGAGGGCCCCGGATTCCTTGTCCATTTCGTACTTGATCGGCTCCCCGCCCACGGGTACTTCGACCACGACATTCACTTCACGCGGCGGATCACGGCCCATCGAAATGGCTTCAAGACGCATTAGAACTCCTGGAACGCTGCAGGTCGCGAAATGCAACCTGGCCGGGGCATTATCCGCTGCCCG
>DATAVA010000045.1:0-5142 GCA_036267975.1 Steroidobacteraceae bacterium | reverse complement strand
ATACGTTCGCAAAGTGGCTTTCTGCCACTCTCCCATGCCCGCCCCGCTGCGACTCGCCAAGCGGATGGTCAAATCGCTGAAGCGGGCGGTGGGTCTCGGGAGTAAGAATGGCGGGATTAACATGTTCGAGTCCTGAGATGGAGCCCGCGGGCTGGAGCCCGCGGGCCCGGCGCCACCAATCGCCAGAAACTATTGCAACAGCCCGAACACTCCGACACTCCCCGTCGTGGCGACGAAGACCTTGCCGTCCGCCACTGCCGGCGCGATGAACTTATTGCCCGCACCGAAATTGTCCCGTCCGTTCGCGTCCTGGTTGCTATTGTACAGCTCATGGGCCAGATTCGTAGCATCGTAAGCATGCAGTACCGCCGGTGTCGTATTCTCATACGTCCATACGATCGCATTCGCAGTGCCATTTGCGGAAACGACCGGCGAGGTCCCCGGATAGGCAAATTGAGTCACCGTTTGTGACACCGCTGAGCTGGACAGCAGTGCGTTGCTTATTGAAAACGAGCGCAGGCTGCCGCCACTGGGCCCGTAATAGACGGTGCCGTTAAAGTAGGCCGGGGTCGACCAGATTCCGCCTGGCAGTGCGCCGTCAAGCTCCTGCCAGATATTGTTGGTCGTAGGACTGAATTTTCCCAGCGAATCCCGACTGACGACATAGAGATTCCCATCTTTGCCGGCTCCGACGGCAAGATGCCTCACCGTGCCGGTGGCATCGGTCTGGTCAGTCAGCAACATGATTCCGCCTGATCCCAGATCGATATCATTGCCTGATTCGGCCACGGCGTTCGTCAGGGCAAAATAGTCGGCGACCGTCAGCGCGCCGGCGTTTGCCGAAATTTTCACGAACGAATTCCCATAGTCGCCGCCACTGGGAAATCCGTTGCTATCCAAAGTGGTTTCAAAGCGGCCATTGCCCGTCAGCACGTATACATTACCCGCCGCATCCGCAGCCGGGCCGCCCCCGCTCATCCATATCGATGGCCCCTGGCTTGCGAAGCCGGAACCGGATGCGCCTATTGCGACATTCAGAACACCGGTTTGCGCGAGCGTGCTCTCGCTATAGGCGATCACCCATCCCCCATACGGCGCGTTATCACAGTGGGAAGTCCAGCTCGTATAGATCGTTCCGTTAGTCAGCAAAAGCGCTGCGCGTTCCGCATATTGCCCCGGCGAAAAACTGGTGCCCGTGTAAGTGGCAGAGATATCCTTCGGACTGCCCGAGATCTCCGCACCGGTCGTTACATCGAGCGCATGCAGGCGCTGATGATAGTTGCCGGATGTGTCTTTGCTCATCGCCACAGTAAACAACGTGCCATGTGGCCCGGCACTGCGGTCAATCACGGGTGTGGACGTGATCCCGATCTGCGGACTGACCTGACTGCAACTGTGAGGGTCACTGGTCATCTCACCGGATGCCATCAGCGACACCATCCACAGCTGAACACCCGAATCCGCGTCAAAGGCGTACACCGAATCGTTTTCGGTCGCGACATAGACGACATTGTGGGTGGCGCCGCCGACCGTCAGGCTCGACAGATACAGTGGCTGCGCATCCACTTTTCCATCCACCGGGAGAGTGCGCAGCAAGCCGAAGGTGGACGCACTCACATTGGTCGTGGTGAGCACCGACTCGGTCGTGTTTTGACCGCTACGCAGCACGTCATTCTTGTACGTCACCATGTCAGTGCTGGCAGTTGGCGTCGTGGGTGCCGTGGGTTGCGTGGGAGTCGCGGGATTGGTCGGGGCAGCTGGCGTCGACGGCATCGCGGAAGTAGCTGCAGAACCGCCGCCGCCACAAGCGCTCAGCATCGCAAGGATGGTCAGTGCGGCCCCAAGCCACGAATCTGAAATACGGGGACAGCCGTTATTTAGCAACATACTCGAATACCACCAAAACTGTGATCGAGCATTGCAGAGGGTGGCGGTGAAGTACACCAGTCGGCAAAGCGCGACGTGCCGGGCAGGACGGCGCCGACTTCGGCAGCCGGAAAAGGCCCGGGAGGTAACTTTTCCGGTGGCGAATGTCACGGGTTAATGGTCCAATGCGCGGCTGTTTGACGCCCGGACGAGCTGCGAAAAACGGAACGACGCTGCGCGATGAAGAGGACCCAAGCTTTTGCATTTGTCCGTGACCTGGCCACGCGCTGGGATGCGGTTGCGCTCGTCATCGTGCTGGGGCTGCTGGTCGCGCTTGGCGAGGCAAGTCGCGGACTTTTCGAGCCCCTGGCCAAGCTCAAGGCCACCCCCATCTCGCTCGACCCCTGGCAACTGCCCTTTTATGCCGCCCGCTCGACACTGCGCATGTTCGCCGCATTGGGCGTATCGCTGGTATTCACCTTCACTTACGCCACCTGGGCGGCGAAGAGCGCGCGCGCCGGCAAGCTGCTGGTGCCAATCCTGGACATCCTGCAATCCGTACCGATCCTGAGCTTCATGTCGATCACGGTAGTGTTCTTCATGTCGCTGGCACCCGGGCGGGTGGTGGGCGCGGAGTTCGAGGCCATCTTCCTGATTTTCACCAGTCAGGCCTGGAACATGGCTTTCAGTTTTTATCAGTCGCTGCGCACCGTTCCACAGGAACTGCGCGAGGCCGCCCGCTCCTTCCATCTCAGTGGCTGGATGACGTTCTGGCAGGTCGAAGTGCCCTTCTCGCTGCCTGGCCTCATCTGGAACACCATGATGTCTATGTCGGGGGGGTGGTTTTTCGTGGTGGCCTCCGAGGCCTTCACGGTCGGTCACAGTCAGCTCGTGCTACCCGGCATTGGTTCGTATATCGCGACGGCGGTCGAACAGAAGAACCTGACCGCCATCGGCTGGGCCGTCGCCGCGATGTTCATCGTGATCCTGCTGTACGACCAGCTGCTGTTCCGTCCGCTGGTGGCCTGGGCCGACCGGCTGAAATTCGAGCAGGACGCCACCGGCCGGCCGCCCTCCTCGTGGGTGCTGACGGTGATGCAGCGCTCCCGGCTCCTATCCTTCATTACGGATGGCTTTTTCGCGGCGGTGCGCTGGAGCAGCTCGAAGCTGCCGGTCGCCCGGGTGGCCGCCCGGCGGGTCGCCTCAGGCCCGAAATATTCTCTGCGCGACCGTATCTTCATCGTCGCGGTCATCGCCGTTGTCGTACTGGGTCTGTGGCATATCGGTGCGAATCTGATCGCCAATACCACCGTGGCGGAGTCGCTGAAGGTCTGCGGGTTGGCGCTGATCACGATGGCACGAGTCTTCGTCTTTATCGCCATTGCGAGCCTCATCTGGGTGCCGGTCGGCGTCTGGGTGGGCTTGCGCCCCAGAATCATGGCATTCGCACAACCGGCCGCTCAATTCATGGCAGCCTTTCCGACCAACCTGCTGTTCCCCTTCGTGGTTTCCTTCATCGTGCGCTGGAAGCTGCTGCCGGATATATGGCTCAGTCCACTCATGATCCTTGGCACGCAGTGGTACATCCTGTTCAACGTGATCGCCGGCGCCTCCGCCATCCCCGGCGAGTTGCGCTACGCGGCGGATAACTTCAACCTGCGCGGCTGGCAGTGGTGGAAAACCCTGGCCCTGCCGGCCGTCTTCCCCTACTACGTGACCGGTGCCATCACCGCCTCGGGCGGCTCCTGGAACGCGGCCTTCCTGGCTGAATATACGAGTTGGGGATCAACCCAGGTCACCGCCCACGGCATCGGGGCCTACCTGGCGCAGGCGAGCGCGGCCGGTGATTTTCACGGCATCGTGCTCGGCACGGTGACCATGTCGTTGTTCGTGATCGTCATTAATCGTCTGTTTTGGCGGCCGCTGTACTATTACGCGGAGCGCCGCTACCAGCTCGCCTAGGGAACGCTAATGAACACCGCGCCACTCCTACAGGTCAAGGACGTCTGCAAGGCTTTCCCGAAGCCTGACGGCGAGGGCCAGCACATTGTGCTGGAGGGCGTAAATCTCACGATTAACGAGGGGGAGGTGGTCGGTCTGCTCGGCCGCTCCGGATCGGGAAAGTCCACGCTGCTGCGCTGTATCGCGGGGCTCTCGAGCCCCACGGGCGGGACCCTGTCGTACCTGGGGGAGCCCATCGACGGCCCGGCGCATGGCATTTCGATGGTGTTCCAGAGTTTCGCCATTTTCCCCTGGCTGACGGTGTATGAGAACGTGGCGCTGGGACTGGAGGCCTTGCACGTTGCGCCTCCGGAGATCCGGCGTCGGGCACTGGCCGCCATCGACCTAATCGGACTCGACGGGTTCGAATCCGCCTACCCACGGGAGCTGTCGGGCGGCATGCGGCAACGCGTGGGTTTCGCGCGTGCGCTGGTCGTGCATCCGAACATCCTCCTGATGGACGAGCCCTTCTCGGCACTGGATGTGCTGACGGCCGAGACCCTGCGTACGGACTTCCTGGACCTGTGGACTGAAGGCCGCATGCCCATCAAGGGCGTGATCCTGGTCACTCACAACATCGAAGAAGCGGTGCTGATGTGCGACCGCATCCTGGTATTTGCGAGCAACCCAGGACGCATCCTCACTGAAATCCGGGTCACGCTGCCCCAGCCGCGCAATCGCCTGGATCCGAGCTTCCGTGCACTCGTGGAGAGCATCTACGTGGTCATGACCACGCGCCTGGCTGGCGAAGCGCATGCCCGCAACGAGCGCTTCCCGGGCCTCGGAATAGGCACGGTATTGCCGCACGTTTCCTCCAACCTGCTCGCCGGCCTGATGGAGACCGTGGCATCGGCGCCCTTCTACGGCACGGCGGACCTGCCGAAGATCGCCTCGGACCTGCAGATGGAAATCGACGAACTGTTCCCCGTCGCCGAAACGCTGCAGATGATGCGCTTTGCGGAAGTGGCGGGCGGTGATATCCGCCTCACGGAAGTCGGCAATGCCTTCGCGAATTCCGAACCGGATGAACGCAAACGCATCTTCTCGCGCCAGCTGCTCACTTACGTGCCCCTCGCAGCGCACATCCGCCGCGTCCTCGATGAGCGTCCCACCCACGTCGCCCGCAAGAGCCGCTTCTCGGACGAGCTTGAGGACCATATGAGCGAGGACGATGCGGAGCACACCCTGCGGGCCATGATCAGCCTGGGCCGTTATGCCGAGGCGTTTGCGTACGACGATGAGAACGCAGCCTTTAGTCTCGAGAATCCTTCCTGA
>DATAVA010000044.1:0-63247 GCA_036267975.1 Steroidobacteraceae bacterium | reverse complement strand
AAGTCTGCGCTTCACCAGCGACAGGGACGAATTGCGTTGCAACCCAAGCGAAAAAGTCCCGCCAGCGAGACCGCCGAGAGCAGCTCCGGTCGTGGAGCTAGATGAACCACCAGTTATGCAAGGCAGCGTGCTTACCGGTGGTTGTGTTGGCTTCGTTTGCGGCCTCTAATTCTATTGCCACGATCATCGGCAATCGGCCATTGGTGTTGCGGCCGCTCCAGCGGGCAGAACCTTCAGCTGCCACGTTCGCTTGAGTAGAGTGACAACGTCGTCCGCAAAGCGACGCGATTCGGCGTCGTCGGATCCGGTTGTGAATCCGAGCTGAACCTGGTACCCAGGAAGCCCCAAGTTCCCGCCTCCGACGAATAGACCATCGTGTCCCATTAAACCGATGTTTATTACCGGACTTCCATCAGTCCTCTCGCGACCCCGATAGCCAGTAGCCGCGAGGTCTTTTGCAGTACTCGCACTACTATCAAAGAACTCCATGTTCTTTGAATGTGCCAAGTCCAGAAGCTCTGAAATCAATCGAGCTGCGCCTGCCTTATTTTGCAAGCAGAACTGGACCGATAAGAACGGTTGTCTAGCTGGAGTGCAGGCGGCTAATGAGAGCAGCAGTATCGCCGTAACAACGGGGCGATTGTATTTGGACATCAGTCGAGACCCAGCATTCGTCAATTCGCCATCGCGGCGGTGCCACTTCCGAAGTTGCATCCTGCCGACAAAATGGGATTCCTTAGACCAAAGAAGGCATATCCGAGCACATCATCGAGTAGCGGATGATTGCCGCTCCCTCTCCCGCCCGTCTGAATGAATGAACCGACTCCCGGTGCCGGCGTGACGGTTGTATTGGCGGTCCCGGGCCAGAAAATATGGCCTGCGAGCGCCGTGTTAGCGATTGTGCCGTTCGCCCAGCTCACGGTCTGCTGAATCGGATTCGGTGTAAAAAAGTCCGCAGGAAGTGTCGTCGCCCGGGTGGGTTGCTGGTGCCGAATTCGTTGGTGGAGTGAGTTGGCGTGACCTGCGACTACGACGGCCGCAGATCCTTCGGCAAGGAGGCCACTTCAGCAGGCGCGAGGACGCTCATGTGCCTGACGATGACCGACTGACTGACACCGAGGCGATCAGAAACCACCAGCCTGAAATCGATGGGATTGCAGATGACGTTGCTGGCATCCGTGTTGCTCAATAAAGCCCACGGGGATTTCAGCAGCGGATAAGCAGTGTCCAGATCGAGACGATAGACGCGGTGGGCGACCTTGATATACATCGTGCGCGCGTCGGGCGCCGTCTTCCACAAACCCTTCCACTCACGTCGATTGAAGCACTGGTTCTGCGCATTACGGGCTCCGGGCTGCTCGCTGTCCGAGTCTGAAGCGCGTGCGAGTTGCGGCGCGCTGAGCAACAAGGCCGCAGCCGCGAAAGCAGCCCCCAGATTAGCCAGCCGTTTCACAGCACCGGTGAACAGGGTCGTGTGTGTATTCATGGGGTGGCTGCAGCCTGCTCCGTCGCCGTGTTCCTGCCGAGATTCTTCTCGTACACGATACCATGCGACAGCGGGCGCCCAGTTCGATGGCAGCTAACGCCGAGGCTAAGGTTGAACGGGCGCAACCCGGCGGATGATGCTCGTCGCCATGGTGACGACGGAAGCCAGATCGCTGAGGTTCCCGGGCACCACCAGCGTCGTGCTCTCCTTCGCGAGCTTGCCGAACTGGCGCACGTACTCCTCGCCGATGCGCAGCTGCATGGCCTCGATGCCGCCGCGGTCGCTCAGGGCGCTCCCGACCTGGCGCAGGCCCTCGGCGGTGGCGGTGGCCACCGCGAGGATCGCGGCTGCCTGGCCCTCGGCTTCATTGACCTGCTGCTGCCGGTTGGCTTCGGAAGCCTTGATGACACGCTGCTTGTCGCCCTCGGCCTGGTTGATCTTGGCGTCGCGTTCGCCCTCGGAGGCCAGGATCACGGCGCGCTTCTCGCGCTCGGCCCGCATCTGTTTTTCCATGGCGGACAAGACGTCCTTCGGCGGCGTGATGTTCTTGATCTCATAGCGCATCACTTTGACGCCCCAAGCGCCCGATGCTTTGTCGAGTTCGGCAACGACGTTCGCATTGATGATGCCGCGGGCTTCGAACGTCCGGTCGAGCTCGATCTTGCCGATCTCGCTGCGCAGCGTGGTCTGTGCGAGCTGCGCGATCGCAAAGCCGTAATTCGTGATGCCGTAGGATGCAAGATGCGGATCGAGCACCTGCATGTACAGCACCGCGTCGACTCCCACCTGCACGTTGTCGCGCGTGATGCAGATCTGCTCGGCGACATCCAGAGCCTGCTCCTTGAGGCTGTGTTTGTAGGCAACCCGCTCGACGAATGGTACCAGGATGTGAAATCCCGCATGCAGGGTGCGGCTGTATTTGCCGAGATTCTCGATTACGAACGCGCTTTGTTGCGGGACCACGATGGCGGTACGCGCAATCACGAAGACCACGACGATGGCGATAGCAATGAAAACGTAGGACGTGACCATGAGAAGTCCTTGAAAGTTTAACCGGCCGGGCGGACCAGAAGCGTCATTCCTTCGACGCGCACGACGCGCACACGGGCGCCGGATGAAAGTACCACCTCGCTGTCATTTTGAACGGTCCAGAAGCTGCCGGCGTGCTCGGTCTGGCAGCTCTCCTCGGGTGCGAGCGCCGCGGGCAGTGTCAGCTCATCGCCGCTGGGTCCGCGGCGAACCTCGGGGGGGTGTCCGCGCACCTTGCGGTAGATGCGGGCGCGGAAGAGCATCATGGAGCCGCCCGCCAGCAGCGCAAACAGCGCCCACTGCGCCCACTCCTCGACGGCCATGAACGCAACGAGCACCCCAACGAGAATAGCGGCTGAGCCGACGAAGACCAGATAGAACTGTGCGTCGACGAGCGCCAACTCGGCGCCAAAGAGAATGGCGCCGCCAATCATCCACGCCCACCAGCTCAATGCAGAACCCCCGCGGCACTACCTTAGCGAACTGTTCGATTCGTCAGCATTATAGACCATGCGTTCATCGCATCGGGGATTGTCCATTTCCTTCAAAAATAGGCCGGGTGATCGAAATCAGCGATGAGCCCGGGCTGCTGCGGTGTCCAATCGAGCTGCGCGCGCGTACGCGCGCTCGATGTCGGAGCGTCGAGTCCTGCGAACCTCGCGAACCAGCCGAAGTGCTCGGCTGCCTCTTCGGCCGACTTCGAGACCACCGGAATGTTCAAGCGGCGGCCGATGACCTCGGCGATCTTCCTGAACGGCACGCCCTCCTCGGCAATGGCATGGAAATGGCCTCCCGGCGCGCCGCGCTCGAGCGCGAGCCGATAGACGCGGGCGGCGTCGAGCCGGTGTACCGCCGGCCAGCGATTGAGCCCATCGCCAATATAGGCGGACACGCCTTGCGCGCGGGCAATGGCGACCAGGATGGGAACGAAGCCATGATCGGCGTGCCCATGCACCGTCGGGGGCAGCCGGACGATCGATGCCCGCACGCCGCGTGCCACCAGCGCGGCGGCCGCCGACTCGGATCGGCGCGGAAAGGCGAGGTCCGGCGCGTCCTCCTCCGTTGCAGTGCGGCCAGCGGCGAGTAGCGCGACACCGGATGTCACGAGCAACGAGCGCGCGGAGCCTTCGAGTTCGGTGCCGAGCGCCGCGATGGCGCGCTCGTCCTCCGCGCAGTTTTGCGCGAATTTCGCGAAATCGTGGTTGAAGGCGGTGTGGATCACGGCATCCGCTGCGCTCGCGCCGCTGCGCAGGCTGTCGATATCGGTGAGCGAGCCGCGATGTATCTCGGCGCCGGCGGCGCGGAGCGCCTGCGCTGCCTGGTCCGAGCGTGCCAGACCGAGCACGTGATGGCCGGTGCCGATCAGATCCTTGACGACGGCCGAGCCGACCCAACCGGTCGCTCCAGTGACAAAGACACGCATGATCAGATCTCCTTAGGTCTTGAGGAGACAAATGTCCGCCGTGGGGCTATTCTAGTAAAGTAGTGACATTATCCTAGTATAGTTACTAATAGGCGACCGACCCATCGCGACACAGACCCCACTGGGCAGCTATCTGAAGGACCGCCGGGGGAAACTTGATCCGGCAGCCTTCGGCTTTCCGGCCCAGCATCGCCGCACCCCCGGTCTGCGCCGCGAGGAAGTGGCGCAGCGCGCGAATATCAGCCCGACCTGGTACACATGGCTCGAACAGGGACGTGGCGGCGCTCCCTCGGCCGACGTACTCGAGCGGATTGCGCGTGCCTTGATGCTCACCGAGATCGAGCGTGAGCACCTTTTCCTGCTCGGCCTCGGCCGCCAGCCGGAGGTTCGCTACCGCCAAGAGGAGGGCGTCACGCCACGGCTGCAACATGTACTCGATGCGCTGCAGCCGAGCCCCGCACTGATCAGGACCGCGACCTGGGATGTGGTCGCCTGGAACCGGGCGGCGACCGTGATGTTCGTCGACTACGGCGCGCTGCCACCGCAGCAGCGCAATATCCTGCGCTTCATCTTCCTCGATCCACGCGTCCGCGCGGCCCAGTACGATTGGGAAAGTGTCGCGCGGTTCGTGGTGGGTGCGTTCCGGGCAGACGCGGCTCGCGCGGGTGCGGCGGCGCAGGTGCAACCTCTGGTCGATGAACTGTCCCGGCTCAGCCCCGAGTTCAATGCCATGTGGCAGGACAACGACGTTCGAACCCATGGCGAGGGGGTCAAGCAGATACGGCATCCGATGCTCGGGCTGCTCGCCTTCGAATATTCGGCGTTCGCGGTCGATGGTCGGCCGGATCTGAGCATGGTCGTCTACAACCCCGCGACGGCTGCGGATGCGCAGAAGATCAGTTCGTTAATTGGCTAGCTGTGCGTAGGCCCGCACTTCGATTGCCCGCAATCTGCAATGCTATGCTCACGAAATGCCAGCCCGCAAACGCGTCGTAGTGGTGGGCGGTGGCTTCGGCGGGCTGTGGGCCGTCCGGGCGCTGGGCTCGGCGGACGTGGATATCACGCTGATCGATCGCTGCAACCACCACCTGTTCCAGCCGCTCCTGTACCAGGTGGCGACGGCGGGCCTGGCGGCACCCTCGATTGCGGCGCCCCTGCGGCACATCCTGCGGCGGCAGGCCAACGTCGCGGTACTGATGGGCGAGGTGCGCACCATCGATCTGGCGGCGCGCCGTGTGTTCCTGGGCGAGCAGGGGTTCGACTACGACTATCTCATTGTCGCCGCCGGCGCGAGCCATGCCTACTTCGGTCACGATGACTGGGCCGAACATGCGCGGGGCCTGAAGACTCTGGACGACGCGCTGGCCATTCGCGCCCGAATCCTGACCGCCTTCGAGCGCGCCGAACTGGAGAGCGATGCGCAGCGGCGCGAGGCGTGGCTTACGTTCGCGATTATCGGGGCCGGGCCGACCGGCGTCGAACTGGCGGGAACCCTCGCGGAGATTGCCCGTCACACATTGGCGCCGGAATTCAGGCGCAGCAATCCACGACAGGCGCGAGTGTTGCTGATCGAGGCCGGCGAGCGGGTGTTGGCGAATCTGCCGCCCCAGTTGTCGGCCAAGGCAAACGCGCAGCTGGCGCGTCTTGGCGTCACCGTGCGAACGGGCCGCGCGGTCACCGGGATGGGCGCCGATTACATCGAGCTGGGCGAGGAGCGCATCGCCACGCAGACGATCATTTGGGCTGCGGGGGTTGCGGCTTCGGCGCTCGGACGCATGCTGGAGGCGCCGGTGGACCGGGCGGGCCGCGTGCGGGTGCAGCCGGACCTGTCACTTCCGGGCCATCCGGAAGTGCTGATTGTCGGTGATCTGGCAAGCATTTCCTGCGCTGGGCGCGCCGTGCCGGGCATTGCCCCGGCCGCCAAGCAGATGGGTGCGCACGCGGCACAGGCGGTCTGTGCAAGTCTCGCGGGACGCACCCGCACCGCGTTTCGCTACCGGGACTACGGCACGCTCGCCACGATCGGCCGGCGCGCCGCAGTCGTCGAAATGCGCGGCCACCAGATCTCCGGCACGCTCGCGTGGTGCTTCTGGCTGGCCGCGCACATTTTCTTTCTCATCGGCTTCCGCAATCGCCTGGTGGTGCTGATCGACTGGGCCTGGGCGTATTTCAGCTACGATCGCAGCGCGCGCATCATCATGCGTCCTTAGGGTAACGGGAGAGCAGCATGCAGCCGGTAACGCTGGGACGGATGACGGTACAGAAGGTCTTCGAAATGGAAAGCGGTCCGCCGCTGCCGTTGATCGTGCAGGGCATCACGCCAGAAGATCTCGCGAAACTTGCCACGTGGTACGCGGATGAGTCGCTGGGTGCGACGCCCGAGCAGTCGGCATTCATGATGAGCATGCACAGTTACGTGCTGCAGCTCGATGGTCTCACGGTGCTCGTCGATGCCTGCAACGGCAATCACAAGCAGCGCTCGATCCCCGATGTGAACCAGGCGCAGACCCCCTTCCTCGCAAATCTCGCGAAGCTTGGGCTGACCACGGACGACATCGACCTAGTGCTGTGTACGCATCTTCATTTTGATCACGTCGGCTGGAACACGCGCCTGGAGAATGGCAAGTGGGTACCGACCTTTGCCAATGCGCGCTACCTGTTCTCGCGCCGTGACTTCGAGCATTTCGGCAGCCAGGAACTGGAGGACGATCATGTGCGCGCGTTCCGCGACTCGGTATTGCCGGTATACGAGGCCGGCCGTGCGCAGCTGATCGAGGCGGATATGCTCGTGCACCGTCAGATCGGCGATGGCGTGTGGCTGGAGCCGGCCTTCGGGCACTCACCGGGCAACTTTGCGGTGCTGGCCGAATGTGGCGGCGAGCGGGCGATCTTCTGGGGCGATGTGGTGCATCACCCGGTGCAGCTGGTGCGGCCGGACCTGCCGATGTCGTTTGATGCCGATCCGGACATGGCGCGTGCGACCCGCCGGCGCATCATCGACCGCGCAGTCGATGAGACGCTGGTCTGCTTCCCGGCCCACTTCCGTGATCCTTCAGCGGGGCGGGTGGTGCGCGACGGGAACGTGTATCGCTATCGCTTCCTGGCGCAGCGCTAGGCCCGGACTAACCGGCGGTGTAGGATGACGAATATTCCTCGCGGCGGATCTGATCGAACGCACGATGCGCATCTGTCCATCCCATAAGGCCACTCGCAAGCTGATTGCGGGCGCCATGCTGCTCGCGTTTGCATTGCGTGCGCTCGTGCCGCAGGGCTTCATGCCCGCAAGCGACCGGCCCTTCGCCGTGGAGATCTGTCCGGAGGGCTTTCCAGCCGAAATGCTGATGCCTGCCGGAATGCACATGGCAGCTGGCGACCAGCACGGCGGCCCGCATTCACACACCGAACACTGCGTGTTCGGGACGGCGTGTGCCAGCGGGCCGCCGTCGCAATTTGCGTTGCTCACTGAACTTGCTCCCACCGAGTTGGTCCGCGCGGTGCCTGTCGTTGCTGTTGCCGCCTCGGTCCGCCTCGTCTACCTCCCGCACGTTCGCGGACCTCCCGCCGAAGCCTGATCCGACCTGCATCGCTGGCATGTGTCCAGCGCACCAACGAGAGCGCGTTCTCAGTAACGGGATGCGTTCACGTGGCCGCGTCCGGTTCTGGTCCTTACGGAGAATTTTCATGGGAGACGCTTACCGCAAGCGCCGGTTCGTGCCATTGCTTGCCGCTATCATGGCGGTGGCACTGCTTGCCTCCGCCGGCGCACGCGCCGCGGATATCGGCGATGTACACGGCGTCGTGCACGATGCCGATCACCGTCCCGTGGTAGGCGCCAGCGTGCAGCTCAAAGCAGCGACATCGGACCTGTCGCGCACGGTGAAAAGCGATGCAGCGGGCGAGTTTGCCTTTCCCGGCGTGCCGCTGGGCGACTACCTGCTGAACGTCAGCCAGAGCGGATTTGAGAGCGCCGCGCTGCCTGTGACGGTCATGGCCGGCGCGGCGCCGTCGACCCATGTCCAGCTGACCGCGGGCGATGCACTGGAGACGGTCACGGTGACCGCCAGCGCGCTGCCCAACGCGGTCACGTTTACCCCCAGTACGCTGGTCGATCGCCAGGATATCCAGCAGACCCCGGGGGCCGCGCGCAGCAACAGCCTCGCGATGATTACGGATTACGTGCCGGGGGCGTACTTCGTGCATGACCAGCTGCACGTGCGCGGCGGTCATCAGGTCACCTGGGAGGTCGACGGCGTCGAGATTCCGAACTCGAATATCGCAAGCAACCTCGGACCGCAGATCGACCCGAAGGACATCGACTACCTGCAGGTCGATCGCGGTGGCTACGGCGCGGCGGAGGGCGATCGGACCTACGGTGTGTTCAATGTCGTGCCGCGCACGGGATTTGAGCGCGACAACGAAGCGGATGTGATGCTGAGCGGCGGCAATTTTGGCCAAACCAACGACTATGTGAGCGTTGGCGGACATTCCGACCGCTTCGCGTACTACGCCAGCGTGAACGGCAACCGCAGCGATCTGGGACTGATGACGCCGGATGCGCAGATCATTCACGATGCGCAGGACGGCTATGGAGCCTTTTCGACGCTGATCTACAACCTCACTCCGGATGATCAGTTTCGCCTGGTGATGTCCGCGCGGCGCGATGACTACGAGATCCCGAACACTCCCGGGCAGATCGCCGGCGACATTCAGCGCGAGGCCGACTCGTACACGCTGCTGTCGTGGATGCACAGCCTGAGCAGTTCGACGGTGCTGACGAGTTCGGTTTTCTATCACTACAACCGGGCCGACTATGACGGGGCAGCGTGGGATCAGCCGATCAGCACGACGGCGCAGCGCTCATCGAGCTATTTTGGGGGCCAGGAAGCCCTGCACGTCAGTAGCGGCCGTAACACGCTGGACGCGGGCCTGTCCGCGTTCGGCCAGGCCGACGACCAGTCCTTCAATGTGCTGTTCAACGATGGCAGCTATCCGCAGGTACGCCAATCCTTCAGGCCCGGCGGCAACGTGGAGGCGGCCTGGCTGCAGGACACCTTCCAGCTCACCGACTGGCTGGCGCTGTCGGCGGGCCTGCGGCAGACGCACTTCGAGGGGCTCATCACCGAGAATGCGACCGATCCACGGCTGGGAACGACGCTCAAGCTTCCCGTCGTCGGCTGGGTGTTGCGGGGCTTTTGGGGAAAGTTCTATCAGCCCCCGCCGCTTGAAACGATCTCCGGACCGCTGTTGGCCTTTGCGCAGAGCAGCGACCTGGGATTCCTGCCGCTGCAGGGTGAGCGCGACGAGGAATACCAGGTCGGCTTGACCATTCCGGTGCGCGGATGGACGGTGGATATCGATCACTTCCGGACGCAGTCGCGCAACTTCTTCGACCACAACCCGATCGGCGACTCGAATGTGTTCCTGCCGATCACGATCACCGGAGCGTTGATCGCCGGCAATGAGCTCACCGTGCGCTCGCCGCGCTTCTGGGCGGGCGACGAGGTGTACGTCACGTATTCGAACCAGACCGCGGATGCGACCGGAACGATCAGCGGCGGCCTCACCGACTTTTCACCGCCCAGCGGCTACTACGCGCTCGATCACGATCAGCGCAATACGCTCAATTTCGGCTTCCGCGCCCAGCTGCCCTGGCAGGCGTATGCCTCCATGAATGCGTACTTCGGTTCCGGATTCGCAAATGGCGATGGGCCCGCGAGCCATCTGCCAAGCCATGGAACGCTGGACGTGAGCGTCGGCAAGCAGTTCAGCCCGAACTTCTCGGCCGCGCTCACCGTCGTGAACGTGACCGACAAACACCTGCTCATCGACAACAGTCTGACTTTCGACGGACTGCATTGGGACAACCCGCGCGAGATCTACGGCGAGATCCACTACAAGTTCGGATACTGAGGGGGGCGGCTACCCGTGGCCGAATACCCATTTTCTTACCCAATTATACCTGATATGCAGTTTAACCATTATTATTCAATGGATTGCAGTCAACTGGACGGGGCCTAAATGTTGGCTAATCGGGCATTATCGGGTATGATTGGGTATGAGAGAGCCCTACCTCCTATTAAGTCCGGACCTCGTAAAGCTCATCGCTGAAATCGACGAGTTCAAAGGTCGGTGGGAAGCCCTCAAGACGCTCTCGCCCGATCGCCTCGGTGCGTTGCGCAAGGTGGCGACGGTCGAGAGCGTCGGATCCAGCACGCGAATCGAGGGAGCGAACCTAAGCGACGCACAGGTGGAGACTCTGCTGTCCGGCGTCGGGACCAAGTCCTTCATATCGCGCGATGAACAAGAGGTCGCTGGGTACGCCGAAGCGATGGATCTCGTCTTCGGAGCCTTCGCCGATCTGCGCCTCACCGAAAACCATATCCGCCAGTTGCATCAGATTCTGCTGCGCCACAGCGACAAGGATGAGCGCCATCGCGGGGCCTACAAAACCCTCGCGAACAACGTCGTTGCGCTGGATGCGCGGGGGCAGGAGATCGGCGTGGTATTCGAGACCTCGACATCCTTTGACACGCCACGCGAAATGGAGGATCTCATCGCCTGGACACGCAAGACAATCGAAGAAGAGGCGATGCAGCCCCTGCTCATTGTCGCGATCTTCATCGCGGCGTTTCTGGCGATACACCCTTTTCAGGACGGCAACGGGCGCCTGTCGCGCGTGCTCACCACGCTCCTGCTCTTGCGTGCGGGTTACGCATATGTGCCCTATGCTTCCCTGGAGCGGGTGGTTGAGGAAAACAAGGACCTGTACTACAAGGCGCTGCGACGAACGCAGGCGACGCTGAAAAGCGCAGCGCCCGATTGGGAGCCGTGGATCGGCTTCTTTCTTCGTTGCCTGAAGAAACAAAAGGACACTTTGGCCGTCCGCCTCGAGCGCGTACGCAATGCCGAGCAGGCCGACGATGAATTGCTGGACCTGTCACGCCTGGTGCTCAAGGCGCTTCACGCGCAGGAGCGCCTCAGCATCGCGCAACTGGCAGTGATTACCGGGGCAAACCGCAACACGCTCAAGGTCAGACTGCGCGAACTGGTATCAGCGGGGCGTGTACGTCAGCACGGCAAGGCGCGTGCAACCTGGTATTCAGTGAAATGAATGGGAATCCGATCCGGCGATCGACCACTGGCGGTTGACATTACGATATTTATCGTAATATCGTAATGATATGGAAATCGATGACGTGATCGAGGCCTTGGGCGCTCTGGCGCATGAGCATCGTCTGCGGATTTTCAAAATACTGGTGGAGAAAGGTCCGGCCGGGTTGCCGGCCGGCCTTATCGCATCAAAGCTGGGGCTTGTGCCGTCGTCCTTGACCTTCCATCTGCAGGCCCTGCAGCGCACTGGCCTGATCAGCCAGCGGCGCGATAGCCGCCAACTGATCTATAGCGCGGATTTCACGGCCATGAATGGCCTGGTCGGGTATTTGACCCAGAACTGCTGTATCAACAGCGCTGAATGTCCCCCGGTCTGTAAGCCCTCGCGCCCTGCCCGGGCCGTGAAACGCACGGCAACGGTCGCATAGGTCCGCGCCGATGACTGCAGAGCGAATCTATACCGTGCTGTTCCTGTGCACGGGAAACTCGGCGCGCAGCATCCTGGCGGAATCCCTGCTGAATCAGCTGGGCGCCGGCAGGTTCCACCCGTTCAGTGCGGGGAGCTATCCGAAGGGCGAAGTGAATCCGCTGGCACTTGGCCTGCTGAAGCGCCGGGGTCTTCCCACTGAAGGGCTCAGTAGCAAGAGCTGGGACGAGTTTGTCGCGCCGGGTGCTCCGGCGCTCGACTTTGTCTTCACCGTCTGCGACAACGCCGCCGGTGAAACTTGTCCCCTCTGGCCGGGCTCACCCATCACCGCGCATTGGGGCATTGCCGATCCGGCGGCCGTTGCCGGCACGGACGCTCAGAGGATGCAGGCGTTCCGCGCGGCCCTGCACGAACTCGAGGCGCGCATCAGCTTGTTCATCAAAGAGATCGGGCGGGCGGGCGCCGAATCATGATGCGGCGCCTACTCGCCGAAGGACTCGGATCTGCCATCCTGGCTGCGACGGTAATCGGTTCGGGAATCATGGCCGAGCGCCTCGCCGGCGGAAATCTCGCGGTGGCACTCATCGCCAATACGGCTGCGACGGTGGCAGCGCTGGCTACGCTCATCGCGCTGCTGGGCCCCATAAGCGGGGCGCACTTCAACCCTGCGGTGTCACTGGTGCTGGCCTTGCGCGGCGTGCAGTCCTGGCGCGAGGCGAGTACTTACATTCTCGTTCAGATCGCAGGCTGCTGCACGGGCGCTATCATCGCGCACGCGATGTTCAGCCTACCGCTTATCCAGTCTTCGCGCCACGCCAGGACGGGCCTGGGACAATGGCTGGGGGAATTCATCGCCACGCTTGGGCTTTTGCTCATTGTCCTGGGCCATCGACGCACCGAAGATGCTCCCTGGATGATTGCGGGCTGGATTGGCGCCGCGTACTGGTTTACCTCCTCCACGTCTTTCGCAAATCCGGCGATCACCATCGCTCGCTCGCTTTCGAATACCTTCGCCGGCATTGCGCCTTCACATGTGCCCGGGTTCATCCTCGCGCAGCTCTTGGGGGCGCTTGCTGCCGTTCCTTTGGCGCAACTGCTCTTTGCGCGACCGCTGCGCGCCTCCTAGAGGTCACACCTGCAGCCGGTCATCCGGCCGCGCGACCAGCGCATACAGCGCCGGCATCAGGAAGATGCTGATCAGCAGGCGCGACAGCATGCCGCTGACGATGACCAGCGCGAACGGCCGTTGCGAATCCGTGCCGACGCCGGTGGCCAGCGCCGCCGGCAGCAATCCGAGCGCTGCGACCAGCGCGGTCATCATGATCGGGCGCAACCGCAGGATCGCGCCCTCGCGAATGGCCTCATCGGTCGCGGTACCGCTGCGGCGCAATTCGTTGACGTAGGAAATGTAGACCACGCCGGTCAGCACCGAGACGCCGAACAGCACGATGAAGCCGATGCCGGACGACACGGAGAACGGAGTATCGGTGATCCACAGTGCGAGAATGCCCCCGACCGGCGCCGACAGCAGCACGCCGAGCACCGTGATGAAGGGGAATTTGAAATTGCTGTAGAGCACGAACAGCAGCATGAAGATCACGACCAGCGTCAGCGGCAGAATCACATTCATCTGCGCGCGCGAGGCGGTGTATTCCTTGTACTCGCCGCCCCAGTCCAGCCGATAGCCCTGCGGCAGGCCGACCTTGTCGTGGACCTGCTTGATCGCATCCTGCACGGCGCCGGCCAGGTCGCGACCGGTCACCGAGAACTGCACGCCGATATAGCGCGAATTGTCTTCGCGGTAGATGAATGAGGCGCCATCAGTCTCCTCGATATCGGCCAGCTGCCTGAGCGGGACTTGCTGCCCGCCGGGCGCGGCCACCGGAATGTTGCCGATTTCCTGAGGATTGTCGCGGAACTGGCGATCGAGCCGGACGATGAGATCGAACTGCTTTTCACCCTGCACGACCTGCGTCGCCACATCGCCGCCAATCGCCGTTTCGATCAGGCCGTTGATATCGGAGACATTCAGGCCGTAGCGGGCGATCTTGGCGCGATCGATTTTGATGGTGAGGCTCGGCTGCCCGAGTTCGTGCACCAGCGTCACATCGCTGATGCCGCGCACATGCTCCAGCACGTCCTTAATGGACTTGCCCTTCACCTGCAGCGTTTGCAGGTCGGCGCCGAATATCTTCACGGCCAAGGCGCTCTTCAGGCCGGTTTCGGCTTCATCGACCGCATCCTCGGCAGGCTGGGTGTAATTGAAGTCGATGCCCGGAAATGACTGCAGCTTGCGGTTGATGGCATCGATCAGGGCGGCTTTGTCACGGTAGGCGCCGTGCCACTGCGAATAAGGCTTCAGACCCACGAAGAACTCGACGTTGAAGAAGCCGGTCGAGTCGGTGCCATCATCGGGCCGGCCGAGTTCCGAGGTGACGGTCGTCACCATCGCAAATGAGCTCAAGACCTCGCGGATCTTCGGGGTGATGTCCGCCGCCTCATCGAACGAAATGGTGTAGGGCATCGTCGCGCGCACCCACAGCGCGCCCTCGTCCAGGTGCGGCATGAATTCGGCGCCGATGCGCGGGACGAGCAGCAGCGACAGCCCGAGCAGAACGGTCGGGACGATGACCGTCAGCCAGGGGCGTCCCAGGCAATACTGCAGACCACGGGTGTACGCGGTGCGGGTTTTGTCGAACAGCGTATTGCGCCGTTCGCGCACGTTGCGGCGCATGAACAGGGCACACAATACCGGCAGCAGCGTCAGGGTGACGAGCAGCGAGCCGATCAGCGCGAAAATCATGGTGTCGGCCATCGGCTTGAACAGCGTGCCGGAGGGTCCGGTCAGCACGTAGATCGGCAGGAAGCTCGCCACGATCACGGCGACCGCGTAAACCAGCGGGCGGTCAACTTCCGCGGCTGCATCGATGATGACTTCGCGGATCTTGATCGGCGAGCCGTGCCGCAGGGCGATCTGGCGGAAGATGTTCTCGACCATGAAGATCGCGCCATCGACGAGAATGCCGAAATCGACGGCGCCGATCGAGAGCAGGTTGGCGGAGGCATTCTGCAGGTCCAGGCAGACGAACGCGAACAGCAGCGCCAGCGGGATGGTGACGGCGACGATCAGCCCCGCGCGCAGGTCATAGAGAAAGAATACGAGCACGGCAACCACGAGGACCATGCCGAGCAACAGATTGCGCTCGACCACCTGGGTCGTCTCGGCGATCAGATCGGCCAGATCGTAAAACGGATGGATCTTGACGTCCCGCGGCAGCACCTCGCGATTGAGTTCCTCGGTCTTCGCCTCGACGCGCCGGAGTACATCCTGGGTCTTCTCGCCGGTGAGCATGAGGATCACGCCCTCGACCGCGTCGTCGCGCCGCATGTAGCCGAACTCGCCCAGGCGCGGCGCGATGTCGATGGCCACGCGCCCCACATCCCTGACCAGCACCGGGGTGCCGTTATGCACCGCGAGCACCACCTCTTCGATGTCCTGCGTCGTGGTCAGCCGGCCCAGCCCACGGATGTAGAAGAACTGCCCGCCCTGGGAATAGAACCCGCCGCCCGCATTGCTGTTGTTCGCGGCGAGCGCCGCCTCGACCTGTGAGACAGACAGTCCGACGGCGGCGATCCGCGCGGGGTCGAGCAGCACCTGGTACTGCATGTCGCCGCCGCCGAAGGCCGAGTCATCGGCGACTCCGGTCACCGACCGGTACTGCGGCGCGACCACCCAGTCCTCGAAGGTCTTGAGCTCCATCGGCGAGCGATCGGGGCTTTCCAGGACGTAGCGATAGATCAATCCCGACGGCGAGGACAGCGGCGATACGGAAGGGGCGACGCCGGTGGGCAAGGTGATGTCGCCGAGCCGATTGAAGACCTGCTGGCGCGCGAAGTAATTGTCGACGCGATCGCGGTAGGTGAGCGTGACATCCGATAATCCGTACAGGGAAATGGAACGCTTTGTGGCCAGGTCCGGGATGCCGTTGAGACCCAACTCGACCGGCACCGTGACCAGCCGCTCCATTTCCTCGGCGGAGTGGCCGGGCCATTGCGTGATGATCTCCACGATCGGTGGGGACAGATCGGGATAGGCATCCATGGGCAGTCGCTTGAGCGCCCACCAGCCGGCGCCGATCAGGCCCGCCGCCAGCAGGATGATCAGGAAACGCTGTTCGAGCCCAAAGGCGACAATGCGATTGATGGCCGATCCGGAGCGCGGCGCCGGTGCGTTGGACGGCACTTCGGCGCTCATTGGCTCTGGATGAAACGAACGAAGATGCCGCCCGCGACGACGACTTTCTCGCCGGCCTTGAGGCCAGTCGGTATCTCGTAACGGTCGCCGTCGCGATAACCGAGCGTGACGTGGCGGCGCGCGAAGCTTCCGTCGGATTGCTCCAGGTACACGAAGGGCAGGTTCTCATCATCGCGCAATATCGCCGACACCGGAATGAGCAGGCCGGTGTCTTCGTGCTGCGAGTGGATCAGCACGCGCACGTACATCTGCTTCTTCAGAAGCTGCCCGGTATTCGTCACCGTGACGCGTGCGATGACCGATCGTGTGTCGGGATCGACCAGCGCCGCGACATTGGTCACCGTGCCGTGCAGGTGCGTGGCAGCGATGTCTGAGTCGACATCGGCACTGTCACCGTCATGGATCGCCGCAACATCCGCACCGAAGATCTGCGCCTGCACCCAAACGCGCGACAGGTCGGCCACGGTGAAGCACGGCGTGGTGCCGGCCGCAACCAGTTGTCCCGGCGTAATCAGCTTCTCGACCACGATCCCCGCGATCGGCGAACGGATGGTGCCCTCCAGACGCGCGACGGGTCGGTTGTCCTGGATGTCCTTGATGGTCTGCGGGTCGACATCCAGGGCGAGCAGCGCCTGCAGTGCCGCAGCGCGATCGGACTCCGCGTTGGCGGCATCGGTTTGTGCCTGCTCCTCTTCGCGCTCGGCAACGCCCTGGTGCTGGAGCAGATCCTTGTCCAAGTCCGCCAGGCGGCGGGCGGTCGCGGCAGTGGCCAGCGCCTTGCGGTAGGCGGCGAAGACGGCGGCAAAATCGGGCGAACTCACGGTCGCCAGTTCCTGCCCTTTGCTGACGCGCTCCCCGAGTGATGCCACCAGATGCGAAACCGGTCCGGAGAAGGGCGCCAGTACGCTGGTCGCCTGATCGTTGTCGAAATCGACCACGCCGGTGGTCTCGATGGACCTGCGGAAAGTGGTCGCCGCGACGGTCGCGATCTGCACATGTTGCCGCTGCGCTGCGGTCAGCGTGACGTTGCTGGCGGTCGCGGCCGCTTCGGGCGCGTTGCCGGGACTCTGTGATGAGCAGCCCGCCGCCAAGAGGAGGGCGATCGGCACGAGGACGGGCGCGAGTCGCAAGCGTGCTTCAGTTCCCATGAGCACTCTGTGCCAGATCCGCGCGTTGCCACCAGCCACCACCGAGGGCCTGGAACAGCGCCGCAGTGTCGGCATAACGATTGCCCTGGGCCTGGATCAGATTCAGTCGCGTCTGCTGGTAGGCCTGCTCGGCGTTCAACAGCGCAAGATCACCGACGTAGCCGTCGCGAAGCTGTTGCTGCGCCAGATCCAGCGTGGTTTTGGCGGCGTGTTCCGCGGCCGCCGCCGCCTTCAGGCCCTCAGCGTCCTGCTGCAGCGCTGTCAGCGTGTCGGCGACGTTCTGCACCGCAGTCAACACGGTGCTGCGATATTGCTCGGCGGCCTGGGTGTAGGCGGCGCGCGCGGCGCGTTCCTGGTGCAGCAGTTTGCCGCCCTCAAAGATCGGCGCCGTGACATCCCCCGCCAGGCCCCAGAAGTTCGTGCCGGGGCCGAACAGCTGGCTGATCGCCAGGCCCGTGCTGCCGGCATTGGCGGTGAGAGTGAGGGTTGGCAATCGGTTCGCGACGGCAATGCCGATCTGCGCGCTCGCGGCGTGCAGATTCTCCTGCGCCTGGCGCACATCCGGACGCTGCGCAACCAGTTGCGCGGGCATGCTGACCGGCAGATCCGCCGGCAGCTGCAGACTCGACAGCTCGATTGCCTCCGCGGTGCTCTCGCTGGGGAAGTGCCCGGTCAGCACCGCCAGCTGATGATGCAGCTGCTCGGCCTGCTTGATGAGCGGTGGCAAGGTGGCGGTGACCTGGGCGAGCTGCGACTCCTGCGCGGCCACATCGACACCGCTGGCATAACCCTTGCGCTGCTGATAGTTCAAAATTTCGCGTGCATGGGCATTGAGTGCGATGAGTTCGCGCGTCGCCGCGACCTGCGCGTCCATCGCACTGGCCTGAATCGCCGTGACCACCACGTTGGAGGTCAGCGTCGTATAGGTCGCGAGCATCTGGAAGCGCACGCTCTGGGCCTGCGCCTGCAGGGACTCGACGCTGCGGCGGTTCAGGCCGAAGACATCGGGCACATACGAGATGTTGAGCTGCGGTGTGAAGAGGCTGTAGAGCAGCGAATTGTTGGCGGGCACCGGCGCCAGCGAACCGGGTTGCCGCTGACGACTGGCGGAAAACTCGGCGTCGAGGCTCGGAAAGTAGGCGCCGCGCTGGGCGAGGACATTCTCGCGGGCTTCCAGCAATGCCGCCTGGGCGGCCTTCAGGTCGTGATTGTTCGCGAGCGCCTGACCGATCAGGTCGTTGAGTGGGCGGGAGTGGAACAAGGTCCACCAGTCCGCGGCAAGCTCGGCGCCGGTGACGAACCGTTGCGCATCGCCACCGGCGACGTTGGCAGTGGCGGTGGTGGTGGCAAGGGGAGTGGCGGTATAGCCGCTGACGTTTGGCGCGGCAGGTGGCTTGAAATTGGGACCGACCGCACAGCTGGCAGTCGACAACACCAGCAGGACGGGGATCAGTGTTGACTTGATTCTCATCCCTTAGGGTAAATGATATAGCGGATCAGCCGCTGAACAAAGACCCATCATCCAGACTGTCAGGGAGCTGACGTCAATGCTGGTTTGTTGCAAACCTTTCGCCCAATGAAAAGGACCGATGGGCGGCAAGCGCCACATCGGTCCTTGAGAGCACCTGGGCTGTGGAGTGGACTACTGGTTGCTAACCAGCAGGCCGGACGTATCGACAGTCTTGACGCCGGGCACCTGCATCGCGGCCTGCTTGGCCTGATTGACGGCATCCTGGCTGGGCACCGAGCCTGCAAGCGCGACGACACCGTTGGTGGTGGTGACGTTCACGTTGCTGTTCGGCGCCGCTGTCGCGATCTCAGACTTTACATCGGCCGAGATCTTGCTGTCTGAAGCACCAGGGTCGGTGGCGGCCGGGGCCGCCGGAGTGTTTGCCGCCGCCGCGTTATCCGGTGTGGCGGGAGCCGCTGCCGGAGTGGCCGGCGCCGGCGCCGGCGCCGCAGCGGGCGCCTCACCGACGGGGGCCGCCGGTGGGGTCACATTGTTGCTCGCCGTCGAGTCATTGCCGGCATCGGAAGCAGTTTCGCTGGTGCGATTGCGCGCCCGACGTTCTGACTTCTTCTTGGCCGGCTTGGGCTGATCGGAAGAGT
Organism: Steroidobacteraceae bacterium; assembly: GCA_036267975.1. GTDB lineage: Bacteria > Pseudomonadota > Gammaproteobacteria > Steroidobacterales > Steroidobacteraceae > DAIDKA01. Next base: position 44,260 of record DATAVA010000044.1, on the reverse strand, counting down.
TCGTGGAGTCATTGCTGGAATCGTTCTGTGCCACGCTCGGTGCGGGGGTCGCCGCAGGCGGAGTGGCGAGCGCCGCGGCACGGGCGGCGGCGGCCTCATCGACCGGTGCGGACGAAGCCGCGGCGGCGGGCGCGGACGCGCTCGTATCCGGCGGCGGTGAGGCTGGCGCCGCGAGCGGTGCCGGGGGGGTTGCCTTGGCAACCTGCATCACGTGCTCGCTGTGGGCGATATATAGGTACGCCCCTCCGCCCATGAGCAGGGCAAGGGCAACGCCAACCACAATTTTGCTGGTAGGAGCTGGGGTGATCGTTGAGTTCATAGTAAGCACTCATTCGTTACAGGTGACACTCGTGTTTTACATCCGGCGCTTCGTGACACCTGTCAGCGCATTGGAGCTATCCACTTCACCAAGCCCTACATATACTGCCCCGTTAAAGTTTATCTGACTGATTTTGCGAACGTTTTGTCTGCGGTGACGGCCGACGCCTACAGCGATTGCAACGGCGCCTCCCCCACCGGCGCGTGATGCTGCGGGAAATGGACGCGGAAGGTGCTGCCGTGAGCGACGCGGCTCTCGACCGCAATCTCGGCGCCGTGAGCGACGCAGATCGCCCGCACGATCGACAATCCCAGACCGGCACCCCCCTCCTCGCGCGAGCGGCCTTCATCGACCCGGAAGAAGCGGTCGAAGACCTTGGGCAGCGCTTCGGCGGGTATGCCGATTCCCGTGTCACGGATCTCCAGCACGCTGCCGTCGTCGACTCTCAGCACGCGCAGCGCGACGGTGCCCCCGGGTGGCGTGAAACGGATGGCGTTGCTGAGCAGATTGACGATGACCTGCTTGATGCGCGCAGCTTCCCCGCACACCGTCGCCGCCGCGGTGTCAATGTCGAGCATGAGGCCACGATCTTCGGCCATCAGCCGCATCTGTTCGGCGGTCGTGCGCGCGAGCGCCGCGAGGTCGAACAGGCGCCACTCACGGCGCGCCTCCCCGGCATCCAGGCGCGACAGCGCCAGCAACCCCGAAACGAGGTGCTCGAGCCGATCCACTTCCTCCAGCACGCTGCCGACCCGTTCGCGCACTTCGCTGCTGGTGAGCGTCGTCGTGCGGGAAACCTCCTGAAGCTCGCCTTTGATGATGGTCAAGGGCGTGCGCAGTTCGTGTGAGGCATCGGCCAGAAAGCGGCGCGAGGTCAGGACCGAGTCGCGCAGCCGCGCCAGCATGTTGTTCAGCGCCAGAGACAGTCGTTCGAGCGCATCCCCGCTTTGCAGCACCGGCAGCCGCAGCGTGAGGTTCTGCAGGCTCAGCTGCTCGGCGGTGCGTGACAGTCGATCGACCGGGCGCAGCGCGCGATTGACCAGAAAGTAGCCCCCGGCGGCGGCACACACGATCAGCACCGGAATGAGCAGGATCAGCAGGTCGAGCAGGTGCCCGAGCGTGTCCCGCACCGCCTGGGTCGACACGCCGACCTCGATCAGGTAGTCCGCCGATCGGACCCTGAAATCCGTGCCGCTGAGCAGCAGATCGCCGTCCTCCAGCAATGCTCCAGCGGGCGTCGCACGGATGGCCTGCGGATCAAAACTGCCATCGGATGGGGCACCGGAGGCATACCACGGACCGCCGGGCCGGCGGGTCACGCGCACGAAACGATCGTTCATTTCGGGCGCGACGCGCGCCTCGATGGCGGCCGCCAGGGACTGCCGTGTCGGATCAGGCGCCTGCGCCATCAGAATCTGCTCGACCACCGCGGCGCGGCGGCTGAGCGTATCGCGCAGATTGCCGTGCAGATAATGCTTCAGGCCGTAGAAGGCGCCGGCGCCGACGCAGATGAATGTGACACTGATCAGCAATGCGTACCAGGCGCCAAGCCGGAATTCCAGCGAGCGAATGTTCATTCGCCGGCCGTATGCGGTTCCGGCTCGGCCTCGCGCACGCAGTAACCGACGCCGCGGATGGTGTGGATGAGCTTCTCGGGAAAGGGCTCGTCCACCTTCTTGCGCAGGTATCGGACGTAGACATCGACGATGTTGGTGACGCCCTCGAAGCTCTGGTCCCAGACATGATTGAGAATCATGGTGCGGGAGAAGACGCGCCCCGGCGAACACATCAGGTACTCCAATAATGCGTACTCCTTGGCGGTGAGATCGATGCGCAGCCCGCCACGCCGCACCTGCTGCGTCAGCCGGTTAAGCTCCAGGTCCGCGAGATGCAGAATGTCCGCCCGCTCGGCGGGCTTGCGGCGCAATAGCGCCTTGATGCGTACGAGCAGCTCGGCGAAGTCGAATGGCTTGGTGAGATAGTCATCGGCGCCGGCCTCGAAGTGCAGCACTTTGTCCTCGACCGCATCGCGCGCGGTCAACACCAGAATGGGCAATGCGGGGTAGGCCAGGCGCACGCGCCGCAGCAGTTCCGTACCGCTCAGTTGCGGCAGCAGCAGGTCCAGTACCAGAAGATCGTACTCGTACGATTGTGTATAGCGTTCGCCGTCCACGCCATTGCCGGCCACGTCCACGGCGAATCGCTCGCCGCGCAGTCCACGGGCGATGAACTCCGCCAGCTTAGGATCATCTTCAACGATCAGGATTCGCATAATCCATTCAGATTGAAGGACTTCCACATTAGAGGCGCATTAAGACGCCATTAGAATCAGCGGTGGCTGAGGGCCATCGGGATTCTAAGGACGACAGCTCAGAATCGAGCCTACAGAAGCGATGGAGAACTGTCATGGCGACGGGAAAACTGAGTCGGATTGTAATTGGCGCACTGGCGGCACTGGCCCTCGCGGGCGCGGGTCCCGCACTTGCGCAGCACGGCGGCGGTGGAGGCTTTCATGGTGGTGGCGGCTCCCATGCCGGCGCCTTCCATGGCGGTGGCTTCCATGGCGGTGGGTTTCATGGCGGTGGGTTTCATGGTGGGGGCGCCTTTCACGGCGGTGGCTTTCATGGCGGGGGTGCCCTGCATGGCGGCGTCACCGGCTTCCACGGCGCGGGCGGCTTCCACGGTGGCTGGCACGGTGGTGGCTGGCGTGGCGGACACTATTACGGCGGGGGCTACGGCGGACCCGGATGGCTCGGCTACGGGCTGCTATTTTCGGCGTTGCCGCTTGCCTACGCCACGTACTACTGGGACGGCGTGCCGTACTACTACGCAGATGACAATTACTACCAGTGGGATGGTGATGCAGGCGAATATGAAACGATCGAGCCGCCCGCGGGATTGATAAATGAAGCGCAGGCCGCGCCCGCAGACTCCGCCTCGGCGCAACTGTATGCCTATCCGAAAAATGGGCAGTCCGATGCGCAGCAGGCCAAGGATCGCAGCGAATGCCAGCAGTGGGCCGGCACGCAGCCGAACACGGATCCTTCCGGGAAGGATGGCGCAAAGCACGAGAATTACCTGCAGGCTGAAGCCGCTTGCCTGACGGGTCGTGGCTACAGCGTTCAATAAAGTGAACGGCCATGCCTGTCAACACAGATTTCGACGCGTCGCTGCAGCGCAGTCCGGTGGGCTCGCACACGCTGCTGCTGCAGACGCGCTATCCGGTAGTGGCGACTTCGCGGCTGCGCCTGCGACCCTGTTCGCTGCTCGACATTTCAAGTCTCATCAGCGCCGTTGCGGCACACCGGATCGCGGCTGCGAGCCTGTCGGTGCCGCGACCGTTCGATGCGCGCCAGGCGCAGTATTGGATCGAAAGTCATCCGCTGGAATGGCGTAAGCGCTGCGCCGTGCATTGGGCGGTCTCGGCCCTTGATAACGATCGCTTTTGTGGCTATGTCGGCCTGCAGGGAATCGAACTGGCCACTGGGCACGCGAATCTCAGTGTCTGGATTGCGGATCGGCTCGCGCGCAAGGAGCTGGCCTTCGAGGCGGCGCAGGCGGCATTGGCATTCGCCTTTACTTCGCTGCAGCTTCAGACCGTGCACGCCAGAGTGTCGAGGGCTAACCCCATGATGGCCCGGGTTCTGCGTCGAATCGGCATGAAATCTGACACCGCGACGCTCCAAACGCAGCCTCGTGGCGCCACCGCACAGGTGCTACGGTGGCATATGTCGCGAGGCACGTGGGCAACCTCGCGCCAGGATCCGCCTGCTCATTAGGCAGCCGTGCCTGCTGCATTTCTGAACCCGGTTCGTCCGCCAGGGTACACACTGGGGAAGTTATGACCGATGCATTCATCAATCGAATCGCGACGGCGCTGCCGCCGCATGACGTGCATGAGGGCTTCATCGACTTCGCGCGCCGAATGCTGAAGGCCGACAGCCGCCGCCTTGCCCTCTTCAACCGCATGGCGGAGCGCTCCGGGATAGCACACCGCCATTCGATTTTCGAGCCGGAGGGCGAGGGCGACGCCGCGCATTTCTACCGACCCGGCGCCTTCCCGGGCACCGGCGCGCGCATGAAGCTGTTCGAGAAATTCGCGCCGGACCTTGCGACCGCCGCGGCGGAGCGGCTGCTGGCCGGTGAGGACCGCAGCCGCGTTACCCACCTGATCGTGACCTGCTGCACCGGATTTTTCGCGCCGGGCATAGACCTGCAGCTGGTGCAGCGCTGCGGACTCAAGCCCGACATCGAGCGTACCTTCGTTGGTTTCATGGGCTGCTATGCGGCCATCAACGGGCTGAAACTGGCGCGGCATATCGTGCGCTCGGAGCCCGGTGCGCGCGTGCTGGCGATGAACCTGGAACTGTGCACCCTGCATCTGCACGAGACCACGCACCTGGAGGAGATCCTGTCCTTCCTGCTGTTCGGTGATGGCTGCGCGGCGGCGCTCATTTCGGCCGATCCGGTGGGCGTGCGGATGGATTCGTTCAAGGCGTCGCTGGTGCCTGACACCGCCGAGCTGATCCGCTGGAACATCCGCGAACAGGGTTTCGACATGGTGCTCTCGGGCGGAGTCCCGGGCGCCATCCGCAGTGGACTCGCCCAGGCACGCGCGACGTTCCTGAATGACGCGGCGCCGATCGATCTGTGGGCGGTGCACCCGGGCGGACGCACGGTACTCGATGCGGTAGAGGCGAGCCTGGTATTGCCGCCGAGCGCGCTCGCGGTGTCGCGCGGTGTCCTCAGCGATTTCGGCAACATGTCCTCGGCCACCGTGATGTTCGTGCTCGAGCGCATGATGCGCGATGCCGCGCCCGGCAGCAGCGGCTGCGCGATGGCCTTCGGACCGGGGCTGGTAGCGGAGACGATGCGATTTCGCCTGGCGGCGTGAGTGGGGTTATCGCGCACCCTGGAGCCGGAGATTCTGGACCTGCTGGCAGCAGATGATCCGCGGGCCCGCGCCTCCCGGCGCGATCTGGTCCGGATCAATTTCGTCATGCGCCAGCAGGCGATCATGGCGAATCAGCTGCGGTCGCTGGCGCCGCCACGACGGCTCGCCGATCTGGGCTCGGGCGATGGGCGTTTCCTGCTGGGCGTGGCGCGGCGGCTGGCGGCGCGCTGGCCGCGGGTGACGGCGCTGATCGTGGACCGGCAGGATATCGTCACTGCGCGCACGCGTGCCGACTTCGCCGCTCTGGGCTGGACATGCGCCAGCGTCACCGGCGACATATTCGAGGTGCTGCCGCAACTGGACGCCGACATCATCACGGCAAACCTGTTTCTGCACCACCTGGAAGAGGCGCCGCTGCGCCGGTTGCTGGGCCAGTCGGGGCAGCGCGCGCGCGGTTTCGTGGCCTGCGAGCCACGCCGCTCGCAAACCGCGCTGCTGGCCAGCCGCATGGTGTTCGCGCTGGCCTGCAATGATGTCACGCGGCACGACGCCGTCGCCAGCGTGCGCGCCGGCTTCGTGGGGCGCGAGCTGTCGGAGCTGTGGCCCGCGGCGGGCTGGCGCATGCGCGAAGGACTGGCGCTGCCCTTCACCCATTGCTTTTCGGCCCGGCGCGATGCGGTTTGACGCGGCCGTGATCGGCAGCGGCCCGGCCGGCGCGACGGTGGCGCGGCTGCTGGCACAGGCGGGCTGGTCGGTGGCGCTGATCGAGCGCGCGGCTTTTCCGCGCCGCAAGGTGTGCGGTGAATTCATCTCGGCGGCGACCCTGCCGGTGCTGGAGGCCTGCGGTGTGGCCACTGAGTTTTGCGCGAGGGCGGGTCCGCCGGTGCACACGGTCGCGGCCTATTCCGGCGCAACGATGGTGCAGGCCCCGCTGCCGCGCGGACAGTTGGGATGGGGCCGGGCGCTGGGACGCGAACATCTGGATAGGCTGCTGCGCGATGCTGCGATCAGCTCCGGCGCGACGCTCTTTCAGCCCGCCGAACTGACCGCGATCGCGCCGCATGCGGGCCAGTACGCACTCACGTTGCGGCGCGCGGACACCGTCGATGAGTTTCACGCGCGGGTCGTGATTGCGGCCTGTGGTTCCTGGAACACCAAGGGCCCATTCGTCATCACGCGCAACGCGCGGCCCTCCGACCTGTTCGCCTTCAAGGCGCATTGGCGCGACGCGCGGCTGGCGGCGGGGGTGATGCCGCTGCTCGCCTTTCCCGGCGGCTACGGTGGCATGGTGCACACGGATGGCGGTCGCGTCAGCCTGTCCTGCTGCATCCGCCGTGATGCGCTGGGCCGGGTCCGCGAATCATATGCCGGCAGGGCAGGCGAGGCGGTGCTGCGTCACATCCTGGCCAATACCGAAGGCGTGCGGCGCGCGTTGCAGGGCGCAACGGTCGAAGCGGCCATCCTGGCCACCGGCCCGCTGCGTCCGGGTATCCGGGTGTGTTTTGAGGACGGCATTTTCTTTGCGGGCAATGCCGCGGGCGAGGCCCATCCCATCATCGCCGAAGGCATCAGCATGGCGATCCAGTCCGCGTGGCTGCTGGCGCAATACCTGCTCGCCGACGCAGCCGCAGCCGGTCCGAACTATGCGCGCGCCTGGAAGCGGCAATTCGCGACCCGGCTGCATGCCGCATCACTGTTCGCGTCGCTGGCGATGAACGATCACGGTCGCGCTGCCGCCGCGCAGCTGATCCGCGCCTGTCCCGCGATTCTCACCTGGGGTGCCGCATTGAGCAGCAAGAGCATTGGCCTGCGCCGTGACGCCGCATAACAGCGCGACGCGCGCTTCGCGCCGGCTGTGGATCGGTTACAGCGCGATGTGCGTCGGCATGTTCATGGCCATCCTTGATATCCAGGTCGTGGCCAGTTCGCTCACCAATATTGCCGCCGCGCTGGATCTGTCGGACTCGCAGCTGGGTTGGATCCAGACGAGCTACCTGATGGCGGAAGTGATCGCGATTCCATTGACGGGACTGCTGACGCGTGCGTTCTCGCTGCGCTGGATGTTCGCCGCCGCGACACTCGCCTTCACGCTGGCGAGCATCGGTTGCGCCTCGAGCGGCTCCATCGCGATGCTGATCGCGTTTCGCGTGGCACAGGGCTTTTTCGGCGGCATGCTGATTCCGGCGGTGTTCACGGCGGTGTTCATCATGATGCCCGCGCCACAGCAATTGCGTGCGACCACTATCGCCGGCGTATTCGCATTGCTGGCACCGACCCTGGGTCCGATGGTCGGCGGGTACCTGACTGAAACCCATTCGTGGCAGTGGATCTTTCTCATCAATGTCGTACCGGGATTGACGGTGACGGCGCTGGTCGCGACCCACGTGCGCGTGGGTGTGCCGACCGTTGCCGCCCTGCGTAACCTGGATGTGCCCGGATTGGCGTTATTCGCCACGTCACTGGCGCTGCTGGAACTGTTGCTCAACGAAGGCCCGGGTCACCACTGGCGGGGCGCGTTTGTCGCAGTGATCGTGACGGCCTGCATCGCCAGCGGCGCGCTGGGTATCCAGCGCTGCATAACGGTGAGCCATCCCTTAGTCGATCTGAAGCGATTCGGCGATATCGGATTCGCGGCAGGCTGCATCTTCAGCTTCGTGCTGGGGCTGGGATTGTATGGTTCGATCTTCATCATGTCGCTGTTTCTCGGGCTGGTGCGCGAGCACTCACCGCTGATCATCGGCGAAATCCTGATGGTCACCGGCATCGCTCAACTGCTCAGCGCGCCGGTCGCGGCATGGGCGGAGACCCGCGCCGCGCCCAGGATGCTGACGATGCTTGGCTTCGGCGTGTTCGGCGTCGGCCTGCTGGCCAATGGGTTCGTCACCCCGCAAAGCGATTTTGCGGCGCTGTTCTGGCCGCAGGTACTGCGCGGCAGCGCGTTGCTGCTGTGTCTGCTGCCGACCACGCGCCTGGCGCTGGACATCTGGCCAGCGGACCAGGTGCCGGAAGCCAGTGCGCTGTTCAATCTGGTGCGCAATCTCGGTGGCGCCATCGGCATCGCGCTGATCGACACGATGGTACAGGAGCGCGCGAGCGGCCATGTCGCCCACCTGGTGGCACGACTTCAGGCCGGTGATCCCATTACGGCGCGCCTGGTTGGCTTGCCCGTGGCGCTGTTCCACAACCGGCCGATGGGACCGGTTGATGAGATGACGCGGATCCTGATCACGCCTTTGATCAAGCGCGCCGCGCTCACCCAGGTACTGAACGAAGCCTGGATCGCGCTCGCCATCCTGTTTGCGCTCTCGCTTCTGGCACTACCGCTGGTGGGCCGAGTACGCCTGGGGAGGCCATCAATGGCGTCATCCCCGAGGTGAAGCCACCGGCAGCAGAACGGTTGCAGAAGCAATCGAAGTAGGCTCAACCTGTCGGCCGGGTCAACGAGTCGCGAGCACCTACGATGTGGCGCGCGTTACGCATCATTATCCTGCTGCTGGTCCTGCTGGTCGTGGCCGGCCAGGCATGGATCGACCGCTTCAGCACCACCAGCTGGCAGCGCATGATCTTCGTCGGCGCGTTCCCGGTCAGCGCGGACGGCAGTGCGGCCACTGCCCGCTACCTCGCGCAGCTCGATCAGGGGAAGATCGATGAGGTTGCCGCCTTCCTGAAATCCGAGGCGCGGCGTTACGCAGTGGCGGTCGATGAGCCGATTGAATTGACGCTCTATCCGGCGCTGTCTGCGCCGCCACCGGCGCTCGATCCCGGCGCGGGCGTGTTCACGCGCATGCTCTGGAGCCTGCGGCTGCGCTACTACCGCCATCGCGCGCTGGCCGCGGTTTCCCCGCGCCCGAAGATCGCGCTGTTCCTGCTCTACCATGATCCGGCGTTGATCCAGAGCCTTCCGCATTCGGCGGGGCTGCAGCGCGGCCTGACGGCCGTGGTGCACCTGTTTGCGAGCCGTGCGCAGGAGGCGCAGAACCGCATCGTGATCACCCACGAGCTGCTGCATACCTTCGGGGCCACGGACAAATATGATCTGGCCACGGGTCTGCCGCAGTACCCGCAAGGTTTCGCCGAGCCGCAGCTCCTGCCGCGCTACCCACAGCAGTTGGCCGAGATCATGGCCGCACGGATGCCGCTCAGCGCCACGGAAGCGCACCTGCCCGATGGTCTTCAGGACGAGCGCGTCGGCCCGCTCACCGCCAGGGAGATCGGCTGGCTCAGCCACTGACCGTCGCGCGCTCAGCTGTTTCCCAGATTCCGGTACGGTTCCTTGGTGATCTGATACAGCCCGTAGCACAGCAGCCCGCTGGCCACGGTACCGAGCAGCCACGCCCCGTAGGGTTGCTGCTTCAGCCCGGCGAGCGCGCCGGCAATGCCGCCGGAATAGCGCGGATCGTGGCGCCAGGCGGCATTGACCAGATAGCCGCCGACGAGCAGGAACAGTATGCCGCGCGCGAGCAGTCCATAGATGCCGAGGGCACGGACGGGGAGTCGGAAGCGTGCGCGGCCCAGCTCTACCCGCCGGTTGTGATCGCCGCTGAGCGCACGATAGAACTGCCACAGCCCGAAGATGACGATGCCGGCACCTACGAGCCCGACCACATAACGCCCGACGGGTAGTGCGAACATCCAGGCGGTCCATTTGACCTGGCTTGCCCGCTCATCGTCCGCGCGGCTGAGCCCAAGCATGCTCCACATGGCATCGCCCACGAAGACGCAGTGAAACACGCCATTCAGGAGATGTCCCAGCCGCACCACGCGGCGGCGGGGATTGGCGTGTTCGGTACGATGCTCCGGATCCGCGATGGCCAAAATCAGCTGCCACAACACGAATGCCGCCAGGCCCGCCGCGAGCATCGCGAGCAATGCATCTCCGGCCACTGTCCCGCCGAGCTTTGCGAGTGCACCCTTGGCGCCATTGGGCTGCTGTCGCCCCACGGCCGCGACCAGTGCGAAGAAACCGACCAGCAGGTACAACACGCCCTCGGCGATGTATCCGCAATGCGCGGTCCAGCGCTCCCAGCGCCGCAGCGCGCGCTCGTCACTGCGCGGACGGGAAGGCTGTTGGGTGGATTGCGTCATTGCGATGCGCGCGGCTAGAGCTGCGAACGCAGGGGATTCAGCAGGACTTCCTCGAGTCGCTCGCGCCACGGTCGGCGTTGCCACTGCCCAAGCGTGTAGGGGGCCGACGATGCCAGATCATGTTCGAACACCTGGGTCATCTGCTGTGCGAATCCGCCATCGTAGACGTTCAGGCTCGCTTCGTCGTTGAACTCGAAGGAACGCATGTCGAAATTGGTCGAACCCACCGAGGTCATGTACTCATCGAAGATCAGCATCTTGCAATGAAGCATGGTCGGTCCATACACATAAATCTCGACACCTTGCTCAAGAAGCGGGCCCCACGCGTGCTTGGAGGCGATGCCGACGACCTTCGAGTCGATGTGACGGCCTGGCAGGAGAATGCGGATGCGAACGCCGCGCCGTCGCGCGCCGATCAGTTCGCGAATCATCAGCCGATCGGGGACGAAGTAGGCGGCCTCCATGTCGATCCGCCGTTCTGCCGCGGTAATGGCGGTCAGATACATGAGCCGCATGCTGTCGCTGCCGCCCTCCGGTGAGCTGATGAACATCTGCATGGGCTGATCGCCGCCGGGCTCGAGGTGCGGGAAATAGGCAGCGCCGTGCAGAACGTGTCCGGTGGTCTTGATCCAGTTATCGAGAAAAGCCGTCTGCATCTGGGCGGCAACGGGACCTGTGACTTTGAAATGCATGTCACGCCAGTGCCCGGGGTCCTGGGCATGACCGGACCACTGGTCCGCAATGCCGACGCCACCGGTGAAGCCCACTGCTCCATCGATGATCAGAACCTTGCGATGCGTGCGGTTGTTCAATCGACCAAGCGTGTACCAGCGCACGCGGTGATAGCGCTCGACCTCCACTCCACCGCTGTGCATGCGCGCGAGCAGCGCGGAGGAGATGCGGTCGCAGCCGAGCCAGTCGAGCATGACGTGGACGCAGACTCCGGCGCGGGCGCGCTCGATGAGCGCCTGCGCGAATTGCTCGCCGACGTCGCCCGACCAATAGATGTAGGTCTCAAAGGTAATGGTGCGCTGGGCGCTGCGAATTGCCTGCAGCATCGCCGGGAATATCTCGTCCCCGTTCTGCAAGGCCTCGATGCGATTACCCGGCAGGATCGCCGGGCCCAGCAGCACGGCCATTTCGCGGCGGAATTGCGGATCGACCGTATTGTAGTGGCGCTTGACGCGGTGGTGCGGCTCCTTTTCCGGCTTGCGGAAATTGAGCACGAGGATCACGATGATCAGCGTACCCGAGACCGACCAGGCAATTGTCCAAAGCGGCAAGCGCTGTCACTCAGCCGCGGACGTTGATGGCATATCCGCCATCGACTGTGAGCTTCGCACCGTTGATGTAGGCCGCGCGATCGGAGGCGATGAATACCACGGCATCGGCAACCTCGCGCATGGTCCCCCAGCGGCCCGCAATGATACCCCAGTCACGACAGGTGGCGTCGAGGAACTCCTGTTTCGCCACCCCGCGTTGCCGGCTCGCATTCTCAGCCCAGCCCTCACGCCATTCGGTGGCGATGAGACCGGGAAGCACCGCGTTCACGGTGATGCGCGCGGCCGCGAGGTCCGCGGCCAGATAGCCAGTCACGTGATTCATCGCCGCATTGTTCAGGCCGTGGGTCAGTGCGGAGGTGAGCACGCTCGATCCCGCGATGCCACTGATGTTGATGATGCGGCCGGTACCGTCAGTGGGCATGTGGGGGATCATCGCTTGCGTCACGCGCAGCATGCCGAGCGTCTTGGTGTCGATGTCGTCGCGCCAGTCCGCATCCGGCCATTGGATCTGGCGCTCGGGCCGCTTGATTGGACCGCCGGCATTATTGACCAGGACATGCAGCGTGCCGAGTTCGGCGTGCGCGCGTTCGACCGCGCTCGACACGGCGGCGGCGTCGCGAATGTCGGTCGGTATTGCGAGTACGGTGGCGCCGGTGGCGGCACGTATCTCGCCGGCCGCGGCCTGTAGCGCCGCCTCCGTGCGCGCGAGCAATGCAAGTCGTACGCCTTCTGCGGCCAAACCGAGCGCAATCGCCTTGCCGATGCCCTTGCTGGCGCCCGTGATGAGCGCGACCCGTCCTTTCAGTCCCAAATCCACTGCTAGAGAAATCCCAAAAACAAATGGCAGATCGTCATGGTTCCACAGGATAAACCACCCGCTCGCCCCTGTCTGGCGCGGCAGCGTGGATCGTCGCTGCCGTGATGCACCATTCCCCTGTTGATCCAATATGGAGATCGATCGGTTAAGCTGATGCTGGGTTTGACGGCAAAAGGCGCGTGTCATGGCAGAATCCCCGCCCAGCGTTCCGGAAGAATCTGCTGCAATTCCAGAGGCCGAAATCCAAATGCTTGAAGTCCATGCACCCCACCAGACCATACACACGTGGAAGGACTTCGCCATCCACATCACGACGATCGTCATCGGCCTGCTTATCGCCATCGGCCTCGAACAGACGGTCGAATGGCTACATCACCGCCACCAGCTGCGGGTGGCGCGCGAACAGATATTCAGGGAGCTGGAGCAAAACCGGCAGATCCTGCAGCAGAACCTCGAGGATGCCGGGAAGATACAAGAGGAGCTGGCTCGCGATATGGCGCAGCTTCGCGCTTACCAGGGTGCCGCAAGCCCGATGAATGCGAAGCTCGACTACTCGTGGAGCTTTCATCGCACACCCGATGCGGCGTGGCAAGCTGTCAGGCAGAACGGCTCGTTGGACATGTTTCCGTACGAGGAGCTGAAACTGGATAACTACCTCTATACGGTCTTCGGCAGCATCATGGATGCTGCGACGTCATTCAATACACAGATCGAAATCGCTGCTGCCATTGCGAAACGCTCGCCGACGGGAGTCTTGACCGCCAACGACACGATTGAACTCATCGCCGCCACCTCGCAAGCCCAGGGCAAGCTCGCGTTCACTGTCAGGCTGCTTGGCTTTGAAGAAAAGGGCCTCGCTGCAAAACGCTAGAGCCACCCCTTGCCGCGGGCAATTCGCGCCGCATCGATGCGATTCGCAGCGCCCAACTTCAATATCGCTTCAGAAAGGTAGTTGCGGACCGTCCCCGCGGAAATCCCCAGTTCGGTGGCGATGACTGCCGTGCTGGCACCCTCGGTCGCCATCCGCAGGATCTCACGCTGGCGCGCGGTAAGCGGATCAGTGCCGCCGCTCCATGACTCGGCAGCGAGCTGCGGATCGATGACACACAATCCACGATGCACGCGCCGCACGGCGTCGGCCAGCTCATTGGCGGGCTGCGCCTTGAGGACGTAGCCACTCACACCCGCCTCGAGCGCACGACGCAGATAGCCTGCACGGGCAAAATTCGTGAGGACGATAACTCTGGTTCGTGACTGATCCTGCAGCTGCAGCGCGACATCCAGACCCGACATCCGTGGCATCTCGACATCGGTGATGAGCACGTCGGGCTGATGTGCGCGGGCCAGCGCAACCGCCTCGCATCCATCGGTTGCCTGCGCCACTACGTCGATGTCGTCCTCAAGCGAAAGGAGGGCTGCGAGTGCGCCGAGCACCATGCGCTGGTCCTCTGCGATCACCACCCGGATTCGCGGCGCGGTCATGAGCCCGCCACGGCGGAAACTGGCAAGCTCACGGACAGCCGGGTACCGACATCTGAATTCCACACCGCGGTTCCGCCGAGCGCTTCGGCGCGGGTGCGGATGCTGCGCATCCCAATGCCCTCCGCAAGCGATCCGCCGCGGCCGTCGTCGGCAATATCCAATCGAATCGCACCGTCGGCCCGGAACAGCGCGAGACGGCATCCCCTGGCGTGTGAATGGCGCAGGATATTCGTGACGGCCTCGCGAGCGATCAGCGCCAGCACGCGCTCGTGGGCGGGTGGCATATCGAGCTGTTCCCAGTGACGCGACACACTCACACCCGCAGCCTGCAGCAGCGCTGCCACTCGGTCTAGCTCCGCGCGGATGTCGCCGGCGTAGTAGCCATTTATCGCACCGCGCATCTCCTCGAGACCCTGTCTTGCGATGTGCTCGATGTCGCCAATCTCCCGCAGCGCGCGTCCGGGGTCCGTGGGGAAGATCCGCCGGGCAAGTTCCGCCTTGAGTGCGAGACTCGACAGCGAATGACCGAGAACGTCGTGCAGGTCCGTCGCGATGCGCTCGCGCTCGTGGGCCTTGTCGCGGCGCTGGATTTCGCGGGTCTGCCGGAAGATGAAGGTCACGCCGATTCCGGACAGGATGCTCTCGGCGGCAACGAAAAGCGGAAAGAGGGCGCCATTCAATCGATGCAGATAAAGCAGGCTCCATTCGGCGCCAAACAGCATCGTGATGGCGAATACGATTGCCAGCGACCATCCCACACCGCCACCGACGGCCGCGGGCACGAAGGCGGCCGCTACCGGAAAGTAGATGCCGCCGCTGGGTGGATAGGCGAGGAAACCGACCGCGATGCACAACAGCGCAATGCACACGGCTGCGGAGAATCCGCGCTTCTCGCCGCGAGCGATTCCGGCGAGGAACAGCGCCAGGACCGCCAGGAGACCGAGGGCCGTCGCAGTCCATTCGAACCACCGGCACGCTGCTGGTACGGCGCCCAGAAGACGTACGCTAGGGGCACGGTCCAGGCGAGAAAGCCCCAAGGCACGCGTTTGCGCGCAGTCAGCGGGTCCGTGCTCATTCGCGGCTCCGGTGGGAGGGATGCGATTCTGACAGCAACCGCGCCGCAGAGAAACATGACATTTGTCAGGTGGTAGGGCTGACAGACGGCAGCTGCGATGAACTCTCCGACCCCGGATACTTGCCGAGGTGCATCAGCGCCGAAGGAGAATGACTTGCGTCTGTGCGTCGTCACCGTTGGCAGCGAAGGCGATACGCGCCCGCTTGCCGCCTTGTGTCGCGGCCTCCTGGATCGCGGCCACGAAGTGAAATTGTTCGCCGATGACTCGACGCTCGCCGTGCCCCGAGCCTTGGGTGTGCCGAGCGAAGCACTGCAGGGGAACATCAAGTCCATTCTGCCCATTGGCGATCCGCGGGAGAAATTCCGCGTATCGGAGGCGATTCGCGTCGGCACGAAGCTCAAGGAATTTCTTTCGCGCAATTCGACCTCGTGGTTACGGACCGTGGGCGAGCACGCCGCGCGCAGCGATGCGATCCTGTTCGGCAGCCTGGCACTGGGTATCGGGCTCACACTGCGTGAGGAGCTGCGCAAGCTCACGGTGGGCCTGAGCTTCCAGCCCTTCGCACCCACGCGCGAATTCTGCTCCCCGGGAATGCCGCCGGTCGCGTTGCCGGGCTGGTTGAACTTGTGGACCCATAGGTTCATGCACCGACAGCTGTGGTCCCTGTGTGCCGCAGGCGCCTCCAAGGCGCGGCGCGAGGTATTCGGCACGACGCCGATGACGCGACCGGTCTACGATTTCCCGGTGCTGTGCGGAATCTCCCGGGAACTGGTACGACGCCCGGTCGATTGGCCCGAGGATCACATCATTTGCGGCCACTGGTGCACGCCGATGGACCAGTGGCAGGCGCCGCAGGACCTCGTCGATTTCATCGGCGATGAACGTCCGATCTATGCTGGATTCGGCAGTCCTTCGGCCTTCGTGCGCCGTGAGGCCTTGAGCGCACTCATCGAGGCCGCCGCCGGTCGTCGCGTCGTGTTTTCACCGGGATGGAGCAATATCGACGCTACCGTACTGCCGGATAACTTCTTCGTTGCACGGGATGTTCCGCATGAATGGCTGTTTCCACGCGTCAGTCTCGCCATTCATCACGGCGGTTCCGGAACGACGCACACCGCCGCACGGGCGGGTGTAGCGCAAGTCATCGTCCCGTTCGGATCGGACCAGTTCTTCTGGGCGGCGCGCGTGGCCGCGCGGGGTGCCGCGCCGAGGGTCTCGCGCCGGGGGGCCAGGAACTGGGCCGCACTCAAGGAGATGATTGAATTCGCACTGCTGGAGCGCACGCAGCAGCAGGCGCGAGCCCTGGGAGAGGCCCTGTCGGGCGAGCAGGGGGTGCGAACTGCGGTGGAACATATCGAGGCCTGGGTGACACGCTGGTAGCTGTGGCGGCAGGCATTGCCGGATTGCCGCGATGCGGCACGGCAGCGGGGTACGTGATACTTACTCCGCTCGTTCGTATAGTTCACTGATGACTCCCAACGTACTCGACAGCGCCACCTTATTTTGCAGTGCGTCTTCTGCTGATCCCGATTGGGAGGCGGTGTACACGGAGCAGTTGCCACGGGTTTATAACTTCCTGCGCTATCGGCTGGGGAATGAGACGTTGGCGCAGGATCTGACGTCGCGGACATTCGAGAAAGCCTGGTGCGATCGGCACCGTTATCGGCGCGAACTTGCGCGCTTCTCCACCTGGCTGTTGCAGATCGCCCGCAACGTCGTGGTGGATTACTACCGCACGCGCCATGAGCATGCGCCGCTTGAGGCCGCCGCGGAGGTCCCGGCGGCGGGAACTCCGGAAGAGGAGGCGGTTATCCGCTCGAATTTCCAGCGGCTGTCACTGCTCACCGGACAGCTGACGGACCGCGAACGCGAGCTGCTGGCGCTGAAGTACGGGGCGGGAGCCACAAACCGCGCGATATCCGAGCTCACGGGACTGAGTGAATCCAATGTCGGCACCATCCTGCATCGCGCGGTCGAAGTCCTGCGCGACAAATGGTGAGGCGAGGAGAACGTGATGAATGATGATTTCATGCAGTCGGCGTGGCGCAAGCCGCCCGCGCCATTTGCGGCGCACCTGCGCGAGCAGCTGCGCTACCAGGATGCCCGGCAGGCGGCATCACCGCGGCGCCGCCGGGTATTGCAGGCGCTCGCATGCGCGGCCTCACTGCTGCTGGCCGTCGGTCTGGCTGCGCTGCCCGCGGTTCGCGCGGGCGCCGAAACCTTTCTGGATCTGTTCCGCGTCGTTAATTTCGTCGCGGTTCCGGTGCAGAAGCAGCGCGTCGCCACCCTGCAGCGCGGGCTCGACCTGCCGCGGATGCTCGGCGAGCAGGTGCACGTGGTGCAGGCACCGGCTGCTCCCCACAGCGTCGCCACGCCTGAGCAGGCCGGAGCGCTGGCGGGTATCGCCGTGCATCTGCCCGCCTGGCTGCCGGAAGGCGCGACACGTCAGTCGATCGAAGTGCTGGGCGAGTCCCGTTGGACGGTCACGGCGAGTGCGCAGAAACTGCAGCAGGTGCTCGATACGCTCGGGATCACTGACCTGGTCCTGCCGCAGGGATTGGACGGCCAGACCGCAAGGCTTCATGTCTACCAGAGCGTGCACGTCACCTACGGCGCACGGGACGGCAGCGTCCTGTTCATCCAGTCGCACCAGCCCGACGCGGTGCTGCCGCAGGGGGCGGATCTGGCGCTGCTCGCGGAGATTGGTCTGCGCGTGCTCGGATTCGAGCCCAACGAGGCGCGCCGCTTTGCGAATACGATCGACTGGCGCACCACACTGCTCGTGCCGGTGCCGGCGTCAGTCGCGAATTTCCATGAAGTGGACATCGACGGCAGCAAGGGACTGCTGATCGAGACGGCCGGTACCACCGGTCCGCGCATGTCCCAGCTGCTGTGGTCGGCGGGTGGCTCCGTGTTCGCGCTCATCGGCGATGTGCGTCCCGAGGAGCTGTTCGAGATGGCGCGGTCAACGCAGTGACGGGATCCTTGGGATGACGGATCTGGCCATCGAGACGCGTGCCCTGCGCAAGCAGTTCGGGGCACAGGTTGCGGTGGCCGACCTGTGGCTGAAGGTGCCGCGCGGAGAGGTCTTCGGTTTTCTCGGCCCGAACGGCGCGGGCAAGACCACTTCCATCAAGATGCTGCTCGGGCTGGTCCCTCCCACCAGCGGCGAGGCGCGGCTGCTCGGTGCACCGCTCGGCGATCGCCGGGTGCGCGGCCGGATGGGCTTCCTGCCCGAGCATTTCCGGTTCCACGAATGTCTCACGGCACGGGAGCTGCTGCGGTTGCATGGTCGACTGCAGGGCCTGCGGGGTGCTGCGCTGGAGCGACGGATCGAGACGTTGCTGGCCCGCGTTGCGCTGTCCGACAAGGAGCATCTGCACCTGCGCCAGTTCAGCAAGGGCATGCTGCAGCGTGCTGGACTGGCGCAGGCGCTCATCGCCGCTCCGGAGCTGGTATTCCTGGACGAGCCCACTTCGGGTCTTGATCCCCTGGGGCGCGTGCTGGTGCGCGAGTTGATCGAGGAACTGCGGGCCGGCGGGACCACCGTGTTCCTCAACTCGCACCTGCTCGGTGAAGTGGAGGCCACCTGCGATCGGGTAACCTTCGTCAAGCAAGGCGGCGTCGTGCGCGAAATGTCGCTCAAGGAGCCAGAGCACATCGTCACTGCCGAATTGCGGATCGATCGACTCGATAGCGCCACCCTCGAGGGCCTTCAGGCGTTCGGACGGGACGCCCGCGTAGTCGGTGGTGCGGTGAGCCTGCGGGTGGATTCGGAAGAGGTGATGCCGCATATCGCGCGCTGGCTGGTGGGCCAGGGTATCGCGATCCACGCGCTCGGCACGCGCCGCAAGTCACTCGAGGAGTGGTTCATCGAAGTCATGGGTGAGGATCAGCGGCCAGGTTAGGTCGGGACAACGATGCAAAGCCTTCTGACCATCATGCAACTGACCTTCCTGGAGATGCGGCGCCGACGCATCGTACAGGCCGCCTTGGCGTGCGGTTTCGGGTGCCTCGCTGTCTTCGCGATTGCGATCTACCTGATGCACCACGTCCACCAGCCACCGCGGCCCCTGTTGCAGATCAGGATTATCCTGCAGCTGCAGACCCTAGCCGGCCTGTACGCGGTCAATCTCATGACCGTGACGGTTGCCGTCATGCTCGCCGTCGACACGATGTCGGGGGAGATCGCCTCCGGGGTGATGCAGACGATTGCCTCCAAGCCGGTGAGCCGTGCGCAGATCGTCCTGGGCAAGTGGCTGGTCCACTGGCTGATGATTGCCGCCTACACCACCTTCATGGTCCTCGGCATCGTGCTGGAAATGCGCTTCATTACGGGGTTTGCGCAGCCGCATGTGCCGGCAGCGGTGGGCTTGATGACGCTTCAGGGCACGGTGCTGCTGTCGATCGTGGTCGCCGGCGGGGTGCGCCTGACCACGGTCGCCAACGGCATGATCGCCTTTGCGCTCTACTCGGTGGCCGTGGTGGGCGGCTGGATCGAACAGATCGGGGTGATGATGGGGGATTCCGGCGCGCGCTATATCGGCACCGCGATCAGCCTCATGAGCCCGACCGACGCGCTGTGGCGCCGGGCGGTCTATCTGCTGCAACCACCGATGATGGCGCAGGTGTCGATGGCGCCGTTCTCGCCGGCATCCGTGCCCAGCATGGCCATGGTGTGGTGGGCTGCGGCCTTCGCCGCGGCCGCGCTGGCACTGTCGACCGTGTGGTTTAAGAAGCGCGCGCTATAAGGTCGAGCGTCAGATGCAAGCCGTAGTCCATGCGATTGTCACCTGCTCGATGGTCGGGGTCACGATCTGCGCCGCTGTGGCCAGCGTGCGCTGGGCGAAGCGTCACTCCACCGGTTCTCAGCTTCTGGCGGGCGCGATGCTCCTCCTCCTGGCTGTGAGTATTCTGGTGCCGAAACGCCCGCAGCAGGGCCTCGAGGAAGCCCGGGTGGATAAGGGCAGGAAAGGCGCGCAGTCGGGTGATCCCCCCGTCGGCTAGCAGCGCAAAACGGCGGCGGCTTGCCCTGCTTGTGGAATTGCGCTATCAGACTGGCATGAGCCGCTGGAGTCATTGCAGACCGGGAATGCGCGCGATCGCATGCGCGCTGCTGCTGCCTGCTCTGCAGCCGGCAGTACAGGCTGCGCGCGAATTTCGGGAGTATCCGGGGCTCGAGGCCGATGCCGCGGCGCCGCTGCCGCCGGACTACAAGGTGCCGGGGGAATTCGTGGTCGGCCGGCTCATGTTTCCGGGCAGCTTGGGATTCGGCTGGTTCGGACGCGGCGACTGGACGCAGGGTGGCACCGCGTGGGCGGTGGACTACCCTAAGGGTGATCGGCTGTTCGCCAAAATGCTGCGGCGGCTGACCACCACGAACGTCCGTTCGGTGGAGCAGCCGGTGAACCTGGATGACGGCGATGATGTCTTCGACTGGCCATTCCTGGTCGCGGGCCTTCCGGGCATGTGGGACCTCACCGATGCGCAGGTCGTGAAGCTGCGCACCTACCTCCTGCGCGGTGGGTTCTTACTGTGCGACAGCTTCTTCGGCACGCGCGAGTGGGCCGGATTCGTGCGCGGCATGAACCGCATCTTCCCCGATCGGCAGATCATCGATCTTCCCGATGATCATCCGCTGCTGCACACGGTCTACGACCTGTCGACCCACGAGCAGGTTCCCAACTGGAACGCCCTTCAGCGCGGCGTTCCCTATCGCGCCGACGGCGTCGTGCCGCATTGGCGCGCAATCCTCGATGATCATGGCCGCGCCATGGTCGTGATCGCATTCAACAATGACCTCGGTGACTCCTGGCAATGGGCCGACGATCCGGGCTACCCCGAAGAATCGGCGAGCCTGGGCATCAAGATGAGTGTCAATTTCGCGATTTACGCGCTGACGCACTAGGAAGAGCGGAACCGCCACCGCAGCCGGCTCCGCGGATTTCTCATTCGTCCTTCAAGGTCGAGGACAGGGGACTCGTCGCGGCCTCCTGCGCAGGACCAAGCGTCGCAGCGACCAGCAGTACGGCCACCGCCGCAGCTACCAGCACGACAATACCTCCGGTAGGCACCGCAACGGAGATCAATTCCTCGCGCAACCACTGCAAACAAATGAACGCCAGGGGTATTCCGAACAGAAGCCCCGGCGTCGCCAAAAGCAAGCCTCGACGCAAAACCAGAAGACGTGTGGAGCGAGGGTCAGCACCGATTGAACGTCGGATGGCATATTCGCGTTTGCCTGCACCCACGAGGTACCGCTGTGTTCCGTAGAAGCCAAACGCCGCAAGCGCGACGACGAGCACGGCCAGGAATGTCGTGAGGAGGGCGCGGGCGCGGTCCGGCGCAAGAACGTCGCTCCACACGTCATCCACTCGCCGGATGGACCGGATGTCGAGTTTAAGGGCGCCCTGATCCACTTTCGCTTGAAGTTGTCGACGCAGTTGCTCTGCGGGTGCCGAGCTTCGAATCAGTATCCGGTCCTCGTAGGAAATGCGGATGTAGGGTGAAAAGATAATTGCGGCGGGCTTCTCCGCGGGATGACCATACATGGCGTCTTTTGCCACTCCCGCAATCTGAACTTGAGCTCCGAAGAGATTGAACACTTCTCCCGTCACGTCAAGTCGACCCCAGATTCGCCTGGCAAAGGTCTCATTCACGACGACGGAGTCGGATCGGGCGGCCTTGGCGTAATCGCCTCTCAGCAGCCCGATGCCGAGCATTTTCAGGTAGGCCGTGTCTGCAGACACGACGATGGCTGCGATCGGCTCGCGCGCGTCGCCGATCTTCGACGGAATGCGCGCTTCATACGAGGTCAGCAGGCCGGGTACGCCACCTCCGAAGGATACGTTTTGCACGGCGGGTAAGGCAGAAATGATCTCCTGCACGTGCTGTCTTTCGATCAGTACCTCCTCCTTCTTGACTGTAAACACTCTCTCTGGATTCGGGATCAGCAGGTCGACGACGTAAACGTTCGAGGAGTGGATGCCCCGATCGGTGCCGTCCAGCACGATCAGGTACCAGATGAAGGCGACGGCGACCCCGGCAAGAATCGTGGCAATGGTGATCTGTACGGACTCTGCGCACCACTGAGCTACTCCCGGCCGAGCCGAGGCCAGACGACTCGTCGAAGCGATGCCCGATCGTTGGATTCCCAATACCGGAGACAAAGATACGAGCATTGTTACCAGAAGCGCCGCCAACACGACCACCAGCAGAACGCGCCAGTCGAAGACCGAGACCGTGCGCCATTCCGCATCGCGTAGCATCGGCAGGCCGCGCAAGAGGACGCCGAACCAGGTACTCAGGGTCAACCCAAGCAGTGCCGCGGCGGCCACGAGCACGCCCGCTTCCGTGATCAATTGTCGCATCAGTCGAGCCGGGGGCGCACCCACGGCCATGCGCACGGCGAGTTCCCGTCGCCGTCGCGGCGCCTGTGAGAACATGAACAGGCTGATATTCCCCGCAGCGACAAGAACCAATAGTGCACACGCCGACAGCAGCAGCGCGACCTGGTTGCGCACGGCTTTCTGTTTTCCTATGTCCGTTACAACTCCTCTCAATACTTCCAGTCTGCCATTCGGACGTACACCGACAGTAGGATCGTCCGCTGGGTGATAGCGCGTCGCGAGTTCCTGTCGGGCGGCGCCGATCGTGGCGCCCGATCGCAGGCGCCCCACAACACGCAGCCATGGCGAACGCGGCAGCGTCTTTCCCGTAGAGGCAAACAGGGGTCCAGCCTCCTCGAACGGCATCCACATGTCGGTGTCGGAACGAAAAGTACCGACAAGACCGGCGGAGAACACACCGATAACGCGATAGCCGAGGGTGTGATCGACAGGTGCTTCAAGGGTTCCGTCCGGCTTGATGGCCACCGCCTGCGGTCCGCCGGAGAGGGTTATGGTCTGACCGATGATTCGCGGATCGGCCGCGAGCCGTTCACGCCAGAATCGATCCGAGAGAATGACCACGGGCTCGGCGCCGGGCAGGTGATCGTGCGGACCAAAGTGCGCACCGAGGTGTAATGAAGGCTTGAGCCCGTCCGAAAATCCGTGGGTTACCAGTTCCACGTGGACCTGCCGGACCAATTCGTGATTGCGCCATGTCAGCTCGGTTTCATTGACACCGCTCAGGGCTTCGAGCGAGGACATCATGCCGGCGAGTCGATCAAGCATAAGAGGCGACAATCTGCCGAACTCAGTACCGGTGGTCTGGCTGATGGTCACAAGCCGATCGCCGTCAGGAAATCCCGGATGCGGTCGCAGGACCAGGTCATCCAGAAACGAGAAAGTCGCCGCAATGCTGGCCATGCCAACGGCCAGAGCGATGACCGCGAAGGCGCTGGTGGCCGGTGAGTGGCGATAGATTCGCCAGGCGTGGCGAATGTCCTCGAAAAACCCGCTCATTTCGCACCAATGGTGTCTACGATCCGTCCGTCCGTCAGTCTGACGCGCCGGCTCGCGCGCGCGGCATAGTCCGGATTGTGTGTCACCATGACGAGCGTGACGCCCACACGATGCAGCTCATCGAAGAGCTCCAGAATTCGCAGCCCGTTGTCGTGGTCCAGGTTACCGGTCGGTTCGTCGGCAAGTAACAACGACGGCATCCCGACGAGCGCGCGAGCAACTGCCACGCGCTGCTGCTGCCCTCCGGACAATTGCGCCGGAAAATGCTCTGCCCGATCCGTCATTCCCACTTGCTCAAGGACCCGCGAGACACGATTGCGACGCTCGCCGACTGAAAGGTCGGCCCGGTAAAGCAGTGGCAGGGCAATGTTCTCGGCGGCCGTCATCTCGGGAATGAGATGAAAGCTCTGAAATACGAATCCGATTTCCCGGCTGCGAATTCGCGCGCGTGCGCTATTCGAAAGATCGCTTACTGTGGCGCCGTTCAGCGAGTAGGTGCCGGAATCCGCTTCCTCGAGCAGGCCCAGAATTGTCAACAGCGTTGACTTGCCACTGCCCGACTGCCCTTCGATCGCGAGGTACTCACCCTGGAGGATTTGCAGGTCGATATCGGCGAGCGCAAGAGTTTTCATCGTTGCCGTTCGGTACACCCGACTGACCTTACCGAGAACGACCAGCGGCATCTGATTCATTGCAGGCGAATGGTCTGTGTATGGGCGATCTGTGGCAGCTCGTTCAAAATTACCGCATCACCGGCGCGCAAACCGTGGAGGATCTCAATCTGCTTCGCGGACACGCGGCCGACGACCACGTTCACGCGCGTGGCACTGCGGTTGCCGCTGTCGATGCGATATAGCGCAAAGGCTTGGTTCCCGCCGGACAAACCGACCGGACGGTCCACGAGCAGCGTATCGGGAATACGCTCCAGCGTTATTCTGGCGGTGACGCTGAGCTCCGGGCGCAGGCTGCGGTCATGCTGGTGATCAAACGCGACATCGACGCTCACCTGCTGGTCGCGTGCGGTAGGGTCGATACGGGTGACGACCCCGTTGGCGGCTTCGCTGGCAATACTCAGGTCCACCCGTTGTCCAGGCAGGACGTATTGCGCGTCCTGCTCCGAAACCTGCACTCGGGCAATGAGATTGTTCGGATTGACGATTTGCGCAACGACTTGTCCCAGCGGTAGTCGCTGTCCGTCGTGTACGTCGATCTCCTGAACGACACCCGCAATTCCAGCTTGCACGTGAAGCGCGGCAATCTGCTGGTCAAGCTGTGCGACCTGCTGGTGCGCGCGCGTCACGCGTGCCTTGCCAGCACCTTGCTGAGCGATCAGGTACTTGGCAAAACTGGCGTTCTGTGCCTGACGCGCCGCAAGTCGTTTCTGGAGTTGCGCGGAGCGCAGCTTGGCGATCTCGATGTCGAGTCTCGACACGACGTCGGGAATGCGCGCCTTAGCCTGCAGATCGAGGACGGCGGCCGAGTAGTCGGCCTCGGCACTCGCCAGATCCGCCGCCAGATCCTGGCGATGATTTTCCGCATCGATGACCGCGAGTTGGTATTCAGACTCCGCGCCCGCCAGATCCGATTGCGCCACATCACGGGCTCGCCTGATGTCAGACGCTCCTAACTCAACCAGAACGGTGTCGGAACGTACGGTCTGCCCGGGAAGGACCAGGACACGCTCCACGACCCCCTCGACCTGATTGGTCGCGGACCGCAATTCAGGGGCCACGAGCGTACCTGACGCAGACACTTGCCGAATCATGCTGCCGCGCGTCACGGTGCCGCGCCAGATCTCATCAGCTTCAACTGCCGGTGGGCGGCGACTCACATAGGCTGTGGCCAGCGTTGCTACGCAAGCGGCCACCGCGAGGGTCGCTACATAAGGCAATGCCAAACGGTACCTGGAAGGGCGTGCTGCTATCGAGATGTCCACGATTCGCGGGTTTGGCCGTTCAACCGGTGGTGAGCAGCGTGCGCAAGTCCACCTCGAGGCGCGCGATGCGCGATTTCAGGTCCGGCCATTCTTCCTTCAAAAAGCGCGTGCGCTCGCGTTTCAGCACTGCGCTGCGCGCCCCATGAACCACGGTCAGCCCTTCGCCGCGCACGGCTTCGACGATCCCCTCGCGCTGCAGCTCGCGGCAGGCCTTCGCCGCAGTGATGGCATTGACGTCGAATCTTTCGGCGAGAGTTCGGATGGAGGGCAGCATAGTCCCTTCCAAATAGGTCTTATCGAGGATGCCTGCCACCAACTGATCCATCAGTTGCAGATAGATGGGATGCTCGCTCTTCCACTTGTAGCCGCGTTTCATTGCATCTCCTGCCGCTATGCTTTGCACAGAGTCCGTGGGGCTTGACTGGCCCCGCCCATATTGTAGTACAGTGATACTGTAGTACGGAGATACCACAGTTGTCCATGATCCAGCTTCGGGACGTCACCAAGATCTATCGGACGCAGACGGTGGAGACGCGGGCGCTTAGCCACGTAAACCTTGACATCGAGCAAAGCGATTTCATTGCCATTACGGGGCCGTCCGGATGCGGGAAGTCGACGCTCCTCAATGTTGTCGGAATGATCGATTCGCCTACCAGCGGCGAGTATACGTTTCTAGGGGACCATGTCGGTCGCCTGTCGGAGCGGGAGCTGGCCTCCATGCGCAACCGGCATATCGGATTCATCTTTCAAGGATTCAACCTAGTGGAGGATCTGACGGTGTTCGAGAACGTAGAGCTGCCATTGCGCTACCTGGGGATGCCCAGGGGCCGAAGGCGGTTCAGGGTCCGCGAAGTACTCGAAGCCGTCGATCTCGTCTCGCGCGAAATGCACAAGCCCGCACATCTGTCGGGAGGACAGCAGCAGCGCGTTGCCGTCGCACGCGCGGTAGTGGGTGACCCTGCCCTGATTGTGGCCGACGAACCTACCGGAAATCTTGATTCGAAGAACGGCGAGGAAATCATGTCACTGCTCGAGGCGCTCCATTCAGCCGGGACCACTGTGCTGATGGTGACCCACTCGGCTGCGCATGCGTCACGCGCCCGAAAGGTATATGCAATGACTGATGGTGAGTTTGCCCCTGCCTCCGGATCAGTCCTGCGGAACATTCAAGTCAGCCGCCGATCGTGAGCGATCCCTCGGCGACGATGACGCTGCTGCCGCGCAGTCGCAGATGATGCGTTGCGCCCGCCACTCGATGAGCATAAGCCTGCAAGAGGCTGGGACGGCCCATGGCGACGCCCTGGCGGATGGTGAGGCCCAGCACGCCTTCGCGCAGCGCACCGCGTTCGGCGAGCGAGGCGACCAGCGCGACGCAGGCCGACCCCGTGGCGGGATCCTCGGCAACGCCCAGGTCCGGTGCGAGCATCCGGGCATAGAGGGTCGCCCCATCCGTGAACTCGCCGCAGAACAGGAAGACCGGCGCTGCACAACCGCGCGCCACCAGCGCCTGCCACAGCGTGCGATCGACGACGGCCGCATCCACCGTGTGTTCATCGGTCAGGTGCACGAAGCAAAAGGCAATTCCGATACCTGCGCACCACGCCTGCGTGACTGCGCTTGGCGATACGCCAACGGCATGGGCCAGCTCGCTCAGGTCCGGTGATGGTCCGCGTTCCAGGGCCGCGGCAATCTCGAACTCGGCGATCAGCGTTCGACCGCGCGCCGACTGGACCCGCACCGCGATCGGTCCGATGGCCTCCTCGTAGATCACCGTGCCGTGCGCATCGGCGGCGGGTGCGAGCTGCTGGAACGCCAGGACAGCCGCCGTGCCGATGGTCGGATGTCCCGCGAACGGCAGTTCCGCGCGGGGCGTGAAAATGCGAATGACGTGGCGCGCACCCACCGCCTGCGGGGGCAGCACGAAGGTCGTTTCGGAGAAGTTGAATTCGCGCGCAATGTTCTGCATCTGCGCGGACGACAGGCCGCGCGCGTCCGTGACCACGGCCAGCTGATTGCCGCCGAAGAGCGCATCGGTGAATACATCGGTGAGCGCGAACTTGTAGCTAGACGGCTGCACGGACCGACAGATCCTGTGGTTGGCTCACAACGCGTTGTATGGCACTGACGGCCCGTTCGAAGTCCGCATCGCGGCGTGTCGTGCCCACGCAGAACCGCAAACCGCAGCCGCGCGCCGGGTCCAGCACCGGATCGGATATCCCGGTTACGCGGACATTTTCGGACAGCAGCTGGGCCTCGAGCCGGCTCGCCTCGGCGTAGCTGGCCGGCAGCCACACATGCGGGGACATGACCGCCAGACGCGCGGCGGGCAGGTTCAGCGCGGCGCGCAGCGCGGCGCCACGAGCGCGCAGCAGTCTGCGATTCTCCTTGAGGATCTGCTGCGCGGAACCTTCTTCGATGACTTGCTGTGCGAGCAGCAGTCCCATCGACTGCGTGGCATGGGCGCTGGCGCGCACGCCGACCGCGACGTGCGAAGCCAGCAACGCGGTGGGCGCGGCGACGAATCCGATGCGCAGGCCCGGGGCCAGCGACTTCGAGAGACCGGAGATGTAGTAGGTGATCTCAGGGGCAAGATTGACCAGCGGCGGTGGGGCGTCGCGGTGCTCGACATAGGCCGCATAAACGTCATCTTCGACCAGGGTCATTTCGACCTGGCGCGCAACCTTGATCAGTTCGTTGCGGCGTGCGAGCGACTGCGTTCGCGCAGTGGGGTTCTGCAGGGTCGGCATGGTGTACAGAACCCGCGCGCCGGTGGTCTTCACCGCCGCGGCGAGCGCATCGGGAATGATGCCCTCTTCATCCATCGCGACCGGCGCGAGCGAGTAACCGCGATACTGCGCAATGGCCTTCATGCCGCTGAACGTGAGTTCCTCGACAAGGACCACATCGCCGGCCCTGCACAGCGTGCTGAACACCAGGTCCATGGCCGCCTGCGCGCCGCTGGTGATGACGATTCGTGAGGGATCGATGGCCTCGACGCCGGCGGTGTCGGTCAGCCAGGTCGACACCATGCGCCGATATCCGGGTTGCCCCTCGATGGGGCCGTAATTGAGCGCCTCGGCGAACTCGGCACGTCGCCGGACTTTTCCCCACGCTTCCATGAGCAGCCGTTCGGCGGCGACCATGGGCGGGACATTCATGGACAGATCAATCAGCGGCCCGGAAGCGCGCGCATTGTCGGTGTCCTGGGCGCGAGCGATGTAGGTGCCGCGTCCGACGTGTCCGAGTGTGAGCCCACGCCGGTCGGCCTCCTCGTAAGCGCGCGTGACGGTGCCGACGCTGACGCCCAACGTTCGTGCCAGCTCCCGCTGCGGCGGCAGCCGCTCCCCGGCCTTCAGTCCCCCGTCCCGTACGGCACGCTCCAGCGCCGCCAGTATCTGCTCGAAAAGGGGCGTTCCATCGGTCGGAAGGTCGGGGGTCCACATGGAGTTCAGAGTCACATATTAAGAATAGGCAGTGGCTAGGGCAATAACTTATCACTATTGGATTGTACTAGTACAAGTCTTGCACGGCTTTTAAATGGCCTGGACGTGCACGCTCAGATTGACGGCGACGACCAGCACTACGGCCAGCGCGGCCAACACGGTCCATGCGATCAGCGAGCGTATTTGAGGCTGTAAAGTCACGCACTCAGGATGGCAAAAGACGAACCCAGGATCAATGCGAAATTGTGCTAGTACAATAGGCGTCATTGCCGGCACCATCGCTTTCGGACCTGCGTCTAGGCACCCTTCGCGGGCTTTGCCTAGCATCGGGCACCATGGCCGAATCCCTGCTGGAAGAGCTGCCCGATCTCATCGTGAGCGTGCGTCGCGACGGGACCGTCATGACCTGCGCCGGCGGGGTCGGGGTCGGCCGCCTGCAGCCCGCAGCGCCGCGGGGGCAACATCTTGATGCCCTATGGCCCGCACCCCTCGCGGGCCTCGTCAAGCAGCTGATCCGCAAGGCCATCGCCACCCGGGCACCCACTGAGGCGCGGTTCGACGACGAGGGACGCAGCTTCGAGGTGCGGGTCAGTCCTCAGGGTCCGCAGCGCGCTCTATGCGTCATTCGCCCGAGGCTGGTCGCGGCCCGGGAGGATAGTCTGGACCTCACTGACGAGCGTCCGCGGCCGCAGCTGGACCGGCGCGGCTTCCTGAAGCGCTTCAAGGAGTCGGTCGCGGTCGCGGCGCTACGCGAGCAGCAGCTGGCCATCGCCGTGATCCACGTCGATGGCATTGCCGACATCAGTCACGTCATCGCCGGCGAAATCGCCGAACGAGTGATGAGCATGGCCATCCTGCGACTGCCGAGTGTGGATCAAGGGTCACAATCGTGGTGGTACCTGGGCCAGTTGAACGAGAGCCTGCTCGCGCTGGTGCTGGAAAGTGCGGACCGCGATGCCATCGAAAGCTGTGTGACGACGCTGTGCGCGAGCCTGCGCGAACCCGTGCACGTGGGCGATACCGAGTTTCATCTAACACCCTTCGCGGGTGTCGCCATTCTGGGCGTGGACTCATCCTCGCCGCGCACGCTGCTGGATCAGGCACGCGCCGCAGCCACCGAAGCGCGCCGTGCGGGCAGCGCGCGGCCGCGCTACTTCAGCGACACCCTGCGGCTGCGCTCGCTGGCGCGTCTGGACATCGCCCGCGAGCTGCGCGATGCCATCGCCAACGGCGACATTGGCCTGCGCTACACGGGTCGGCACGATCTTCAAGGCGGTCGGCTGGTGACCTGGACCGCGTACCTGCGCTGGCTGCATCCGCTGCGCGGGGAGATCCGCCCGGTCGAATTCCTGAAAGTAGCCGAGGCGACGGGCCTCGCGCTGCGCTTGTCGCGCGCGGCGCTGGTGACCCTGGGTAAAAATTTCGCGACCCATGCACCGGCGTGGGATGAGGATGTCCGTATCTCGTTCGGCCCCCTGCGGCATCACGTCCTGCACAAGGAGTTCGTCGACGACATCGTCGCGTTTCTCGCCACCGGCGTGGTACCGCCGCAGCGCCTGGAGCTGCGCATTGCCGAGAAAGCCTTCATCGCGCGGCCCGCCACGGACTTCGATGAGCTGGCGCGGCTTGGGGTCCAGCTGGTCATCGATGAAGTCGGGCGGGGCATGGCATCGCTCGACTGGCTCGCGCGCGCGCGCATCTGGGGATTGCAGCTGGATCGCGCCTGGGTCACCGCGTTCCGCAGCGACCCGGCGGCCCTGCGGGTCTGCAGTGCCGGGATTGCCGTGGCGAATGCGCTGCGCCTGACCCCGATTGCGACCGGCGTGGACGATGAGCCGCTGCGCGCTGCGCTGCTGGCACTGGGCTGCCGCCAAGGCACCGGTGATCTGTACCCGCTGGCCTTCCCTCAGGGGGCCGCCAGCCTGCCGATCGCCGCTTCGGTTTGACACCTAATTATGTGACGACCGTCACAAAAGCCCACCGATGCGGTGAGCGCCGCTTGCCTGCGACGTCCATCACATTTGCGAGAAGTTACGCATCGCATAACGCCCCGGCAGCACCCGGGCAAAGAGGATCTGACGATGCGTACGACACGGACGGCAATTGAACTGACCCTGACCACGCTGGTGGCCGGGCTGCTGGCGGCGGGCGCCGCGGCGGCTGCGCTGCCACCCGCGGCGCCGCCGCCCGCCCTCGTCGCGCCCGCGCGCTACCTGGTGCAGGCCGCAACACTGGAGCAGGCGCGCGCGGATGTGCGCCAGGTGGGCGGCACGGTCGAACGCGACCTGCAGATAGTGCACGGGGTATCGGCATACCTCGACGGCTGGCAGGCCGCGCGCCTGCGGGCCCGCGCTGACGTGCGCCTGTTTGCGGATCGCAGCATGCGCACGGATGGGCTGCTGTCACTCCTCACCAATGTGACCGCAACCGTGCAGACGGTCACCAACTCGGTCAACTCGACCGTGGCGACCAACCCGGTCGTGACGGCGGCGACCCAGGTTACGGCTCCGCTCACGGCAGCCGTGACGCAGGTGGCGCAGCCGGTGGTGTCGCCCCTGACTTCCCCGATAGTCGCGGCGGTCAGCAGCAATACGGCATTGCAGGATGGCACCGGGGTCGCGGCCCCGACCCTGCTGTACCAGACGAACTACCCGCAACTGGTCGGCGCGAATACGCTGCAGAGCCAGGGCATCACGGGTCGCGGCGTCACGATCGCGATGCTCGATACCGGTCTGTGGCAGGACCTGACGCAGAACTACGGCGCGCGCGTGCTCGCCAGCATCGATGTGACCAACGGTGGTTCAGGCCCGGTGACGGGCGACCCCTACGGGCATGGCACGCACATCACCTCCATTGCGGCCGGTGGCGCGCAGAACGCGGCCCTGCAGTACCTGAGCATCGCACCGCAGGCGAACCTCGTCATCGTGCGCGCCTTCGATGGTCAGGGCGGCGGCCGCTACGTGGATGTGATCGCGGGCCTGAACTGGATCATCGCCAACCAGCATCGCTACAACATCCGCGTCGTCAATCTCTCCTTCGGCTCGGATCCGGAGTCCTACTACTGGGATGACCCGCTGGATCAGGCCGTGATGGCGGCCTGGCAGGCCGGCATCGTGGTCGTGGCGGCCGCGGGTAATTCAGGGCCTGCGCCCATGACCATCGGGGTCCCCGGCAATGTGCCGTACGTGATCACGGTCGGCGCACTCACCGACAACTACACTCCTTACGATCCCTCGGATGACCGCCTGGCCTCCTTCTCCTCCACCGGACCGACGTTCGAGGGTTTCGTGAAGCCGGAGATCGTTGCGCCCGGCGGTCACATGGCCGGCTCGATGTCCAGCAACAGCTATCTGGCCAACATCGATCCGCACTCGATGTCGATCGGCGAGCAGATGTTCACCATGTCGGGCACGTCGCAGGCCACGGCCGTGACGACCGGCGTGATCGCGCTGATGCTGCAGGCGAATCCGACCCTGACACCGGACAACGTCAAGTGCCGGCTGCTGGCCGCCGCGGCCCCCGCCGTCACTACCGCCGGAACGCTGGCCTACAGCGTGTTCCAGCAGGGCGCGGGTTTCATCAACGCGGTGCGGGCCGTGAACAGCACCGCGAGCGGCTGTGCCAACCAGGGCCTGAACATTGCTGCGGACCTCGCGGGCACCGAACATTTCGGTGGCCCGGCCAACGAGGATGCCAATGGCAACTACTACGTGATGAACATGGCGGGCTCGACCTGGGGCAGCTCACAGCCGGGTGATGGGCTCACATGGTCCTCGGGCTACGCCTGGGACCAGGGCTATGACTGGAGTTCGGGCTACGCGTGGACCCAGGGTTATGCCTGGAGCCGCGGCTATGCCTGGAGTCGCGGTTACGCCTGGAGCCGGGGGTATGCGTGGAGCAGGGGTTACGCCTGGAGCCGCAACGTGCCGTGGTGGCAGACCTCATCGTCCGGCTCGACCTCGGCCTCAGCGCCCGCCTCGATCCTGCCCTGGGTTCCGAATCAGTGACGCACGTCGCGTAAGTTGCGCAGCGAATCAAGCGCGCTGCAGTGCTCCTGTGATGCGTCAATGTTCTCCAGAGCCGCTTCGTGCATGGTCATAATGTGAGTACTCATACCGCAAGGAATGGCTGGCGCGCGTGCCTGCTCGGCCTGCTCGGCCTCGCGGCCGCGGCGAGCGCCGCGGCGGGTACAGCGCCGGCGTTGATCCTGCAGCACCTGACTACTGCGGACGGGCTGCCGCAGGGCAGCGTCTATACGACGCTGCAGGACTCCCAGGGTTTCGTGTGGCTGGCCACCGAGGATGGCCTGATCCGTTACGACGGACGGGAACTGCTGCGCTACGCCTACTCGCCGAGCCGCAGCAACGGCATGCCGGGCAACTTCGTCTGGCAGGTGGTCGAGGATGCCCACCACGATCTGTGGCTGGCGATCAAGGATACGGGCCTGGCGCGCTGGAACCGTGCCAGCGACACCTTCACGGTGTTCCGCCACGATGCGCACAACGCCAATTCGCTGGCGAGCGATTCGGTCGTGACGGTGCTCGTCGATGCGCGCGGTCGCGTGTGGGCGGGCACCGCGGATGCGGGTGTCGATGTGCTGGACCCGGCCACCGGACGCTTCGAGCATCTGCGCCACGATGAACGCGATCCGAACTCGCTCATGGATGATCGCATCGAGCGGCTGGAAGTCGATGGCACCGGCACGGTGTGGGCAGCGACCTTCTCGGGCCTGGATCGCTGGCTCCCGCAGCAGCACGGCTTCGCGCATCTGCGCCACCAGCCAGGTGATGCCGGCACCTTGAGCGGCACGCGCATCACGCATGTGCTGCAGGATCGCAGTGGCGCACTGTGGGTGACGAGCGTGGATGGGGGCCTGGACCTGATGGACCGCAGCGGTCACATCGAGGCGGTCTACCGTCACGATCCGAAGAATCCCGGCTCGCTGGTAAGCGATGAAGTGCGCGCGATTCTGCAGGACCAGGCCGGCAACCTGTGGGTAGGCACGAGCCTGGGGCTGGACCTGCTGGATCGCGCCAGCAACCAGTTCCAGCACTATCGCCACGATCCGAACGATGCGGAGACGCTGTCGGACTCCGACATCCTCTCGCTCTACGAGGACCACAGCGGCCTGGTGTGGATCGGCACGCGCGCTGGTGGCGTCAACCGCTGGAACCCGCACAGCTGGGAGCTGGGCGCGGCGCATCCGGCGTGGCTGCAGGGCACTTACGTGCAGGCTTTTGCCGATGCGCCCGACAATCGCATCTGGATCGGCTCGATGGGCGCGGGGCTCAAGCAATTCGACCCTGCCACCGGCGCGGTACTCGACATCGACACCGTGGTCGGCGTCCAGAACGCGCTCGGCGACCGGCACGTCATGTCATTGCGCAAGGATCGGCAGGGCACGCTGTGGATCGGCACTCAGGACAGTGGTCTGCACAAGTACGCGGCCGGCAAACTTACCGCCATTCCGGTGAAATCCGGCGATGCGCACAGCCTGAGCGCCCCCGGCATCATGAGCATCTTCGAGGCCCGCGACGGCATGATCTGGCTGGGCACCTTTGGTGGCGGCGCCAATGTGCTCGATCCAGCCAGCGGGGCTATCCGCCAGCTGCCCTTCGGCGGCTCGCAGCCGGGCGCGACCAGCGGCGCGAATGTCACGGCCATTGCGGAGGATGCGCAAGGCAACCTGTGGTTCGCCACCGATGGCCAGGGCCTGGATCTGGCGCGGGCCGATGGCACCGTGATCAAGGTCTTCCGCCATGACCCGCACGATCCGACCACGATTCCTGCCGACGCGGTCTACGCGCTTAGTGTCGATGCGCGCGGCACGCTGTGGGTAGGGACCGACAGTGGTGGCCTGGCGCGCATCGTCGGCTCATCGGCCGCCCCCAACGACATCCATTTTCGCGCCGCCTCCCCGGAGGCGGCGCTCTCCAGCCATACGATCTACGGCGTGATCGCCGATGCGAAGGGACGCCTGTGGGTGAGCGGCAGCGCGGGCCTCGTGCGCTTCGATCCGGATACGGGTGCCGTCAAGACCTACCACCGCGAAGACGGTCTGCAGGGCGAGGAATTCAATTTCGGCGCCTACGCGCAGCTGGCGGACGGGCGCCTGTGCTTTGGCGGACCCGGTGGCTTCAACATCTTTGATCCGCTGCGGCTGACGGACAATCGGCCGCCGCCGCGCCTGGCGCTGACGCGGGTGGAGATACTCGGCGTGCCGGCGCCGGGCAGCACGCCGTACTGGCTGCTGCGCGCACTGAACCTAGCTCATGGCGCCAACATCGTATCGCTGGACTTCGGCGTGCTCGATTTCACCTCGCCGCAGCGCAACCATATCGCCTATCGTATGTCCGGCCTCACCGACAAGTGGATTGACCTGGGAACGCAGAATCGCGTCACGCTGACGAATCTGGATGCCGGTGACCACCTGCTCGAAGTGCGCGCCGCGAACTCCGACTCACAATGGAGTACGACGCCGCTGCGCCTGACCATCCATAAGAATCCGGCGCCATGGCAGTCGCGCTGGGCCTACGCCGTCTATGTGCTGCTCGCGCTGAGTCTGATCGCCTACCGTCTGCAGTTGCAGCGGGCGCGCTTCCGGCGCGTGGTCGCCGAGCAGCAGCGCCTGGAGTCGGAGGTCGCGCTGCGCACGCGCGAATTGGTGCTGACGAACCGCCAGCTCGAGGAAGCTTCGCGGGCCAAGACGCAGTTCATGGACCGCATGAGCCACGAGCTGCGTACACCCATGAATGGCGTCGTCGGCATGACGGAATTGCTGGCGCGCACCGAGCTGTCGAGCAAGCAGGCGCGCCTTACGCACACCATCCGCTCCTCGGCGCAGGTGCTGCTGCAGATCCTCAACGATCTGCTGGACCTGTCGAAAATCAAGGCCGGCAGAATGGCCACCGAAGATTTGTCCATCGACCTGGTGCAGCTGCTGGAGGAGGGCGCCGGCCTCTTCGCCGGGAGCGCCGAAGCGAAGGGCATCGAACTCATCGTATGTCCGCCGGCCCGGACTCAGCCGACATTGCGCGGCGATCCGCTGCGCATACGGCAGATCCTGATGAACCTCGTCGGCAATGCCATCAAGTTCACCACGCAAGGCGAGGTGGTGGTCAAGGTCGACGTGAACGTCGACGCGAGCGATCCCGCGAAGGCGCAGATGGAACTGTCCGTCACCGATACCGGCATCGGCATGGACGCGGCAACGATCGCGAAGATCTTCGAGCCGTTCATCCAGGCCGACGAATCGACCACGCGCCGTTTTGGGGGCAGCGGCCTGGGGCTGACGATCTGCCGGGATCTGGCGCAGATCCTGGGCGGCAGCATTCGCGTCGAAAGTCATCCGCAGGTCGGTTCGACCTTCGTGCTGTCGCTGCCGATGCGGGTCGCGCTGGAGCAGCCGGCAGCGCCACCGCAGCTGCCGGCGCGCAACGTTCGCATCCTGACCCGGCACCCGGCCATGGCCGAATCACTGGAGCGGCACCTCGCGGCCCTGGGCATGACGGCGCTGGGGCAGGACTGGAATGCAGCCACCACCGTTCCCGACCTGCTCATCATCGATGCCAGCAACCAGGAGGATTTCCTGCGGGTACGGGCCGACGCCGGCACGCACGTGCCGCCATTGGTGCTGATCGCAACCTCGGCCGAAATCGAGTCCGGCCGCCTCGAACGCTTCGCGGCCAGCGAATGCCTGGTGCTCAAGCCGGTGCAGCGCGAGCCGCTCGCGGAAGCGCTGGCCGCGGCGCTGGAGCTGGCACCGGCACCGCAACTGGCCGCCGCGCTGCTGGACGCCCCCGATGCCCTCGGCGGTCACGTGCTGCTGGTGGAGGATGAGGCCGTGAATGCCGCGGTGGCGCAGGGCTACCTCGGCGCGCTGGGCTGCACGTGGGCGTGGGTGAAGGATGGTCCGCAGGCCGTGGCGCGCAGCGCCGTGGAGCGTTTCGATCTCATCCTGATGGATCTGAGCATGCCGACCATGGACGGCTATGCCACCACCGCACTGATCCGGCAGCGCGAGGCGGGGCGCGCGCGCGTTCCCATCGTTGCGTTGAGTGCGCATGACGAGGCGACCTACCGCACGGCCTGCGTGGAGGCCGGCATGGACGACATGTTGAGCAAGCCCTATACGCTGGATGCCTGTGGCAAGCTGCTGGCGCGCTGGCTGCGGCCGCAGGCGGCGCCACAGCTGTCCGCGATTGATCCGCTCACCGTCGCCAACCTGCGCAACCTGCGCACCCGCACCAGCGAGGATCTGTACGCGAAGCTGGCCGGGCTGTTTGAGACCTCGGCGGGCGAATCACTGGCGGCCATTGACCTCGCCCTGGCAGGCGCCGACCTGCCCGTGGCCGCCGCCGTCGGTCACAAACTCAAGTCCAGTGCCGCCAATGTCGGGGCGCTGGCCTATTCCCACGAGATCGGGCTACTGGAGGCGGCCTGTACGGTCGGCGATCTGACGGAGGCGCAGCGCCTGCACGCGCGGGTGCGCGCCGCGTACCCGAACGTGCTGGCCGAACTTTCGGCTCTGACCCTGCGGGCCAGCGCATGAACGCCACTACCCACACGCCCGCGCTGGCCATCGTCGCGGACGATGAGGAGCTGGGTCGGCTGCTGCTCAGTGAAGCGGTGGCGCAGTTCGATCTCACCGTCAGCGCGCATGCGGACGGCGCGACCGCGCTCGCGGCCGCTCTGGGCGGCAACCTCGCCATCGTGCTGCTGGACGTGGACATGCCGGGCCTTGACGGCTATGCCGTATGCCGGCGACTGCGCGCCGAGCCGCGCTTCGCCAACGTTCCCATCGTCATGGTCACGGGACATGAGGATTCGGCCGCGATCGATCTGGCATTCGCGGCCGGCGCGACCGACTTCATCTCCAAGCCGGTCAACTGGGCGCTGCTGCCGCGGCGGCTGGGCTACATCCTGCGCAATGCCGCCGCCGCCGAGCGCGTCGAACGCCTGGCCTACTTCGATCCGCTCACCGGATTGCCGAACCGGCAGCGCTGCATCGAGACCGCGGAACACCTGTTCTCGGCCGCCGCCGCCGCGGCTGACGAAGAAGTGGCCATCCTGTATCTGGATCTGAACAGCTTCAAACGCATCAACGATACCTTCGGTCATGCGGTCGGCGATGCGGTGCTGCGCGTCGTCGCCGCGCGCCTGCAACAAACTCTCGGGCAGTTTGCGGGCCCCGACCGGCATGCCTCGGTGGCACGCTTCGGCGGCGATGAGTTCGTGATCCTGCTGCGGCATTCCCAGGCGCGGGCGCTCGCGCTGCAGGTCGCGACTGCCTGTTGCACGGCCTTCAGGGAACCCATTGCCTACGAGGGCCTGGAGTTCTACTCCGCTCCCAGCATCGGTCTTGCGGTCTACCCCGAAGATGGCCGCGATGTGCAGACGGTGCTCAAGCATGCCGACACTGCCATGTACCAGGTAAAAAGCGGCGCGGTGACGGCCGTGGCGGCCTACGCGCCCGCGATGAGCAGCCGCCTGCGCGACTGGCTGGACCTGGAAGCGCGCTTGCGGCGTGCACTGCTGGAGGATGCGCTCACGGTGCAGTACCAGCCCAAATTCCGCTTGAGCGACGGCCGCGTCTGCGGCGTCGAGGCGCTGCTGCGCTGGTGCGATCCGGATCATGGCCAGATCGCGCCCAACCGCTTCATCGAAATCGCTGAAGACAGTGGCCTGATCATCGACATGGGAGCGTGGGTGACCCGTACCGCCTGTCGGCAGCTGCGCCGCTGGCTGGATGGCGGCATCGCGGTGCCGATAGCGATCAATGTTTCCGGCAAGGAACTGCTGCACGGGGATCCGGCACGCCTGATCCGGACCGAAGCGGTGGCGGCGGGCATACCGCCGGCGATGATTGAAGTGGAGATCACCGAATCGCTGCTGATCAAGGACTCGGCGACCGTGCGCAAAGCACTCGATGAACTGCGTGAGCTCGGTTGCCGCATTGCGCTGGATGACTTCGGGACCGGCTACTCCTCGCTGGCCTACATCACGCGCTTTCCGCCCGATCGCATCAAGATCGACAAGGCCTTCGTCAGCAACGTCGACCGTGCCCCGCAGGATGCCGCCATCGCCAGCGCGATCCTCTCCCTCGGCCAGAATCTCGGTGTCACGGTCACTGCCGAAGGCATCGAGCGCGGTGGCCAGCTGGAGTGGCTGCGAGCGCATGGCTGCGATGAGGTACAGGGCTTCCTGCTGTCCCGGCCGGTGTCCGCGGAGGATCTGGAGGCCCGCTTCTTGCGTAGTGGCGGCGAGTCCTACGCTGGAATGATCGCAAGGGTGTAAAATCACCCGTGATGGATTGGATCGATGACGGCTGAATTGCCTTATTAATCAATCTGTTAGTATTTTGCCCGGTCTCGCAAGCCTGCTCATGGGATCCCAAATGCCGCCTCATTCGATCCCGGCAGTCGCATTGTTCGACTGCTCAATATAATAATGAGGCCGAAAATGTCAGGAGGGGGCATGCGCAAGAGCGGATCAGCGTGGAAGGGCGTCCTGGGGCGGCTCAGTCTGGGCGTGCCGGTGGTGGTCTGGCTCGCCCTCGCGATGGGGACCGCGCAGGGGCAGTCGGCGCCGGCGGTGACGAGCCCCGGCGGCAAGACTTTCACTGACATGGTCAATAGCCGCTGCGTGAAATGCCACAACGCCGATGATTGGGCGGGTAGCCTGGCCATGGACACCATGGACTTGGGCCACGTCGGCCAGAATCCGGAAGTGTGGGAAAAGGCCATCGCGAAGCTCAGCAGCCGGCTCATGCCGCCCGCGGGCGCGCCGCAGCCGGCCCAGCCCGATGTCGATGCCGTGGTGAACTATCTGGAGGCGACCGTGGATGCGGCCGCCACTGACAAGCGCGTCGGGCATGTGCCGATCCAGCGCCTCAGCCGCGCCGAGTTCGCCGCCTCGGTCCGCGACCTGGTCGGGGTCGAGGTCGATCCGAAGCAGATTCTCCCGACCGAGATTGAAGTCGACGGCTTCAGCAATATCGCCGGTG
This sequence comes from Steroidobacteraceae bacterium, assembly GCA_036267975.1. GTDB lineage: Bacteria > Pseudomonadota > Gammaproteobacteria > Steroidobacterales > Steroidobacteraceae > DAIDKA01. Next base: position 4,515 of record DATAVA010000044.1, on the reverse strand, counting down.
CCCTCGTCATCTCGCCATCCTTCATGGAGCAGTACCTGTCGGCGGCACGCAAGGTCGCGCAGATCGCGATCGGCGAGCCAGTGCCGAAAATGCAGAGCGTCTTCTATCGCGGCGGTGGTGGTGGCGGCGGCCAGGCGGGCCCGGGATCACCGACGCAGGTCCAGCATCGCGACGGCTTCCCGCTCGGCACTCGCGGTGGGGTGACCTTCACGCACGTGTTCCCGCGCGATGGCGAATATCACTTCAACTTCCTGGAAGGCGACAGCATTGATGCGGGTCTGTATCCGCGCGGCATGGAGACCCGGGCTACGCTCGTCGTCCTCATCGACGATAAGGAAGTGGCGCGCCGGGAAATCGGCGGATCAGTGGACCTGAGCCGGGCAGACCGCGACGGCCCGAAGGGCCGCGCGGCCGTCGTCGCCGAAGTGTCGGGTATCCCGGCGCAGGTAACGGAGGGCGAGCACACGGTGACCGTCACGTTCATCGAGCGCTCCTCGCTGGCGGAAAGCAATGACGCGACCGGAGCCGGCAAGGTCTCGGGCATGCCGATCATCCGCGATGGTGTACAGGTCGTCGGACCGTTCGCGCCCCAGGGACTTTCGCTGAGCGCCAGCCGTGCCAAGATCTTCATCTGCCAGCCCCAGCAGCCCGCCGAGGAAACTCCCTGCGCGCAGCGTATTGCGCGGCATCTGGCAACGGAGGCCTTCCGGCGTCCGGTGACCGACGCCGATGTGCAGTTGCTGATGAGGTTCTACGCAACCGGTCGGGCCGAAGCCGGCGGCTTTGAGAACGGTGTGACGGAACTCGTGACGGCGATCCTCTCGAGCCCGGACTTCCTGTATCGCGCCATCTCATCCTCGCCGAATGCGGGTGAATCGCGTGTGCTGAACGATCGGGAGCTCGCCTCGCGCCTGTCTTTCTTCCTGTGGAATGAAGGTCCCGATGACCAGCTGGCGAACCTTGCCGCCGCTGACAAGCTCGCGGATCCGACGGTCATGAAGGCCCAGGTCGAGCGCATGCTCAAGGATCCGCGTGCGCAGTCGCTGGTCGAGAACTTCGCCTTCTCGTGGCTGAACATGGCGACTCTCGCCCAGGTCGAGCCGCTGGACCCGCGCTTCAACGCGGCGATGCGCAGCAATTTTGAAACTGAAATCCGGATGTTCCTGACCAGCGTGCTGCTGGGCAATCGCAACGTCACGGAGCTGCTCACCGCGGATTACACCTTCGTCAACGAATCGCTCGCCCAGCAATACGGTATCCCCGGCGTGCTGGGTCCGCAGTTCCGCAAGGTGACGCTCAAGGACGAAAACCGCTGGGGTCTGCTGGGCAAGGGCGCCGTGGAGCTGCGCACCTCGTATGGCGATCGCACCTCACCGGTGCTGCGCGGTGAATACGTGCTCGACCGGATCCTGGGAACGCCGCCGACCCCGCCGCCGCCGGGCGTCAATACGGATCTGTCCGTCCACGAGGGACAGCCGCCGGCCACGGTGCGTGCCCGCCTCGAGGCGCATCGCGCGAACCCGACCTGCAAGGGCTGCCATGGCGTGATGGACCCGTACGGCCTGGCGCTGGAGAACTTCGATGTGACCGGACGCTGGCGCGAGGTGGACGCGCAGGCGAAGAATGCGCCCATCGATGCGACCACGGAGCTGTCGGGCGGCGCCATTCTGCATGGTCCGGCGGACCTGCGTCGCTACCTGACGCGCCGTCCGGAGCAGTTCCCGACGACGGTGACCAAGCGCCTGATGATGTACGCGCTCAATCGCGAAACCGAGTACTACGACATGCCGCAGATCCGCAAGATCGTGCACGAGGCGGCCGCGCAGAACTACACCCTCGGTGCGCTCATCACCGGGATCGTGAACTGCGACTCCTTCCGCCGCCAGGGGCCCGAAGCTCCGGCGACCAAGGTGCCGGCGACCAAAGTGGCATCCATTGAGCACCTCAGATCCGACCCAACGAAGCAGTGACGGGAGACAGTCGATGGCAATTTTCCTCACCAAGAAGTACCTGTCGCGACGCACGTTCCTGCGAGGCAGCGGTGTAGCACTGGGGCTGCCGTTCCTGGAGGCGATGGTTCCGGCAGCGACGGCACTCGCCGACACGGCGGCTGCGCCGAAAACGCGCGCGGGATTTTTCTACATTCCGCACGGCGCGATTGCGAACAACACCCCGTTCGGCAAGGATGTCGATGCATGGTCGTGCACCGGCAAGGGTGCGGATTTCAAGCTCGGCCACACGATTGCGCCCCTGGAACCGGTCAAGAACTACGTCACGACCTTCGACAATATCGAAAACCTCGCGGCGGGCGGCTCGGTCCACACGCTCAATCCGGCGACGTGGCTGTCGTGCGTTCGTCCCGACACTGCGGCGAAGGGCGCAAGCATGTCCATCACCCTCGACCAGGTGATCGCGCAGCATCTGGGACAGAAGACCGCGCTGCCCTCGCTGGAAGTTGCCTCGGAGACCACCATTCAGGTGGCCGCCTGCGGTGGCGCGGGCTGTTACTACGCATCGACCACCTCGTATTCCGGCCCGCACTCGCCCCTGCCGATGGAGTACAACCCGCGCAAGGTATTCATCCAGCTCATGGGTGAGGGTGACACGGCGGCCGAACGTGACGCACTGCTGAAGAAGAACGCCAGCATCCTGGACATGGTCTCGGACCGTGCGAAGAGTCTGAGCATGGACCTGGGACCTGGCGACAAGGCGCGCCTGGCGGACTACCTGGATTCCGTGCGCGAGGTCGAACGCCGCGTGAACATGGCGGGCTCGCGCGATTTCTCGGGCATCAACGTACCGGTCGCCCCGGTCGGTGAGCTCGATGACTTCGACAAGCAGGTTCGGCTGATGTTCGACCTGATTGCGCTGGCCTATCAGGCGGACCTGACCCGCGTGGCTTCCTATGTGATGGTCGCCGAAGGCACCAACCGCACCTATAACCATGTCGGCGTGGCGGATTCGTTCCACCCGGTGAGCCATCACTCGAACGACCGCGAGCGTATCCGCCGCCTGACCGTGATCCAGCGCTACCACATGGAGCGCTTCGCGGACTTCGTGAAAAAGCTGTCGACCATCAAGGAAGGCGACGGCAGCATCCTCGATCATTCGCTGCTGCTGTACGGCTCGAACATGAGCAACAGCAACCAGCACGACAACTATCCGCTGCCGGAAGTGCTGGTGGGCGGCGCCAACGGCCGCCACGTCGGCGGCAAGAACCTGACGCTGCCGGCGCGCACGCCGCTGGCCAACCTGCACCTGACGATACTCGACAAGGTCGGCATCAAGCAGCCGAGTTTCGGCAACAGCACCGGCCTCATCGCCGAAGTTTGAACACAGGCAGGACATGAAGACGACAGATCGCAGAAAGTTTCTGCAAGGCTCCCTGACCGGGCTGGCGGGCCTTGTCTCGGTGCCGCTGCTGGGCGGCCTCACGGGCTGCCAGCAGGTTCCGACCCGGGGGGAGTCGGCCGCGCCGGTCGCGCGCACGAGCGTCAAGGCGACGGTGTTGGCGACGACCAAACTCACCGATGGGATCACGCTCATCAGCAACGCGCCCGGCAATGTGCTGGCGCTGGCCTCTGCGGATGGGGTGCTGCTCATCGACAGCGGCTCCGCGGCGCTTGCCAGTTCGGTGCGGCTGACGCTCGGCGGCGCCGGCGTGCATACCCTCTTCAACACGCACTACCACGCCGATCAGACCGGCGGCAACGTGCTGTTCGGTACGGACGGCGCGGCCATCCACTCGCACTTCATCACCCGCGAATGGCTGGCGGCGGACTACTACGTGCCGGCGGATGACCGCTGGGTCAAGGCGCTGGCGCCGAAGGGCGTGCCCACCGTGACCTTCCGCGACCAGGGCGAGTTGAAGGTGGGTACGGAAAACGTCGAATTCGGTTACCTGCTCGAGGCGCATACGCGCGGCGACATCTACGTGTTCTTCAGGGACTCGAACGTGCTGGCCGTGGGGGACGTCGCCTCGCCGTTGCGTGATCCGGCCCTGGACTGGTATGCGGGCGGCTGGCTGGGTGGGCGCGTGGATGCCATGAGCGATCTGCTCAAACTGGCAAAGGACGACACGAAGATCGTGCCCGCCTATGGGCCGGTGATGACGCGCGCGCAACTGCAGGCGGAGCACGACATGATGCAGCATCTCTATGACCGCACGACCCTGCTCACCACCCAGGGCCGCAGCGCGCAGGACATGCTCGATGCGGGCGTCATGAAAGAGGTGGACCGCCGGTTCCAGGATCCCTATCGCTTCCTCTACGACGATGCCAAGGGCCTGTGGGCCCACTACACGAATTTCGGGGGCAACATTGTTTAAGCGGACCAACCGGGCAGGGGGCGTGGCCACTGCCATCGGTTTACTCATGCTCGGTGCGGCGACGGTTGTGGAGGCGCAGGGCGGCCCGCAGACGCTGGTTGATCTGATCCGTGACGGCAATCGCGAAGCGGTGTTGGCCGCGATCACCTCCCCGGCGGTAGATGTCAACGTGGCGGCACCCGATGGTT
>DATAVA010000043.1:0-97760 GCA_036267975.1 Steroidobacteraceae bacterium | reverse complement strand
CTCCACTCGTTGGAGGAGGTCTGCCCGAATTTCCACAGTGCCCTCGGCAGTGAACTTCAGGGCATTGCTTACGAGATTGTCTAGGATCTGCACGATGCGCAGTGGGTCGGCCATCACTGATGGACTGATACCGCGGTCCACGCTCTGGGTCAGCACATTGTTCTTGGCGCTGCCCAGCCCGCGGTGGCTACATTGCACCCGGCGCACAAGTTGCGCGATGGACACGGGTTCCAGACGGATCTCCAGCTTTCCGGCCTCGATCTTGGCGTGGTCGAGGACATCATCGATAATGCGCACCAGACCGCGCCCTGAAACCCGCGCAATGTCGAGCGTCTCGCGCTGTTCGCCGGTAAGTCGCGATAGACTGAGCAATTCCAGCATGCCGAGCATGCCGTTCAGCGGCGTACGCAACTCGTGCGACATCGTGGCAAGGAATACTGATTTCATCTCACTGGCGTGCTCCAGTTCGACATTCTTCTCCTGCAAGGTGTGTTCGTAACGTTTAAGTTCCGTTACGTCGCGCGCCGCGGCGAACACGCCTTGCAGCTTTCGGTCACGATCGTAGAACGTGGTGGCGTTGTAGGAAACTACGACTTCATTCCCGTCCCGGGCGCGGGCGGTGAGTTCGTAATTGGTGACCTTCCTTTCGCTCAGAACCAGCTTGATACCCGCTTCGGCTCTGTCCGGATCCGTGAAGAACTTCTTGAATGGTGCGCCAATTAGTTCGTCGCGGGTGCAGCCGGTGAGTGCTTCCATTTGTTTATTGACGTCGGAAATGATGCCCGACGTGTCCGTGGTTATCAGCGCATCAATGTTGGACTCAATGAGCGATCGCGTATAGAACTGCTGGTCACGGAGGCGCTGATCGAGCTTGCGCTGCTCCGCTTCAACCTGCTTGCGTACGGTATTATCGGTACCAATCAGGAGATAGCCAATAATGGTTTCCTGGGCGTCGCGCAACGCTGTGACGGATACCACTGCCGGGAAACGGGTGCCGTCTTTGCGGATGTAGGTCAGCTCGTAAATGTCCTCGATGCCGCGTGACGCCTTGAACACCAGGGCCTCGAAGCCCGGCGTTATCTGAGTGTTCAGTTCAACGCTGAGCGCTTTGGCGCGCGCGATCACCTCCTCCGGATCGGAAATATCAGCCGGTGTGATTTTATTTATCACTTCGGCTGCCTTGTAGCCCAGCATGTGCTCCGCGCCGACGTTGAAGATCTGAATGACGCCATTCGAGTCAGTGGCAATGCTCGAGAAGTTGGCGCTGCTGATGATGGCGTCTTGCAGTGCGCCTGTTTTGAGCAGTATCTCGTGGCTACGAAACGTCATAATGTTCTCAGGGTCGGTGTCTCGGCAGCTGGAATCCGTACGGCCAATTCAGGCGCACGGAACCCCGAAAGGATGCTGGGGCCCTATAGCTCATACAGTAGATTGGTCGCGCAGCGGCTCGACTGGGTCTCACAACACTGTTGTGTGTGGCAATAACGGCGAATTAGCCGGCGGCGATGTCATCCGCTTTGCGCCGTCAGGGCTCTTGGTATCTTTGACGTGAACTCGGCTCGGGGCGCATGGTGGATGCCCCATATGCCGAAAGACACCTGAATCCGCGCGCAGGAGGTTGCCATTGGCTGCGGCGAGATGGGAATAAAGAGATGATCTGATCGGTGAAGGGAGCGAACAAGAGCAGTATTCGCAAGAAGGCTCCGCTGTGCCAGTAGAGTGTGACGCAGCGCCGCGCGGTTGCCGAACAACGGTCCAATGATGGCCGTATGCGGCTTGTGTTGGGACCGCATCGTCGCGTTCGCGGCATCGCTGGCTCCGTCCCGGGACCAAGCGGGCGTTTTAGGGAGCCTTGTGATGCAACTAGACTCAAAGTGTACGCGAATGCTCTTGCGCGATGGCGAGCCTAGCGTCTGCAGTGTGAGAAAGCTCGTGCTGGAGCGGGCCGCTTACGACGCAGTTGTCATGCCATTGCGCGACTTTGGTGAATTGGAATGCCTTGACATCGGAGCCCTCAGTGCCGCGGCTGAAGGCATCGGGCTCTCGTTGGCTTTAGCTACCACATGACAAGGTCCTCGGACTCACTGCCGACCGACAATCTGCGTACGGGCGGCGTCCTGGTCGTTTCTGAAAGTGCGACGGACGCCGTTCTGATCAAAACACTGCTCAAAGAGGATTTTGACAACGTCGTCGTCAAAATCACCGCCGATGGCAACGTGGAGGCCGCGGAATTCCTTGAGTTGCATCCCAAGGTCCTGCTCCTGGCCTTTCGGGACATGGCCACGGCGGAGCGGTGTTGCCTTGGCCTGTATCGGTCCCGCGGTGCCAGTGTATTGCAGCCACATCGCACTGTAATCCTGTGCGCCATGGATGCCGTGAATCAAGCATTTGAACTGTGTCGCCGCGGCCTCTTCGACGACTACGTGCAGTTTTGGCCGATGACCTACGATGCTGCGCGCTTGCGAATGACGGTTCATCGAGCGCTCGCGGAGCTTGCATCTGCTCCAGAGAATGCGCCATCGGCCATGACGATCGCCGCACAAGCGCGTCGTATTGTGGAACTGGAAGCTCTTCTGTCCCCCTCGCTTGCGCAAGGCCCAGCGCACATTGGGGCGACTGGGCAGGCCAGGAATGCTCACCGCGAAAGTGGGCACGCGGTCATCGCGCTGGCTGCGCAAGTGCGCCCAGCCGTGCTGATTGTCGACGACGATGAGTTCCAGCAGAGCTTACTGGCACTGATGTTGGAGCCGGAAGGATATGAGTTAAGCTTCGCCTCAAGTGGCTCAGTGGCACTCGAGCAGCTGGGGCGGGCGCCGGTCGATTGCATCCTCATGGACTTCAAGTTGCCAGATATGAATGGCATAGAAGTCACGAAGCGTTTAAAGGAAGACCCGCGCCTCGCTGCCATACCAGTGATAATGATTACCGGCAACAGTGAGCGCGATATTGTTCTGGGGAGCCGCAGAATTGGCGCGGTGGATTTCATCGTGAAGCCAGTCGATCGCAGAGTCCTACTAGATAAGTTGCACCGGCTTTCTGCCGGCGCCGAGGCAACGGTTGCGCGACTGCCATGTTCCGCGTGAGGCCGAAGGAATGGAACAGGCCACTCCCGTCGTTGCTATCACGGCTAATGCCCTCGCCGCGAGGCGGAGCGCTGCCGTGCTGCCGGCATGAACGACTACTCGAATAGACCTGTGGTCCTCCTGGAACTTAGCGGGGTTGCGGAAAAGTGGCTGTCTGACTCGACCGACACTACCGGTCGAATGGCGGTATCCGGCCGCGCAGAAGTAGCGCCCGTCCGGCTGAGCGCCCTTAAGGCGCTCATTGGTGATAACGAGGCGGCGGCTCGGTCGATAGTACGAAACTTCATCGCCCATTCTAGGGGCATCGTGAATGAGTTGAGCGAGGCGTGTACCGCCGGCCAGCCGACGGCGGCAAGCGCCGCGGCGCACAAGCTCAAGTCAGCGGCGCGCGCGATCGGTGCGTTCGCATTGGCGGAGTTGTGCGCGGAGATGGAACGTACGTGCGACATGGGAGATCAAGCCGATTTGGTGGAACAATTGGCGCTCTTGAATTGCGAAGAGGCCTCTGTGATTGCGTTTCTTCTGATGCGAGTAGAACAAGACACACCCATTTTGTGAGGTGCCCACCCCGGATTCGGAACCCGGTATACCCGTATCACAACACTAGGGGCAGTCATCAGTTTCTGGCGCGGTACCTTGATTCTTCCAATGGTGAAACGGCTGAGAAGGTATGGTCCCGCAGGTGGAGTCACAATGGAGCAGGCGCATCCACGTTATTCCAGATGTGAGGCTTCGATGGCTTGCTGCTCAAAGCCAAGGAGCCTTGAGAACGTTCGGTTGCGGCCGAGGGCGGAGGTCGTGAGGACAAGCAGTTACTGACGAACCGCTGGGGTGAGGCTGCCGGAGGAGCGGGCATCGTCGATGAGTGCGGAGGCGGAGTCCATGTCGGTGAAGTAGGAGTAGGCGATGGAGTTATCGGCTTCTTCGGTTTCGTGGAAGTAACTGGCTTTTGCAATTTCCGACGGCGCAATAAGGGCGAGGGAGCCATTGACCTTTGCACTCGTCCAAGCGGCATTCTGGGGCTTTTGCAGATACCATTTGTACTGCCGCGCGGGAATTGCCTCAGCGTCAGGCATGCTTGACTCCACTGTTTGCAGGTCTTGCTGCAATAGTCTTTGCTGCTCGGCGAGATGCTGTTCGTTCTCCTTGATGTACTGTAGGTTCTTCAGCAGCTCGGACTCGATGGCTGCGCGTGCTGCGTACGATTGATGATGGCGGTGGAAGGCCTCGAGGGTTTGTTCGAGGGCGACGGCGATGAGCAGCCCTACGACGATGGTGGCGATATGGATAAAGAAATCGCGCCAAGTGTGCGTGGGTTGGTGGGGCGCATGGACGTCGAGCATAGGGGCGAGATCCTCCGCTATGGAGATCGAGGTTAGTGCTGAGGGCAGCTGCGCGGGTTGCGGCAGGCTGTTGTCTGTCTCGGGCATTGTGGCGGTACGATCTTGAGTCGCTCGGTTCGCTCGCGCCGCTGTGGCCCGGGCGATATATGGGCGCCAGGGTCACGTTCCGGCAGCGCCCCTCGGACGCTGCTGGAACGGCCGCTTGCCGCATATTCCATGACCGCCTTCGGGGAGTCAATTTGGCCATCATTTCGCATTGAGCGAATTTGGCAGCAGCGTAATGAACGTGTTATTCGGTCGCGGACCGCGCTTGCAGCTGTAAACTGGCACTTTTCCTGATACGGGAATTAATCAGGTGACAATGAGATCGCTCAGCATTAAGACAGGCACGTTGCGGGTCTTATTCGGGCTCGTAGCGCTCGGGATAGCGGCAACCAGCGCGTTTGCCGCTGGAGCGGGGGAGGAGCCGCTGTGGGCCTATGGCTTCAACGGTCCCCCGTCTTCGAAGTCGTTACCGGCCGCGACACCAGGGCCGCCGCCCGACAATAAGATCATGCTGCACGTCGACGGTTCGAAGCTGGCATTCACGCGCGCGCAAATCATCGACTTCTACGGCCCCGCCGACTGGTTCCCCGAGAATCATCCGTCGATGCCGGATATCGTGGCGCATGGCAGAAAAACTGCGTCTCCGCCCATCATGGCGTGCGGTCTATGCCACCTCCCAAACGGTAATGGGCGCCCCGAGAATGCCAACCTCACCGGTCTGACCTACGAATACATCGTCCAGCAGATGCTGGACTTTCGCAAAGGCTCGCGTCAGACCTCCGACAAGCGCAAGACCAACACCGCGTTGATGAATGGCTTCGCAAAGAATATGACCGACGCTGAGGTGAAGGCCGCGGCCACCTACTTCTCCTCAATTCCCGCCATGCAATCATCCAAGGTCGTCGAGAGCAATGCGGTGCCGAAAACCCGGCCCAGTGGGGGCTTGTTCATTCCCATCAAGGCGGATGGGTCGATGACTGAACCGCTCGGGGATCGAATCATCGAAGTGCCCATGGATGAGAAGCAGACCGAGACGCTGCGCAATCCACGCGTGCGCTTCGTCGCCTTTGTACCGAAAGGCAGTCTCGCGCGGGGCGAAATACTGGTCAGGACCGGAAATGGCAAGGTGACCCCGTGCACAGTCTGTCATGGCGCCGATCTGCGGGGGCTCGGTCCTGTGCCGCGACTTGCAGGCAACTCGCCCAGCTACATCGCCCGCCAACTTTACGACATGCAGTCCGGCCATCGTGCCGGCCTATGGACGCCATTGATGGCGCCGGTCGCAGCTGGCCTCAGCGCCAGCGACGTGCTGGCGGTGGCGGCTTACTTGGGATCGCTGCGACCTTAGGAGTAATGGGCGCGTACCTGCAAATGGTCTTACGCGTGATCTGAAATACCTTCGGTCCTGTGCGCAATCAGCGGGTGATCTGGCGGTTCTGGGCGGCGGCGACGCCGGGCTGTATATGGGTCACGTCACGCGGATACAGGAACGGCGGCTTCCCCGTCTTCGCCGTGATGTCCCGAGTGAGCATCGCCACTGTGGTCTGCCGCAGCGGAGGCTGAGGTTCGAGGAATGCCCGATAGTAGTTGCCGCGGGCGTAGTCGATCGGATGCAGACCGAACCGATCGGAAGGCTGCAGTACCGCGCCGTACGACACGAGCTCCGTGACAGTCTGATCCCACCCTTGCTTGGCTGCACCAAACAACGCCGTCTGGCGCTGCGCATCCTGCGTCGTGATGCTGCCGCCAGCCTTATACAGCGCTTCGACGCATGCTGCGGCCTCGGCATCCGTCTTGAAGCGTCCCCGCGAAGGATTGAAGCTTTGCCCGATGCCGGCGGCGGCCATCATCGGCGTCACACCCTGCGCATTCGGCAGGTTCACGAGCGCGTGATACTGGAGAAGCAACTTTACCGCTCGCACGTCTCCATCCTTGGCGGCGAGGAGCAGCGGTGTTGCGCCCGTGGAGAGAACTTCATCGCCACCCCTATCGTAGATGCCGTTGCGATAGGGAGGCCGTAGCTTCAGCTGGGTATTCGGATTCGCACCCTTCCCGAGCAGAAGCTTCGCGGTGTCGTAGCCGGTGAGGACGTCGGCCGACGGCAGGTCAGCGCGCCCGCCAGTCGGAAGCGTATTCAAGTCAATCGCGACATACAGCGGCGTGTCGCCGAAGAAGTCCCACTTGTTCACGTCGGCGCCAGCGTCGATCAGAACCTTCGCAAGGTCACGGTGCTGGTTCATCAGCGCGACGACGAGCGCAGTGGTGTTGTCGGCATCACCCTCGTTGATATCCGCGCCGGCCTTCACGAGCTCCTGGACGCACTGAATGCAGCCCTGGCGCGCGGCAAAGATCAGGGCCGTGAGGCCGCCATTGTCCATGATCAGCGGACGACCTTCGGCGGTGACGCGCCGCTGCCAATCACGCACCGTTGAGCGCCGGTCAAGTTGCGCGTGGTGCTCGATCAGCAGCTGCAGCATCTGCGGTTGAGCCTGCGCGGCGGCCCACATGAGGGCCGTCTGGCCACTCCATTCCTCCATTGCGTCGACCGTTGCACCGTGGCTGAGCAACAGCTTCGCCGCTGCGACATTTCCCGTGCGCGCGATGACCATGAGGGCGCTCTGGCCCTCGGCATTCGGGGAATTAATGTCGGCGCCGGCGTGCAGCAGCAGCTTCAGAATTGGCGTATACGCGCCGATTGCCGCCTGCTGCATCGCCGAGGTGCCGTACAGGTTCACCGCGCGGACGTCAGCGCCCTTCTTGAGCAGTGACTGGGTCAGATTGACGTCATCGTTGTGCGCCGCCCACATGAGAGCCGTGGTGCCGTCGGCGCCGCGCGCATTGACATTGGCGCCGTGCGCGACCAGGGCGAGCGCGCTGTCTTCGTTGCCCGCCTGCGCGGCTTCGATGAGCGGGGAGGGGGCCTCGTCCGCAAGAGCAATGCCCAGCCCGGCATTGACCACCAGGACTGCGAGAACTGCGATCACGCTGCGGTGCATGCCGGTCCTCCTTAGATCTGCGTCAACTCGCCCGTGCTGTCGCCGTGCGATTTGGCGGGGACACCCGCGCGATGAAGCATCGTGAGCAACAGGTTCGCGTGCACCGAATCCGCCGGATAGACGAGATGCTGTCCGCCTTTTATCGTGCCGCACCCATGGCCCATCAGCACCTGCGGCAGCGGAGAGTGATTGTGCAAGTCGCTGTTCGCCATGTCGCTGCCGTAAAGAATGATGGCATGATCGAGCAGCGTCCCGTCGCCGTCCGGGGTCTCGGCGAGCTTCTTGACGAAGCCCGCGAACGACTGCGTCATGAAGTGTTGGATTCGCGTGAGCTTCGCGAGATTATCCGGATCGTTGTGGTGATGGGAGAGCGGGTGCCACGCATCCGAAATACTAAGGTTGGGAAACGTGCGCATGGTGACCTCGCGCGCCATCATGAAGGTCGCGCAGCGGGTCATGTTCGCCTGCCAGGAAAGCTTCATCATCTCGAACATGGTGTCGAGCATCTTGCCGTAGTCGTCGGGGATGCCCTCCGGCGCATCTGGTAGCTTCATGCCCGTGCCAGAACCGAACTTCGCCTCCATGCCCTGGATGCGGCGCTCGACTTCGCGGACGGAGTCAAGGTAATCGCTCACTCTGCGCTGGTCCGCGGCCCCGAGTCCTTGCTGCAGCTGCTGGGTGCTCTCGCGGACGAAATCAAGGATGCTTCCGGTCTCGCGAAGGATGGCCGCCCGCTGCTGCGGCGTATTGCCATCGCCGAACAGCGTCGTGAACACCGTGCGCGGATCCTGAATCATCGGCAGCGGCTGCCTGCCGGTACGAAAGGAGATTGTGTCGGAATAGGAGGCGCCGAATGCCGGATCGCTCGCGCCGCCGCCGCCTTCGCCCGCCAGCTCGATTGACTGCAGCGGCAAGCCCTTCGACAGAATCCGCGCCGCGACCTGTTCCACTGAAGGGCCCACGTCCGGCTGCTGGCTGTGCGGCGGATGAACGGCCGTAAGCCAGGTCCCCGGAGTGATCGCGTGAGGCGCCGGGCTCTCGGCTGCCCGGTTCCTGAGTCCGCTCACGATCGTCAGGTACTGACGGTAGGGCTCGAGCGGCTTCAGGATCGGCGACATCGTATAATTGGGTCCGGCCTCTTTCGGGTCCCAGTTGTCGGCGACGGCGCCATGCGGAATATAGATGCATGCCATGTATGGCATCGGCCTGGCGGGCGTCTGCGCGAGCGCTGTGCTCGCGGGAAGCATCGCATCGAGCAGCGGCAGGCTGAAACTGGCGCCGATGCCTCGAAGGACGGTGCGACGGGATAGATGCTTCTTCGTGATGAACATGGTGCCTACCTTACTGTACCGGCCTTGGTTGATTTACCCACCGCGGCTGTAACGGGTCGCAGGACCTGCGCGGTCTTCACGGACGCGGCAGGTGGTGCGGTTCTCATCAGGAACTCGGAGCTCGATACGATTCCCATGACGATTGACGCGAATCGATAGTCGTCCTGCGCGCTGGCTTGAACGATGGCGCGAACTTCGGGCTGGTCTTGATAGTCGAGCGTGCGTCCGAGCGCGTAAGTCATCAGGTTCTCGGTGAGCGCCGTTACGAACCGGGACGGATCCCGCAGGACGAACTTGCGCACTCCGGTTGGTCCGTCGACCTTGAAACCGCCCGGGAGCGTCGCCGATGCGTCGATGGGCGCGTGGGTATAGCGATCCATGGTTTGCCATCGGCCCACGGCGTCGAAGTTCTGAAACGCGAGGCCGAGGGGATCGAGCACTCCATGACAGGCGAAGCAGCTCGGGTCGCGGCGATGGATGACCATCTCCTGGCGCACGGTCGGCGCCTTGGTGCCCACCTCCTCGGACTGCAGGTTCATCTTCACGCCGGGTGGCGGTGGATCGGGCGGCGCGTCCAGGATGCTATCGAGGATCCATTTGCCGCGCAGGACGGGTGCCGTGCGGGTCGGGTACGACTGACCCATCAGGAACGCGCCCTTGCCGAGCAGGCCGAACCGAACGGGGTTGGTGAGCTCGACACGCCGGAAACGCGTGCCGCGCACGTCATTGATGCCGTATAGCAACGCGAGGTCTCGATTGAGGTACGTCCAATCAGCCGTGAGCAGGTCGACCACGTCGAGGTTGTCGCTGAACACGCTGTTCACGAAGAGCTTAAGTTCCTTGCGGAATAGTGGTCGTGGATCGCCGACGTCCGGAAAGTCCTTCTGGTCCGGCGTGACTTCCGCGAGGCGATCGACGTCGAGCCACTGGAACGCGAAGTTCGAGGCGAGCGTGATCGCGCGTGGATCCTTCAGCATCCGCAGCACTTGGGTCTTCAGGACCGCCGGCTCATGCAGCCGATTCTGCGTGCCGAGAGTGATCAGCTCGCGGTCGGGATCGCTGCTCCAAAGGAAGAACGCAAGCCGCGAGGCGAGTTCGAGATCGGTGATGGGATAGGTTTGCCCCGGCTCAACATGAGTCGGGGTCGGCTCGGCCCGGTAGAGGAAGAACGGACTTGCGAGGATGGCCGTGATCACGTTACGGACTCCGGTTTCGAAGCCACCGTCCGCTGCGCCCGCGGTGTAGATCGCCATCAGCGGGTCCACGTCCTCGGATGTCACCGGACGTCGATAGGCTTCCTGCACGAGCGTCGTGATGATCTGCTTCGCGCACGGTCCGTCGTCCTGCGGGGTCTGCGGCATGCAGGTAAAGATCTTGCGGCGGCTCGGGGTCCAACTCATGCCGGTGACCTCGAGAGGCCCCTTGATGGAGAAGGAGCGCAACCTGAGAACCTCATTCTGCGCATCGCCCGCGCCGAGCGGCTGCAGCCGGCCTTCCGATTCGGCGAAGTCGCGATGCACGAAAGTGACAGTGACGACGTGCGACCCCGCTGTCGCATGGAAATCAATGTGCTTGAGCGTCTTGTTGATGGCGTCGACCGCGCGGTCCTGCTGCTCGTCGATGGCCTTGGTCTGCGCATCGCCCCCCACGTCGCCGTGCCAGAAGGGCTTGCCGTCGAGAGAGGCGACGATGTGGTTCTTGAATTCGAGGTTCAACAGCCACAGCGCGACCGCGAGGTTGCCGATATCGAGCTCGTACTTGCCGTCGGCCGGAAAGTCATGCGTCACCTGAAACCCGCCTCGCGACCCGAGCGGCATTCCTGGTCCCCGATAGAGCTGGTTGCCGCTATCCGGACCCGCGGTGTATTGGGTGGTGACGGACGTCGCGTGGGAATCGCCGACCGCCTCGCTGGCGGCCTCCCGCGCCGACTCGAGATACTGGTTGAGGAAGGTGGAGGAGACCTGGAGCACGTCGGCGATATTGTCGAAGCCTCCGGCCTGGTCGTCCTTGGGCAGAAGCCGTTCGGCATCGATCTTCACCCGCAGCAGATCCCACACCGCGTGCTCGTATTCCTTGCGATTGAGCCGATGCAGGGCCACCCATCCGGTGTACGCGGGATGCGTCGTCGCGGCGTGATCGATGCTGTGCTCCATCCAATGGACGAAAGAATCTATGGAGGGCTGCGGCGGCTGGTGATTCCCGGGTGGGGGCATGAGTCGGCCGCTCAGCTTCTGGATGGCCTTCTCCCAGACTTTCGCGTCGCTGGGAATGTCCTGCGGGCTCATGGTGCCGAAGGCGACGCCGCCTGCCCAATCGGTCGTGTTGTGGCACTTGCTGCAATACTCGTTGAGGAAACCCCAGTACTGCTTCGCTTGCGCGGTATCGATATCGCCGCTCGACCCCGTGGCGCCCAAAGCGGAGAAGGGGAAGACGAACGCGAGTAACAGCCAGCCGAAGTATCGATTCCGCATCTGTCTCGCCTCACGAATGACTTACATCACGGAAGCCCATACCCACAGATTATCCTCGGCTGCCTCGTCAGGGGCTTCCGAAGGTTACGGACTGTCGGCGGAACGTCATAAAGTGCGCCGGTATCGCTATCGGCGTTTGCGTACGCGACGTCACGGCACCAGCTGGCGAGCGCTGTCCCGCTAACCGGTGCATCCGGCAACGCGCGCGACGGCGTGGGCGTGGCAGAAGAATCCCGATGGGCACTGGCCGAATCGTTCGCGTGGGGCGGCGGTGTTATATTTGGTTGAGAGGGCGCAATAATTGGCATTACTTGGGTTCCCTCGAGATGCCCTGGGACTGCCAACGCTGGTTGCTCGTTAGCTGCGGGTGAGGAACGTTTCTATTGCCGCCTGCGCAGATGAATGCCTGCTGACGAGGGGCCTGCCCACGGAACAAGATCCGATTGCGGTGATGACAAGATCCCAACTTGGCAATACGGGAGTGCGCCAATGACGGCAAAGGGAAGATTCGCAGTGATGGCCATCGTGCTGGCCGCATGCACCGGTTTCGCAGATGCTCAGCAGGTAGATTTTACGGCCACCGGCTCTCCGTTGAAAGCCGCCCCTGCAGATCGACAGATAAGCGCGGCATTGCAGGAGGTGTCGCCCGAGAAGATCCACGAGGACATCCAGAAGCTGGTGGCGTTTAGGACCCGCAACACGCTCTCGAGCATGGAGGCCAACCTGCCTGAGGGTATAGGCGTCACCGCCGCAGAGAAATGGCTCAAATCGCAGTACGAGGCATACTCGAGAGAATGCGGCGGATGCCTGGAGGTAAAGGAAGACACCTTCATTCAGGAGCCACCTGAAGTCGGATTCGCCGGCGGCAAGCCCCGCATTTTGAAGCCCACGAAACTAACGTCCATCTACGCAATCTTGAAGGGCACCGACCCGGCGCAGGCCAAACGCATGTATCTCGTCACTGGCCATTATGACTCGCGTGCGACCGACGTGATGGACCCGCGCCTCGATGCGCCGGGCGCCAACGACGACGCCAGCGGCACCGCGGTCAGCATGGAGAGCGCGCGGGTCCTAAGCAAGCTCAAGTTTCCGGCGACCCTCGTCTTCGTCACCGTTCCCGGTGAGGAGCAAGGTCTGTACGGCAGCAGCCATCTTGCTCAGCTTGCGAAGCAGGAGGGTTGGGACCTTGAAGGCGTTCTGAACAACGATATCGTCGGGGGCAATACGACTCCCGGCGAAAAGTTACAGAGCAAAAACTTGGTGCGGATCTTCTCTGAGAACGTGCCCGCGACCGCCTCGGTCGATACGGTCCGGCGCCTCCTCTCGATTGGCGCAGAAAGCGATTCGCCCTCACGCGAACTCGCGCGCGCGGTCCTGGATGTGTCGCGCATCTACTTTCCAGTATCGCCCATTTCTACACAACTGAAACCGGTGATGGAAATGCGCCTCGATCGCTATTTGCGCGGCGGTGATCACAGGTCATTCAATGAAGAGGGCTTTGCCGCCGTGCGCTTCAGTGAATGGCGCGAGGACTACAACCACCAGCATCAAACTGTCCGCACCCAGAAAGGTGTCGAATACGGCGATCTAATCAAGTTCGATGACTTCAATTACATATCCCGGGTTGCCCGGCTGAACGCAGCCACGCTCGCTACATTGGCCGAGGCGCCGGGCCGCCCGAACAACGTACGCATGCTGACGGACAATCTGGACAACAGCTCAGTCATGGTCTGGGAAGCTCCCGATGGAGCACCGGTCGATACGTGGTATCAGGTCGTTTGGCGCGAGACTGCTGCCGCCGATTGGCAGTATGGTGGCACCGCAGCCTCGTACGGCGAGACGGTAACGGGCGTGGACCACACCGTCACTGTTCCCATCTCCAAGGACAACGTGCTGTTCGGTATTCGTGCCTGCGACGCCAAGGGCCACTGCAGCCCGGCGGTCCTTCCGCTGCCACGTTAGGAAAACACGCCGACGTGTAGGTGGATAGACGGCTGACTGAGGTAATCGGCTCGCGGGGCGTGCTGCCACAATTCGCCATTTTCTCGCCCCGGCTCCATCAGGATTTGCGGCGAAACTGAGAGCGGATTTCGGTCAGAACTGAGGAGTGTCGTGAAAACGCGTACCCTGGCGTCCGCGGCATTACTGTCGGCGGCGGCTGTGCTCATCGCCGCGCCTGCCCCGGCGCATCACTCTTTTGCCGCGTTCGACGACGCCCGAATCCGCACGCTCGACGGTACGGTGAAGACTTTCCAGTGGACCAACCCCCACGTGATGCTGACCGTGTGGACGAAACTGGGTGACCTCGGCCAGCCTCAAGAATGGGCGATTGTGACCAGCGGCCCTGCGATATTGAGGCGGTTCGGCTGGCGCCGAGATTCGGTGAAGCCCGGCGATCACGTCAGACTGGCCTGCAATCCGCTGCGCAATGGGTCCCCTGGATGCCGTTTGCATACCCTCACGATGCTCCACACCGGACGGACTCTGAAAACGAAGCTGTCCGCTTCTACGGACCCCAGCCTCGAGTAGCAGACCAAGGACGTGAAATCGTCACGGTGCTCGGTGGGGGTCTGTCCCGCGGTGCAGCACTGACGATTCCAGCAGCAGTTCAGCGTCTTTGACCTGTCGAAGTCAGTCGCGGGTATATGATCCCCCGGAGACTCCAAAGCGAACGGCACCGGACTGCATCCAGGGGAACTCAATATGCAACGAACGATAAAGGCGATACTGGGACTCACGGCGGCGACTTGGTTGACGTGGGTTCATGCGGACGTCACGGTGCTGGCGATTCGACTTGGCGCAAAGGATGTCGTCGCGCTCGCGAAGTTCTACGATGCGGCATTTGGCCTGAAGGAGATCGACCGCGTCGGGAAGCCGCCGACTGAGATCATCATGCGCTACGGCGCCACGGTCGCCGCAGCCAAAGCCGGCGCATCGCCCGAGTTTCTCGTTGCGCGTCGCGATCCGGGCGCAGCCATTGACCCGATTACGCACGCGATCTTCCATGTGTCGGATATCGACGCTACGGTGCGGGCCGCGAAGGCCGCGGGCGCAACGGTAAAGGGTGATGTGGCTGCAGTCTCTATCGGGGGTATGTCGCTTAAGAGCGCGACATTGGTCGATCCCGACGGCAATGTACTCGAGCTCATGCAGCTGCCCAAGGGCGTCAGCCACCTCCAGCATCCGTAACAATCGCGTCGACGTAGCGTTCTTTTGCAGGACGAACAGGAGGAAAGGTCTCATGGCACATATCGAAGGCGGCTGCCTATGTGGGAAGGTGCGTTTCAGCGCGGATGCGGAGCCCGTATTTGTCGGGGTATGCCATTGCACCGATTGCCAGCACTTCACCGGCTCTGCCTTCGCAACAGTGGTGGCGTTGGCCGCGCCGGCGCTGACGGTAACCGGAACTCTTAAGACCTTCACGAAGTCGGGAGACACCGGGAAGTCGATACATCGTCGCTTTTGCCCGGAATGCGGCTCCGGCATTGTCGATGAAGCGGATGCGCTGCCGGGCATCGTGATGGTAAACGCCGGCGCCCTCGATGACCGCAGCTGGGTAAAGCCGCAATCGGAAGTCTATTGCGACAGTGCGCAGCCGTGGGTACGCCTGGGAGGCGAGCTGCCGCGCTTCGGCAAGATGCCAGCCTGAGGTTCCCCGCAGCGGATTTTGGGCACCGGCTATTTGACGGCGAAACTGCTCTCGATCTGGCAGTGCAAGGAAGGCAGGTCGCGGTGGTGCGGACACTCCTGGAGAGGGGTGCAGGCTCCAAACGATAGCGAAGCTGACGGCCCTGCCACGATGTGTATAGAAAACTGGACATGGAGTATAGAAAGCTTTACATTGCCGGCGCGTATTCACTGCCATTGGAACGACCATGTCCTTTCGCGAAAAGAGCGCCTGGGTCACGTTGATAGCGATTCTGTTGGTGTTCGCGCTGTACGCGCTGCATGCACCGCGGCTTTCCCACCCCAGACCCGCGGATTTCCACGCGCTGCTGGCCTGCATCGCCGCTTTCGTGTTGATCGAGTCGGCTGCATATCTTGTCCTGCGCCTGCGCTATCCAGAAGATGCGCGCACTGCGATAGACGAACGTGAACGGCTGATTAACCTCAAAGCTACGCGTCTGGCCTCAGGCTGTTACGTGGTCGGTTCCTTCCTGGCTGTCCTGACCCTTCATCACGGTGCCAGCGCTGTGATGATCGGGTACTTCATCGTTCTCGCATTTGTCATTGCCGAAATCGTCAAGTACGGCGCCCGCATCATTTATTACCGTCGCGGAGCCTGAGTTGGGCGGGACAATCATCAGCAACCGCATCCGCCAACTACGCTTCGAGAACGGTGAGATGACGCAGCAGCAGCTCGGGCAGCGCATCGGGGTCACGCGACAGACCCTCAACGCGATCGAACTCGGCAAGTATTCGCCTTCACTCGAGGCCGCGTTCCGCATCGCCGAAGTGTTCGGTGTGCCCCTCGAAGAGGTGTTCCGGTACCACCCGGCCAAAGGCCCAAAATGAACCGGTGACAGGCGCTTGCACTCGGGTTCTTCAACCCGTCGGTGAAGTCGCCGGCGGGGCGTGATCCTTTAAGTCGCGGGCGCGACGGAACCCCAGGAAGAGGGCGCAGGCGGGCAGAATGAAGCCTGCAACGTAGGATGTCGGGGAGCGAAGGAAGTCGTCCCACAGGACTCGCAATGGAACGACGCACGTACTGGGCATCGGAACAAACCAATAGATCACCTACACAGCAATGGATGCGCAAGGCAGCACTATCTTGGAGGCGTTGGCCAGTCGTGCGAGAAGCGCGCCGAATCCGGCCGCTAGCAACGCGATCGGCAGGGTTACTGCCACAATCGACCACAGTTCAAGGCTTAGATGCCTATGCGCTTTGGCAAACACCAAGTACCAATGAGGCCACGCTACAGCGGCGAGTACACCCGTGATAAGTTCATCCAGGAATGCAAAAGCCAGACCCACGACGATTGCCGTGAGGAGCGGCCGCGATCTACTAAGATATCGCTCCATGTAACTGGCTCTAACGCATCCAACGGCCCACATAAGAGCCTGGTAATGCCCTGGTACGTGTTCCAGCTCACTCTCCAGCGCCGCAGCCCATTCCGGACGACTCGCACGCAGTACCCCCCCCCCGCCGCGTGTCGAACCAGGTGCAGTGCAAACCGCCGCTGCCACGCATCTGAGGTAATCATATAACCGTGCCGGCCTTTCGGCGCACCGCATGTTGGTCTGCCAACGCTTTCTCGCATTCATGCGCCAGCTGAAGTCCGCCGACCGTAAGCCGATACGCGTGCCGATCAAACTCGTCACCGAAGGCACAATAGGGTTCACCTTCGTTTTTACCAGCGGCTTTACGATCGTATGGTTCGACAGCGTCGGTGTTCCCAACGCCGAGGAGCGCGCGCTGGCAAGCGAGCTCGCGCCCGTCGATGTGGCCATCTTTCCGTGGACCCCGCATCCGATCGCGGAGATTCAACTCGCGTATACGTTCCAGCACACGCAGTTGTTTCGACCCAAGCTGTATATCCCCGATCACCATGACAGCATCTGGGGCGTCTGGCTCGACAACGGACTGGCGCCGCTGTTCATGAAGATCCGCGATGAACTGCCAGCGACGAAGTTCATTGAGCCGCTGTATCGATCCGCGATCTGCATCGATACCCGTGGTGCGGCGCGCGGCGCGTACTTTCAGAGCCGCTAGCTCAGTCCGACGCGCGTTGCTTGTTGAGCGTCGCGCGAATCTCGTCGCCCCATTCTGCAACGGTGGGTGCGTCGTGCTTTCCCTGCCGCGCGACGCTGCGCTCGGCATACTCGACTCGCGAATTCGTACGCGGAAACGGTGTATCGGGAATCGGCACGCCCAGAAACTTGCACAGCGGCTCCCAGCCTTGCGTGACGTTGTATACCAGCAGCCGCTCCCGGGGGATGACGCGTTCAACCTCGGCGTTGTGTCGCTGAAACAGTTCGACCATGAAGGCGCGGTCGTGGACCCGGTCGCCGAAATGCCGCCAAACCGTCTTTTCAAAGAACTCCCGCAGCGGTGATGAGCTGAGAGTCACGGTCGATGCATCATCAAAAATGGTTGCCTGTGTCGAGTCGAACCACTGGTCCGGATCGCGCACGGAGAGCAGCACCTTTGCCGCCGGATAGCGCTGGGCGAGTTCGCGCCAGAAGGTGCAGCCCGGATAATCCACCGTGGCGGCATAGCCGGAGAAGATGCCTTCCCAGTTCGGATGTCCGTCGGCGGCCCGCACCCATCCGGGGGCGTGGTCCAGATGCATGAAAAGCTCTGTCATGTGGTAGCAGGGGCCGAAACCCAGCTGCTCCAGTGCCAACTTGAGAGAGACGGTGCCGGTGCGCCCTAAGCCAGCGCCAATTACTGTTAGTGGCATGTCAGCTCGTTTGGCTATTCGAATGGGGGCCGATTGGATCACAGTCTCGGCTCGGATGCTAGAAATCGGCGCTGATCGTATGGCCTGATGGCAGGCGCGTGGTGCGCCGCAATGTGAGCGAGCCCATGCGGGCACCATTGTCTCGCTCCCCGTCCCCATTGCCGCGGGCCGGTGCGGGCGAGCTATATGAAGGAGATCGTGCGGATTTCCATGCTCTGACGCGGCGGGGAATCGTTGGGAGATTCAGGATCGTTGATGGCCGTATGGCCGGTCCACTGCGGACGCGCTGCTTCGGAGTCGTAAAGCTTGAATGCAAACAGCTCCTCAGGCTGCATTCGGGAGGCGTAGTACCAGCGGTGAGCGGGGTTGTAGCTGAGGTTGTAGCCGTAGAGCGGCGCGCGATTCGGATCGTCCAGGCCACCACGAATCTCACTGTCGTGAAGGTCGTCGGATCGCACGGTCGAGGCGTCGCACAATGCGAGCGGCGTGCGATATACCGTGGTGATGGGGCGCCAGAGATTCATCAGCACCACCCGCTTGCTGAGCCAGTAATCCGCCTGCGCTCCGAGCAGAGGTCGCGCAAAGTCTTCGATGGTGCGCCGGCCATAGTCCACATGGGCGCCAAAGGCCGGTAAGCGACTCGGGCTGTTGTCGGGGCTGTCGCTGCGTGCCACGGGCCCAAATGCGACGGCGTGAGCTGCACCGTTGAGCCGCTTCGCCAGGCCAATTGCCTCGGCATACAGCACCTGTTCGATTTCGCGCTTATCCTGGTAGTCCCGCACGGAGGTGGGTTCACGCAGCATCGTAAAGCCATTGCGTTCGATGCTTGGAAAATCGGCCAACGAGCGCAAATCCGTGATCACCACCTCATGGTCGTCGCCGGGCCAATAGGATTTGTCACGCTCTGAGGCGTAGAAGATTGCCCGTTCGCCTTTGACTACGTAGCGAATCGTGGCTTTGATCTGATGCGGGGCCTTGACTGCCAGCATGAAGACTGGTCTCTTTGCACTCGCCAAAAAGCATTATAACAGAGAGGCCGCATGAGCCTGCAGATCGTCCGCCAGCACATCGAGAGTTCACCACTGCGCCTGTGCCAGATCGTGGTCATCGCGCTGTGTGTCGCGGTCAACATGCTCGATGGCTTTGACATCCTCGCGCTCTCGTTGATCTCACCGACGCTGTCGCGCGAATGGCACCTGGCATCCAAGACGCTCGGCTTGCTGTTCAGCAGCGGCTTGGTGGGAACGGCCGTCGGCGGATTCGCGCTGTCACCGATCGCCGATATCTGGGGGCGTCGCACGGCTATCCTGATCAATCTGGGACTCATGAGCATCGGGATGCTGCTCTCCGCGACGGCCGACTCGGTGGTGCAGTTGTCGGTCCTGCGCTTCTGCACCGGCCTCGGCGTCGGGGCGATGGCCGGCTGCGTTGGGACACTGGCCTTCGAATATTGCCCGCTCAAGACTCGTGCACTGGGCCTTGGATTGGTCGTCATCGGCTATACGGTGGGCACGCTGTTGGGCGGCTACGTTGCCGGTCCGCTGATCGGCGCTTTTAGCTGGCATGGAATTTTTGTCTTCGGTGGGCTGTGTTCCGTGCTGCTTCTGGCCCTGGTGTATTTTCTGCTACCGGAATCGCTGGATATCCTGGCCAGCCGGCGCGGTCCCGAGGCACTCGCCAACCTCAACAAAGTTCTGAGCCGTCTGCACCTGCCCGCCATGGCCGCACTTCCGGCGCCCGTGGCGAAAGCTGATCGAGGCAGTCTGCTTGATCTGCTGCGCCGGCCCATTCTGTCCCGTACTGCATTGATGGGCTTGAGTTACCTGCTTTTCATGATGACGGAGTATTTCTTCCTAAACTGGAACAATCAGCTCACCACCAACGCGGGGTTCAGCGATTCAGACGGACTCTTCATCACGCGTCTGACCAGTCTCGGCGGTCTCCTCGGCGGGGTAGTCGTGGGCTTGCTGGGCGTTCGCATGCCGATACGTCGCGTTGGCGCGCTGGCGCTGCTCGGGATGGGATTCAGCGTCGTTGCCTTCGGCGCGGCGGGGTCCAATCTGGCGCTGGCGCAGGTGGCCGCGACGATCATCGGGTTCGGGATCTTTGGTGCAGCCGTTGCAGTCTACGCCACCGGGGCCAGCACCTTTCCGGCACGCGTGCGCGCTACCGGCATGGGCATTGTCATGAGTGCCGGTCGGGTCGGCTCGATTTTCGGTCCCTACACGGCCGGACTGCTCCTGAGCGCCCAGTTCAACCGGTTTACGGTGTGCGCCATCCTCGCCATTCCGGTGCTGCTATCAATCATGGCGCTCGTGAAGGTGCCCCTTACCCCGGTAGCAGGAGACGGCGGGCGACTTGGTCTGGCGTAGCCGCGCGTGCAGCCGGTAAGGGTATCGACAGCACCGGGTGCATAAGCTGTGCATAGCCTCGTCAACCAACCATGAAGGTAACCGCAGACCATGCGCTTTGCGATCACGCTGACGGATCGATATCTGAATGTCATGCAGGCGTTTCTCGCCCGTGGCTGGACGCCGTTGAAGGTGTTCACCGTGTCGGTCGATCAGCGCGTTCACCGCAACAAGGAAGTCATCGAGCTCGCACAGAAACTCAAAGTCGACGTGCAGCTGTCCAGGCTGTCACCGCAGAATCTTAGAGAGTTGGCAGATTGCGGCTGCGAAGCACTCATCGTCGCAAGCTATGCGTGGCGCATCAGCGACTGGCGACCCTATCTGAGATATGCGGTCAATTTCCATCCCTCGCCGCTGCCGCGCGGTCGCGGTGCATATCCGGCGCCGGTACCTGTCCTTGAGCAGTCCAGTTCCTGGGGCGTCGCATGTCACAAGATCGAGCCGGAATTCGACGTCGGCGACGTATTGAAGGGAATCGAATTCCCGATGTCGCCGGATGATGATCACGATAGCGTTGACCTGAAAATTCAGCTGGCGAACCAGCGTCTGGCGGGAGAGGTGGCTGACCACTTCGTTGACCTCTGGGACCGAGCGACACCGCAGGCCGAAGGCAGCTATTACCCGCTATGGACCGAGCAAGACCGTTCCCTCAATTTCACCCAGAATGTGGCGCAGATTCTATGTCGCGTGCGTGCATTCGGGCCCGTGGAGTGCCTCGCGACGGTCAATAATGTGACCCTCTTCGTACGCCGTGCAGTGGGCTGGGTCGAGTCGCATCATGTCGTGGCCGGAACGGTGGTTTATGCCAATGGAATGTCGCTGGTGCTCGCGGCGGCCGACGGCTTTGTCGCATTGACCGAATGGACTCTGCTCAGGCCCGACGCCGTTACCGGCTCATATCGGCGGTGACGGGCGTTTTCATCGGTACTACGTCGCGCCAGAGGACCGTGGAGGGGTGTATCGTCCGTCCACGGTCCGTTTCAGGCTTCGGTCAGAATCTGAGCATTACCGCGCGCCGAACTTGCGGCTCACCTGCAAGAACCAGGTGCGCGGCGGTGCCACCTGTCCCTCGATCGTCGGCTCGCCAAACGGGGTCAGGTCAAAGATGTTGTAGTAGTAAACCTTGCCCGTCACGTTTTGCAGGCCGGACGCAATGGTCCACTCGCGGCCCTGGCTCGCGTATTCGAGTCGAAGATTACTGAGCGTATAGCCTCCCGTGCATGAGGTCTGGAACTGGCCCGAGCAGATCTCCGTCTGCACGTAAGAGTCCCAGCGCGGGGTCACAGTGGCATTATTGGGAAGATTGACCGTGTACTGCACGGTGAACGCCGCGTTGAACTTTGGAACGTAGGCAGCCTCGCCATTCGGCGACAGACCGCTGAACGGTGCACCCTGAAAGACGGTCGGCGTGGCATTGTAGTGCGTGTAGCCGGCGGAGGCGGTAAAGAGCAATGCGTCGATCGGGTTGAATTCCAGCTCCAGCTCGGCGCCCGAAATCTTGGCCGGTGCATTGATGTACGCGGTCAGTGGCACCACCGCCGGCGCCCCGGGGCCGCCCACGCATGAGCCATCGGGATTTGTGACGCACTCGACGCCCGCCGCCGGAATGATGCGCTGCTTATAGTCGCTGTAGAACGCGGCGAGGTTTACGCGCAGCTTGCGATCGAACAGGTCGCTCTTCTCTCCAACCTCGTATGAGGTCATGTTTTCACCGGCAACTGCGACGAACTGCGATGGCTGGAACGGTCGCGGATTGAAGGCGGGTGGCCGATAACCCGTCGACGCCGACGTGTAGACCATCACGTTCTGGGTGACGTGGTAGTCGAGGCCCGCGCGCCAGTCGAAATGATTTTCGTCGCTCTCCACCGGCAGGACCACGATCGTGTTGTCGTTCAGATCGTGCTTCTTGTCGGATGAGTAGCGGGCGCCAAGCTCCAAATGCCAATCATCGGTGATCGAGTATTCACCGTGCAGGAATCCCGACTTGTTCTCAAAGTGACCGGTGTCCTTGCCATTGACGAGCAATGAGTTGGGCAGCGTGCCGGTATATCCGGTCGGATTGGAATAGTAGGTTCCATTACCAAGCGAGGGCAGCGGGACTTGTTGCGAGCTCGTGCTGTTGCCGTCGTAGATGAATACGCCAGCGGTCCAATCCAGTCTCTTGTCGAGCATGCTGCCTGAGACGCGCTCCTCGAACGTGCGATAGGTAAAGTGCTGGATACCGTCGGCGCCCGCGAACTCGATCGGTGAGCCGTCCTGATCCGTGCCAAACAAGCTGTTCCAATTGCGCCAGGCGATGATCGTCTTGGAATTGATCGAATCGGAAATTTTCCAATCGATCGTCGACGCGACGCCCTTTTGATCCAGATTTTCGTCCTTCGGCAGCGTCAGACCCGAGTACGGGTCCGAGAATGTCTCGTACGTGACGTAGGGGCTGGAAGGGATGAACCGGCTGTCGTACATGACGCCGTAGCCAAAGAAGTTCGGATTCGGCCGCACAGCGGGAGATCCAGGAGTGGGTCCAGGCAGCGTTCCGTTGAAGATGAACTGGTTCCAGGCCGCGACCGGCGGTATGAAAGGTCCGATGCCGATTAGCGCATCGGCGCGTGATTCGGAGTCATCTCGCTGATAGTCAACCGCCAAACCCACCTCTACGTTCTGGCTGGCAATCCAACGCAGCTGCGCCCGCGCGCCCTGCACGTCAGTGCCGCCCAGTGTGCCGTCCTGGCAGCCACTGAGACGATTATGCGTCTGCGCGGGTAGTGTCCCTGACTCGCCGGGAAATTCGCAGACGAAGTCGATCATCTTCTGATAGCCATCCTCCTTCTTCGACATGGCTGTGACCCGCACGAACACGGTATCGGGAACCAGGGCGAAGTCGAAGCCGGCACGCATATCGACGCGACCGAACTGGCCGACGGTGACATCCGCGAAGCCGCTGTTGTCCCCCTTGGGCTGCTTTGAGACGTAACTGACGGCGCCGCCGATGGCGCCGCGGCCAAAGAGCGTACCTTGCGGGCCGCGCAGCACTTCGACGCGCTCGAGATCCATCAGGTCAAACTGCGAGGACATCGTCGTCGGGTAGTAGACGTCATCAACGTAGATCGCCACGCCCGGTTCGAATGCAAAGTTGAAATCGTTCTGGCCGACGCCGCGGATATAGGCGGTTTCAGTATTGCCGAATGCCGCCTGGGCCTGGCGGAAGCTCGCGTTTGGGACCGCGTAGGCAATGTCGGAGGAATTCGTGAAGCCGCGCTGCTCGATGTCCTCTGCTGTGATGGCGCTGATCGCGATCGGCGTCTGTTGCAGATTTTCCTCCCGGTAGCGCGCAGTAACGGTCACCTCTTCGATCGCGCCTGTGGTTGGCGTTGTGGTGGTCTGGGCCGTCTGCTTCGGCGAAGTGGGAGCCTGAGCGTCAGATTGCGCCTGAGCAAACACAGTGGGTGCGCCGAGCATCAGCGCGACAAACAACGCTGGCGTCCCAGCAGCGGGATGAATCCTCATAGCCCCCCCCGAAAATGGCAGATCTGAGATTCCTCGCGCGTGGCAAGTAGAGGTACCGGCCCTTAAGCCGCAGCACGGGGTGCGTTTCCGCGAGTTGTTGATACGACAACTTTGCTTACAAGTATTACAATGTTTGAAGCTAAAGCATAATTTACGGCGAAGCAAGTACTACAACAACTTCGCGGGGTCTTCCATTTGATGGGATTCCATTCAATCAAACGAAAATGCGGGTCTGTTGCGCTTCCACGTCAAATTCCGCAAAGCAGCGTACTTGCGGATCAATACACTTGCAGAAGATGAACTCGGAGTGGCGGCGCGTCCGCTGAACCGGTCTCGGGAAGCAGCGCCGTCAGTCGACATTTTGTTAGTGCTGATATCGACTCGCATGCGATGCGAGTGCCTTACCGGATATGACTGCGACCCTTTCCAATTTTTTCAGATCGCACGTGGTGCTCTGCAGCACTCATCGCGGGCATCTCCTTGCCATGCTACGCATCGATCATTGAGGCGAGTCTGATGAGCTCAGTAAATCCGAGTGGCGGACTGCAGGAGCGAGTCGGGATTCAGAGGGAATTCGCAATGCATTGCGATTCAGGCATGAATGCCATTGGGTTCAATAGGTTACGAGGTCCAGAGGAGTGCCGGCGGCCGCGGTCGGCCACGGCCAGGTGGTAGGCTTGAGCGGTCGTTTCAAATGAAGCGCGAGGAGCTGCCGTGACCTGGTATCTGATCGTTTTCACACTGCGCATGCTTGTCGTCCAGCACGGATCGGGCACCGTTCAGATCGTCAAGTTCGCTGATGCCCAGGCCTGCCAAAGCGCCCAGAGCCAGACGAACGCCGATGGCCTTGCCACGGTGTGCACATCCTCTTTGAAAGATGCCGATGGCTTCATTGCGGCAATGGGCTGCGAAGACTCACACATGAGTCAACTGCCCAACGGTGTCACCGTCGCCCGTTTTACCTGTGAACCCCAGATAACGGTGGCAAAATGAGCGTGAACTCACTGGCCCTGAGGGGCATTCACTAACCGGCCCGCGGCGAGCAACGCCGCGCAATCCACGTCCCTGGCCGTGCCGCGATCGGCCAGCATGAGCCGCGAGTGCTTGAGCGGGATGTGAAACATCGGATGTGCCAGTGTGCCCTGCACCATCACCGGTGTGCGCAGGCGCACGAGTCGCAGCTTCTTGGGATTGCCGTGGACGCTCAGGTCCACGGCCTCCGTATCCAGATGAATCTGACCCTCGCCGGTGATCAGCACGGGGTCCGTGTCGACCACCAGATCCTCCGCGGTCAGCGTGCCGTCTTGCGCCTTGAAATGTGCAATTGCACAGCGTACCGGGACATCCTGCTGGTTCTTGGTCAGCAGCAGGCCGGCTTCGCGCAAATCGACGTCGGTGGCCTCAGCAATGGATTTGCGCAGCGCACCGTCGGGCATCTGTGCTGTCACCGTACCATTGGCGCTGGCCGCAATCTGATGCGCGGACCTGCCTCGGCCGCTGATCCGCACCCGTGCCTGTACGATCCCTTCGGCAGGCGGCGGCCCCGTATTCTTGTGCGGCAGTTCGCCCAGCTGCAAATCCGTAATCCTCAAATCCAAATTTGCCGCGGGAATTTCCTGCCTGCCATCGAGAGTGAAGTGAGCATTGACGCGGCCGCCTGACAGTTTGGCCAAAAGTGGTGCCACGGTGAGGATATCGCCGCGAATCGTCGCATCCAGAGCAACGCCTTCAAACGGCAAACGACCCACCTCGACGCGATCCGCGTGGAACTTCACGGCCGCGCTCTCGACGTGCAGCACATTGGGACTGATCATGGCATCAGACAGCAGCAGCGGTGACTTCGGCACCGACGTACGTCCCGCCGCGCGCAAGCCGAAGTCCGCCAGCTTCAGGACCCGTGAATGCAGCTTGATGTCAAATCGGGGTCGGCCGCTCGAAGAATCGCTCGCCACGCTGCCCTCCAGATCACTGCTTCCCGAGCTTCCCGCCAGCTCGCTGAAAGTCGTTTGCGTGCCGCGGCGGGCGACGTTGCCCGTGAGGTGGTAGTTGCCGGTATCGACCAAATGCACGCCGGTCAGAAAGTAGAGGTCCTTCAGGTCCGGTCCGGCTGCCACGAACACGGCGTCGAGAATCTGGAAAGCGAAAGGCTGCGGTAGCTCACCGCTCCCATCAATGCGCGTACCGCTGGAGCGCTCAGTGAACGTGAAGCGGTAGGGGTGCCTGTGGCTGGCGGTGGTGAGCGGATCGGCGGTGACGGCGAACGTCACGGGCCGACCGTTCAGTAGGCCAGCTCCTGCAATACGCAGCGGCGGCGCGGCGGCCGGTGTCGCGAGGTCCTCGGCGGAAACCGTGCCCGCAAATTGCAGGTGTCGCCGGGCATCATCGAGTGTTACGTGCGCATCGTGCATCGACAGGCTGCGGATGATCGACGAATTCGGGTTCACTTTCTGAGTGGCAGGATCGTGCAATTGCCAGTTGGCGCGTCCCGCGGAGTCGCGTATCAGATGCAGGCGCGCATTCTGCACGTCGAGCGCGGTAATCCCACCTAAATGCCACAGTGCCGGCAGGCGCAGTACCGCCGAAATCCGGCCGACTTCTGCCGTGACGCCGGGAGGAGTCCAAGGTGGGTTGCCGATGATGACCTGCTCGGCGACGAGCTGCGGACTGAGCGAGAACAGCCGTGCCTGCAGCGTGCCATTCACTTGAACTGGCCGGCCGATGCGTAAGGCGAAAAAATGCACCAGCACGGCGCGGCCGTAGCCTGCCTGAATCGCTGCGAGCAACCCTGCGGTCAGGACAATCAGTATGGCGAATACCACGAGTGTCCATTTAAGGCTCCGGCGGAGCACCAACGAAGCGTTCATGAGGCATTAACGCATAGATCGACCTGCAGGAGGGGCCTGCGCTTCCGGATTGGAGTCCGTGCACACGTATTCCTTCAGCCGCAGGCCTGGATGGCGCCGAAAGGTCACGCGCGTGCTCCAGGACTTCGTAAAGGTCTTGGGGTCGGCAATGGTGATGAGGTCCTCGAGCGTATCGGCATCGATTTTTCGGATTCGCTCGGAGAGGTGCATGTCGATGGAATGCGGCACACCCGCCGCGTCCAGCGTGGTCAGATCGTTGAACCCCTGACTTTCGACCACGAGAGTATCGCCGTCCCAGTGCCCGACCGACAGGCCCATCCAGTTCGGATCCATGTCAGCGAGTTTCGGCTCACTCATATCCAGGTAAACCATCCTGGGCATATGCTGGATCTCGTGGATGAAAGTAACCTGCTTGGGCTCCTGCAGGATCTCGATCGGATAGGCCGCAAACAGGATACGCGGCAGGCCATGCGGCTTGCAGGTCTGGATGGTGTCAAAATCGGGCTTGCCGGCGCGCCGGCTCCTTACGGCAGCGGCGTATCGGGCAGCGGCGCTCGCCGTCATCGGCGGCAGTCTGCCCTCAATCGTCTTGACAATGGAATGATCGCCCTGAATCAGCCAGACGCCTTCGATGTTCTGGCCCGCGGGCGGGGTATAGATTGCTTGCGCGCCCGCGATCCCGGCGCTGCCTGCCCCGGTCGCGGCACTGAAGGCCAGTATCAGGGGAAGCAGGCATTTGTTCATCACTTCTCTGCCGTATGGCCGGAAACCGGCATGTTGCGATTGTTTTCCTCGCAGATGTACTCGGAAAGTCGCAGGTCGGGCCGCCACGCGTAAGTGATTCGCGCGTACCACGGCGCGGTGAAGAACTCCGGATCCTCGATACGGATCAGATTCTCCAGAGCGTGACCGTCTTCGATCTTGCGGATGCGCTCGATCACATGCAGCTGTTTGCCGTGAATGACGCCCACTTCGTCGATCCAGGTGCGGTCATTCAATCCGACGGTGTCCACGACCAGAGTATCGGCCTCCCAGTGCCCGACCGAATCGCCCATGAAGGTGGGCACTATCGACTTCGGATGCGGCTGGTCCATGTAAATGTGGCGGATGTTGTGGGCCACTTCGTGGACGATGACGGTCTCGCCGGCGATCTGGATGATCTGGATCGGGTAGGGCGAATTCATCACCCGCGGCACCCCGTGAGGCCAGCAGTAAGAGGAGGCATCGGCGATGGGCGAGCCATCTTCTTCCGCCTTGACGCGTCGGTCCCACTCCGCCTTGCCATGCGCCGTGAAGGGCGGCAGGCGCCCGAGGGTGGAGTTGATCTGCCGATTGTAGAGACGGATGTACCACACACCGGAGAGGTCGCGGCTGTCGCTTGAGGAGACCGCGGGGCGGATCAGAGGTCCATCTATCACATCCGATGGCGCCGCCACCGATGCGGCTGTGAACAGCAGGCCCAGCGCCAGACTATAGCTACGAAGCAGGCATCGCATGGTCCATCGACTCCTCATTCCGCGATAGCTTGGCGCGAACGCCCCGCACCGGCAAGGCCCATCGATCCGCGGCCGGGGCGATCGGAATGCCGCGAATACACTGTTTTTATTGGATAAATCAGGGCTAATGGGTGCCGAAGAAACCCTTCAATTTATCCTTGAGGAGTTCCTTGGCCTTCTCCTGCAGCTGTGATTTGAGCAGACCCTGCAGATCGGGGCGGACTTTCGGGTCATTGGCAGTGCCGGTGACCGTAACCGGAATTTCAGCGAGCGTCAGTTGTGCGAGATCCGTGCCTTGTGCGTTGGGCGGTGCCTTCAATACCGTGGCCACGAGGTGCAGATCGATGGCCGTGCTGACAAGACTGGCGGTGCCTTGCCCGCTGACTCGAAGGTAAGGCGTTGCGAGCAGCAGATCATTGGTCTTTGCTACGCCGCCGACGATGGTGGCGGACATGCGTAACTCATCGAATTTTGTGTGGTGGCCGTCGCCGCCGGCGGGCGGCGGCTGCCGCTTCAACAATGCCTGTGCGACGCTGATTTCGTACCACAGATCAGCTCCTTCGACGGCCCCGTTGGCAAGGCTCAATTCGATCCGACCATTCAACGATTTCATGAGGGCGTCGCTGTCGGGCCCGCGGGCGACAAGCGTCGTGCTTGCATTTCCATGCCCGGACAGCCGCTGGCTGTGAAATCCATCTCTTAGCAGGGGCGATACATCGATGCCGATCAGCTGCTGATTGAGTTGCAGCTGCGGCGCCGCGCCACGGACATCATAGGTAATGGTGCCGGAATACTGGCCACCATACATTTTTGCGGTGACCGGCGACAGCTGAATGAGGCCATCCTTGGCTTGCAGGCTCAGATTGAGATCGGACAAATTCACACCGCTGAATCGGGCGCCTCCGATGGCGAATGCTCCGTGGAGGTCGAGCGTCTTCAGCATCCCCGACGGCAACTCGGCAGGTGTCGCGCCGGCCGGCGTCGCCGGTGCGACCTGCGCTGGTGCGCGATAGCGGTCGAGGTCAATATGGTCGAGGCTGAGCGCGAAGGTCGCAGACTTGGTTTGCAGGTCAGTCATGGCCATTGCGCCTTGCAGGCGCGAGTCATCCAGCTGCGCCTGCAGATTCTGCAGCCGCAACGCCTTGCCGGCGTAGCCAAAGTCCAGCTTTGCA
This sequence comes from Steroidobacteraceae bacterium, assembly GCA_036267975.1. GTDB lineage: Bacteria > Pseudomonadota > Gammaproteobacteria > Steroidobacterales > Steroidobacteraceae > DAIDKA01. Next base: position 68,640 of record DATAVA010000043.1, on the reverse strand, counting down.
CTCAGTCGGGAAAAGGCCTGTGCGTCACGGGTCTTCGGCAAATCCATGCCAAGTTGCGCTGCGAGCGCTCGCAAATCCACCGGTTCCAGCGCCACAGCGCCCGTAATCATCGGCGTGGCGACAATCCGCTCACCCTGAAGCGAGCCGGATATCTTTGCCGTGGCGACATGGCCCGCGAATTGCGGCACTACCAAGGTCTGCGCGCTCAGATCCAGCTTTGCCGCCGGGAGTGTAAGTGCGAACGGCAGGGCAGGCGCGTCGCTCCCGGATTTCAGTTCGCCCGACACGCTAACGTCGGACAGGAGGTATTGTCCGGTCACTTTGCCGATCGCCAGATTCAGGTCGGTGATGCTGATGCTGTTGTAGGTAACGTGGCTGTTGCTGAGGGTGATGCCCCCAAGGCTCTGAAAGATCGAACCGGTCTGCGCGCTGCTGGTGGCAGTACCGGCCGCGGCGGCAGGGCGCGTACCGAAGTCCTCCCAGTTACCTTTGCCTGCGGCGTCCTTCTGCAAATGCAGATTCAACTGCCCAATCTCAATGCGGCCGATCTGCAGCTGCTTGTGCAGCAGCGGCAGCAGCCGCACGCGCAACGCCACGTGTTCGACCGACACGAATTCGCTACCTTGAAAGCCCGCGGGGTTTCCCAGGCTCGCCGGCCCGAGTTCGAGCGCGACCCAGGGAAATACCGACAATTTGATGACTCCGGGAAGCGCCAGATCCCGGCCCGTCGAGGCTTTGACTTCGCGGATGATGCGATCCTTGTAGTCATTGGGTTTGACGATCAACCCTATGGCAATGACGACAAGGACCAGCAGCGCGAGCAGCGCCCCGATGCCGTAAGCGATGATTCGCAGTGCCCGCATGGATTTGTCAGCGTCCCTACAGGGCGCCAAATGCTTTCCTGATGAGCGAGTTTGTCTGGCGCAGAGGATCCTTGCGAATCGCGTGCTCCTGCGCTGCGATGCGGCTGAAGAGCCCTTCGAGCGCCTTCGCGGTGACGTAGTCGTCGAGATCCGCGTCCTGGGCTGGGATAAGACCCAGGCGCGAAGCCTTGCCAGCGTATCGATCGTATTGGGCAGAGAGCCCGAGCCTTGCAGTCGCGTGCGCTACGACGGGCTTGAACTTATCGATGAGCTGGGTACTGGTGGCGCGACGGAAGTACGCGGTGGCGGCGCCGTCACCGCCCGTCAGGATGCTTTTCGCATCGGTGAGCGTCATGCGCTGCAAAGCCTGCTTGAATATCGGCCTGGCCTGCGCGACTGCTGATTCCGCCGCGTGATTCATCGTGGCTTTCAGTTCATCGGCCTGCGGTCCCATTCCGAGCATGGCCAGCCCCCGCTGCGCTTTTGCCAGCAGCGGTGGCAGGGGAATCATCACCTGCGGGTCCTTCAGGAAGCCGTCGTTCGCGCCAAGCTGGGCGACGGCCACATCGATTCCCTTTGCGAGCGCCTCGCGCAGACCGCCTGCCGCCTCCTTGGCGCTGAGTGCGTCGAAAGCGGCCGAGGCCGCCAGCGCGACATTCGCGCAGCATGCCAACAGCAGCAGCCAGGTAAGGCGCCGATGGCAGCTACGGTTCATTACCGGACCATGCCCACTGGTGGAATCATGCCGGGCAGCACGAACTGCTGGATGACCACGAGTGCGACCAGCAGCAATGTCAGAACGATACTATGGATGAAGGTGCGTGCGAATATTGCGCCTTCCTGGCCCTGCAGCTGGGTGACGGCTGCGCCGGTCGCGATGTTCTGCGGCGAGATCATTTTGCCCATCACCCCACCGGATGAGTTAGTGGCCGCGAACAGGACGGGGTTCAGATGCAACTGCTGGGCGGCGACCACCTGCAGATTGCCGAACAACGCATTGCCGGCGGTATCGCTGCCAGACAGTACGACCGCGATCCAGCCGAGGAAAGGCGAGAGCAGGATGAACAGGTAGCGCGTCGATGCCGCGCCTTTGCCGAGCGTGTAGGCAAGTCCGGAATAGTTCATCAGGTACGCGAGCGCGACAATTAGTACCACGGTGATGATCGCCAGCCAGATCTGACGGAAAGTCAGCACAACACAGCCGGCGAACTCGCGCGGCGAGACGCGAAACATCAAGCTGACGAATACGCAGGCGACCAGCACGGCGGTTCCGGTTGCGAGCGGCTGAAAGGACCAGATCGCCGCATACGGCCGGTCGTGATAGAGCGTAATCGCTATTACGTTGTGCAGGCCCGGCCACGCGATGCCCTGCTGGCCCTTCGCGGCGATGCCAAAGAAGGACCATGCGATTACCACTGCTGTGAGCACCAGCCATGGCAGCCACCCCTGCCAGGCGGGTATGCGCGCTGCCGCCAGAGATGGCTGCGAGGCCGGTTCATCGATCGCGAAGGCCGGATCCGGTGTCGGGTGCCAGACCCTCACGAACAGCAAGGTGGCCGCCAGCGACAGCAGCGATGACAGGACATCCGCCAGGGTGTAGTCGATAAAGTTCGAGGCCAGATACTGGGCACCGGCAAAGGTGGCGCCGGCGACCAGCAGCACGGGCCACAGGCTGCGGACCGAGCGCCAGCCGCCATACAGCGCAATCACGTAGAATGGCAGAATCAGCGCAATGAAGGGCAATTGCCGGCCCACCATCGCCGCCACGGTGACTGCCGGCAGGCCGGTCACGGAACCCAGCACCGTGAGCGGAATCCCCAAGGCGCCGAAGGCCACCGGCGCGGTATTGAAAATCAGCACGAAGACCAGCGCCTCGATGGCGGGAAACCCGATCAGGATCAATAACGAGCTGGTGATCGCAACCGGAGTGCCGAAGCCGGCAATGCCCTCCAGCAATGCGCCGAAGCAAAATCCCACCACGACCAGCACCACGCGCCGATCATTCGGCAGATTGGCAGTCAGCCAGGAGCGGAAGGCATCGAACCGGCCCGAGCGCACCGCCAGGTTGTAGAGGAGCAGGCCATTGAAGACCAGCCACATGACGGGCCAGAGCGCGAAGGTCGCACCGCTCAACATGGATTGGACCGCCGGCTCGAAGGGCATTTTCCAGGGGCCCACGGCGATCACGAACGCCACGAGCAGCGCGGCCAATGCGGCCTGCCAAGCGGGTCGTCGCAGCACACCCAGCACTATTACCAGCGCGACAATAGGCAGTGCTGCAACGCAGAACGAGGCGCCGAGGCTATTGTGGATGGGGGTCAGCAGCTGGTGAAACATGCGTTGATCTCTGGCTAGCTGCGCGCAGCTTACCAGTACCGACGGTGCCCGGATGCAGCGTCAGCGCGTGTGATCCGCGCGATTCCACCAGCCGCCACCGAGTGCCACGAACAGCGCCGCGGTGTCGGCCAGATAACTGGCCCGCGCCTGCTCCAGATTTGACACCGCCTGCGCCTGCGCCTGCTCGGCGATCAACAGGTCCAGGTAGGTAATGGACCCTTGGGACAGGGACGCGTGCGTAGTGTCGAGGCTACGATGTGCAGCCTGTTCGGCGCGCTGGTTGGCGTCAACGGCCTGAGCGTCATACTGCAGCGCGTAGAGCGTATCGGCCACATTCTGCAAGGCGCCGAGCACCACGGCGCGATATTGCGCGCCGGCCGCATCGAGCGCCGCATCCGTCGCCAGCTTGCGATGCCACAGCGCTCCACCGGCAAAGAGGGTCTGGCTGAGGGTCGCTCCGACAGACCAGAAGGTGTTTCCGCTGACAAGCAGGGTCGACAGGCTGGTGGAAGCACCTCCCAACGTCGCCGTCAGATTGATCGGCGGCAGCAGATCGGCGATGGCGACGCCGACCTGGGCAGTCGCGGCATGCAATTGCCCCTCGGCCGCAAGCACATCCGGGCGCTGACGGATCAGTGCTGAGGGCAAGCTGAGCGGCAGGTTCTTCGGAACGCTAAGGGCCGAGAGTTCGAAGGTCACCGCAGGAGGCTCGCCCGGCGAGCGACCGGTCAGGACCGCGAGCAGGTCGCGCTGCATGGCAAGCTGCTTGCGCAACGGGGGCAGTTGAGCTTCGGTGGCTGCAGCCAATGCCTCCTGTGCCAGCACCGCAGTTTGCGCAATGGTGCCGAGTGTCAGCTGGCGGTTCAGAATATCGAGCCCATCGCGTTCGCCGCGCACAATGTCCTCGTTGGCATTGATCTGCGCCCGCAGTGAGGCTTCCTGGATCGCCGCGGCGACCACATTGGACGTAAGCGTCAGATAGGCAGCCTCGAGCTCGAAGCGCTGACTGTCCGCCTGAGCCTGTGCCGATTCGATCTGCCGGCGGTTGCCCCCGAATACATCCAGCAGGTACGACACACTGATCTGGGCGGTGTGCAGCGTGAACAGCGCCTGCGATGAAGCCAGAGTCGGTGCGAGGGTGCCCACGGCGTCGCGTTGCCGGCTCGGCGCATACTCGGCCTGCAGGGTCGGAAACAGCGTGGCGCGCTGAACCTTGACCAGCTCGTTCGCCTGGCGCAACGCGGCCTGCGCGGCCTTGACCGTCGGACTGCCGCGCAATGCGCTGTCCACCACCTCATTCAAAGCGGTACTGCCATAGATCGTCCACCACTCGTACGGCACGTCCGCAGCGCTGGCGAAGGGCTGCGACGCATTCGCCGCCATGTAGCGATCCGTCGGATCGCTCGGCGGCGGCCCGAAGTTCGGCCCGACAGCGCACGCCGATAGTGCCAGCGCGGTCAGAGCGGGGATGACGATTTTCATTCCACGAGCTCCGGATCCGCGGGGCCGCCCAGCACCGGCGCCTCCTGGGTTGGCGGCGTGAAGCGCCGGCGGGAGGCCAGCAGAATCATCGATGGCAACACGAACAGGACCAGTACCGGCGCCAGCAGCATGCCCCCGACGACAACCAGTGCCAGCGGGCGCTGCACCTGCGAGCCGATACCTTTTGACAGTGCGGCGGGCACCAGGCCCACGCACGCGACGATGCAGGTCATCATCACCGGGCGCATCTGCACGCGACAGGTATGCACAATGGAGGCGACGCGGTCCATGCCCTGTTCGATGTGCAGGTTGTAGTACGAGAGCACGATGATGCCGTCCATGGTGGCTATGCCGAACAGCGCCACAAAGCCGATTGCCGCGGACACACTGAAAGGTGTGCCGGTCAGTGCCAGAGCGAAGATGCCGCCAATGAGCGCCATCGGAATCACGCTCACCGCCAGCAGCACGTCCACGATCGACCCGAAGTTGATGAACAGCAGAATGCAGATGAGCGCCAGACTCACCGGTACGGCAATCTTCAGGCGCTGCAATGCGTCGTGCAGATTGCCGAATTCACCCACCCATTCGAGCCGGTACCCGCCGGGTATGACGACGGAGCGCGCGACCCGTGCCTGGGCGTCCAGTACTGCGCTGCCCAGGTCGCGTCCGCGGACGCTGAACTTGATGGGGACGTAGCGCTCCTGCTGTTCGCGATAGATGAAGGAGGGCCCGGATACCAGATGCACCTTGGCGACATCGGCGAGCGGTACCGGAACCAGCGCCGAGCCGCCGGTCGGATCCGGCGCGCCGACCGTGATCCGGCCGATGGAATCCACATCGGCGCGGAATGGCTGGGCCAGGCGCACCATTATCGGAAAGTGCCGATCACTGCCTTGCTCGTACAGGTCGCCGGCGGATTGGCCGCCGATCGCGCTTTGCACGGTCGCGTTGATGTCTCCGGGCGCCAGTCCCAGTCGGGACGCGCGTTCCCGATCCACGTCGACACGGATCGTCGGTTGTCCCAGGGGATTGAAGACCGCCAGGTCCGTAATCCCGGGCACCGACTGCAGAACATCGCGAATCTTCCCGGCCGTTGCAGCGAGAACCTTCAGATCATTGCCGAAAAGTTTCACGGAGTTCTCGCCCTTGACGCCGGATGCGGCCTCCTCGACGTTGTCCTCGATGTATTGCGAGAAGTTGAAATCCACGCCGGGAAACCGCTGCGTGAGAGTGGCCGTCAGAGCCTGCGTCAGCTTTTCCTTATCGACGCCGGCGGGCCAGGAAGCGGCGTTCTTGAGCGGCACGAAGAATTCGGCATTGAAGAATCCCGTCGCATCGGTGCCGTCGTCCGGTCGTCCATGCTGAGAGACCACGGTCCGCACTTCCGGAAAGCTGCCGATGACCCGGCGCATCCGGTTGACATAGCCGTTGCCGGCTTCGAGCGATATCGAGGTCGGCATGGTGGCGCGGATCCAGAAGTTGCCTTCCTCGAGGCGGGGCATGAACTCAAGTCCGAGGCCATGTGCGGAAACGGCGGCGACTCCGAGCAGCAAAACCAGACCGCCCAATGTAACGATGCGATTGGCCAATGCGAATTCAACCACCGGTTCGTACCCGCGGCGCAGCCAGCGCACCAGCAGGGTTTCCGATTCGGCGACGCTGGATGGCAGCAGTAACGCACACAGCGCCGGTGAAATCGTAAACGTGGCGATGAGACCGCCAGCGATCGCATAGCCATAGGTTCGGGCCATCGGACCGAATATATGCCCCTCGATTCCGCTGAGCGTGAACAGCGGCACGAACCCTGCGATGATGATGGCGGCCGCAAAAAGGATCGACTGGTTCACTTCCGTGGCGGCATTCGCGATCACCGCGAACTTGCCGCGGAATTGGGTGTTGCCGCGCACCACCTGCAGTAACGCCCCTCCGGCGCGGCGTGCCTCGGCGCTCTCGCCGAGATGTCGGAAGATGTTTTCCACCATGATGACGGTGGCATCCACGATCAACCCGAAGTCAATCGCACCGACCGAAAGCAGGTTGGCCGACTCCCCGCGCAACAGCATCAGCCCGATCGCAAACGCCAAGGCAAAAGGAATCGTACAGGCCACGATCATGGCGCTGCGCAGGTTCCCGAGGAACGCCCATTGCAGCAGGAAGATGAGTACGATTCCGGCGAGCACATTGTGCAGCACCGTTGCGGTCGTCAGCCGGATGAGATCGGAGCGATCGTAGATTCGCTCGATGTGCACTCCTGGCGGCAGCAGCCCCGAGCGGTTGATGCGGCTGACTTCGGCTTTGACACGCTCGATCGTCGGCATGCTCTCAGCACCACGACGCATCAACACGATGCCCTGGACGATGTCATCGTTGTCACCGAGCCCCGCGATGCCCAACCGCGGCTGATGTCCGATCTGGATCTTGGCCACGTCGTCGACGCGCACGGCTACGCCATGATTGAGGGCCACCATGGTGTGGCCGATGTCTTCCACTGAGTGGATCAGACCCACGCCGCGCACGACTGCAGATTGCGGGCCGACATCGACGGTCTGCCCGCCCACGTTGACGTTGCTGTTACCCAGCGCCTGCAACACCTGGGGCAGTGTGACTGCGTAATGCTGCAGCCGCTGCTGATCGACATCGACATCGTAGGTGCGGGTCTTGCCGCCCCAGCCGGTCACATCGACCACGCCTGGCACGGCCTTGAAGCGCCGTTCCAGTATCCAGTCCTCCAGCGTCTTCAGGTCAGTGACCGAATATCCCGGCGGCCCCACGACCTGGTAGCGGTAAATCTCGCCGATGGGGCTGGTGGGGGAAATCTGTGGCGTCGCGGCGTTGACCAGCGGTGGCAGCTGCGCAAGACGGTTGATGACCCACTGTTCGGCCTGGTCGTAGGTGAAGTCGTAGGTAAACTGGACCTTTACATCGGACAGCCCGAACAGTGAGATCGTCCGCACCGAGGTGACGTGGGGGATACCCGCCATCTGGATTTCGATAGGAATGGTCACGTAGCGCTCAATCTCCTCCGCCGACTGGCCGGAGCTTTGCGTCACAATGTCGACCAGGGGCGGAACCGGATCCGGATAGGCTTCGATGTTCAATGCGCTGAAGCCGACGGCGCCGGCGATCAGCGCCAGCGGCAGCAGGAGGGCCAGGAAAATGCGCTGCCGCAGTGCGAACGTAATCAGCGCGTTCAATCAGGCTGCGCCGCAGTGTCAATAAAGAGGCTACCGCTGGTTACGATGCGCTCGCCGGCGGCGAGGCCCTGGCGTACCTCGGTCAAAGTACCGTTGGTGCGCCCCGTGTGAATGGCGCGTTCCAGCAGCTCGCCGTCGGCACGGACCACCCACACATGCGCCTGATCCCCCTCGCGCACGATGGCTGCTGAGGGAACCGCGGGCGACTGCGAATCGGCGCTGGTAACGATCTCGGCGGTGGTGAACATGGCCGGCTTGAGCCGACCATCGCCGTTGGGTACGGTCGCACGCACGACGACCCGATGCGTGACCGCATCGACCTCCGCGCCAACTGATTGGACCGTGGCACGAAAGTCACGGTCCGGCAGCGACTGCACTTGGATGTGAATCAGCTGGCCGGGCGAGATCGCTGCCGCGTCCATGTCCCGGACCGCACATAGCAGCCATACAGTGGAGAGATCCGCGACCGTAAAGATCGGCGTCGAAGCGCCGGCCTGCACGATCTGCCCGGGACCAATCTGCCGGTCGGTCACCAGACCTGTGATTGGTGAAGCAATGGTGGTGGTGGCGTTGACCACGCCGGTGGCTTCCAGCGCTTTGATCTGTGCATCGGAGCTGCCGAGCACGCGCAATCGACCGCGAGCCGCCGCCAAGGTGGTTTCGGCGGCGGTCAGTTCCGCCTGCGCCTGCTGCCAGTCCTGCAACGACCCGCCATGAGAGTCGTAGGCGGCATGCCGGCGCGTCTCATTGAGGTGGCCCAGTCGGGCCTGCGACAGCGCCGTGATGAGTGCGCTTTGCGCATCCAGATTCTCGCTGGCCTGCAGGCTGACCAGCGGTGCGCCGCCGCGGACGCGGTCGCCGATTCCGGCCAATACGTGCACGACGCGTCCCGAATAGGGGGAGAAAATCTGGGTCGTGGTGTCCGCGTTTACCGCGATCTGGCCATCCGCGACCACCGCATCGTGGAATTGAGCAGTTCTAACTGTGGCGACTCCAAGTGTACTGAGCTGCTCGGAGGTCAGTCGCACCTGACCCGGGATGGGTGCGGAGCCGGATGGCTCGGCCGATTGTGCCGATTTTCTGCCCAGAACGATCCACAGCAGTGCGATGGCCACTACAATGGCCGTCACGATGATGACGACGCGAAGCTGCCGCCCCATCGGCAGTGCACGGCGCTGCAGGATGGCGTCATCGTCTTGCATTCGCGCTTCTATTGGTGCGGGCGGTCGCGGCAGCGCAGTGTAGCGGCCTGACGGTTTCGGAACCCTTACACCCCGGACCTGCGCTTTGGCGGGCAAAATCGCGCTGATGATCTGGGCGGCGCCGGTGGGTCCGGCCTTGCGGATCTTCTAAGGCACTTGGAAAGGCGAGTTGTTACGCCCAAGCATCCAGGCTGACACCCGTGCGTTCCGCTCTTGAGTCCGTGCCAGCGCCCGAGGTTCCTGTCGCCGGTGGCAGGTGATTGATCTGCTCCTGGGCCGCACTTATCTGTGCGGACAGCGAAAGGATCTCGGCTTGTCCCTTCGGCGTCGACGCCGAGACGCAAGTGACCCAGTCGTTCAACTGTTCCTTGGCGGCGCGGATCTGCCCTTCCAACGCGGCGGCCGTACCGGTTGTGGTCCGTGGGGTGAGAGTGCTGTTCGTGTGAGCGGTAGCGGACTTCACCGGCGCAGATTTCGGGCGCGGGGCCGTCGGCGTCATTGGCCCGTTTTTTGAAGTTCCAATACTGCCAACTGACACGGTTGTGGATTCCTGGCCGATTGTGCCACCACACCCACTATAGTCGGTGCGGCCGCCGTCGGCCGCCGGCACCGGCGCAATCTGTGGCGTGGCTCACATTGAAGTGGAACAATGCGGGTCGTGAACGATGACTTACCCGGCCGGACCGCGCATGGCGTTGCCATGAGTCGTGCGGCGCATCAGATTTTCGATCTGCCCAGGGTGTTCGAGGATCCGGCAGCGCTGACCATACTGGGGTCCAAGACCACGGGTGCCATACGCGCCGCCGAGCGGCGTTTCAATAACCGCTACGCACGATACCTGCGCGCCTTTCTGGTCGCGCGCAGCCGTCTTGCCGAGGAGGCCCTGACCGAGGCCGTAGCGCGCGGAGTGCGTCAGTACGTGCTGCTGGGCGCGGGGCTGGATACATTCGCCTACCGCAATCCGCACGCCGCGGGAGGATTGCGCGTCTTCGAGGTGGATCATCCCGCTACTCAGGAATGGAAACGGCAGCTCGTCAGTCACGCGCGACTGAAGTCGCAAGGGTCGCTGATCTATGTTCCCGTCAACTTTGAGCGCGAACAGCTGGCGGACCGGCTCATTGCCAATGGCTTCCAGCGGGATGAACCGGCGTTCTTCTCCTGGCTGGGCGTTACCATGTATCTGACGCAGGATGCCATCCTGCAGACGCTGCGATTCGTGGCGCAGCCCATGGTCAGTCGCAGCGGCATCGTCTTCGACTACCTGACGCTGCCACCGCCCTGGGATTTACTGCGACGCTGGGGATTGAAAGTGTTGAAGCGGCGGATCGCCGCGGCCGGCGAGCCATGGCGCACATTCTTCGAGCCGGCTGCCTTGCACGCAGACCTGACGCGGCTGGGTTTTGCCACGATCCGCGACTTCGGACCGGACGAAATCAACGCCCGTTTTTTCGACAACGCCGGCGCGCGGCTGCGCGTCGGCGGGATTGGTCGGGTGGTATTGGCCCGGATCTGAAACCGGTCAGTGCTTCGGCTGCTGGAGCATTTCGATGTGATTGCCGGCCGGATCCACCGCCAGGCCGATCGTTATGCCGGTCTTGCCGAAGACGAACGGCGCGCGCTCCATCTTGCCGCCGGCGGCAACGATGGCGGCGGCCGTCGCTTTGATGTCGGTGACATTGAAGATGACGTGGGCGATCGTGTCTTTTACGTCATCCGAGTCCCGGTGCATGATTACAATCTGCGCGCCCGGATTCGCCTTCGCGGCGGCTACCGACTCGCCGAAGTTCAGCATGACCTCGTTAGCGCCGATCTTCTGGACTTCCTGCATCCCAAAGGCGGTTGCATAGAACTTCTCTACCGCGGCTATATCCACGGCACCGACGCGCGCCGCATTCAGCGTCACCCCCGCCTGCGCGCTCAGCGCGACGAGCAGTGAAGCGCACAGCCCCAGTCCCATCTTTCCTGTGTCGATCATGATGCATCCCCCTTCGGTTGATATTTTGGGCGCCCGGCGCCGCCACCGATCATAGCGCGTGGCTTCAGGAGGTGTAAAAAGCGAAACGCCGGAAGGGCGGATGGACCCCGCGCCGACCGGCGTTCGCTGTGCTGCCCGGCGCGCTCAGGCGGCGGGCTTGGTCGCCTTCTCGATGACTTCCTCGGCCACATTGCGCGGCACCGGATCGTAATGCGAGAACTCCATCGTGTAGGAGGCGCGACCACTGGTCATGCCACGCAGGTGGCCGATGTAGCCAAACATTTCCGATAGAGGCACGGTTGCGACCACCGCGACGTTCGTACCGCGCTCCAGCTGATCCATGATCGCGCCGCGCCGGCGGTTGATGTCGCCGATCACATCGCCGAGGTAATCACCGGGGGTGACGGTTTCGACCTTCATCACCGGTTCCAGCAGAATCGGTCCGGCCTTGCGCATGGCCTCACGGAAGCAGGCCTTGGCGGCAATTTCGAAGGTCAGCGCATTGGAGTCGACGTCGTGATAGCTGCCGTCGGTGAGGGTCGCCTTGAAGTCCACAGTCGGAAACTTCGCCAGTACGCCCTGTTCCATCTGCTGGCGCAGACCCTTCTCGACCGCGGGCACGTATTCGCGGGGCACCGAGCCGCCGGTTGTCTCGTCGACGAATTCGAAGCCCTTGGAACGCTCCTGGGGCTCGAACGTGATCCATACTTCGGCGAACTGGCCCGAACCGCCGGTTTGCTTCTTGTGGACGTACTGTTCGTCAACGCGCCTAGTGATGGTCTCGCGGTAAGCGACCTGGGGTTCGCCCATGACGCCTTCGACATTGAACTCGGTGCGCATGCGATCGAGCGTCACTTCAAGGTGCAGCTCACCCATGCCACGCAGCAGTGTCTGCAGCGTATCGCGGTCGGTCTCCATATGCAGCGAGGGATCGGCACGCACCATCTTGCCAAGGGCCGCGCCGAACTTCTCCTGGTCGGCCTTGTTCTTGGCCTGCACCGAGACGCTGATCACGGGTTCCGGGAAACGCATGCGCTCCAGGATCACCGGATTGGCGGAATCACTCAGGGTGTCGCCGGTTTCGGTGTCCGTCAGGGATACCAGCGCGATGATGTCACCGGCGCGCGCCTCTTCAATGGGATTGGCTTCCTTGGCGAACATCTCGACCATTCGGCCGATCTTCTCGCGCTTGCCACGCGTGGTGTTTTGCACCGAGGCGCCCTTGGTGAGTACGCCGGAGTAGATACGCACGAAGGTCAGCGCACCATAGGCATCGTTGATGACCTTGAAGGCGAGCGCCGAGAACGGCTCGTCGTCGGAGCACTTGCGCTCACCGATGGGCTCGCCGTCGGCGTCCACGGTGTTGATGGCGGCCACGTCGGTCGGAGCCGGCAGATAGTCGACGACTGCGTCCAGCACCTGCTGCACGCCCTTGTTCTTGTACGAGGAACCGCACAGCACCGGAGTGAAGGCCCCATGCAGGGTGCCCTTGCGCAGGCATTCACGCAGAATATCGCCCGAAGGAATCTTGGCGTCGCTGATGAAAGCCTCCATGGCCTCATCGTCCATTTCCAGGCAGGTGTCGACCAGCTCCGAACGGTACTGCGCAATCTTGGTCAGCAACTTGATGTCGCCCGGGTTCGTCAAGCCGACGCGGCTGGCCAGATCAGGGGTGACCTCGAGGCTGCGCCACTCGGCATCCTTGTCGTCCGAATCCCATACCAGCGCTTTCATCTCGACCAGGTCGATCATGCCCTTGAAGTCATCCTCCGAGCCGATCGGCAGCTGCACCGGCAGCGGGCGGGCGCCGAGGCGCTTCTTGATCATGTCCACGCAGCGCTCGAAATTCGCACCGCTGCGGTCCATCTTGTTCACATAGCAGATACGCGGTACGTCGTAGTTGTCCGCGAGACGCCAGTTGGTCTCCGACTGGGGCTCCACGCCGGCCACGCCGTCGAATACGACCACGGCGCCATCGAGCACGCGCAGCGAACGGTTCACTTCGATCGTGAAGTCGACGTGCCCCGGGGTGTCGATGAGGTTGATCTTCTTGTCGCGCCAGAACGTGGACACGGCCGCGCTTTGAATCGTGATACCGCGCTTCTGCTCCTGTTCGAGGTAGTCAGTGGTCGTGGAGGTCTTCAGGTCCTTGGTATCGTGGATGTCGATGATCGTGTGCTTGCGCCCCGTGTAATAGAGGATGCGCTCGGTCGTCGTGGTCTTGCCGGCGTCAACGTGGGCGATGATGCCGATATTGCGAATGTCGGCAAGGGCGGTCGTTCGGGCCATGTCAGATTTCCATTACAGTTTCTTGGGCGTGAACACACGTGCCAACCAACCGCACTGATCGCTGGAAGTCGCGATGCAATGAGCTGATCTGGCGCGGGCATAGGTAGCCCACCATGATACACCAAAGCCTGCCGCCTGCCGAGGCTGGTCCTGAGGCGGGAGCTTTGCCTTGGGGGCCTTTGCCCCTAAGGCTTGGGTGTGGCCGGGTTCGGCGCGGAGCTGGCGCCCGGCGTGCCGATGCGCATACGGGTGCCCCCGGTCTTGGGATCCTCGTACTCCCGGTTCGATTCGCAGACATATTCCAGAATCTTGTAACCAGGCTTGCGCACGTATTTCCAGGTGAATTTCCACGGTCCGGTCAGGTATTCAGGGTCCGTTACCGTCACCTGATCCTCGAAGATATTCTTGGCCAACATGCGGATGCGCTCGTCGATCTGCATGTTGGGGCTGTGCGGTACGCCGCGGAAGCGCACCTCTTCCTTGATCCCGACCGTATTGACGACGAGGGTGTCGCCTTCCCAGTGTCCTACCGAATGCCCCCAGAAGCCCGGCTCGGCATCATCAATCGGGATCTGCTTCTGATTCAGGTAGATGCGACGCACCTGGTTATAGGCCTCCTCGATGATGGTGATCTGCCCCGGGGTCTGCAGCACCTCCATCGGGAACATGGCCATCATCATGGCCGGCATGCCGTCGGGCAGGCACTTTGCGTAGCCGCTGTAGAGCGGCTGGCCGCGCGCATCGGCCTCCTTGGCGGCTTTCTGCTGAGCCTCCCATTGGGCCATGTAGACCGGTTTGAGCGGCGGTGCCGAGACTGGCGGGGCGCTCGTCACCCTGGGATCAAGCTTCATGGTGCCGTAACGGTCCCAGGCGCCGGTGAGTGCCGGGTGACTGGGCACGGCCTGCTGCGCCTGGGCCAACCCCACATAGAGCGTTGCAGTGAGCGCGGCCAGCGTCGCCGCGGCGGTGCGAATGATCGTGGTCATGAATAACCCCTACTGGATGTTCGCTTTGCCGGCTGGAGCGCCATTGTTAAATTTGCGGCCGTCGGCGAGGGTGACCTCCTTGAGCAATCCGCCGGCCTCCCCCGTGCGCAGCGGCGCGATGATGGTCGTGATCTTGTCGCCCACCTTGATCATGTTGAACTTCCAGCCGACCCGATCCAGGATCCCCGGGTTTGCGCACTCAATGGTGTAGTGCTTGAACTCCCCCTTGTCGTTGGTGCTGTCCAGGTCGATATAGACGTGCGGATTGGTCCACTGGAAGTGGGTCACCGTGCCGGAAATCTTGACCTGGTGATCGTGGTCGAACATTGCAAAGGAGTGGTGGGCCTGGGCGCTGGCGGCCGCCAGCAATGCAGCGGCGAATGCCAGGCCGGCAACGCGGTTCGTGAACTTAAACATCCCTTCAGTCCCCCTGATTCCGGGGCCCCCGCGGTGCCCCAACGATGATTTTAAATCATAGCACTACCGGGGCAATTACCTAGTGCGGGTAGTATCGGCTGATACAATTACCGGTTTGCAATCCCTCAAGATATCCATCCCGGAATTGAAATGACCACTGCCAAGATCATCTACACGCTGACCGATGAGGCGCCTGCACTGGCGACCTATTCCCTGTTGCCGATCGTGCAGGCCTTTACCCGCAGTGCGGGCATCGCCGTGGAGACCCGCGACATCTCCCTGGCCGGACGGGTCATTGCGAACTTTCCCGACAATCTGTCCGCGCAGCAGCGTCAGTCCGACGATCTGGGTGAACTGGGCGAGCTGGCGAAGTCGCCCGAAGCCAACATCATCAAGCTGCCGAATATTTCGGCATCGCAGCCACAGCTGAAGGCGGCGATTGCCGAACTGAACGCCCAGGGCTACCGCATTCCGGAATATCCCGAGGATCCGAAGGATGACGCGCAGAAAAAACTCAAGGCGCGCTTCGCCAAGGTACTCGGCAGCGCGGTCAATCCGGTGCTGCGTGAAGGCAACTCTGACCGGCGCGTGGCGAATGCGGTCAAGCACTACGCGAAGACGCATCCGCACTCCATGGGGGCGTGGAAATCCGACTCACCTACCCATGTCGCGAGCATGGATGGCGGCGATTTCTACGGCAACGAGCAGGCGGCACTGATCGGTGAGGCCGGAAGCTTGCGTATCGAACTGACCGATGCGAGTGGCAAGATCACGGTGCTGAAGGAGGCCGTCAAGGTCCAGGTCGCCGAACTGATCAGCGCAACCTTTATGCAGACGGCCCAGCTGCGCGAGTTTTTCGAAGCACAGATCCAGGATGCGAAGGCCCGCGGATTGCTGCTCTCGCTGCATCTGAAGGCAACCATGATGAAGGTCTCGGACCCGATCATGTTTGGCCACGCCGTCAGCGTTTACTACCAGGATGCCTTTGCAAAGCACGCGGTGCTGTTCAGCCAGCTCGGCATCGATCCGGACAATGGCATCGGCGATGTCTACACGAAGATCCAGTCACTGCCGGCGCAGCAGAAGGCGCAGGTCGAGGCGGACCTGAAGGCCACCTATCAGTCGCGGCCACCGCTGGCGATGGTGGATTCGGACAAGGGCATCACCAACCTGCACGTGCCCAGCGATGTCATCATCGATGCGAGCATGCCGGCCGCGATCCGCACTTCGGGCCGCATGTGGGGTCCGGACGGCAAGGCGCATGACATGAAAGCGATGATTCCGGATCGTTGCTACGCCGGCGTGTACCAGGCGGTTATCGATGATTGTCGCCAGCACGGCGCGTACGACGTGCGGACGATGGGCAATGTCGGCAATGTGGGCCTGATGGCGCAGGCGGCCGAGGAATACGGCTCGCACGACAAGACCTTCGAACTCGCCACGGCTGGTGTGCTGCGCGTCATCGACGCCCAGGGCCGCGTACTGACCGAGCACAAGGTTGCAAAGGGTGATATCTGGCGCATGTGCCAGACCAAGGATCTGCCCATCCGTGACTGGGTGAAGCTGGGGGTGAACCGCGCCCGGGCGACGGGTCAGGCGGCCATCTTCTGGCTGGATGAGCAGCGCGCCTATGACCGACGGCTCATCGAGAAGGTAAAGGCCTACCTGAAGGATCACGACACCCGGGGCCTGGATATTCGCATCCTGGCACCGGTGGCCGCCGCCACCGCGACCATGCAGCGGGTGCGCGCGGGGCAGGACACGATTTCGGTGACGGGCAACGTGTTGCGCGATTACCTGACCGATCTGTTCCCGATCCTGGAACTCGGTACCAGTGCCAAGATGCTCTCCATCGTGCCGCTGCTGGCCGGTGGCGGCATGTATGAGACCGGCGCCGGCGGGTCGGCACCGAAGCATGTCCAGCAGTTCCTGGAAGAGGGGCATCTGCGCTGGGATTCGCTGGGCGAGTTCCTGGCCCTGCAGGTGTCCATCGAAGACCTCGCAGCCAAGACCGGCAACCGTGCCGCGCTATGCCTCGCCAAGGCGCTGGATGCCGCAAACGGCAAGTTCCTGGACAACGACAAGTCGCCGCAGCGCAAGGCCGGCGAACTCGACAACCGCGGCAGCCACTTCTACCTGGCGTTGTATTGGGCGCAGGCGCTCGCCGCGCAGACCGACGATGCGGGCTTGCGCGCCAAGTTCGCAGGCATTGCCACGGACCTGACGCGCGAGGAGACGAAAATCGTCGGCGAGCTCAGCGCCGCGCAGGGCAAGCCGGTCGCTATCGGTGGCTATTACCACCCGGATGCGGCCCAGTGCGCCGCGGCCATGCGACCCAGCGCCACCTTCAACGGCATTCTCGCCAAGCTGGGCTGAATGCAGTCCTAGCGGACGGCGCGCACCCGGATCGGCACCGGCGGGCAGCTGTCGCGCACCCCGTGCCCGCAGGGCCGGGGCAGCAGGCTGCGCGTCAGACACAGGCGCACCTCGGACAGCTCGTTGCGGCTGCAGTCCACTGTCATGGCATGGGGCGGCAATGCGGGGTTCGCCGCCGCAAATGCGGCCAGGACCTGCCCGGGCAACAGCTGCTGGTCGGCCCTGGGGGCCGCGAACATGGCGGGAATGTGCAACACCGCGGTCGCCCGATCGGCCGTGCGGAAGTACTCCAGGGGATCAAGGCCGCTGCAGCTGCCATGACGCTCCCATTCATGAGTCATCAGTTGCGGGCTGGGGTAGAGGGTGCGGCCGACCTGCTCCGCCGCGCGGTCCACCCCCACATTGGTTTCGCATGTCTGCGGGTAGCCGCCGGCATTGAACTGCGGCCACAGTCCGTGAAGCACGAAGCCAAAACCGCGGCCCAGGCATTGATTCCGATCACCGGGATGCACGACGCAGTAACTGGGTGACCAGGACAGCGCCAGCAGGTAGTAATCGAAATGCCCCGGCACATTGCTGGCGGCCGCAGCATGCGCGTGATGGCGCGCGAGAACGACCGGGGAAAGCGCGGACAACAGCAGGACCGCGGTCGCACGTATCATGCGGGTGGCAAGATGGCGGCGGTGCTGCATGGAGGCATCGTGCACACGGTGCGGCCTTGGCCGCAAGGGGAAACCGATGACGGACGAGGAATCCGTGTTGAGCCGCAGCGCCGGGCCGGCCGACCGGATCCTCGCCTATGGCGAAGGCCCCGATCAGAACATCGAGGTTCGCGACGGCCACGACGGCGCCATCGAGCGCCCACTGGTCATCCTCATCCACGGCGGGTTCTGGCGCCCCGACATAGACCGCAGGCATGTCAGGCCCATGGCGGATGCGATTGCCGCGGCGGGTTGGACCGTCGCGCTGCCGGAGTACGCCCGGGTGCCGCGCGACCCTGCGCCGATGCTCGCGGATCTCACGACGGTTCTGACCCAGTCACCCCGCAGCATCGCCTTGCACAATGGTGGCGTGATCCTCATCGGGCATTCGGCCGGCGGGCACCTGGTGCTGTGGGCTGCCGCGGCGCGCGTCTGTCCCGTGCTCGTTGGTACGCTGGCATTGGCGCCGGTGGCGGATCTGCTGCTGGCCCACGAGTTGGGGCTCGGCAGTGGCGCCGTCGCCCGGTTTCTGGGCTGCGATCCGGTCAGTCGACCCGACCTTGATCCGCGCCAGATGGAAGGACCGCTGGCTCCGACGACCATCATCCATGGCAGCGCCGATGTGATGGTGCCGCCGATAGTCAGTCAGTCATATGTGGCGGCGCATACGGCGGTGCCGCTGCTTGCCGTGGCCGGCGCGAGTCACTTTGCCCCCATTGATCCGCAGGCAGCCGTCTGGACCTTGATCATGCGACAGCTGGCGGCCTGGAGCACCTGATGGCGGCGTCGCCTGCGGCAGGCCTGCTGCGCCGCCGAGGCGCTCGGCGCAGCAGTACTTGGGCAGTCTTACTTCTCCCAGCCGGTCTTCGAGTCGTAGGGCGCCATGAAACCCATGGCTTCGATCTCGTGGATCTTGCCGCCGCTGACCTTGAAGATATGGGCCGCAGGCAGATCGAAGGGCTTGAACTTCATCGGCACGCGCGTCACACCCGGATAGCCGACGATGTCCACATGATCTTCCTTCATGGGATGTCGGAACTGGGACAGCCCGAATACCAGGCCCGTCTGCGTATCCGCAATCCACACCCGGCGCGGCTCGATGCGCTTGATGTAGCTCATTACCTTGGTGTTCAGCTGCGTGGCGCAGCCCAGCTTCGGCGAGCCGGCGGGCGCACCCATCATGGCGTTTCCGGTCGTGATCATGCCGTTTTCGTGGCGTTCGCAGTCGTCCGCAAACGGTGACAGCGAGCCGTCACCCTTGACCAGTGCCTCGTAGTAGCTCGCGCCGATCTTGAGCAGCTGCGCGTGGGGACTGCGCTCGTCCTTGGGCACCACCGCCAGCAGTCCGGCGCGTGGCGTGCGCAGGTTCGCGAGCGAGTTGTCGCGCAAGTTCGAGGCAACCAGATGTTCGGCCTCGACGATCTGTCCATGGCGCACCTTCAGGCGCAGCGCCAGTTCGATCGGCTTGCCGTCCGCCTTCATCATGCCAATGAACCCGACCTGCTCGGATACCGGATCCGGCACGTAGATCGCGAAGGTCGTCGGCGCCTCGCTGGCCGTTTTCCACAGCCCCTCGCCGGGCTTCATCGGGGTGACGTTCTCCACGAACTTCACATCCGCTGCCAGCGGTACCTTGGATGGATCGTGAGCGACCAGGGCTTCTACGTATGAATGGGCGAGGTCCTTGAGACAGGACCGATTGCATGGGTCGGGCGCGGCCGCGCCGGCGCTGACCACGAATCCCACGCTCAGCGCGGCCAATAGGCCGGCGTAAATCTTCTCTGACATGTCGTTACCCCCCTTTTGAAGTCCGCAAAGTCTACCGGCCCCCGCACCCCTTCACCACCACTTGCGCCACTTGAACCAGAGGATGGGCACGACGATGCTCAGCGCGATCAGTGCCAGGCCGTACTGGTAGCCGTATTTCCATCCGTATTCGGGAATATTGTGGAAGTTCATGCCGTAAATGCTGGCAATGAGCGTCGGCGGCACGCCGACCACCGAGACGATGGTGAGGACCTTGAAGATGTCGTTCTGCTGGGTATTGATGAAGCCCAATACGGCATCCTGCAGAAATTGTGTCTTGCCGGACAGATGATTCTCGTAGTCGCTCAGGGAGGCGAGATCGTGGCGCACGGTCTTCAGTCGCGCGTGCACATCGGGCGCAAGCCAGGAGGCGGTTTCGATCGTGAAGCCGGCAATGCGCCCGAGACCCAGCAGACTTTCACGGATCCGCGACAGCAGCTCGCCGGTCTGACCGACACCCATGAGGTTTTGCTGCATGGCGCTGTTGAAGCGTGGCCGCGGCGCCAGCGGCTGGGCGGGCGACCCGAACACCCGCTGCGATACGCCGCCCAGATCCGCACTGATCTGCTCGAGTCGATCGGCGGCGAAGTCAACCATCGCCTCGAGCAGGCTCGCGAACACCGAGCCGCTGCTGCCGTGTTCGTGATTGCTGAGCAGAGTGGCCTGCACATCCGGGAAGGCGTGAATGTCGCAGTAACGAATCGTGATCAGAATGTCGGGCGTCAGCACAAACCCGAGCGGCAGCGGACTGCTGGCGAAGCGGTTGTCCTGCAGGCCCAGCGGCATTGACATCAGCAGGGTGTGGCCCGCGACGCGCAGGCGGCTGGAGGTCTCGATTTCCGAAAGCTGTGCATGCGTCGGAATGCGCAACCCATGTTCACTCTCGACCAGTGCTTCCTCATCGGGCGTCGGCCGCAGCAGATCGATCCAGACGGGCCGGTGCGGTTTGGAACTCGCCTCCGCCGGGACGGGTGGATAGATGTGCAGCATAAGGCCTACGCTTTGCTGGGGAAGCGGATGCTCGCCGTCAGTCCGGGCTGCTGATCGGCAAATTCGAGGGTGCCACCGTGCAGGCGGGCCACCGCCTGCACCAGGCTCAGCCCCAGACCCACCCCCGGTGTACCGCGACTCGCATCGCCCCGAAAAAAGCGTTCCGTGGCGCGCGAGCGCTGTTCGGCGGTCATGCCCGGCCCGGTATCGCTGACCACGATGCCCGCGACATCGGCTGCCGGTCGCACCGTACTCACCGTAACCGTGCCGCCCGGCGGGGTGTACTTGAGCGCATTGTCGATGAGGTTGTTCACGGCCTGCGCCAGCAGTATCTGGTCACCCGCGGCGTGCAGCGGCCCGGCCTCGTCGCGGAAGGTGAGGGTGATATCCCTGACCTCCGCCGCCGGTACGTAAAACTCCACCGCGTGGGCGCACAGCTCGCTCAAGGACACCTGCACGAAGCAAGAGCGGCGCATGCCGGTGTCGATCTCCGCCAGACGCAGCAGCGCGTTGAAGATGCTGATGACGCGGTCCACATCGGCAACCGATGCTTCGACTTCCGCGAAGGCCTCGGCCGGTGGCGGCCGGGTCAGGGACAGTTCTTCAAGTCTCGAGCGCAGTTCCGTCAGCGGAGTGCGCAGATCGTGCGCGATGGCATTGGACACATTGGCGATGCCATGCACCAGCTGCTCGATCTGTTCGAGCATGCGGTTGATCGTGACGCTCAGGGTATTGAGTTCGTCACTCCCGCTGCCGGTCGGCAGCCGATGACTGAGCTCGCCTTGCATGATGGCCGAGACGGTCTGGCGGATACTGTGAATGCGGAACAGCAGCGCGCGCCGGATCAGGACGCCACCGACCACGCCGGTCACGAGCAGTACCGCGATGGCCGCCGCCAGCCCGTACCAGAACCGGGTCATGACCGGCGCCAGTCGGGCGACATCGCGCCCCACCAGCAGGCTGTAGCCGCCGGGCAGCTCGGTGCGCACCAGCGTCACCATGGTCGGGTGGTGGTCCAATTCAATCGGCGTGGTGTAGCTGCCGGGACTTGCCGGCACCCCGGCCGGCAAGGAAGGCACGTTGCCCGCCAGCGGCTTGTTCGCAGCATCGGTCAGCAGCAGGATGCGTTCACCGGCGATCTGCAGGCCGACGCGTTCGTTGATGAAATCCGCCAGACCCGCCGGACCCTTGCGGTTGAAGACCTCGGCCAGCCGCTGCGAGTCCTCGCTCAGGATCTGCAGGCGCGTGTCGTTGTCGGCCGCCCGCCAGGCGACGCCCAGGGGCAGCGCGAACAGGACCAGTGCCAGGATGCCCAGCAGTACGTAGCTTGCGGCAAGCGTCGTGGCCGATGAGCGGATTGCCAACGCCACCGCGCCTACTCGGCGCTCAGCATGTAGCCGGCGTTGCGCACCGTGCGCAGCAGCGAACGCTCCGGCTCGGGTTCGATTTTCTGGCGCAGTTTGCTGATATGCACGTCCACGACGTTGGTCTGCGGGTCGAAATGGTAATCCCAGACGTTCTCGAGCAGCATGGTACGCGTGACGACCTGGCCTGCGTGCCGCATGAGGTATTCGAGCAGCTTGAACTCGCGCGGCTGCAGCAGGATCTGCCGGGGGCCGCGCAACACCTTGCGCGACAGCAGGTCCATGCGCAGATCGGCCACCTCCAGGGTCGTGACCGTACCGTCCTGGCGGGTGCGCCGCCCCAGTGCATCCAATCGCGCGAGCAACTCGCCGAAGGCAAATGGCTTGGTCAGATAGTCATCGCCGCCTGCGCCCAGGCCCTTGATACGTTCATCGACATCGGCGAGCGCGCTCAGGATCAGGATGGGGGTCTGGTTGCCGGACTGGCGTAGGGCGCTGATCAGCGACAGCCCGTCGATATTTCCGGGCAGCATCCGGTCCATGATGATCACGTCGTAACGCTCGCTCGCGGCCAGAAACAGGCCGTCGCGGCCGTTATCGGCATGATCGGCCGTATGTCCGGCCTCCTGCAGGCCCTTGATGACGAAGCGCGTGACGCGCTCATTGTCCTCCACCAGCAGCATCTTCATGCGTTCGCCCTCTGCCTCAGGTGATCGGTTCGAGGGAACCGGAAGTGGAAGCGGCGGCGGCAGCCGCGACCGGGCCGGGATGGCGACGGGTAAAGCGCAGCCGCATGCGATCGAGGTACAGATAGATGACGGGCGTCGTGAACAGGGTGAGGGCCTGGCTCAGCACCAGTCCGCCCACCATGGTGTAGCCCAGCGGCACGCGCATTTCCGAGCCGGTGCCGCGCCCCAGCATCAGCGGCAGGGCGCCGAGGATTGCCGACATGGTCGTCATCATGATGGGCCGGAAGCGCATCAGGCACGCTTCGCGGATGGACGCCTCGGGCGTCAGGTGCCGCTCGCGTTCCGCCTGCAGCGCGAAGTCGACCATCATGATGCCGTTCTTCTTGACGATGCCGATCAGCAGGATGATGCCGATGAGCGCGATCACGGAAAGATCAAAGTGAAAAATGATCAGCATCAACAACGCGCCGACACCCGCGGATGGCAGCGTCGATAGGATGGTGAGCGGATGAATATAGCTCTCATAGAGCATCCCCAGGATGATGTACACCACCACCAGCGCCGCGAGGACCAGCAGCGGTTCGGTACGCAACGAATCCTGGAAGGCCTGCGCCGTGCCCTGGAAGGACCCGGTGATGCCCTCCGGCAGGTGGATCGCCTCCGAGGTGCGATCAATGGCATCGACCGCCTGGCCGAGCGCCTTGCCCGGCGCCAGGTTGAACGACAGGGTGACCGCTGGAAATTGTCCCTGGTGGTTGATCGACAGCGAAGTCACGTGCGAGGTGTCGTAGTGCGACACGCTCGACAGCGGCACCATCTGTCCGGTCAGCGGCGACTTGATGTACAGCTTGTCGAGTGAGTGCGGGTCACCCTGCAGTGCCGGGGGCACTTCCAGGATCACATGGTAGGCATTGAGCTGCGTGAAATACTGGGCCACCTGACGCTGGCCAAAGGCATCGTATAGCGTGGCGTCGATGAGTTCGGGCTGAATGCCGAAGCGCGCCGCCTGGTCCCGGTCGATCACCAGGGTAACCATCGGGCTGTCGGTCTGCTGGTCCGAGGCGACATCCTGCAGCTCCGGCAGTTTCTGCAGCGCGGCCATCAGTTTCGGCGCCCAGGTGTTCAGCTCCTCGAGATCCGTGTCCTGCAATGTGTACTGGTACTGGGTGCGGGTGGTACGGCCGCCCATGTTGATGTCCTGGACCGCCTGCAGAAATGCCGTGCCGCCGACCACGGAGTTGAATTTCCTGCGCAGGCGGCGGATCACCTCATCGGCACTGTCCTTGCGTTCGTCGCGGGGCTTCAGGCTCATCATCAGGAAGCCATTGTTGATTGGGCGCGAACCGCCGACCGCGGCGACGTAGGTGGCGACGGCCGGATCCTTGGCTACGATCGCCGTGATGCGTTTCACGAGGTTTTCCATCTGATTGAAGGAAATGTCCTGCGGGCCGTCAGTCAGGCCGGAGATCAGGCCCGTGTCCTGCTGCGGGAAAAAGCCCTTCGGCACGACGACGTACAGCACCCCGGTGCTGCACAAGGTGATCAGGAACACCACCAGCGTGATGCCCTGATGGGCCAGCACCCAGTCCAGGCCGCGGGTGTAAGCGGCCACCACCGCGTTGAAGAACCGCTCGACGAAGTTGTAGACGCGGCCATGCCGCACATGCCGTTCATCGCGCAGGAACAGTGAGCACATCATCGGCGAGAGCGTCAGGGAGACGAAGGCCGACACGACGATGGTGAGCGTCACCACAATGGCGAACTCACGGAACAGGCGGCCGATGATGCCGCTCATCAGCAGCAGCGGAATGAACACCGCGACCAGCGAGATGCTGATGCTGAGGATGGTGAAGCCGATCTCCCCGGCGCCCTTCAGCGCCGCTTCCTTGGGTGGCAGTCCCGCCTCGATGTGCCGGTAGATATTCTCCAGCATCACGATGGCATCGTCGACCACGAAGCCGACCGCAATGGTCAGCGCCATGAGCGACAGGTTGTCGAGGCTGAAGCCGAGCAGGTACATGCCGGCGCAGGTGCCGAACAAGGACAGTGGCACGGTGACGGCCGGGATGATGGTCGCCCAGGCGTTGCGCAGGAAGAAGAAGATCACCAGCACGACCAGGCAGAACGTCAGCAGCAGCGTGTATTCCACCTCGTGCACCGAGGCGTTGATGGTGATGGTACGGTCCAGGACCAGATCGACCTTCACCGATGCCGGGACCGCGGCCTTGGCATGCGGCATCATGGCCTTGATCCGCTTTACCGTGTCGATGACGTTCGCGCCGGGTTGCTTGAAGACCTGCAGCAGGATGCCGCGGTGCCCGTTTTGAAACGCCATCATCTGGTCGTTTTCCGGTCCGTCGACCGCAACGCCGATGTCGCGGATGCGCACCGGCGCGCCGTTCACATAGGCAATGATGATGTCGTTCCAGGGCTTCGCATCCATGATCTGGTCATTGTCATAGATGGCAAAGTTGTGCAGCGTGCCGTTGAAGGAGCCCTTGGGTGCATTGACGGTGGCGTTGGCGATCACGCCGGCGATGTCCTCCAGCTGGATGCCCATCGAGGCGATCTTGGCCGGATCCACCTGAACGCGTATGGCCGGCTTCTGCTGGCCGCCGATCACCACCTGCGCGACGCCGGGGATGCGCGACATCTGCTGCGCCAGGACGTTCTCGGCGAAATCATCCACGGTGGTAACCGGCAGCACCGGGGAGCTGACCGAGTACATGAGAATCGGTGAGTCCGAGGGGTTGACCTTCTTGTAGCTGGGTGGCGCGGGCAGGTTCTTGGGCAACTGGCCCGCGGCGGCAGTGATGGCGGACTGGATGTCCTGCGCGGCCGCATCGATGTTGCGGTCAAGGTCGAACTGCACCACGATCGTCGTCGTTCCCAGGACGCTGGTCGAGGTCATCTGGGAAACACCGGGGATGGCGCCGAACTGCGTTTCCAGCGGCGTGGCGACCGTGGCCGCCATGGTCGCCGGGCTGGCACCGGGCAGCTGCCCGGTGACCTGGATGGTCGGGAAGTCCACTTGCGGCAGCGGCGCCACGGGCAGCAACGGGAAGGCGATCAGACCCAGCAGCAGCACGCCCGCCATCAGGAGTGACGTGGCGATGGGCCGGTGGATGAAGGGTGCTGAAATGCTCATGAACGTGCCTGACTGAGGGGGCCACCGTTGACACGCACCCGCGTGCCCGGTTGGAGTCGGTACAGGTTGCTGGTCACGACACGCTCGTTGGGCTGCAGGCCGCTGTCGACAATCACCGTGTTCTCATCCAGCAGCGTCACTTTGATCGGACGCACCGACACGGTCGAATCGCGACCAATGACATAGGCGAACATGCCATCCGGGCCGCGCTGCAAGGCCGCCGCCGGAATGGTCAGCGCCTGCTTATGCACGCTCGCCAGAACCCGCGCGGTCACAAATTCGCCGGGCCAGAGCCGCTGATGGGCGTTCGGGAAAGTCGCCTTGACCCGGATCGTGCCGGTGGTCTGGTCGATCTGGTTATCGAGCAGCGCCACCGTGCCGGTGTCCAGCGGAGAGCCGTCGTCGCGTGCCAGGGCCACGACGGTGACCGCGCCGTGCGAGAGCGCTTCGGTCATCTGCGGCACATCATCCTCCGGCAGGGTGAACATGACGGAGATCGGCTGGATCTGCGTCATGACGACGATGCCGCCGGTGTCGGCCGCGTGCACGATATTGCCCGGATCCACCTGTCGAATGCCGGTGCGGCCATTGATGGGTGCGGTGATGCTCGTGTAACTCAGTTGGGTGCGTGCGCTCTCGATGTTTGCGTCATCGCCCTTCAGTGTCGCCTGGGCGACGGAGACCGCGGCGCGCTGTGTGTCCACGGTCTGCTTGCTCGCCAGCTCCTGGGGCGCCAACTGCATGTAGCGGTCCATGTCGCGCTGCGCATTCGCCAGTTGTGCCTCGTCCTTGGCGCGCTGGGCAAGCGCCTGATCCAGCGCGGCCTTGAAGGGTCGCGGATCGATCTGCGCCAGCAGCTGTCCCTTCTTGAGGGTCTCGCCCTCGGTGAACGCGACCTTGTCCAGCTGTCCATCCACCCGCGCGGTGACCTTGACGGTGTAGAAGGCCTGCACCGTGCCCAGGCCGTCGAGGTATCCGGGTACGTCGCTGCGACCGACGCTGATCGCATCGACTGCGACGGACTCGGCAGCATCTGCGGGCGCACGCGCATCGGCCGCCTGCGCGCCATGATGTGAGTAGGCCCACGCCACAGCGACGATGATGAGGATCGCCACCACGCCCAGTCCCACCCGCGGTCGTGCCAGCCACTTCACGGTCATGTTCATGATGCGCGGCTCATTGTGCTTGCTCCTGTTGCGTGTCCCAGCCGCCACCAAGGGCCTGGTAAAGCCCGACCAGCGCTGACAGGTGCGCGAGCCGAACCTGCGCCTGCGTGTCCTGTGCAGTCAGCAAGGCGTTTTCGGTGGTGAGGACAGTGAGTATGTTGATCGTTCCGGCGTGGAATTGTTGCTGGGCGAAGTCATAGGCGCGCCGTGCGGTCTGCGTGGCCCGCTCCTGGCGCTGCAGCTGTTCGGCCGTCTCGTGCACTTCCGTGAGCGAGTCCTGCGTGTTATCGAACGCCGAGATCACGGCCTTGTGATAGTCGGCCAGCAATTCCTGGTATCGCCCCTTGCTCTGCGCGTAGGCGCCGGCAATCTGACCACCCGCAAAGATCGGTTGGGTGATGCCCGCGGCCACGTTGAAAATGCGGCTGCCCGGGAGCAGCAAGGTCGACAGGGCAGTGCTCTCGACGCCGCCCGAAGCTGTCAGCTGGATGGTCGGCAGGAAAGCGGCGCGAGCGGCACGCACGTTGGCATTGGCACTGATCAGCTGGGCCTCCGCGAAAGCCACATCCGGACGGCGGCTCAGCAGGCCGGATGGCAGACCGGTCGTCACGGGCGGCGCTGCGATCTGATCGAGCGTGCCCTGGCTCAGCTGCAGCTGATCGGGGATCGTGCCCAGCAGGATGGCCAGGGCCGCCAGGTTGTGCGACAGCTGTGCGCGCAGCGCCGGCACGGTGGCATCCTCGGTATCCACCAAGGATTGCTGTTGCGCGACATCCAGCGCCGTGGCCGTGCCGACCTGCTGTTCGAACTGCAGGCCGCGAAGGGTTTCGCGGGCATTGTTCAGATTGTTGGTCGCGACGGTGACCCGATCGCGCAGCGACAGTACCGTGAAGTAGGTGGTCGCGACCGCGGCCGTGATGGACAGGCGCACGGTGTCGCGGTCGTAGCGGCTGCCGGAGTCCAGGGCCACCGCGGCGGCACGCAGCGCGGCATTGCGACCCCAGAAATCCAGTTCATAGGCCGCACTGAGATCGGCGGTGAAGGTATTGGTGGTGAAGGCATTGCCGCCCGGCAGGTTGGGAATGATTTGCCGCTCGCGGGTGGGTGTGAAGCCGGCCCCGAGCGATGGCAGCAGCGCCGCGCCGGCGATGCGCACCTGCGCATCCGATTGCTGCACGCGCGCAATGGCGGCCTTCAGATCATCATTGGCGCGCTGTGCCTGATCCATGAGCCGGTCGAGGTCGGCGGAGCCGAAGGCATGCCACCACTGCGGATCCGGCCAGGCGGTGGCGTCAGGTGCCACGGGGCCGCTTGGCGTTGATTCAGGCGTAACGGGTGTCCAGGCCGCCGGTCCGGAAATGTCGGGACGCCGGTAATAAGGCCCGAGGTTGCACGCCGACATCAGGACGGCCGAGGTCAGTGTAATGGCGCGGACGGCATGCCATGAAATTCGCGTGCGCCGCAGCGCCCGACTCGCATCTGGAGCAGTGATGTCAGTCATTCAATTTGATCGTAATGCCATGGCGCAGGAAGTGCCCGAGCACAGCCGCCCGAGGTTACGCCAGCGGCATTCTGAAAGGAGCAGAGTTCAGCCACACTGGCCGGATTGTTAAAGTCCGTTAATGACCGCGCCCGACACTGATTTTATTGAAGATTCGACACCATCGAGCCCGGGCCACCGCGCAGCGAATCACAGGGGACGCTGATCGTTCTGCTTGTGCCGTGGCCACCAGCGCTCGAGCATGGCGGCGGCCCAGTCCTTGCCGCCCAGGCCGAAGGCGAGCGCCAGGGCCAGCACCACGCCCGCGAGGATGATGAGGAAGGTCCGCTGGACGATGTCGCCGCCGATTTCGACCTGGCTCAGTGCGATCATGACCACGAAGGCCATGATGAGGTAGCGGGCGATCTTGCCGAGAATGTCGCTGTCGGGGAGCTGTGCCCCGGAGCAGAACCTTTCGACCGATTCGCCCACGAAGCGCGCGAAATACGACCCCAGCACCACCACCAGGCCTGCTACCAGTACCTTCGGTCCGAACAGCTCCACCCGCTGCAGCAGGTCGGTCACATAGGTGAGGCCCAGGCCGTTGAACGCGACCATCAGGGCGGCGACCAGCACCATCCAGTAACCGAGCAGACCGAACAGCGTCGTCGTATCACCCTGCAATCCGGCCGACTGCAGGAAGTGGTCCGTGCCGGCGCGCTGCGTCAGCACGCCGAAATTCACGGCGCGCAGGGCCTTCTCGATCGTGAAGCGCACGACCTTGGCCACCAGCCATCCAACCAGCACGACCGCCACGGCCAGCGCCAGCCGCGGCAGCAATGCGGCGACCTGATGGAAGAACTCGCGCGTGGTGTCAACCAGTATGTCAATGGTTTGCATGAACGTCTCCCACGGATTCGAGGATACCCTGCAACGGAATACCCGCCCACGTTGGACGGTTGCTCAGTTCGTAGTGCAGTTCGTACAGGGCCTTCTCGAGTTCGAACAGTCCGAGCAGGCCCTGGCCCGGGACAAACGTGCCATACAGCGCCGCGGGTCGTGCTGCTTCATCGTACGCCGCAAGAAAGACCTCGCGCACCTGCACCGCCCAGGCATGGGCCAGCGGCGCGAGCTTGGCGAATTCGACCTCATCATGCGCGACGCTGCGCAGCGCGCTGTGCTCGACATAGCTGAAGGAACGCAGCATGCCGGCGACATCGCGCAGCGGTGACTGCTTGGCGCGCCGCTCCTCGAGGCTATGGCCCGGTTCGCCCTCGAAGTCGACGATCACGAAATCGTTGCGGGTTACGAGGATCTGCCCGAGATGGTAGTCGCCGTGAATGCGGATCTTGCGGCCCTGGCTCTCCTGCGCCAGCGGGGCCGCCAGCCGCGCGAGCAGCGGCTCCTGCTGCGCCAGTACCTCGCTGGCCTTGCTGCGATCGGCAGCCGGGATCTGCTCAAGATTGGTTTTCAGCAGCCCCAGCGCGCTGCGGCCTTGCGCCAGCGCGCGGGCGCGATAGGCTTCGATGTCCGCCGGCGCGAGCGGCTCGGCCGCGAAGTCCGCATTGCTGGTGGCACTCGCCAAGGCGCGATGAAGTTGCGCCGTTCGCTGGCCGAGGGTGCGGATCAGAATCAGAAATGCCTTATGGGCATCGACGGGCAGTTCGTCGCTGGCCGGTGTCGTGCGGTGTTCCTCGAGATGGCGCCGCAGGTATTCCAGCGCGTAGGTCCAGCCGTCACCCTGATTGGCCACGTAGGCCTGCAGCATGGCGAGCACCCGCGTCTGCCCGTCATTGCCCACGTACTCGAGCACGCCGGCCAGCGGCGCACAGTTTGCGAACCGCACCACTTCGGTGAGATACAGGCCCATTTCAAGTTCGGGGCTGGCACCGGCCCGCAGCCTGCGATAGCCCTTCAGCAGCAGCCGCTCACCCAGGGTCACGACGGTATTCGAGCTGGAGCCTTGCGGGCGCGCCACCGGCAGCCGCGCGTAATCGGCGCCGGCAAGCTGCTCGAAAGCGGCCGTCGACCGGAATTTAAGCTTGCCCTGCGCCGTCGCGAGCTCGCGGCGTTTCGCCATGGCCTCGACCACGGCGTGGCAAAAGGCGGCGTCCGCAAAGGCATCGCCCATGACGCCGACATTGGCCTGCTGGCGGATCTTGGCAATGGCGGCCGTCGTAAGGTTGTGCACCCGATCCTCGTCCGCTTCCCACGCCAGCGCCAGGGGCATGAAATACATGACGGGTTCCGGCGCGGCACCCACCTCGAGCAGGGCCACCACCCAGGTCCATTTACCCTGTTCCCAAATCACCTGATCGCTGATGCGCGCGCGCTCGATCGGTACGCCCTTGGCCGCATACCAGCGTTGTGTTTCGATGAAGCGTGGCAGCGTATCCGTCTCGAACTGCAGGCGGGTCTTCTCCGCCATGCCGATTCGCCAAGGCATGACCCGATCGCGGAACAGCGTGCTCCACCCGTCGAACAGGACGACCACCGGTCGTTCGTCGATGGAGAACACCTGCTCATGCCATGCCGGCGCCTCGGCGTCGGTGGTCAGCCGGAACCAGTAAAAACCATACGCGCACAGGGTGAGCAGATACGGCATCTCGCCGATGGGCGGGAAGGTGGTGCGACCGAGCATTTCGACCGGAACGCGACCCTTGAATGGCGCCAGATTCAGCTCCACCGGCTGCGCCGATCGCGACAGATTCGCGACGCACAGGATGGTGTCCTCGGCATATTCGCGCAGGTACGCGAGGATCTTGCGATTACCCGGCTTCAGGAACCGCCGCGTGCCGCGCCCGAAGGCCTGGCTGACCTTGCGCACGGCCAGCATGCGCTTCATCCAGCTCAACAATGAGCCAGGATCGCGGATCTGTGCTTCGACGTTGGTCGCCTGGTAGCCGTAGATCGGATCCATGATCGGCGGCAGATACAGCCGCTGCGGATCTGCGCGCGAGAATCCGGCGTTGCGATCCGGGCTCCACTGCATCGGCGTGCGCACCCCATTGCGGTCGCCGATGAACACATTGTCGCCCATGCCGATCTCATCACCGTAGTAGAGGATCGGCGAGCCTGGCATCGACAGCAACAGGCTGTTCATCAGCTTGATCCGGTCCTGGTCGTTTTCCATCAGCGGCGACAGTCGCCGGCGAATCCCCAGATTGATGCGCGCGCGCACGTCCGAGGCATAGGTCGTGTACATGTAGTCGCGCTCTTTGCTGGTCACCATCTCGAGGGTGAGCTCATCATGGTTGCGCAGGAAAATGGCCCACTGGCAGCTGTCCGGAATGTCAGGAGTCTGCTGCATGATCTCCGTAATCGGGTAGCGATCCTCCTGTGCGATGGACATGTAGATGCGCGGCATGAGCGGAAAGTGATAGGCCATGTGGCACTCATCCCCGTCGCCGAAATACTCACGCACGTCTTCCGGCCATTGATTGGCTTCGGCGAGCAGGAATCGGTTCTTGTAGTTCGCGTCAATCGCGGCCCGCAGCTTGCGGATCACATCGTGGGTCTCGCGCAGATTTTCGTTGTTCGTGCCTTCGCGCTCGACCAGGTAGGGGATCGCATCCAGGCGGAACCCATCGACGCCCATATCAAGCCAGAACCGCATGATGCGCAGTACCGCCTCCAGGACCTGCGGGTTGTCGAAATTAAGATCGGGCTGATGGCTGAAGAAGCGGTGCCAGTAGTAGGCCTTCGCGACTGGGTCCCAAGTCCAATTGGAGTTTTCGGTGTCGACGAAAATGATCCGCGTGTCCAGGTATTTCTGGTCGGTATCGCTCCACACATAGAAATCACGCTCGGGCGAGCCCGGCGCGGCCTTGCGGGCCGCCTGAAACCACGGATGCTGATCGGAGGTGTGGTTGATGATCAGTTCGGTGATGACCTTGAGCCCGAGACGGTGGGCTTCGATGAGCATGTCGCGAAAATCATCGAGCGTGCCGAACTGCGGATGGATGTTCGTGTACTCGGAGATGTCGTAGCCATCGTCCTTCAGGGGCGACGGATAGAAGGGCATCAGCCAGATGGTGTTGACGCCGAGATCACGGATGTAGCCCAGCTTCGAGGTCACACCGGCGAAGTCACCGATTCCATCATCGTTCGAGTCGAGGAATGCCTTGACATTGAGCTGATAGATGACCGCATCCTTGTACCAGAGCGGATCATCGACGGCGAGCCCGGATGGCGTGGCGGATTCCTGGGGCGGTGGCTGTAGGTCTTTCATAGGCGCGACTTACAGGAAATAGTCGAAATCTTGTTCGCGCCGCAGGTGCCGACGGATGCGGAATACGTGGGCCGGTATGCGGTGCGGATCCAGCATTACAAAATTGTGCGGGCCGCGCCATTGATAGCGCTGATCGCTGAGCAGATCGTGAACCTGGTAGGGCTGATCAGGTGCCAGTCCGAGCTTTTCCAGATCCAGACTGAGCCATCCTGACTGGGTATTGTGCGGATCGAGACTGACGACGGTCACGATGATGTTTCCCGCGCCGCTGTCCTGCTTCAGATACGCAAGCAGCTGGTCGTTGTCGATCGCGCAGAACGACAGAGTACGGTCCGAATGCAATGCCGAATTGTCACGTCGGATCCGGTTGATGCGCGCGATCAGCGGCCACAGGCTGTCCGGCCGCTCGAAGTCCCAGTGACGCAGTTGGTACTTCTCCGAGTCGCGGTACTCTTCGCTGCCGGGTTCACGTGCCGCACTTTCCATCAGCTCATAGGCCGGACCGTAGATTCCATAGTTCGCCGAAAGGGTCGCGGCCAGTATGAGCCGCGCGGCGAACACGCTGCGCAAGCCCGATTGCAGCAGCTCCTGTAGGATATCGGGTGTATTCGGCCACACGTTCGGGCGGAAATAATCCCGCCCGCGGCCGTGGCTCAGTTCCGTGAAATACTCGATGAGCTCGTGCTTGGTGGTGCGCCACGTGAAGTACGTATATGACTGGGTGAAGCCGAGCTTCGCCAACCGGTGCATCACCTTGGGCCGGGTGAACGCCTCGGCCAGAAAAATCACGTCGGGATTCACGCGCGTGACTTCGCCGATGCTCCACTCCCAGAAGGCGAATGTCTTGGTGTGTGGATTGTCCACGCGAAAGATCCGCACTCCCTGCGCAATCCAGTAATCCATGACGCTTTTGAGTTCATCCCACAGGCCGCGCCAGTCTTCGCTTTCGAAATCGAAGGGATAGATGTCCTGGTATTTCTTGGGCGGATTTTCCGCGTACTGCACCGTGCCGTCGGGCCGATGCCTGAACCAGTCGGGGTGTGCGCGGACATAGGGATGGTCGGGCGCGCATTGGAATGCCAGATCAAGCGCGATCTCGATGCCAAGTTCGCGCGCCGCCCGCAGCAACGCCCTGAAGTCCTCGAGCGAGCCGAGCTCGGGGAGAATGTCCTTGTGACCGCCGAGTGCGGAACCGATTGCCCAGGGACTGCCCACGTCTTCGGGTGCCGAGACGAGGGCGTTGTTGACACCCTTGCGATTGACGCGGCCGATCGGATGGATCGGCGGCATGTACAGCACATCGAAGCCCATTCGCGCCATATACGGCAGGCGTGTCTGCACGTCGCGGAAGGTGCCGTGCACGCCTTCTTTCGTGGCGGCAACGCGGGGAAACAGTTCGTACCAGCTGCTGAACTGTGCCCGTTTGCGATCAGCCACCAGTTCGAAACTGCTGCTCGCGGCAAAACGGCGATCTGCGTAGCGTTTCACGATCGCGCCCTTGGCCGGATCCAGCCCGAGCGCCTGCATCGCCGCCACGTCGGACAGTCCGCTGTGATCCGCAGCCATCGCGCGTAACTGCGCAGCCCAGTTCGTCAGCAGCTGCGCGTCCTCGGCGCCGGCGCGGGCGGTGGCGGCAGCGATCAGCACCGCACCGACGTTCAAGGCGACGCAAATATCGGCGCGCTCATTGCGCCGTTCGAGTTCGCGGCGCCAGGACTCGAAATGATCGACCCAGGCCAGTACGGTATAACGGTAGCGACCCGGAACCGGCGGCGTGAACTGCGCCGTCCAGACATCATTCGCCTGTGCCGTCATGTCGACTTCATAAGTATCGGGCGCGTCGCTGGCGTGCCAGCGCAGTGCCACGGCGAGTTTGTCGTGTCCGTCGCTGAAACAGTGCGCCTCGATCTGCACCGGCTCTCCGGCGATGCATTTGGCCCGGAAGCGCCCGCCGTCGACCACCGGCGCCACGCCTTCAATGACGGCTCGGATACGACCTTCCGTGCTAACCATCGGGTTCCCATCGCAACATGATGGTGGCGAGTGGCGGCACGTTGAGGTTCAGCGCATCCAGCCGGCCATGCGCTCCCACCGGGGCTGATTCGACGCAGCCGAGATTGCCCCATCCGGAGCCGCCGTATTCGCGCGCGTCACTGTTGAGGATTTCGCGCCAAAGGCCACGCTGCGGTATTCCCAGCAGAAAATTGCTGCGCGGTACTGGCGTGAAGTTCGTCACGACCAGCACGGGTGCGCCAGCGGGGCTGCGGCGCACGAATGAGGTGACGCTCAGCTGTGAATTGTCGGCATCGATCCATTCAAATCCGTCGCGGGAAAAATCAACCTCGTGCAACGAGCGCTCGGCGCGGTACACGCGGTTCAGGTCCCGTATCCAGCGCCGCACTCCGGCATGCTCGGGCCGCTGCGTCACCCACCACTCGAGCTCGCCATCGTGCGTCCACTCGCCTCGCTGCGCAAACTCCCCGCCCATGAACAGCAGCTTCTTGCCGGGATGGCCCCACATGTAGCCATACAGCGCCCGCAGATTCGCGAACTGCTGCCAATCATCGCCGGGCATCCTGCTGATCAGGGAACCCTTGCCGTACACGACTTCATCGTGCGAAAGCGGCAATACGAAGTTTTCGTTGAATGCATAGAGCATCGAAAACGTCAGTTTCTGGTGGTGATACTTGCGGAACACCGGATCCTGCTGCATGAAGGCAAGCGTATCGTGCATCCAGCCCATATTCCATTTCAGGCCGAACCCAAGCCCACCCATGCTGGTAGGCCGCGACACCATCGGCCACGCCGTCGATTCCTCCGCGATCATCGTGGCGTCCGGATGATCCCGGTAGAGCGCTTCATTCAACGTCCGCAGAAACTCAATCGCCTCCAGGTTCTCTCTGCCACCGAAGCGGTTGGGAATCCATTCGCCGGCGTTGCGCGCGTAATCCAGGTACAGCATCGACGCCACGCCATCCACGCGAATACCATCGATGTGGTATTTCTCGAACCAGAACAGCGCCGAGGAGATCAGGAAACTGCGCACCTCATTGCGACCATAATTGAAAATGGCGGAATTCCATTCCGGGTGAAAGCCCTGACGGCGGTCGGCATGCTCGTACAGCTTCGTGCCATCGAATTCGGCCAGGCCATGGGCGTCCGTCGGAAAGTGCGAGGGCACCCAGTCCAGGATGACGCCGATTCCCTTCTGGTGAAGATAATCGACCAGATACATCAGATCCTGCGGCGTGCCATAACGGGCTGTCGGTGCGAAATATCCCGTCGTTTGATAACCCCAGGACCCGTAGAACGGATGCTCCGTGATCGGCATCAGTTCGATGTGCGTGAAGCCCAGATCGCTCAAGTACTCGGCCAGTTCATGCGCGAGCTCGCGATAGTTGAGGAAGCTGCCGTCCTTGCGGCGCCACGAGCCAAGGTGCGCCTCATAGACCACCATTGCCGAATCAAGGTCGTTGTGGGCCGCGCGCCTCCCCATCCATTCGGCGTCGCGCCAGGTGTAATCCAGTGCCCAGGCCCGCGAGGCGGTGGCCGGCGGAGACTCGCAGTAAAAGCCCACCGGGTCGGCTTTTTCCAGCACCCGTCCGCCATTACGGGATACGATCCGATATTTGTAGGCTTGGCCGTGCTGAACGCCTGCGGCCACGCCTTCCCAGATGCCCGAGGCATCGGTGCGCGGCGCGAGCGGGTCGGCATCCTGGTTCCAGCCGTTCCAGTCCCCGATTACAGAAACCGCGGCTGCGTTCGGGGCCCACACGGCGAAGCGCGCGCCGGCTTCGGCGCCGCGCAGCTGACAGCCGAGCAGGCGATGGATGTTCGCGTGGGTTCCTTCGCGAAACAGGTAGATGTCTTGTTCACCAGGCACTAAGTCACTCATTCATGTTCAACGGCAAGAGTGTCCAAGGGCGAGGCCGAATGAGGCGCCGTTTAATCGTCTGCGCCGTCGTTAGGCTACGCTCTGGCCGCATGCAGCATTGCGCCAAACCGTGTAGGAGTCGACTGGCGCAATTGCGGGCCCGGCACGGGCCGCTGGCCGGCGGCGCCCGTCATAAAGTCGGGTCTTCAACGCAAGCCGCCAACATCGTGAAAGCGAACACGCTTCGCTTTGAAGCCGGATTCAAGGATCGGCGATGACTCCCCTTGCCAGGACCTTGAAGCGCTCGTTGACCATCAAGGGCGTCGAGTACGTCATAAGCCTCACTCCGCAATCCATCAAGCTCACGCGCAAGGGCAGGCGCGTGGGGATGGAACTGAAGTGGGCCGACCTCACGAGCGGTGAGAGCGCGCTCGCGATCGCGCTGCAGGCTTCGGTGGGCCGATTCAGTGAGGCGCCGCGGCGGGCCGCGAAATAACGCTAGCCATGACGCTCGTCGACCCTGGGCAGCAAGATGGCCAGTGCACCGACCAGCGGCAGCCACGCGCATACGCGGTAGACGAACTCGATGCTGGTGGCATCGGCCAGTGCGCCGAGCACCGCGGCACCGATTCCGCCCATGCCAAAGGCAAATCCAAAGAACAGGCCGGCCACCGTGCCGGTCTTGCCGGGCATCAGCTCCTGGGCATACACCACGATCGCCGGAAACGCCGACGCCAGGATGAAGCCGATCGGCACGGTCAGCACGCCCGTCCAGAGCAGGTTGGCATGCGGCAACGCCAGTGTGAACGGCAGTACGCCCAGGATCGACACCCAGATCACGATCTTGCGGCCGAAGCGATCACCCAATGGACCGCCGAAAATGGTGCCGAGGGCCACGGCACCGAGGAAGGTGAACAGCATGATCTGCGCGTTGCGCACGTCGACGCGAAAATGCTCGATCAGATAGAAGGTGTAGTAGCTGGTCAGACTCGCGAGATAGAAGTACTTGCTGAATATCAGCGCCAGCAGCACCACGATGGCCCGGCGCACCCGCGCCGCGCTCATCGCGGGCGCGACGCCCGCCTTCACGGCCCGCGGCGCAAGGCGCGCAAATCCGTGCGTGCGCGCCCAGTGGCCGACCTGGGTGAGCACGAAGATCCCCAGCAGCGCGCACAGCCCGAACCACGCCACGCTTTTCTGTCCCAGAGGCAGCACGATGAATGCCGCCAGCAGTGGACCAATCGCGGAACCGAGGTTGCCGCCGACCTGGAAGATGGACTGCGCCAGGCCGTGGGCGCCGCCTGAGGCCATGCGGGCGACGCGCGAGGATTCCGGATGAAACACGCTCGAGCCGGTCCCGACCAGCGCGGCTGCGATCAGCAGCAGCGGGAAGCTGTGCGCCGCCGCGAGCAGCAGCAGTCCGCACAGCGTGAAGCCCATGCCCACCGCGAGGGAGTACGGCTTGGGCTTGCGATCCGTGAATGCACCGATGATGGGCTGCAGCAGCGATGCGGTGATCTGGTAGGTGAAGGTGAGCAGGCCGATCTGCACGAAGGACAGCTGATAGGCGCTCTTGAGCATCGGATATATCGCCGGGAGCAGCGATTGCATCATGTCGTTGAGCAGATGGCTGAAGCTGATGGCCAGCAGTACCGACATCGCGGTCTTGTGCACGGCCTGTGCGGGCGTGACAGCTTGTGAAGTGGCGTCCAATTCAAGCACCTTGGGTCAAGGCCCCAAAGCGTCAGTTCAGCGCGTCGAGGGCCTCCACCGTGACATTGACGGACAGTTTGTGTCTGCCGCCTCCGAGGATGATTCCGCGCAATGGCGAGACGTCCCCGAAATCACGTCCCCATGCGACGGCCACGTGCTCGATGCCGACCCAGATATTGTTGGTCGGGTCCAGCTCGATCCAGCCGAATGGTGGACTATACACCGCGACCCACGCGTGCGATGCGCCGCCGCCGATCAGCGGCGCCTCCGGCGCCGCGGTCGGTGAGAGGTCGGAGCGAATGTAGCCGCTGACATAGCGGGCCGCGAGGCCCCGCGAGCGCAGACACGCGATCATCAGGTGCGCGAAGTCCTGGCACACACCATGGCGTTTTTCCAGCACTTCCATCAATGGCGTGGACACGTCGGTCGCGCCCGGCGCATAGCGCAGCTCGCGGTGCAGCGTCCGCATCAGGTCGCTGGCGCAGCTGAGCACCGGCTTGCCGCGGACGAAACACTCGGCACCAAAGTCCGTAAACGCGCGTTTGACGCGCACGTACGCGGATTCGTGTCGGAACCGGCAGATATCCAGATTGGTGCGCGCCGGCCAATGACCGTGATAGGCGAGACTGCTCGCGACGCGCTCCCAGGGATGGGTTTCATCGGCCGGCACGTTCGGCCGGGAATGAACCGCGATCTGCATGTCAGTCCTCACGTTGAGATCGCGGTGCGGGCTCTGAAGTTCGATGCGCGTTACCGGATTGCCGAACGCGTCGATCTCATCGCGCCGGCAGGTGGGCGCCGGGGAAATCAGCAGCGCGTGTTCCAGGCACTGCTGATTGGGGGCGGGGCGGGGTACGAGGTGCAGCAGATGATGTGAGTGCACGACGTTCGCGGCGTAGGCGTACCGCGTTTCATGCGTAATCCGATATAGCTGCCGCGTGCTCATGATGCGAGTGCGTGCGAATCGAGGCTGGTATGCGAGAACTGGCGCATGGACAGGCGATCCGAGAACCGGCCGGCGGCGGCGGCCAGTTTCTGCAGCCGTGCGGCAAGGTGCAGGCGCGCGGCCGCGGCGGCTGGCCCGTCACCTTCCAGCACCATCAGTTGCGAGTCCGTCAGCACGGGGATCGGCTCATCCACGGCATCGCTAGTCTCAAGCTGCAGAATCTCGGTGAGTCGGTGCATGTCCCGCGTAATCGCCTGCGACTGGAATGCGAGCGCGCGGGGATGCTCGGCGTCGCGGATCAGCAGATCCAGCATCGGGCCCAGCCGGGGTGCGGCGACATAGCGGGGACGATAGATCCTCAGGCTGTCGCACACGTTCAGCATCCACTCCACGGGGCCATGCTGCTTTGCCGTATCGGTCGACAGATGCTGCGCCAGCAGTCGCGCTACGAACTGGAGGCGCTCCAGCCTGCGACCGATGCGCAGCAGCCGCCAGCCGGCATCCTGCGTCATGTCATCCAGCGCGAACCCCGCCAGCGCGGCTAGCGACAGCAGCAACCGATCGAGGGTCTGGCGCGGTGCCTCGCGCGCGAGCACGCTGGCGTGCAGCTGCTGCTGCAGACTCGAGACGGCCTGCCAGCAGCCGGCGGACAACCGGCCGCGCACCTGCGACGCGCACCAGTTCAGGCGGCGGATGTCCGCCACCAGACCGTGCGGATCGCCATCATCGTGGAGGCTGGTCTTCGGATCGACGTCCGCCGCGATCACGTCCAGCTCCCGGCACATGCGCACCGCGCTGCTCCACACCTGCGGATCTACGCGCACCGCGAGCGTGGCGCGCAGCAGCCCCGCCTTGTCCTCGCAGCGCACGGTATAGCGGCCCATCCAATAGAGGTTCTCGACCAGCCTCGAGGGCGTCAGATCCTGCCGCGCGCTCGTGCGTGCCGATCCGGATGTCGACTCGCCCGGGGGCGCCGTCTGCTGCGGGTCAGGCAGTACCCAGATGTCCTTGCTCGCACCCCCACGCTGAGTGGTCACTGCATTGACGGAGGCGTCCGTGGCGACACGGGCCAGACCGCCCGGCATCACGATGCGACCCGCGCTGGTGGCGAAAGCATAGACGCGGATGGTGACTGCCTTGGCGGCGAAGCCGGATATGCCTTGGCCCCGCAGCACCGGCGCCTGTGACAAGGCCAGATGTTCCTGCGCCACATAGGCATAGGGACGCGTACGCAGTCGCGTGATCATCGCCTCGCGCGCCGACCCGATCAGCGCGCGGCCGAACACCGGCTCGAAGTGCTGGTTCGGGTAGGCGGGGCCGATCACCAGGTCATTGATATTCGCCAGCACGTATTGCAGTGCCGGGGCCTCCCCGCACCACCAGGTTGCCACGGATGGCAGGATGAGTTCCTCGTCGAACAGGCGCTCGGCGACTCCCGGGTGAAAACCCAGCCACGCGGCCGATTCCAGCACGCCGGTGCCCAAGGCATTGGCGAGCACCACCCGCCCGGCACGCACCGCGCCCAACAGACCCGGCACTCCCAGCGCCGAATCGCTGCGCAGTTCCAGCGGATCACAGAAATCGTCATCGAGGCGCCGCAGGATCGCATGGACCCGCTTCAGACCCGCGAGGGTCTTCAGATACACCGTGTCATTGCGCACGGTGAGATCGGTGCCTTCGGCGAGCGCGACGCCCAGCTGGCGCGCCAGGTAGGCGTGTTCGAAATAGGTTTCGTTGAAGGGACCCGGTGTCAGCACCACGGCCAGCGCGCTCTCGCCCGGGTCGACACTTTCCAGCAGGTGCACCCGCAGGGCGGCGAAGAACCCGCGCAGTTTGCGCACGTCCAGATCGCGCAGCGGATCCGGCAGCACCTGCTCGATGATCTCGCGGTTCTCCAGCGCGTAGCCCGCACCGGACGGGGACTGCGTGCGATCGGCGAGCACCCACCAGCGGCCATCGGGCGCGCGCGCCAGATCCACCGCATAGATGTGCAGCCAGGTGCCGCCCGCCGGCACGATGCCGTGCGCGGGCCACAGAAAATTCGGATGACCGAAGGGCAGCTCAGGTGGTACCACGCCCTCGGCAATCAGGCGTTGCGGGCCATACAGATCAGCCAGCAGAGCCTCGAGCACGCGCGCACGCTGGGCGACGCCGCGTTCGATCAGGCGCCATTCGGTCGCCGAAATCATCAACGGCAGCGGATCCAGGGCCCAGGGCCGATCGGCACCCTTCGGGTCCGCATAGACATTGTAGGTGACGCCGCTTTCGGTGATCAGCCTGCGGGTCAACTCGATGCCCCGGCGCGTCACGTCCGCGCCAGGCTCGGTATCCAGCCGGTCAAACAAGGCCTTCCAATGCGGCCGGATGGCGCCGGTGCCGTCGAGGAGTTCGTCGTAACGGCGCGCATCGGCCGCATAACCACCCAGATAGGCGGCTCCCGGGGCAGCGGGTCGGATGATTCTGCTCATCGATCGTGACTGTCAGCTGCGGCGCAAATCCAAAGTAAACGGCAGTTCGAGCGAGGGCTCCTCGGGCGGCACGGTAACCCGCCCGGGGGTGTGGCCCATGCGAAAGAAGCGGGCCAGACGCCGGCTCTCGGACTCAAAGGCATTCACCGGAAAGGTTGCGTAATTGCGGCCACCAGGATGCATGACGTGATACTGACAGCCTCCCAGCGACCTTTCCATCCACAGATCCCGTAAATCGAACGTCAGGGGCGCATGGACCCCAATGGTCGGATGCAATGCATTCGGTGGCTGCCAGGCGCGATAGCGGACGCCGGCGACGAACTCACCGGCGCGCCCGGTCGGGCGCAGCGGCAGGCGGCGCCCATTGCAGGTGATGGCGAAGCGATCCGGCGCCAGACCCGTCACCTTGACCTGCAGCCGTTCCACTGATGAGTCGACGTAGCGGACCGCACCGCCGGCCGCGCCCTGTTCGCCCATGACATGCCAGGGCTCCAGCGCCTGTCGCAGTTCCACCTCGGCGCCGCAGGCGGCGAAATCCCCGTACTTGGGGAAGCGGAATGCAAAGTGCGGTGCAAACCAGTCGGTCTGCAGCGCGTGGCCTGCGGCATTCTGCTCGGCGATGACATCCGCGAAGTCCCGTTCGACGAAGTATGGCAGCATGAACCGATCGTGCAGCTCGGTCCCCCAGCGCGCCAGCCGCGCGGGCTGATACGGGGCGCGCCAGAAGCGTGCCACCAGCGAGCGCAGCAGCAATTGCTGCGCCAGACTCATCCGCGCGTGGGGCGGCATTTCAAACGCGCGCAGCTCCAGCAGACCATTGCGGCCCGCCGGCCCATCCGGGGAGAACAGCTTGTCGATGCAGAACTCGGCGCGGTGGGTATTGCCGGTGACATCGGTCAGCAAGTTGCGGAACAGCCGGTCGACCAGCCACGGCGGGCATTCAGCGCCCGGTTCGGGAAGCTGTTGAAATGCGATTTCGAGCTCGTACAAAGAGTCATTGCGCGCCTCATCGATGCGCGGTGCCTGGGAAGTCGGGCCGATGAACAGGCCCGAGAACAGGTACGACAGCGACGGGTGGTTGTGCCAGTAGGACACCAGGCTGCGCAGCAGGTCCGGCCGGCGCAGGAACGGGGAGTCCGGCGCAGTTGCGCCGCCGAGCACGAAGTGATTGCCGCCACCGGTGCCGGTATGCCGGCCATCGAGCATGAATTTCTCGGTCGACAGGCGGGACTGGTGCGCCTGCTCATATAGATGAGTCGTGCGCGCAACCAGGTCGGCCCAGCTTGCGGACGGGTGGATGTTGACTTCGATGACGCCGGGATCCGGAGTGACACTGAAACGCTGCAAGCGCGGATCCTTGGGCGGTTCGTATCCTTCCAGAATCACCGGTTGCGCGAGTGCCTCCGCGGCGCTTTCAACCGCCGCGACCAGTTCGAGATACTCCTCGAGGTGGTCGGTGGGCGGCATGAATACGTACAGCACCCCGTCGCGCGGCTCGGCGCACATGGCGGTGCGGGTAATCCAGTCGGCCGACTGCTGCGGTTTTGGCACGCGTCCCGGCCCGGCGCCGGCGCGCGCGGCGCTGGCCGGGTCGGGTCCGGCACACAGTCGCGCGCGGATCTGGGCTGCGGAGGGCAACGCCGGGAACTGCTGCGATGGATCGGGCAGATGTACCGCCGGATAGTCGCCGGGTTTCACCCAGGGCAGCGACTCCAGCGGCAGGCGCAAGCCGAGCGGTGAGTCTCCGGGAATCAGGTAACAGTGCTCCTGGCGCAGCAGCCAGGCGACACTGCGCCACTGCGTACCGAGCGCGTTGCGACTGAGCGGCAGCACATAGCCCACGGCGTTCGGCACCCCTTGCGCGAACACTCTGGCGAGCCGCGCCTGTTCCAGTGGGTCCTCCAGGTTCGAGGCCATCGTATCGACATTGACCGGCAGGCGCCGTGCACGCCACTGGTAGTGGAAACCATCTTCGTAGGCTGGCAGGATGTTGGCGGCCGTCAGGCCCAGCCGCGCCGCCACCAGCTCCAGCAGCCGCTGGGCTGTGTCTGCGGACACCTCATAGTCGCCCGACTCATCGGCGAGCAGCTCGCCATTGCCCCAGATGGGCTCGCCATCGCTGCGCCAGAAGCAGTTCAGGGACCAGCGCGGCAGCGGTTCACCGGGATACCACTTGCCCTGGCC
This sequence comes from Steroidobacteraceae bacterium, assembly GCA_036267975.1. GTDB lineage: Bacteria > Pseudomonadota > Gammaproteobacteria > Steroidobacterales > Steroidobacteraceae > DAIDKA01. The sequence goes on along the minus strand of DATAVA010000043.1, from coordinate 24,759 downwards.
GAAATGTGCCAGCCCCTGCGGTGCGTAGCGGCTGCGCAGCAGGTGAAACAGCTGCGCCGCGCGCTGGCGTTTGTCCGCGCCCAGCGCGGTGGTGTTCCACTCGGGGCCATCGGGATCATCAATGGAAACAAACGTGGGTTCGCCCCCCATGGTCAGGCGCACATCCAGCGCCGCCAGCTGCCTGTCGATTTCGTGACCCACGGCATCGATCTGCGCCCACTGCGTCTCGGTATAGGGCCGCGTCACACGTGGCGCTTCCCAGATGCGATCGATGCGCATCACATGCTCGAATTTGACTTCGGAATCCTCGACCAGTCCTGAGACGGGCGCGGCCGAGGACGGCTCGGGAGTGCAGGCCAGCGGAATGTGTCCCTCGCCCGCGAGCAGTCCGGATGTCGGATCAAGACCGATCCAGCCCGCACCAGGCAGGTAGACCTCACACCAGGCGTGCAGGTCCGTGAAGTCGTGATCCGTGCCGGAGGGGCCATCCAAAGATTTCACGTCGGCGACCAGCTGTACGAGGTACCCGGACGCGAAACGTGCGGCGAGTCCCAGATGGCGCAGCAGCTGCACCAGCAGCCACGAGGAATCGCGGCAGGAACCGGAGCCCTTGGCAAGGGTTTCCTCAGGTGCCTGCACGCCGGGCTCCATGCGGATCAGGTAGCGGACCTCGCGAGCCAGCGATTGATTCAGCTGCACCAGGAAATCGACGGTGACCACGGGCGTGCGTGGGATGCGCGCGAGATAGTCCTGCATGCGCGGCGTCAGGGGCAGGCAAGTCAGATACGCGGCCAGGTCGCGCTGGTCGGCGGCTTCATACGCGAACGGAAAGCGCTGCGCATACGGTTCGAGGAAAAAGTCGAAGGGATTGAGCACGGCCATTTCGGCGACCAGATCAACCTCGATGCGCAGTTCCCGGGCGTGGTGCGGAAAGCTCACGCGTGCGAGGTAGTTGGCTTGTGGGTCCTGCTGCCAATTGACGAAGTGTTCCGCCGGAGTGACGGTCAATGAGTAGGAGAGGATGCGGGTGCGACAGTGCGGCGCGGGTCGCAGCCGGATGACCTGTGGCCCAAGCGCTACCGCTCGGTCGTAGCGATAGTGGGTGACATGATTCAAGGCGATATGGATGGACAAGAACGCTCTCCGACGCAACGCGAGCAACCAGTATACGGGGCTATTGCACGCTACCGGTCGCACCAATTTGGCACATGACGCACCAAGACATGGCGAGAGGGTCGTATTGTTTGAAGGGCGTGCAGCTGCACTGGTATGTTGCAGGCGACTGCGTGCACACCGAGATGACATGCGCATTGACTGGACCTCGTATTCCGCACCCGGACTGCACGATGAACTGATCGGGCCGGGGGGCGGCGCGCGTGTCGCCGGGCGCGCGCTCGCCCGCTACCTGACCGAACTGGGTGGTGCGGAAATCGGCGTGCGGCAGCAGGCCGCGGAACTGGCGATCAAGGCGATGGGTATTACCTTTACCGTGTATCACGAGCAGGGTGGGTCGATTGATCGCTCGTGGCCGCTCGATATCATTCCGCGGACCATCGCGCGCAAGGAGTGGAACCGCATCGAAGCCGGTCTACGCCAGCGCGTCACCGCGATCAATCACTTCATCGACGACATCTACCACCAGCAGCGCATTGTCGCGGACGGCATTGTGCCGATCGGCATCATCGCCTCCTCGCGCAACTTCCGGCCCCTGTGCATCGGTGTGTCACCGCCCGCGCACTGCTGGGCGCACATCTGCGGCTCGGACCTGATCCGCGGCGCGGATGGCACCGTCTACGTCCTCGAAGACAATCTGCGCGTTCCATCGGGCGTGTCGTACATGATCGAGAACCGCCAGGTCGTCAAGCGGGTGTTCCCGGAGCTGTTCGACAGCGCCGTGATTCTCCCCGTCGATGACTATCCGGCGCAGCTGTACGATATGCTGGCGGCGCTCGCGGTGCACTGCACGGGCAAGCCGGAGGTCGTGGTGCTGACGCCGGGCATCTACAACTCCGCCTATTTTGAACATGCCTACCTGGCGCGGCAAATGGGCTGCGAGCTGGTCGAAGGTCGCGATCTGCGCGTCGACGATGATGATTGTGTCTTCATGCAGACCACCCGCGGCGAACAGCGCGTGGATGTCATCTACCGACGCATCGATGATGACTTCCTGGACCCCGAGGCGTTTCGCGCCGACTCGACGCTCGGGGTGCCCGGGCTGATGCGCGCCTGGGCCGCCGGCAAGGTCGCACTGGCCAATGCGCCGGGCGCGGGCGTGGCCGATGACAAGCTGGTCTACACCTATGTCCCGGACATGATCCGCTACTACCTGGGTGAGGCGGCAATTCTGCCGAATGTGCCCTCGTGGCGCTGTGGCGAGCCGGCGCAACTCGAACATGTGCTCGCGAACCTGGAGTCGCTCGTCATCAAGCCGGTGGACGGTTCCGGCGGTTACGGCATGCTCATGGGGCCCATGTCCACGCAGCGTGAACGCGCGCAGTTTGCCGCGCAGCTGAAGGCCGCGCCGCGCAATTTCATCGCGCAGCCCGTGATCACTTTGTCCACGGTGCCCACCTTCGTGGGGGATCGCTTGGAGCCGCGTCACGTGGACCTGCGCCCATTCATTCTCAGCGGACCCTCGACGTATGTCACGACGGGGGGCCTGACGCGCGTCGCGCTGCGCAAGGGCTCGCTGGTGGTGAATTCCTCGCAGGGCGGGGGCAGCAAGGACACCTGGATCGTGGATACGGAGGGTTAACGCACCGTGCTCGCCCGGGTTGCCGAGAACATCTACTGGCTGGCGCGCTATCTGGAGCGTGCCGAAAACACCGCGCGCCTGATCAGCGTCAACGCCAACCTGCTGCTGGACCTGCAGCGCGGGTACGAACTGGGCTGGCTGCCGCTGATCGAAATCACTGGCAGCCGGCTCGCGTTCGATTCGCAGAAGCGACGCAGTGACGAGCGCGAGATCGTACAGTTCCTGCTCGCCGATGCCGAGAATCCGGGATCGATCAGCGCATCGTTGAATGCGGCGCGCGAGAACGCGCGCACGCTGCGCGACATCCTGCCGGATGAGGCCTGGGAAATTCTCAATGAATTCTTCCAGGAGTTTACCGCGCAGTTGCCGGCCGGTCTGAACCGGCGCACGCGTTTCGACTTTCTCAAGCGCATTGTGCTCGGGTCGCAGACCCTCGCCGGCGTGCTCGATGGCACCATGAGCCGCACGGACGCATACACGTTCATGATGTTGGGCCGCAACCTCGAACGCGCGGACATGACCAGTCGCATCGTGGATGTGCGTTCGGCGCAGATCCTGCCGGCGGCGGCCTCGGACCTGGTTCCCTTCCACACCATCCAGTGGATCAGCGTGTTGCGCTCCTTGTCCGGCCAGCACATGTACCGGCAGACCCGTCGCGGGCGCGTCAGTCGCGTCGAATGCCTGGATTTCGCGCTGCGCGATGCGCAATTTCCGCGCTCCTGCATGTTCTGCCTGCGACAGGTCGAGCTGTCACTGCGTACGCTGTCGCGCAGTTCCGGCGTGCTCGATACGCTTGCCGGCGCGCATCGGTTTCTTGCCCAGGTCGATTTCTTCCAGATCGACCAGCCGGGCCTGCACCAGCTGATCGATCATCTGCAGGTATATCTGAGTGGCGTTCACGCCAGCATTGCGCAAGCCTACTTTCCGGCGCTGCCCGGGAACGCCCGGCGCCCGATCCAAAACCAGGTGCAGGACCGTGGCAGCACGCTGCCGCTATTCACTTAAGGCAGCGCTGACCTGCGCGGCGGTCTGTTCGGGCGTCAACTGCGCCACGGCAATGCTGCGATCAACGTTCTTCAGCGGCCCGTACAGCACCGGATCGGTCGCCTGAAAGAATCCGATGGTGGGTGTATCGGTGGAGCTGGCCAGATGCATGGGGCCGGCGTCGGCGGATACGAACATCCGCAGGTTCGAGATGGCCGCCGTCAGCTGGCGCTGTGCGGGCAGATGCAAGGTCGCAAATCCAGGCACCGTGGGCGCCGCGCCCATGCCGGGAAGGAACTCGAGGGGGACGACCTGCGGGCGCAGGGCCAGCAGCGCCTGCCAGAATCGCGCCCACCAGGACGGCGGCAGCGCCTTCAATCCGGTAGCGTGTCCGAAGTACCCGACGATGGGCCGATCCGAGGCAACCGCCGCAGAGAGGGTGCCCACTGCAGCGGCAACCGCCGCGCGACCTGCAGCCACTTCCTCCGGCCGCAGGGGCAGCCGCAGCTGCAGCGGCTCCGAGTCCCAGGCCGCGCCGAGGGCTGTGAGCAGGTAGGCGGGTTGCCGACCCTGGTGCATGACCTGCGCGGGCAGGGGCACCGCATGGGTGAGCGCTGCCCATTGCGAGGGCATGTTGAAGCCGAGACGGAAGCGGGCGTGAGTCAGCGACAGCAGCAGGCGCCCGCTGGTCGAGAACGGCGTGGGGTCGATGACCAGGTCATAGTGAGTGGCGCGTAGCTGGCGCAGTGCCCGCAGGTAGCCCGCAAGCAGGTGCGTGCCCTTGTGGGGAAAGAGGATCACCTGGTGCACGCCCGGAGTGCCGGCCAGCAGCGCGGCGGCGTGTGGATACGACAGCGCCAGGTCGATCCGGGCGTCGGGCAGCAGGGCATGCAGTCGCGTGATCAACGGGGTCAGGAACAGGGTGTTCCCCAGCCGCCCGTTGATGCGGCCAATGAGTACCGAGTGGATCTCGCGTGGGTCGAGCCGGTCGGAAATGCGCCGCGGGCCGAGCAGCCGCTGCAGCACCAGGCCCAGCCAGTAGCGCAGCTGCCCCCGCAGTTCGCGCTCGAGCCTCAATGCTACTGCGGTTCCTGGCCCGGCTTCGGATCGGACAGCGGGAAGGTCTGCGCGCCACCGCTCGGGGCGGGTGCCGGTGCGGGCGGCGCAGTGCTGACCGGGGCGGCGCCCGGTGGGGCGGTCGTGCTCGAACCGGTGCTGCGCGCAATGGTGTCGAGGAAGCGCCTGGCGATATCGCTGTTGGTCCTGACGGTGCCGTTGATGATGTCGTAGGCGTTGACCACGCCCTTGTCATAGAAGCGGCCATCGGCATTGTTGTCGATGGTCAGGGCGCTGCCATCGAGCGCGACGCCAGCGAACAGGCCGCGACTGCGTGAGTAGGAGTACACCTCGGAGGAGAGGGTCGGATCGGTGCCCGCTGAGGCGCTGCGGCCGACCGGGCCTGCGGCCACCGATGCGTCCGCGCCCAGCGTCAACTGGCCACTGGCGATGCGGTCGATACTGCGCTTGGTGGTGAACACCAGGATGACATCCGTGGACGTGACGCCCCACTGGAAGCCGAAGCTGCCACCGGTCAGATTGACGAATATCGGATCGCTGAAATGGCCGCTGGGATCGCGTGCGACCAGCACGCCATTGCCACGGCGACCGCCAAAGAAAAAGGCGATCTTGGTGACATCGGGTACGACGGCGATGCCATAGGCGCGTTCCAGCAGACGCGTCGGAACGACTTGGTCCGGTGATCCCAAGGCATCGTTCAGGACCTGGCTGGCGGTGAGCAGTCGGGCCTCCTCACGTCCCTGGGCATGCACGGCGACACTGCTGAATATCAGTGCGAGAGCGGCGATGAAACCAGTTATTCCGGTGCGGTTGCGCATGCGCGGGATCCTTGAGTTGAATTGTGCCAAGCTTACTCCAGCTGGGCATACAGTTGGACATACGTTTCGCCCATCCAATCATGCCAATCGGGAAGTTTCGACAGTGAACCTACCAGCGCCACCGCAGTCCAAACGCAGGTGCGGTCTCGTCCGTGTTTCCGGTGTACTCGCAGTGCTGCTGGCGGCGAGCGCCTGCAGGCCTGCCCACGCCGAATGGCTCTATCGCGACGCGCCCATCATGGGGACGCGCTGCGATGTGGAGTTGTGGACCGAGGACCGGCCCAAGGGCGAGGCGGCCATTGATGCAGTTTTCGACGAGATGCGCCGCATCGACAACGAGTTCAGCACGTTCAAGCCCGCGAGTGAGGTATCCCGGGTCAACGCCCTCGCGGCCAAGGCGCCGATGCGCATTACCAAGGAACTGTTCGATCTGATCCAAACCTCGATCGACTACTCCAAGCTGACCCGCGGCACTTTCGACATCACCTACGCCAGTGTCGGGTACATGTACAACTATCCCGAGCGTGTGCGGCCCAACGAGGCACAGATCGCCGCCGCGCTGCCGGAAAGCAACTACCGGCATATTCATCTGGATGCTGCGGCCCAGACGGTATTTTTTGATCACGCCGGGGTGCGCATCGACTTCGGCGGCATCGGCAAGGGCTACGCTGTGGATCGCGGCATCGCGGTGCTGCAGCGCCTGGGTGTCACCCGGGCGATGGTCAACGCCGGCGGGGACTCGCGGATTATCGGTGACCGCTTCGGCAAGCCCTGGCTGATCGGCATCCGCGACCCGGATGACCGCAACCGTACCGTGCTGAAGATACCGCTGACCGACACGGCATTTTCAACCTCCGGGGACTATGAGCGCTTTTTCGACGAGGGTGGCGTGCGCTACCACCATATCCTGGATCCGCGGACCGGCAAGTCGCCGCACGTGGTGCGCAGTGTCACCATCATCGGCCCCTATGCCACGCGCACCGATGCGCTCACCAAGAGCGTGTTCGTGATGGGCGTGAAGGAGGGCATCGCCTTCATCAACAGCCTGCCGGGCATTGACGTGGTGGCCATCACGCCCGATCGCAAGGTCTGGTATTCCAAGGGACTGGAGAATCCGGCCACCGCGCGCAGTGCGGGTGGGAAGTGAAACGTCAATAGTAGATCGAGAGGAACGCCTGCATGACGTTGAGCTGCACGGAATACAAAGGCTCAGTGCCTGCGACCACACCCTTGGACGGGTCGATCAGCAGCGCATCGCGGAAATCCTTGTAGTCAAACATGAAGTGATCGAAGCGCAGGTTCGCGGTGCTCTTGCTGATCCACTTCGCGTACGGAATCTGGAACTGGTAGGAGGCACCGGCGCCGACGGTAAGGCTGTTGAAGGATGACAGCTCGCGATTGCGCGACATGAAGTTCTGCTGCGTGGCCGAGGCGAACAGATCACTGTAGAAGTCGGCATGTGTCTGGGTGTAGAAACGCACACTGCCGTCGAAGGTCCAGTTGCGCCAGGGCTGCGTGTAGCCGAGCTGTGCGGTCTGCGCATGGATATGCCAGGTGTCCTCGAAGTACCGGTATTGCAGGTCCAGTGCCGCCCGCCACGGCAGGTAGTACTTGTAGTCCAGGCCGAGCGCGTTGCTGGTACGGGTGTTCGGATCGATTTCCGCCGCCAGGCTGGCGCCGCCGGCGGGATCCGCATACATCACCGAGCGGTAGGGATTGCTCAGCCAGCCCTGATCCGTGATGACCTCGAAGTTCGCCGAGACGATCGAATTGCGCGTGAGGATCTGAGTGATGCCCACGCCGTAGGAACGCTCATCCATGTCCTTTTTGCCAAAGGAGGGGTCGTGGACTTTGTCGACGCAGGGGAAATCAAGGGCGTTATCGTGCACCAGGCACTCCATCTTGAAGACGTCGTTCCACGTACGCCGGTAGGTCATGCTGATGGTGGTCAGGTCACCGAACATGCTCTGGCTGATGCCGAAATTCGCCGTGTTCGAGCGGTAGTCGGGCTCGTAGCTGTGGGTTGCCCCAAGGCTGTAGGTGGTCTTGCCGGCCAGTATCTCCGCGGACAGTCCATCCTGCGTCCGCTTCTCCCGGTACGGGCTCGCCCCTGACGTACGCACGTCGATCGAGGCGCCGGAGACGATGTCCTCGAGATGGTTGTATGCCAGGGAAACGTGGTCGCCGGCCTTCTTGCGCACCAGGAATGAGACACCGGCGATGTCCTGTCCGCCACCGGTGTAATAGCTCCCCAGCGCATCGACCCGATCGTCCGGCAGCACGTCGGTACGGCTGGTGCGACCGTACAGGCCGCACACGAGCGTGAGCGCGACCGGGGCCAGCCAGCGCCCGCGATGTCGGAATGCGCGATTCAATTGCATCCGCAACCGCCGCCGGCGGCGCCGTTGCCGCCGCGTGCCGCGGCGCGCACGTCGAACACGTGCTCCATGTATTGCGAGGAGATCGGATTAGGGTCAAAGGCCATGATTGGATCAGCCAGCCGCTCGCGCTCGTAGGGTTTCACCCACGGCTGAATGGGTGCACAGGCGCACAGCTGCGCCATGACACCTAAGGTCGCGAGCAAGCCGAGCACACCGGTGATGCGCATCATCATTCCCGGATGAGGGTACGGATCTGATCCATATAGAGGTTTTCGGCACCGGGCTGGTAGCTTTGATGCACCAGGCGCACGTTGCCCTTGCGATCAATGAATACCGTGGTGGGCATGACCTGCACGTTATAAAGGCCGCTGACCTTGCTCTTGGCGTCGAACAGTACCGGAAAGCTCACCGGAGTCTGTTTCAGGAAGTTTTCGGCTTCCTTCTGATCCGGTTCGACATTCACGCCGATGAGGGTGAAGCCCAGTGGCTTGTATTTTTTGTAAATGCTTTCCAGCAGCGGCATTTCCTGCCGGCACGGGACGCACCAGCTCGCCCAGAAATTGATCATGACAACCTGGCCCTTGAATTGGGCCAGGTCAATGGTGCCGCCGCTGCGGCTGGGCAGGCTGAAGGTCGGGGCAGGCTCCTCACCCGCGGCGTTCACCGCCGTGGCGAGAAACACGGTAGCCAGGGCGACGAAGCCAAATTTCGTCCATCGCGTGAGCATGTTGCTGCACTCCTAAAAAAAGACGGTCAGACCCAGGTGGGCCTCGAGGTTGCTGGCGAGCTTGTTCACACCCAACAGGTCGGAGTTGAACACCCGGTCCTCGACGGCGACGTGGACTGCGAGCCAGTCCGTCGGCAGCACCTTGTAGCCGGCACCGAAATTGGCGGTGAACTTGGAGTCACCGCCAAAGTCCGTGGCCCCGACTCCCGCCAGGATGTAGAACGAACTCGTCATGGCGTGGTTGCGACCGATAAAAACCTCGCCAGGCAGGAAGTTGTAGCCTACCGACATGTCGTAGTACTTGAACCATCTCTCATTGTCGGTAAGCAGTGAGATATTGCTAAGTGTTTCGAAGCTGGTCCGACCCCCCTTGGAGCGTCCGGCCTCGGCCTGCAGGAAGAAATCCTCGGTCACGTGGTAGGCCAGCTGCACGCCGAATACCCGGTGGGCGCCGAAATCCTCGATGTTCAAGGTACCGACGTAACCGCCCAGTTCGATGTCCTGAGACTTGATCCGGGGCACCTTGACGTTGCGTCGCTCGACCTCCGGCTCGATCACGCGCGGCGGCGTGCTGTCCCCTTCGGCGGTACGGTCGGTGCTGGCGCCATCGTCCGCGGGCGCCGGCGGCGCGGCGTCATGGCCAAACAGGTGACGCAGCGTCGCGCATCCCGACACGCTGCCCGAGAGGCCCAGCAGTACTGTCAGAAGAAGAATGCGAAGCCGAATTTCCATTCGTCCACCTGCTGGTTTTGGTTGCGGTTGGTGAAAATGATGTGTTCTTTGTATTCGCCACGCAGGAAGAAGCGTCGTGTCAGGTAGTAACGCAGTCCACCCCCCACATAGGCCGATTGCTCGAGGCGGTCATCGGGCTGAACCAGGGTCGCCTTGGGTTCGATGCGCACCATGCCGGTCCCCAGCATCACGAACGGAGCCAGCCGCGCCTGCGGATAGAAGATGTGCACCAGGCCGAGATCGAGCGTGGTGCCATCGGAGGCCTTGCCCAGGAATTCACCGACTGACAGTTCGGCCGCGAGGTTGGGGTTGAAGAACACGGCGCCATAGGCCGAAACGGCCGAAGCGCCGCCGTAGTCGCCATAGAAGAATGCGCCGGCCTCGAAGCGATGCGAAGTGAAGGCATTGAGGTCACCCACGTCATAGTGAAAGTGGCTGCCATCGGCCAGCGTGGTCTGCTCCATGTCATGTGCCGAGACCCAGCCCTCCACACCGCGGGTGGTGCGCACCTTGAACCAGTCCGTGTAGCGTTTGAGCACATCGACGCTGGCATCCCGATCGACCACATTGAAAACCGGATAGCCGCGCCCGGGTCCGGTATGCAGCTCGAGATAAGGCGCCTGCACGAAAACCTGCAGGTAGGCCCCGGCTGCCTGCGCTGGCCGCGCGCCTGCCGCGAGGCACAGCCACACCAGCACGGCGCTCAGGGCGCATGCCACCCGCACGCATCGCAACATGGCAGCAGTGCGGCCGCCATCAATCGAGGGGCGCGGCTGGATCAAATGGATTGTTGAAATACTGAGCCCCTATATCCAGCCACTCGGAAATCACCCGCAGCTCCGCCGGACTGAGATATCCCGCGTGCGTTCCGCCCGTCGCAAAATCCTGAAAGAACTGCGTCGACCCCCGTGCATTGCCGGCGTTCATCGGCGGGCCAATGGTAACCGGAACCTGCGTCGGCAGGCCCGTGGTCGGATCAATGGGTCCAGGCACCGTCACGTCGGTCAGCACCCCCATCATAAGCTGCTGTTCGTCATGGGCAAACAGCAGTCTGCGATATGAGACCGGCTGCAGTGGCTCTTCGTTGGAAGGATTGTTGGTCAGATCCAGTTGCGTGACGCCAGCGGGTACCTGCGGAGCGGCCGCCGCACTCGTCGGACCATGGCACATCGTGCATGCGCCGGTCTGGCCCGCGGCCACACCGCCGGCATAGGTGCGTGACACGGTCCACAGCGGCTGAATCTGTTCGTTGTAGTTGAGAATGATGCGACAGGTCGATGACCAGGCGATGAGGCAGTTGGCGGCGGTTGGAATCTGCCAGTTGATATTGGTCGTCAGGGTCGAATCATAGGACAGCGCGATCGGTGTGCCGAGCGGTGCCGCACTCGGATTGGTCCAAACATCGCTGTAGATCAGGTTCACACTGGGGATGTTCTGCAGACAGTGCGGCGTATCCCCGGCGCAGCTGGCGGCGCTGAGGGTTTCGGCCATGGTCTGTCCGCCCAGCGTCGGGACCAGCGGCTCGGTGCCGCCCGTGTTCGTCGTGTAGCTCGCCATTGAATTGGTGAACGGGATCGAGGCGTTGCCGCCGGCATAGGCCGACGCGAATGCACCGGCACGGCCATGCGACACGGCGGTCTGCCCGGGCAGCGGGGTCTGCTGCGCGGCCGGGGTATGGCAGCCGTTGCAATGCACTGTTTCACCGGGCGTGACCTGTAGCCAGGCATCATGCACCGGGCTGATGCGCTTGCCGGTGGCATCCAGGATGCTGATCTGGAACGCCACGTACGCGGGCACCTGGATGACCACCGAGCCGTCCGGCTGCACCGGCGCGTAACCCAAAATCTCGCGCATGTCGTTGGTGGCACCAAAGGCCGCAGCATCCAGTTTGAGGGTCTGCGGGTCCGGAATGGACACCGCCTTCTCGAGCCGGATGAAGCGCGCCAGGCGCAGGTCCGGCGCGGTCACGGCCGGGTTCGCCACTCCGGTGGTACTGGGCTTGGCGGTGTCGACGCCATCGAAGTCGTAGACGCTGCGGATGTCGATCGCACCGACCCCCGCATTCGCCATGTCCTGGTCGAGGGTGACGCCGGGCTGCTGATCGACGATTTCGGACGGCAGGGTGCGCGGCTGGGCCGCCACCAGATCCGTGATCATGACCCCGTCCGCGGGTTGCATGATCGGCTGCAGGGTATTCGCAGCCGGGTCAAACATCCACACGCTGTACACAGGCGGTGCCGACTTCGCGTTCGGATCGGCCAGCGTCGCGGGGGTGCATGCGGTCGCCGTATTGGGGGTGACGGAGGTGTTCAGGATCCGGCACTGTGTCCAGCTTGCGAGGATGCGCCCGGTGCCATCCCACAGCGGAAAGCCCGAGTAGAAACGGCCGCCGGGGGAAGGACCCGGGACGGTCAGCACCGGATTCGTGGTTGCCAGGGTCTGCGCCGGCCCGCTGGCGGCGGCACCCGCCACGGCCGGCTGGGTATTCTCCACGTAGTCGGTCGTGTCGATGATGATCAGATCGCCGCCGGTGTCGTTGACATTGGCGTAGGCGAAGGGTCGCACCAGCGCGAGGATGCGGCCGTCCTGCATCTCATGCGTCTTCACGAACTGAATGACGCTGTTGTTGAGACCGTCGGCAGTGGTGCCGGTCGCGTGGCTGTTGGCCCCGTACAGCAGCTGCATATCGGTGCCGTCCGGATTGGAGCTGTACAGATGCATGCCGTCCTTGCCCGGTGCATCATCCCAACGGGTCCACATGACCCGGCCGTTCGCGAGCACGGTGGGATCGCGGTCATGACTCTGGTTGAACGAGATCTGGTGGATGTTGGTGCCATCGCCGTTCATGACGTGCAGTACGAAGGCGGGCTCGGTGTTGGCTTCGTCCTGGGCGATGAACTGCGGCTTGCCTTCATCGAGCAGGATGGCCTCGGACTGGCGCTGCCGCGTCGAGCTGAAGACGATGCGGCCGTCGGGCAGGAATTGCGGTGCGACATCGTTGACCGTCGCAGGGTCCGGGTCGGTGTCCGGATTGACGACGAGGCTCAGCGTGTCGGTGGCGATTACGTATTGCCAGATGCGCCACGAGGGCGCCTTGTTCTGCTGCATGTTGGCGGTGAGCGGCCCGCGCATGGCGAACACGATGGTGGTGCCGTCAGGCGAGGCACTCACATCCTTGATGTCGTAATTCTTGGCGGTCGCGGTGCCGGTGCCGGTGATACGCGCCGTCACATTCGATTCGATGCCGCTCGGGGAGGCGCGGCTGCGCATGAACAGATCCGCGGACGGAATCGCAAAGCGCAGCATGCGCAGATCCTGCGAGGGCGCCTGCGTCGCTGCCTGGGTGGGCACGCTGTAGCGTTTGACGTAAAAAATCGGGAAGTCGACGGTCGCCGGGTCGGAGGTTTGACCACTGGCGGTCTGCACATTGCCGGCGCCGCTGCTACACGCCGCCAGAATAGCGGCCGCAACGCAAACCAGCGCGCACCGCAGCACCCGCGCGGGGCGACAGTCGGATAGTTTGATTTGCAGATTTGATCGGGACGCTTTCAAGTTCGCTCCACCCGCCACAGCTTGGGCCCGCTGCCAGACAGGCTCCAAACGCACGCCACATATTACGTAATCCGCACCGGAGCGTTGACAGTTGTGTCGAATGCGTCACAGCCCGGACAGTTCCTCCGGCAGCTACCGGGCGCGCCTTCCATATACCTGCCTATAAAGGAGGCTCGCGGCGCGAAGCATAGCTGCACAGGGGCCGCCGAGGGGATGTCTGCATGACGCGACGTCGGCCTCTTGAGACATTCCGACCAGGCATTTTGCGTGCGTATAGTCCGCCACGCACAAGGTTCAAAACGTTGGAGACAGGGCGTCCCATGAGCACGATCCAGAGATTCCGATCCGCGCGCCGATCCGCTGGCACGCTCGCGCTGGTGAGTCTGGTTGCCGCGCTGTGTGCGCTGCCGGCCAGCGCGGGTCCCAATGAACAGGCAAAGCGCATCTTTGATCGCATTGCCGGTGTGCCACCCAGCGCCACTGAGCTTACGCAGATGGCGGGCTTCATCCAGGGGGGCGATCCGGCCAGCGCTGCGAACATCGCGTTGCAGGCACCGCAGTTCTACAACACGACGTTGAAGAACTTCGCGATGCCGTGGACCAATCGTGACCAGACGGTGTTCGCACCGCTCAATGACTATGTCGCCACCTTCATTGGCATGGTGCGCGACGATGCGGATTTCAGCACGGCGCTGTCGGCGGACATCCTCTATATGAGCAATGCGCCGGGCCTGCCGGCGCCTTCGACCAGCGGCAATGATCACTACGCCCAGGCCGAAGCGCAGGGCGTGGATCTGAAGTCGACGTTGACCCTCGTCACCCAGTCCGGGGTCTACGGCACTCCGACTGCTGCCACGGCGGGCCTGATGACGACGCGCGCCTCGGCCTCCTCGTTCTTCATCAATGGCACCAACCGCGCCATGTTCCGCTTCACCCTGATCGCGCATCTGTGCAATGACATGGAAACCGTCGAAGACATTACCCGACCCCCGGATCGCATCCGCCAGGACGTGAGCCGTTCCCCCGGTGGCGACAGCCGCGTATTCCTCAACAGCTGCATCGGCTGTCACAGTGGCATGGATCCGATGGCGCAGGCATTCGCGTACTACGATTTTCCGGGCACCGCCGTCGGCGACGGCCTGAACACCGGCGCGATGGTGTACACCGCGGGCACGACCCAGGCGAAATACCACATCAACACCGGCAACTTCCCGCAGGGTTTCGTGACCCCGGACGACAGCTGGTCGAACCGCTGGCGTCAGGGCCCGAACCAGGTCCTCGGCTGGGATCCGACGCTGCCGGGCAGCGGCAATGGTGCGAAGTCCTTAGGGACCGAGCTGGCGCACAGCGCGGCCTTCGCGCAGTGCCAGGCACAGAAGGTCTTCCAGGCAGTGTGTTACCGGGCTCCGTCCAGCCAGGCTGACCTGAACCAGGTATCCAGCATGACGAGCACCTTCAAGTCTGGCGGCTATAAGTACAAGTCGCTGTTCTCCTCCGCCGCCGTGTACTGCATGGGCAGTTGAGGTCAGTCATGAACGCCTATCAACTTTGGTTTTCGAACGTTGCCCAGCGGCTCAAGCGGCGCCGGCTGGCCACATTGGCTGCGCTCGCAGCACTCGCTGCGCTGAGTGCCTGCAGTGGCGGCGCCCCGACCACCGCAAATCCCAATACCACGGTGGCTTCGGCCCCGACCTATAGCGGTCCGCCGCCCGCCAACGCGGACGTGCAGGCCTTCATGGTCAACCTGTGGACCAATATCAAGGCCACCAACCGCTGCGGGGGCTGTCACGTGCAGGGTGGCCAGTCGCCCCAATTTGCGCGCACGGATGATGTCAACCTGGCGTACCAGGCCGCCAATACCGTGGTGAATCTGGCGCAGCCCGACCAATCAACGATGGTGCAGAAGGTCTCCGGCGGCCACAACTGCTGGCTGGCTTCGCCATCGGCCTGCGGCGATACCCTGACGGTGTGGATCCAGAACTGGGCCGGTTCCTCGGCCACGGGCAGCCAGACGATCAAGCTCATCGCACCCCCCGATGAGACGGTCGGCAGCGCCAAGACCTTTCCGACCTCGCCGGCGGCGTTCCAGAGCACGGTCTATCCGTTGCTGAGCCAGTGGTGCTCGCGTTGCCACGCGCCCACCGCGCTCACGCCGCAGCAGCCGTACTTCGCCAGTGCCGATATCAACGAGGCTTACTCCAACGCGCAGGCCAAGATGAATCTGGACGATCCGGCGTTGTCGCGCTTTGTCGTGCGCCTGGGCACCGAGTTTCACAACTGCTGGAGCGATTGCGCCACGGACGCGGCGGCGATGCAGAGCGCCATCACCACTTTCGCCAATGGCATCACTCCCACGCAGGTGGATCCGACCCTGGTGATTTCCAAGGCCCTGACCATGTACGACGGCACGGTGGCGTCGGGCCAGAACCGTTATACGACCAGCCAGATTGCGCTCTATGAGTTCAAGACCGGCACCGGAACCATCGCCTACGACACCAGCGGCGTGGAGCCGGAACTGGATCTGAACCTCACTGGCAACTACAGCTGGGACGCTGGGTGGGGCGTGGTATTCGCGCCCGGCTCGAAGGCGCAGGGCACCACGACCGCGAGTGCCAAGCTGTACAACATGCTCACCTCCACCGGCGAGTTCAGTATCGAGGCGTGGGTATCCCCTGCGAACGTCGCGCAGACTGGCGCGAATATCGTCAGCTACTCGGGTGGCCCGAAACTGCGCAATGCGACGCTGTCGCAGATGGCATTCCAGTACGCGGCCAATGTGCGCAGCAGCGTCACCGATACCAATGGTGTGCCGGCGCTGGTGACCAATCCCACGAACCAGCTGGCCCAGGCGGCCTTGCAACACGTCGTGCTCACCTACGATGCGGTCAATGGCCGCAAGCTGTACGTCGACGGCGTATTCACGGGTGATGTCGATACCGCTGGCGGTGGCACGCTGGCCAACTGGGACAACACCTTCGCACTGGTGGTCGGTAACGAAACCTCAGGTACCGCCAACCAGTTCCAGGGCGAGCTGCGCATGGTCGCGATCCATAACCGCGCCCTGACCCTCGCGCAGATCCAGCAGAACTACGCCGCGGGGGTGGGCCAGAAGTACTTCCTGCTGTTCAACGTCACGACCCTGACGGGTGTGCCGCAGAGCTACATCATGATGACGGTCAGTCTCAACGACAGCTACTCGTACCTGTTCACGAATCCGACTTTCATCAGTCTCGATCCGACGCAGAAGCCTGATGGCATTCCCGTCAGCGGCATCCGCATCGGCATCAACGGCTCAGAGGCTACGGTGGGACAGAGTTACATTCCGCTCAATACCACCATCACTGCGGCCAACTACAACAGCACCACCGGCGAGCTGCTGTCGAATGTGGGCGCCGTCATTGCCCTGCAGAAGGGGCCGGCTGCCGATCAGTTCTTCCTGACCTTCGCCCAGATCGGCTCCCAGATGCATGCCTACACGGATTCGACCTATGCCGTGCCGGCACCGGTGCCCGGGCCGCAGGTTCCGGATCTGGGCATCCGCACCTTCGAGCGCCTGTCGCAGACCATGGCCAAGGTGACCGGTGTGCCGACCACGGATGTCAATGTCACCTCGGTGTACTCGAGCGTGCTGTCGGCGCTGCCACCGGTACCCGATCTGACCGCTTTCTCGGCGGCCAACCAGACCGCGATCTCGCAGCTGGCCATCGCCTACTGCAGTGAGATGGTCAACACGCGCGGCACGGCGGTCTTCGGGGCGGGTTTCGATCCGACTCAGGGCGGCAGCTACTTCAGCGACATCGTCGGTAGCGGTGGCAACCGTGACAAGGTGATCAACGCGCTGTACACGAATCTGGTCGGCGGCACCATCAGCGCCAATCTGGCTACGCAGCCGACCTTTGCCGCCGTGCAGACCGAATTGGATGCACTGATCACGACCCTGACGCCGCCCACCTATGCCAGCACGCCGAATCGCTCGGGCATCGTGACCAAGGCGGCCTGCGCAGCGTTGCTGGGCAGTGCCTCGACCATGGTTCAGTAGCGGAAAGCCAAAAGGACATCTGGAGACCGTATGATCATCCGCAAGAAACTGCCGCGCAGCCACAAGCTCCACGAGCCGATCCGCCACGAAGGCAGCCATCCGCGCCCCGTGTCGCGCCGTGACTTCCTGGCCACCGGCTTCCTGTCGAGTTCTGCCGTGCTGATCGGCTCCTCGGCGTTGGTGACGGCTTTCATGAATCCGCGCGCCGCGCGCGCCGCGACGCTGGCCACCGATATCCAGAACATGCAGGCGGCCTGCGGCATCAACCTCAATGGCGCGGGCAAGATTCCCTTCATCTGCTTTGACCTGGCCGGTGGCGCGAACCTGAATGGCTCGGAGATCCTGATCGGCGGCACGGGCGGTCAGCTGGATTTCCTCTCCACCGCGGGCTACGGCAAGCTCGGGCTGCCCGGCGACATGCTGCCGAACTCGCCCAATATGGGCAGTGCCACGGGCAACTTCATCGATACCTCGCTGGGTGCGGCCTGGCACTCCGATGGCGCCATCCTGCGCGGCATCCAGTCCAAGGCTTCCGCCGCGGCCCAGGCGAACACCAACGGCACGGCAATCGCCGCGATGTCGCAGAATGACACCCAGAACAATCCGCACAATCCGATGTACGGCATCTATGACGCCGGCGCGGATGGTTCGCTGCTGACGCTGATCGGCACCGAGGCGACCACTTCGGGCGGCAATTCAATGGCGCCCGCTGCGCTCATCAATCTGACCGTGAGTCCGACCGTCGTCACCCGGTCCAGCGACATTACCGGCCTGGTGAACACCGGTCAGCTGGGCACGATGTTCAGCGATCCAAACGATGCGGTGCAGGTGCTGGAATCGACGGTGCGCCTCAGCGGCGGCAATCTCAGCAGCGCCGGTGGCTTCGGCGGGGAACTGGGCCAGGTCTCCCCGCAGCCGGGCAATGCCACCGTGAATACGGCGCTGAAGACCTCCACGCGCTGCAACTACGTGAAGGCGACGGCGCTGGTCAATGAGTTCGGTGATCCGACCACCCTCAACCCGGATATCGATACGCAGATCGTCGGCAGTTCCGGCATTTTTACGGCCGCCGAGTATGCCCAGGGCGACTTCAAAATGACCGCGGCCGTCATGAAAATGGTGGTCAATGGCTTTGCCGGCGCCGGCACCATCGCCCTCGGCGGCTACGACTATCACGACAGCACCCGTGCCACCGGCGAGACGCGCAATTTCCACGCGGGCCAGTGCATCGGTGCCTGCCTGGAGTACGCCAAGCGCATGGGCAAGCCGCTGATGATCTATGTGTTCAGCGACGGATCGCTCAGTTCGACCGGAATGATCGATACCTCGGCGGCAGGCCGCGGCAAGTTCGGCTGGCAGGGTGACAATCAGTCAGTCGCCGCCACGTTCTTCCTAGTTCATAACCCCGCGGGTCGCCCGGCGGTGAATCCTGCGGCGACCACGCCGAATCAGATCGGGTCGTACACGTCCGATGGATCGGTGAGCACGACCTCGAGCCCGGCGGCCAACGCCGTCAACTTGCTGGTGAATACGGTGATACTCAATTACATGGCCTTGCACAACCAGCAGGCCAATTTTGATAGCACCATGGCGACGGCGATGGGCATGGCCGGGGGCACCTCCAACAATGGCGGCTTGGGCAGCAACATCGATTCACTGATCGCCTTCAATCCAATTGTGAACGGAGTCATAGGCTCTTAATTGGGTACACACCAGCTCCTGCGCAAGTGTTAAATTCGGTCTGCGAGGGCCGCCGTGGTCGGGGCGGGCCCATGGATGACGTCGTGTGAAGTCTTTTCGCGATTGGAGACTGGCGCAACGCTGCCTGGCAGCGGCGGCGCTGACTATCCTTTGTCTTGTGGCGAACGCGCAGGGCAGCGCCCTGCTGGGCCAAGCCGCGCCGGATTTCGCATTGCGGTCGTTCAGCGGCGCCAACGTGCGGCTGTCGGAGGACCGCGGCGATGTCGTGGTGCTCACTTTCTGGGGCAGCCAATGCGGCGTGTGCCGCAGGCAACTGGAAATGCTCGATCGCAGCTTCACCACCTACCGCTCCGCCGGTCTGCATATGTATGGTGTTGCCGTTGACGATGATGCGACCCGCGCACGCCAGTTCGTGGCCGCGCATCCACTGGGCTTCGTGATGCTCGAGGATCCCGCAAAAGAGGTGGCCCGCCTCTACCAGATCGACAATCTGCCCACGACGGTGCTCATGGATCGTGGCGGAATCGTGCGTCATGTTTACCGCGACTTCGGTCCACGGGACGAGGCGCTTTACCTCAGCCAGCTGCGCGAGCTGCTCAACGAATGACCGGAAGTGCCATGCCAGTAACAAACAAGACCGGCCGGATACGCGCACGCCTTGGCGCGGGTGCGTTGTCGGTCTTTCTTTCCAGTCTCGCCTTCGTCTCGGTGCAGGCCGCCGACCCGCCGGCTTCCTCCGCACCGGCGCCGTCGGCCAAGGCCAAGGACGTGCAGGCGCAGGTCGAGGCCGTTCTGGGCGCCGCCGACGGAACCGCGCCCGGCGCCACCGCCCCGACCGCGGCCGGGGCCCCACCCGCGGCTGCGACCACCGCGCCGGGTGCCGCAGACACCCGCAGCATTGATGAGGATACCCAGGCGCTCAAAAAGGACGTCGTCGACCTGAATCGCGACCTGTTCGTGCTGGAGGAGGAGCTGCTGTTCCCGGCCAATACCCAGGTTGCCGTATACATATCGATGGATATCGGTGAGTTCTTTGCGCTCGACTCGGTGACCCTGAAAATCGATAACAAGGAAGTCACCAACTACCTGTACACGCCGCGCGAAGTGGATGCTTTGCTCAAGGGTGGCGTGCAGCGCCTGTACCTGGGCAACCTCAAGGTGGGCAGCCATGAGCTGGTGGCGTTCTTTTCCGGCAAGGGTCCGGACAACCGTGACTACCGGCGCGCCGCTTCCCTCAAGTTCGACAAGAGCATCGGCGCGAAGTACCTGGAGCTGAAGATCGAGGATCGGCAGCACAAGATGCAGCCGGAATTCGAGATCAAGGACTGGGAGTAACGCCCGCCGATGCGAGTTCTGCGCCAATTATCCTGCGTGCTCCTGGCCGCGCTTGCCGGCGTGGCGCAGGCGGCGCAGCACGACCCGCAGAAGCTGCCGCCGATCCGCGTGCAGGACCTGCAGTACGGGGATGTACTGTTTCACTATTATCAGCAGGACGACTTTGAGGCCCTGACCCGGTTGCTCGCCTACCAGCACTGGAACCAGCTGCCGCACCATGAACTGGATTCGCAGCTGCTGCTCGGCGGCCTGTACCTGTCACTGGGTCTGTACAACGAGGCGGGTGAGCGCTTCTCGAAGCTGCTGACACCGAACGTGCCGCAGGGCGTGCGCAACCGTGCCTGGTTCTACCTCGGGCAGATCTGGTACGCGCGCGGCTACCTGGATAAGGCGATCGACGCCCTGCGCCAGGTGCAGGGGAAGCTGCCCCAGCAGCAGGAGGATCAGAAGACCCATCTGCTGGCCAATGCGCTGCTGCGCCAGGGCCACTTCGATGAGGCCATCGCGCTGCTCAAAGCCTTCAAGGGGCCACTGGACTGGCTGGCCTTCGCGCAGTTCAATCTGGGCGTGGCGCTGGTGCGCCAGCAGCGCATGCCGGAGGCCGACACCAGTTTGACCGCAGTGGGAACCCTGGTGAGTTCGTCCGCGGAGCTGCTGGCGCTGCGGGACCGCGCCAACCTGGCGCTGGGGTTCGCCTACCTGCAGGCCAATCAGCCGGACAAGGCGCGAGTGCCACTGGAGCGCGTGCGCTTGAATGGGGAGTACTCGAACAAGGCGCTGCTGGGACTGGGGTGGGCGGATGCCGCGCTCGGGGACTACCAGGCCGCCCTGTCGCCCTGGACGGAGCTGCGCCACCGCAGCCTGCTGGACTCGGCGGTGCAGGAGTCATATCTGGCAGTGCCGTATGCCTATGCCAAGCTCGACTCCAATGCGCAGGCTGCACAGGACTACGAGGCGGCGCTCACCTCTTTCGCGGCCGAGCAGACCGCGCTCGATGGTGCGATCGGCCGCATCCGCTCCGGAAAGATGCTCGATGAGCTGCTCGCAAGCGATGAGCAGACGCACTACGGTTGGTTCTGGCAGCTGCGGAATCTGCCCGATGAACCCGAGTCGCGTTACCTGTACGCCATCATGGCCGGCCACGATTTCCAGGAGGGATTGAAGAACTATCGGGATCTGACCTTCCTCGGCTCGACGCTGGATGTCTGGTCGGACAGCACGCAGGCCTTCGGCGACATGATTGACACCCGCGAGGCTGCCTATGCGCAACGCCTGCCGCAGGTCGATCGGCTGCTCGGGTCCGGCGTCGTCGATCAGCTGCAGCACCGGCGCGATGACCTGGAGGCGCGCCTGGCGAACATCGAGGCCCGCCAGGACGTCGCGGCGCTGGGCTCGCCGCAGGAACGCGCGCATTGGGAGCAGATCCGGCAGCTCGAAGATGCGCTGGCGAATGCGCCCCATGATGAAAAGAATGATGCGCTGCGTGAGCGGCTGCGCCTGGTGAAGGGCGTGCTGTTCTACCAGCTCACCGATGCGTTCAAGGCGCGGCAGTGGCAGGAACGGCGCACCCTCAAGGATCTCGACCTGGCTTTGCACGAGGCGCAGAGCCGCTGGATCCGGGTCGATCGCGCCCGCCACAACGTGCCCACCAATACCGGCGAGTTTGCCGCGCGTCTCGCGGCCCTGAAGACCCGCATCACCGAGCTGCAGGCGCGCCTTGCAAATGCGGAGAAGAGCCAGCAGGCCTACCTGCAGCGCATCGCAGTGGCAGAGCTGTCGGACCAGAAGGATCGGCTGGACACCTACGAAGTGCAAGCGCGCTTCGCCCTGGCAACCATGTATGACAAGGCGGCCAGCGGCAATTCCGCGAAGCCTGAGGCGCCAGCACCAGCGCCGGCCCCAGCCCCTGATGCGCCCGGAGCCGCGAAATGAGCACGCAGCGGGCGGCACTGCTGCTGACGAGCTGCGCGTGGGCCTGTGCGGCGTTGCGCGCATTCGCCGCGGACCCGACGCCGAACTCTGCCGCGACCATCGGCGACCTGGTGCGCAAAGCGCCGGTGAAGGTGCAGCGGAATACCTCGGCCGCTGCCGATGCGGCCAAGGCCATGGAGAACTACAAGCGCTTTCTGGATCTGCAGCGTACCGATCCGAAACTGCGCGCCGAAGCGATGCGCCGCCTGGGGGATCTGAACCAGGAGACTGATCAGCTGGATAAGGACCCCTCGCAGCTCGACCAGAACAGCGCGGAGGCCATTCGCCTCTATACCGTGCTGTTGAAGGCGTACCCGGACTACGCGCGCAATGATCAGGTGCTGTATCAGATGGCGCGCGCCTACGAGGCCATCAACCAACCCGACCAGGCCCTCGCCACGCTCGATCAGCTGATCGCCCGCTATCCGGGCACGCGCATGCTGGATGAGGTGCAGTTTCGCCGCGGTGAACTGCTGTTTTCCGCCAAGGATTACCGCCAGGCCGCGACCGCGTACGGGATGGTGATCAAGCTCGGCCCGACCTCCGCGTTCTATACGCAGGCGCTGTACAAGAACGGCTGGTCGCTCTTCAAGCAGTCCTTGAACGAGGACAGCCTGCCGTCCTTCGCCGGCGTCCTGGACCAACAGTTGCTCGGGGGCGTAAAAGGCGCCGCGATGCACCCTTTGGAGAAGCTCAGCCGCGCCAACCGCGAGCTCGTCGATGACACGCTGCGGGTGATGAGCATCACCTTCTCGTACATGGAGGGCGCACAAAGTGTAGATACGTTGCTGGCCGGTCGGGGCAATCCGGCATACGCGTACCTGCTGTACGCCCGGCTCGGTGACCTGTATGTCGAGAAGCAGCGCTACCAGGATGCCGCGGGAGCCTACCGGGAGTTCGTCGGTCGAGACCCCGACAATATCCACGCACCGGATCTGGCCATGCAGGCCATCGAGGCCTACACGAAGGGCGGATTCACCGACCTGGTGATCGACGGCAAACGCGAGTACGCGGAACATTACGACTTCAGCGCCCCGTTCTGGAAAGGGCGTGCGCATGCGGACTTCCCGGTCGTCGTCAAGGAGCTGCAGACCAATCTGCGCGACCTCGCAACCTTCTTCCACGCCGCCGCACAGAAATCCAAACTTCCGGCCGACTATCAGCAGGCCGCGCACTGGTACCGCAGTTACCTCACCGCGTTCCCCGATGCGCCTGATTCGGCCGCGACCAACTACCTGCTGGCCGATGCGCTGTTCGAGAGTCATCAATATGGCGAGGCTGCGACCGAATACGAGCGCACGGCCTACGGCTATCCCCGGAATCCGAAATCGGCCGCCGCCGCCTACGCGGCCATGGTGTCCTACCAGAAGGGGGAAGAGGGTCTGACCGGCGCGCCAAAGAGCGCCTGGCATGCCCGCGCCATCGACGCCAACATCAAGTTTGCGCAGGCCTTTCCGGAGCATCCTGAAAGCAGTGTCGTGCTGACGCGCGCGGCCGAAGACATTTTCGCGGCCCACGATCTGCCCCGGTCGATCGAGGTCGCGCAACTGCTGCTGGCGCGCAAGCCGCCGGTGGACACGGCGCAGCAGCGCATTGCCTGGAACATCATCGGTCAGTCCCAGTATGACCTCGGGGTCTACGATCAGGCCGAGGCCGCGTTCATCCAGGCGCGCGATCGATCGGTGGGAGCGGATCCCGCCAATGTGAAACTGCGCGCTGATCTGACCGAGCGGATTGCCGAATCCGTCTACCGGCAGGGCGAGGCGCGCCGCAAGGCCGGCGATGACAGTGGCGCCGTCGCTGATTTCCTGCGCGTCGCCAAGGTCGCTCCGGACTCCAAGATCGTCGGCACCGCCCAGTACGATGCGGCGGCCGGGCTCATCAATCTGAAGCAATGGGACCAGGCCATCGCGGTACTGGAGCCGTATCGCAAGCAGTATCCGAACGGACCGAACGCCGAGGATGTGACGCGCAAGCTCGCCGTCTCGTACGCCGAGGCGAACCGGCCCGCCGATGCGGCGGTGGAGTTCGAACACATCTCGACCAATGCGAGCGAGGAGTCTGCGGTTCGCCGTGAAGCCCTCAGGCGTGCCGCCGAGCTGTACGGCAAAGCGGGTAATCAGGTCAAGACGGTCGCGATGCTGGAGCGCGAGGTCGGCGAATATCCGACGCCGGTATCCGATGCCATCGAAGTGCGCGAGCAGCTGGCGCAGCTGGCTGCGAAGGCCGGCAATACGCCGCGCGAGGAACAATGGCTGCGTGAGATCGTCCACGCCGATGCGCAGGCGGGCCCCGCGCGTACCGAGCGCACCAAGTATCTGGCGGCGACGGCACAGCTGAAACTCGCGCAGCCGCTGCGCGACACGTTCCGTGCCATTCGCCTGGTCGCACCGCTGAAGAAAAGCCTCGTCGCCAAACGCAAATCCATGGAAGCCGCGCTCGCGGCCTACAAGAGCGCTGTCGACTACCACGTTGCCGAGGTCACCACGGCGGCGACATTCGAGACGGCCGAGCTTTACCGCAAACTTGGCAAGGACGTGATGGATTCCGAGCGCCCGAAGAAGCTGAACAAGGATGAGCAGGAGCAGTACGAATCATTGCTCGAAGACCAGGCGTTTCCCTTCGAGGAGCAGGCCATCCAGATTCACGAGATCAACACGGCGCTGGCCCGCGATGGCGTCTACGAT